>JAZSFP010000018.1:0-54720 GCA_045532295.1 Pumilibacteraceae bacterium | reverse complement strand
GTCGTTTTTCTATTTTACATAACAAAACAGACCGATGTTCTCGGTCTCTTGTGGTTGGAATGAGTGGACTCGAACCACCGACCCCCACCTTATCAGGGTGGTGCTCTAACCTGCTGAGCTACACTCCATTATATGGAAACGGAGGTTAAGAAAAACGCAATCACGCGGATTTGCGCAACTGCGGTTTCTGCGCTCCGTAATGAGCAGTTGTGGTGGTGGTTAGCGGGATCGAACCGCTGACCCCCTGCTTGCAGGGCAGGTGCTCTACCAGCTGAGCTAAACCCCCACAACGTGTGTCCGTCGTCAGACAGCGTGTATATAATATCAAATTGCAAAAAATTTGTCAAACGTTTTTACACTATTTTTTAAAAAATTTTTAAAATATTTTTTTCTTCAAATTTTTACGCTTTTTTTGAGAATAAAAAAGAAAGCATCCACCAACTAAAAGTTGCATATCGTGGGACTCAAGGACGAAAACCATTAAGGCTAACACCGAGTTCAATGCTTTCTTCGTCAATTATTATAACTAAAACAAAAACAAAAGTCAAGTAAATTATATAAAAAATCCCTTACCAAACTTTTAAATGGCAAGGGAAAAATAATTTTTACTTTGCATTACTTATTTGCGTCTATCGTTAAGTTCGCCCCTACCGAGAGCGGAAAGAAGAACCGTACCGCTCGTGATATTCGTTGCGAGAGGAATATCCTGTACGTCGCAAAGGCGAAGAAGCGCGGAAACGTCGGGCTCGTGGGGTTGGGCGGTAAGGGGGTCGCGAAGGAAAACGACGAGGTCGATTTCGTTTGCGGCTATCATAGCGCCGATTTGTTGGTCGCCACCGAGAGGTCCACTCTTCATTCTATTTATTGCAAGCCCCGTTTCGCCCATAACGAGCGTTCCGGTAGTACCCGTAGCAAAAAGGGTATGTTTAGCGAGGACTTCTTTGAACTTAATGGAAAGTTCAATCATATCGTTTTTCTTTTTATCGTGCGCGATAAGAGCGATATTCATTTTAATCTCCTTAGTATGATTTTCCGAAGTAAATCTTCTTCTTTGCGGGTTTTCCACAGATTACGCAACGGTCTCCGACGGGAGTTTGGTCGAAAGGCATATTTCTCGTGGTAACGGCAAGTTCAGCCTTGAGTTTATCCTCACACTCTCTGCAACCGCACCACATACCAAGCGCAAAGTTGCCCGTTTCAACAGCGGACTTGAGTTCGTCCATATTTTGAACGATTTTGATATGGCTATCGAGGAAGGCTTTTGCCTTGTTATACATATTTTCGTGGATTTCCTTAAAAAGCGCGGGAAGAGCGTCGGCAAGTCCTTCGATAGGAAGGGTAAACTTTTCACCGAGTTTATCACGACGGGTATAGGTTACGACGCCGTTCTCGATATCGCGAGGACCAAGTTCAAGACGGAGGGGAACCCCCTTCATTTCGTACTCGTTGAACTTCCAACCGGGACTTTGCTCACTGTCGTCAAGTTTAACTCTAACGCCTGCTTTCTTGAGACTTTCGTAAATCTCGGTAGCCTTTTCTAATACTCCGCCCTTATGCATAGCGATAGGAATAATAACCGCTTGGGTGGGAGCAACGAAGGGGGGAAGGCAAAGTCCACGCTGGTCGCCGTGCGCCATAATGAGCGCTCCGATAAGACGGGTGGAAACTCCCCACGAGGTTTGATAGGGGTTTTTGTGAGTGCCGTCGCGGTCGAGGTATTTTATGTCGAACGCTGCGGAAAAGTTCGTGCCGAAGAAGTGCGTAGTACCTGCTTGAAGGCTCTTACCATCCTGCATCATTGCTTCCATAGAATAGGTTGCGTTTGCGCCGGCAAACTTCTCTTTCTCGGACTTTTGACCGATAAGCACGGGGATCGCGAGCACGTTTTTAGCGAACTCTTCGTAAACGTAGAGCATTTTCAAGGTTTCCTCCTGAGCCTCTTCCTCGCTTGCGTGGAGGGTATGTCCCTCTTGCCAGAGGAATTCGGAGGTGCGAAGGAAAGGACGGGTGGTCTTTTCCCAACGAACTACGTTAGCCCACTGGTTGATGAGCATAGGAAGGTCGCGGTAGGACTGAACCCACTTGGAGTACATTTCGCAAATTATGGTCTCGGAAGTAGGACGGACTACTAACTTTTCAGCAAGTTCTTCGCCACCTGCGTGCGTTACCACTGCTACCTCGGGCGCAAAGCCTTCAACGTGCTCCGCCTCTTTTAAAAGGTAACTATACGGTATGAACATAGGGAAATATGCGTTCTCGTGTCCCGTTTCCTTGAAACGACGGTCAAGTTCGCGTTGGATATTTTCCCAAATTGCGTAGCCGTAAGGACGAATTACCATCGTGCCTTTTACTGGACCGTAGTCAACGAGTTGGGTTTTAGTTACTACATCGGTGTACCATTGCGCAAAATCGGTTTCGATATCGGCAATCTCTTTGACGAATTCCTTCTCTTTAGCCATAATTATCTCCGTTAATACTTGGGCTTTTCGCCCGTTATTCTTTAATATTATAGTATTATTTATTAATCTTGTCAATCAATTTTTTACACCTCGCTCTCTTTAGTAGGGCTTTTTGTGGCGAAATTTACGATATGATAAAAAACTGTTACGATTTTCTAAAGACCTTTGCTCTTTTTCGTGTTATAATTATTAAAAACAGTTGGAGAAGTTAGGAAAATGAAGAAGGCCTTTTCTTTTATAATAGCGCTCGTTTTGCTCTGTTCTCTCTTTCTTTTTGGTTGCGGACACAGTCATAGTTTTACTCTTAAAATAGTAAGCGACGATTTTCTTTGCTCTTCCGCTAACTGCGAGGGCGGAGCAAAGTACTACTATTCGTGCGACTGCGGTCAAAAGGGCGAAGAGGTTTTTGAACACGGCGACCCTAAACACGAAGGCGAGGGCGCGATTTGTTCTTCTTGCAACAAAAAGGCATATAGCGAGGGGCTTTATTTTCAAAAGAGTTTTGACCAAACGCACTACTCTTTAGCGGGTTTAGGGGATTGCGCAGATAAGGATATTATTATTCCGTCCGTCTACAACGGCTTGCCCGTAACGGAAATTTCGACGAGCGC
Organism: Pumilibacteraceae bacterium; assembly: GCA_045532295.1. Lineage (GTDB taxonomy): Bacteria > Bacillota > Clostridia > Christensenellales > Pumilibacteraceae > UBA10677. The sequence continues at coordinate 51,650 of JAZSFP010000018.1, read as the reverse complement.
GCTATCCTCAAGCGAGGTTGACAGTGTTTTTATACCCTGGAGCGTTACTAAAATAGGCGCGTACGCTTTTTGCGACAGTACGGTTAAGAGCGTTAGAATAGGTGGCGAGGTTCTCAGTATTGACGATTACGCGTTCTCGGGTTGTAACGCGCTTTCTTCCGTTATTATTCCCGATAGCGTAACGCGTTTAGGCAAATATTGTTTTTACGAGTGCACTTCTCTCTCGTCAGCCCTTCTTTCAAATAAGATTACTTCAATTGAAGAATTTACCTTCTACAACACGGCGATTGAAAGCGTAGTAATTCCTTCATCCGTTGCAACGATAGGTGTGAACGCTTTTCAAAACTGCAAGTCTTTAGCGCGCGTTGAGTTTAACGAAGGATTGATTTCTATCGGAGAATATGCGTTCGAGCAATGCTCGTCGCTTACCTCCGTTTCTCTTCCTTCTTCAATTTCTCAAATGGATAGACGAATTTTTATGTATTGCTCTTCGCTCTCCTCCGTTACTTTGCCTGCTAAAAAAATGGTAATTAACGCGGAAATTTTCTACGGAACGGCGTACTATAATAACCAAGAAAACTGGGAAGATAGCGTTCTGTACATAGGCAAACACCTTATAGCAGTAAGAATATCTTTGCCCGCCGATTACAAGATTAAAGAAGGGACGGTAACGATTGCAAACGCCGGGTTTTGGAACTGCACGACTTTAACTTCTATTTATATACCAAAGAGCGTCATTTACGTAGGCGACCACGCTTTCTATCTTTGCTCCTCTATTACCGATACTTACTACGGAGGCAGTCAAGCGGATTGGCAAAAAGTGGGTTTTGGATATTATAACGATACTATGGTGAAAGCGACGATGCATTATAATTCTTCGGGTAAACAATAACAGTATAGTTCTATAAATAATAAAACGGAGGGGTGCGTATCCCTCCGTTTTTACCTTATTTAAAATACTTTAAATAATATAGTTAAAACTGTTGACAAATTTATTTTAAAGTATTACAATTACGGGCGGATTGAATTTTTGAGGTTAAATTTATGGAACTTTTATTATCTTTATCTATTGCGCTTTTTGCCGGATTATTACTTTCAAGGCTTGCAAAACTCGTGCATCTTCCTGCCGTTACCGCTTACTTGGTTGCAGGTATTTTAATCGGTCCGTACGTGTTAGGTGCGCTTAATATTAAAGGATTAGGCTTTACGAGTATGGAAGAGATTGAGGGATTATCTATAATTCCCGACGTGGCTCTTGGCTTTATCGCTTTTTCTATCGGTAACGAATTCCGTCTTCGCCAACTCAAAGCAGTTGGAAAACAGGCGGCGGTAATAGGCGTTTTTCAAGCAGTCGTAGCAACTCTTTTAGTAGACGCGGCGCTCGTTATTTTCTCGCTTATTTTCCCAGAAGTTCTTCCTCTCCCCTCTGCTATCGTGCTTGGCGCAATAGCCTCCGCTACCGCTCCTGCGGCTACGCTTATGGTCGTTCGTCAGTATAAGGCAAAAGGACCAGTTACGGATACTTTGCTCCCCGTCGTTGCTATCGACGACGCGGTAGGTCTCGTGCTTTTCTCTATTTCGTTCGGTATTGCAAAGGCTCTCACGCTCGGACACGCGGACATTATTTCTATTCTCGTTGAACCACTTATTGAAATCGTGCTTTCGCTCGGTCTTGGCGCGCTTATGGGCTTGCTCATTACGCTTATGGAAAGGTTCTTCCACTCGAGAAGTAAGCGTCTTTCCGTTTCAGTCGCTTTCGTTCTCATTACAGTTGCTCTTTCAATGCTCACTTTCAATATCGGCGAGGTTACTATTTCCTTCTCTTCGCTTTTAACTTGTATGATGCTTGGTACGGTATTCTGCAACGAGTGTGATTTTTCAGAAGAACTTATGGACAGACTTGACCGCTGGACCGCGCCTCTTTACATACTCTTCTTCGTGCTTTCCGGCGCGGAATTTGAGTTCTCGATTTTCGGTAATCTTCACATAATTTTAGTGGGCGTTATCTATATTCTTTTCCGTTCGCTTGGAAAATACTTCGGCGCAAGCGCGTCGGCGTCGCTTATGAAAAGTCCGCCTACCGTAAAGAAGTATCTTGGTATCACTCTTCTTCCTCAAGCGGGCGTTGCTCTTGGTATGGCAATCAAGGCTCACGCTCTTGGTCCTGCCGGAGTGATCGTAGCGAACATTACTCTTTTCTCAGTGCTTATTTACGAACTCGTTGGTCCGTTCTTTACTAAATTTGCTCTTCAAAAGGCAGGCGAAATCAATATTGAACATAAGGTTAGCGCGAGAGGTAAAACGGACGCTGAAATTGAACTTGCTATCAAAGAGAAACAAGCGAATAGCGTTTCCGATAATCAATAAATATTTAACCCTACTCTTGATTGAGTGGGGTTTTTACTTGCCTATCGTTTAAAAGTGTGGTAAAATAATATTATATGGAGGCGCTTATGGAATATAAAACTTTAAGTAATGGAAATAAAATGCCTATGCTTGGTTACGGCGTGTTTTTAGTTTCGCCAGACGAGTGCGTTAGATGCGTTAGCGACGCTTTGGAAATAGGCTACCGTTCGATTGACACTGCGCAGTATTATTTTAACGAGGCAGAAGTTGGCAAGGCTATTAAGGATAGCGGAATTAAGCGTGAGGATATATTCCTTACCACGAAGGTTTGGTACTCCGAGCACGATAGAGAAAAATGCAAGGCGTCCATTTACCGCTCGCTTGAAAAACTCAAGACTGATTATCTTGACCTTTGCTTAATTCATCATCCGGTTGGGGATATTTACTCGGCTTATAGAGGGCTTGAGGATTTATACCGCGAGGGCGTTATTAAAAACATCGGCGTTTCTAACTTTTACCCTGCGCTTTTGGTAAATATTTGTTCCTTTTGCGAAGTTAAGCCCGTAGTAAACCAGATAGAAGTTCACCCCTCTTTTCAACAGTCTGACGCGCTTATTTGGGCGGGAAAGTACGGAGTGGCGGTTGAGGCTTGGTCGCCTATGGGCAGAGGTCAAGACGGGCTTTTTGATAATCCCACTCTTAAAGCGATAAGTGAAAAGTACGGTAAAAGCACTGCTCAAATTATGCTTAAATGGAATATTCAGCGTGGCGTTATCGTTATTCCTAAGTCGGTTAGAAAAGAGCGCATTAAGGAAAACTTTGAACTGTTCGATTTTACTTTGAGCGACGAGGATATGTCGCTTATCGCTACGCTCGACAAGGGCAAGAGCGTATTCTTTGACCACCGCACGCCCGAGACTGCGGAAAGATTTATAAAGAAACTTTAAGGAGAAACTTTTATGAAGGTTTGTATTGTTCAGCCCTATTACTCAATGGATTTTTCGCGCGTTGACGAACTCTTTCAGTGGGAACTCGATACTTTAGATAAGTGCGACGAGAGTATGGATTTAATAGTTTTTCCCGAGTCGTCGGATATTCCTGCTCTTGCGCCTTCACCTACGATTAGTTCGGAGACGGCAAGAAAATTTTCGCCCGTTATAAGAGCAAAGGCAAGCGAGACGGCTAAGCGTTGTAACGCAATCGTGATTGTCAACGGTCGTGATTTTACTTACGGCGAGAGAAACACTACTTTCGTTTACGACCGTAACGGTAACGAGGTTTTTAAATATTACAAGCAACATCTCGTTCCAAGCGAAGTTAAGAATATTGATAGTATTTATTCGTTTGAGTACGAAGAACCGTATATTTTGGAACTTGAGGGTTATAGGTTTGGTTTTTTGACCTGCTACGATTTCTATTTTTACGAATATTGCTCTGCTCTTGCGCGCCAAAACCTTGATTTTATTATCGGTTGTTCTCATCAGCGTTCAGATCTACACAGCGCGATTGAAACTATGTGCCGTTTCTACGCTTATAATACGAACGCTTTCGTTATTCGTTCTTCAATTAGTCTTGGCGAGGACAGTGAAATTTGCGGTAATTCGTGCGTCGTTTCTCCTAAGGGCGAAACTTTACTTGCGCTTGGCTCAAAGGTGGGTTTTGCGTGCGTTGATATTGATCCTAAAAACAAATACTTAAAGCCTGCCGGCTTTGGCAATCCCCCATCTCCGCATTACGAATACATTGAGAACGGTCGCCGTCCTATGAAGTATCGTCCGGGCGGAAGTATGATTGTGAGAAACGAAGACACGATGCCCTATCCAAGAGTTTGCGCTCATCGTGGTTTTAATACGGTTGCTCCCGAAAACACTATGCCTGCGTTTGGTTCTGCGATTGCGCTTGGAACGGACGAAATTGAGTTTGACCTTTGGCCCACTTCAGACGGCGTAGTCGTTTCTTGCCACGACAACTCTCTTGAGCGAGTTAGCGACGGAGTAGGCAAAATTACTGATACGGCTTACGAAGAACTACTTAAATTTGACTTTGGCGTTAAATTCGGCGAAAAGTTTAAGGGGCTTAAGATTTTGACTTTTGAAGAAATTCTTAAAAAGTTCTCTTGCCACGCGATAATGAATATCCATATTAAACCCGAAAACGCTTATACGGGACTTTCTGAAGAGTTCATTAAGAAAATCGTTTCGCTTATTCGTAAGTACGATTGTGAAAAATTCGTTTATTTTATGACTTCATCAAAGGAAGTTATTGCTCTTCTTAAAAAGTTTGCGCCCGATATGCCTATTTGTCTTGGCGCAGGGCAAAATCCTTGGGATATCGTTAATACGGCTATTGAGTTAGGGCTTAAAAAAGTACAACTTTTCCGTCCTTTCTTTAATAAGGAAATGGTTGATAAGGCTCATCAAAACGGAATACGCTGTAACGTCTTCTGGGCGGATGAAGAAGACCTTGCTCGTGAATATCTTGATATGGGAATTGATTGTATTTTAACGAACGATTACCTTAAAATTGCTAAAATCGTTGAAGAATATAAGAAGTAAAAACATTTAAAATAACAAAAACGGCGGTATACGTATACCGCCGTTTTTATTATATACAATTAAAGTAACGATTTATAGAGAGCAACGATGTCCTCAAGCGTGGGGTCTTTGGGGTTACCGGGACGGCAAGCGTCGTCCATAGCGGACTGAGCAAGGAAAGGAATATCTTCTTCCTTTGCGATTGCTTTAAGGTCTTGAGGAATACCAACGTCCTTAGAGAGTTGTTTAACTGCGTCAACTGCTGCTTTTCTATACTCTTCTTGGCTCATTTGGTCTACGCCTTTTACTCCCATAGCGCGAGCGATTTCTCTGTACTTTTCGCCGGTGCAATCCGCGTTATATTCCATAACGGTGGGAAGAAGTATTGCGTTTGCTACGCCGTGAGCGGTGTTATATACTGCGCCGAGAGCGTGAGCCATAGAGTGAACGATACCAAGTCCTACGTTGGAAAAACCCATACCTGCAACGTATTGACCAAGCGCCATACCTTCCATACCACTCTTCTCACCCTTTACTGCCGAGCGGAGCGAACGAGCGATAATTTCGATTGCTTTGAGGTGGAACATATCGGTCATTTCCCAAGCGCCTTTAGTGGTATAACCCTCGATTGCGTGGGTAAGCGCGTCCATACCCGTCGATGCGGTAAGAGAGGGAGGCATAGTCTCCATAAGTTCGCTATCTACGATTGCAACGATGGGAATATCGTGGGGGTCTACGCATACGAACTTGCGTTTTTTCTCAAGGTCGGTAATTACGTAGTTAATGGTAACCTCAGCAGCCGTTCCTGCAGTCGTTGGAAGAGCGATAATAGGTACGGTGGGGTTTTTAGTGGGAGCAACGCCTTCAAGACTTCTTACGTCGCCGAACTCGGGGTTTGCTACGATAATACCGATTGCTTTTGCAGTATCAATACTTGATCCACCGCCTACTGCTACGATGCAATCAGCGCCACTCTTCTTATACGCCTCTACGCCTTCAAGGACGTTTTCAATGGGGGGATTAGGTACAATGCCCGTATAAATCTCGTAAGGGATTTTAGCATCGTCAAGAACTGCTATTACTTTTGCAGTAACACCAACTTCAAAGGTTGCTTTGTCTGAACAAATGAACGCTTTCTTAAATCCGCGAACTTGCATTGCGCCTGCAAGTTCTGCTCTTGCGCCTGCGCCGTGGAAAGATTGTTCGTTAAGAATAATTCTGTTAGCCATAATTCTACTCCTTATTATATTATTTTGTATTGTTTTTTAGGAAATATGCGTTTAAAACACGCCGAATTCCGTAATGTTTTTCCGTAAAAAATTATTCAGGTTTTTTATCGAAGTCCAAGGTCAAATCATAATCGCCGAGGTGTTCAACCTTGAACCCGTTCTTTTTGTACTCTTCGTAATCAAATGCGTCAAGTTCGTCCATAGCAAGTTTGTGGAATTCGTAGAAGTTATGCCACCACTCCCAACCACTGCCGAGAGAGTTAGAAAGATACGCGTCGGCAATATCGCAAGCGGTTTGAGGAGCAACGTAGAAAGCGCCCATTGCTAAAACGTTAACGCCGTTACCGGTGATTGCGCGAAGAGCGGCGGGAAGGCTTTCAACGACACCTGCGTGAACGCGAGGGCATTTGCTTGCAGCGATATGAATACCCATACCCGTTCCGCAGAAAAGGAGCGCGCGTTCATAGTTGCCTTCGCTGATTTGCGCGCCTACTCTAAGTCCTACGCGATGGAACATATTTTCAGTATCATTGGGGTCGGAAGTTGCCGTTACGCCAAGGTCCTCGATTTGCCAACCTTTCTTTTTAAGGTGTTCTACTACCACTTCTTTTAAGGGATAGCCTGCAAAGTCCGCGCCTACTACCAAGTATTTGTCTTTTACCGTTTTCATCTTTATTCTCCTTATATATTGATTTTATTTTTATGTAAATGTTGGGTCAGAGCCTCACTTTAACAACATAATGAAAGTTCCGCCTTGTGGAGTACGGTTTCTAAACTCGCGCGCGGACGCGTCGGTAGTTTCGTACCAGTCGGGGAAAGGAACTTGGTCGGGGCAGTTCTCAATAAAGGTATAGACTTGATTGAGGATTGCTTTTTGCGTATCGCCCTCAGCCATTGCTGCGCACCAAACGAGCCAGTCGGTTTTCGTGGTAGTTATACGGCTATCAAGCGGAGTTCCATACTTATTAGCCTTTTTAAGATAATACTCGGTTTCAATTTTTGCCATACTATCGGGATAAAGGTTAGTTCCTAAAATCTTATCGAAAGCAAGGTTATACTTGAGCGAGAAAGTAGTTTCGTCCGTTCCGATTGCAATGGGAAGATGTCCGTCTTTGCAAGCAAGGTCTTCCACTGCTTTAGCGAACTCTTTCGCTTTTGCACTCATCTTATTTGCCTCGTCTTCTCTACCAAGGTGGCGAAGAATTTTAGCGTAACACTCGATGCCTATCGACGCTTTAATTACGAGGTTGATATTGTCGTCAAGGTGACCGGCAAAGTCGTCGGTACAAAGTTGACGACCGTAAACGGGACCGTTGTCCACCAAGAACGCCGACCATTTTTCGAGAAGGTCGATATTTTCTACGATTTGACTATCGTCGCCGTCGCGCATAAAGCAAGCGTAAGCGAGAACAAGCACGTTTGCGCTCTCTTCTACGGGCATTTGGCGATCAGGATTATAAACCACTTCGCCGTCCTGCATTAAGTAGTAGAAAGGAAGAACGTCCTTAGTTTTTGCAAAGTCTACGTAGATGTCTTTGTTAAACTTGCTTTCTCCACAGCGCGCTGCGTAGAGTTGTCCCGTTACGTACGGGTAAACGCCGGCGTCGTGGGGCGCGTAGTCGAATTTCCAAATAGGCATACGAGCAAAGTCAAAGATAGGACGGAGCATACCGCGAACGAGTTCGGGATTATAGTAAAGGTACAGAGGCGCGGAAGGATAGGTTACGTCAACAGTCGCTACACATCCATCGGAGTTACACTCTTTAGAGAGGAATAATATTCTATTCTCGCTGTCGCGAACGAGTTTATGCGCGCCTATGCTTTGACGGAGCGAATACACTAAAATCGTGTAATACTCTTCGCCGTACTTTTTAGCGTCGCTCTTTAACTGCTCGTCGAATTTTTCGCAAATTGCGGTATATTTATCTTTGTTTTTATAAGCGTCGAAGAGAGCGTCGAGAATATTCATTCTACCCTCAAAGTAATATCCGCGAAGGATTTCGCCGTAGTAGTAGATTGACGCTATATCGTCGTATCCAAGCATAAAGAAACCGTTCTTTGCAGACGAAGTGTTCGTTGCTAAAATCCACTTGCGGTCATCTTTTTCGATAACGTCAGCCTCTTCTCCACAGAGGTAATAGTTGCCCCAGTCTGCGCCAAAGCCGTCGCCTGAGTGAGAAAGGGGGTACTGACGACGAAGACCGATATACGCCGTTTCAAAGTTATCCGTCTTGATTACTCCGCCACGGGTAATTTCCTTGCGGTCAGGTTCAAGAACGGTATCGTAACATACTCGTTCCTCGATTGCAAAAGATACGGAAACTTCGTCCGCCTCCTTTCCTTCGTATTTATAGGAAAGGTAGCACACGGGAAGAGAAAGCAGTTTAAGGTCAGTAGGAGGCAAGGGGGATAAAAATTCTACGCTGAACTTAAAGCCGTTGCCCTCAAAATTAAAGTTCGTTGAGAAAGCGGAAAGCGAATAGGAAGTTTGCTTTAAGGCGTTTTCACCTCCACCCATAAACGAATACTCTACTCCGTTTACGGTAAGCGTTCCTTTCATTGCTTTACGGTTGCCCATCCAAAAAACGCCCTCGGCTTTAGTGAGATCTCTATTTTCCGCCCAAAGCGAAAAGAACGGGTCTTTGACGAATAAGGGTAATGCGATGTTGGTCATTTTAGTAATTTCCTTCTTCTATTTTATTTGTTAATACAATTATATCTTAAATACAAAATTTAGTCAACCATAACGGCGTAATATTTTTCTAAAAGCGTTATTTCACTTGATTTTTGTTTTTAGTTGTTTTATAATGTTTTTCGTGGAGGCGCATTATGGAACTTATTGATTTTGACGAGAAGGATTACGCTAATCTTTACGATTTTATGAAACCGCTTTGGTTGGACACTTATAAAGAAATTTTACCCGTAGCGCAAATTGAACTTTTGCTTGATAAATATTTTTCAATGGAGAATATCAAAAAGTTTAGAGCGGAAGGCTACGAATACAAGTGGCTCGACCGCGAAGGCGTAGTTATCTTCGTTGAAAGAGAAACGGAAGTTTTTATGGATAAACTTTATCTTCTTCCCTCCGCTCGAGGAAAAGGCTACCCTACTTTTGCTTTCGAGCAAATGGCGCTTAGAGGTAAAGATATTACGCTTTCGGTTAATCGCAAAAACGAGCGCGCGTTTAGGGCGTATAGCAAAAACGGGTTTGTAATTGAAGAGGTAATTGATATTCCGCTTGGTAACGGTATGGTTAATTGTGACTATAAAATGAGAAGAAAAAAATGAGTAAATGACAAAAAACGACTAACCGTAGTCGTTTTTTCGTTACAATTTACTATTCTCTTACTGCGACTATTTCACCCGAAACAGGGTCAATTAAAACCGCAAAAGTCGTATATTTTTCGGGCGCGAACGCTATATACCAAAAATAAGTTTTTTCACTCGATATGGGGTTTTCGATATAACGAATAAAGATTTCTGCATTAAGTTTTCCGTCGCTCGTAACGCTTTCAATGGAGTTTTTAAGACGATGACAGGCTATATCGAGAGCGTCGGAAGGCGATAGGATTTGCTCGGTTTTTATGGACGAAAGATTTAGTTCGTAATCCTTTTCGCCGTCGTTTATAGACAAAAAAGTCGTTCCTACTGCGCGTTTATTAACCTCGAACGAGTAGGTGTTTTTGAACGGATGAGGCGTAAATTTTCCGCTTAGAATTTCTTCACCTATCTTGATTAGATAGGTGAAATTATACTCACCCTCTTCTTTTGGGGAAAGCGTTACAACGGTAAAATCGGTTTTCTCGCCAGTTTGACCGTTTACCTCAAAGGGATTTTCTCGCTCTCCACTTATGAGCGTTACGCTAAATTTTTCGCTCTCGCCAAGCATAACCTCATCTCGAAGTTCAGAGATATAGGGGGAGTATTTTCCTAACGCGCTTTGGCAAGCCGTCAAGAAAAACGAACACAGTATTAAAATGATAACGAGCGTTTTTTTCATAACGCTATATTCTATGAAATGAACACGAATTTTATGCTATTTATAGCCTCAATCGTTTTTAAGATACGCTCGATATGCCCCTGCTATTTACTTAATGCGAGCAACTCCACTCTCTATCGCTGATTTTTTGACCGCCTCTGCTACCGTTTTGCCCACTCTTTCGTCAAACGCTTTAGGGATAATATATTCCTCACAAAGTTCATCGTCGCTTACGAGAGAGGCTATTGCGTAACTTGCGGAAAGTTTCATTTTCTCGTTGATTTGACTTGCTCGAGCGTCAAGCGCGCCACGAAAGATGCCGGGGAACGCAAGAACGTTGTTTATTTGGTTATTATAGTCACTTCTGCCCGTTCCCACTACCTTTGCGCCTGCGTTCTTCGCTTTCTCGGGAGAAATTTCGGGAACGGGATTTGCCATAGGAAATACGATTGCGCCAGAATTCATACTTTTTATCATATCTTCGGACACGATATTAGGCGCGGAAACGCCGATAAAGACGTCGGAGTTTTTCATTGCGAGCGCTAAGTCGCCGTCAATTTTCGAGCGGTTAGTCAACTTTGCCATTTCGCTTTGGGGCTCGGTCATACCTGCTTTACCCTCAACGAGCGTACCTATTCTATCGCAAAGTATTAGGTCTTTCACGCCAAGCGCGAGCAAAAATTTTGCAATCGCGATACCTGCGCTACCTGCTCCGTTTATTACTACGCGAACTTTTCCTATATCTTTCTTGACTACTTTTAAAGCGTTTATGAGCGCTGCGCCAAGCACGATTGCAGTACCGTGTTGGTCGTCGTGGAAGACGGGAATATCACATATTTCTTGAAGTTTACGCTCAATTTCAAAGCATCTGGGCGCGGAAATATCCTCAAGGTTTATTCCGCCAAAACTTCCCGAAAGTAGATAAACGGTGCGAACGATTTCGTCGACCTCTTTACTTTTTATGCAAAGCGGGATTGCGTCAACGCCTCCGAAGGCTTTGAAAAGTAGGGCTTTACCTTCCATAACGGGCATTCCTGCAACTGGACCGATATCGCCAAGCCCAAGTACTGCCGTTCCGTCGGTAACAACCGCTACCGTGTTCCAACGGCGCGTTAAATCGTAGGATTTTTGCTCGTCCTTTTGTATTTCAAGACAAGGGGTTGCTACGCCTGGTGTGTAAGCGAGAGAAAGGTCTACTTTGTCCTTGACTTCTACTCGTTGCGTAACCTCGATTTTGCCTTTCCATTGATAGTGTTTTTTGAGTGATTCGCTTGCGTAATCCATTATTCTCTCCTTATTTTTCCCACGGGAAAACGTACTGCGTAAGATTAAGTTCGTCGCGAACTTTTATCATTTCCGCTTGAACGGACTCGTTGATAGGCACTCCACTATCCTTACGGCTTTGCCAAATTTCCCACTCTTTTTCGCCGGCGGTGTAAATGCGTTCCGCTCCCGGCGCTTTTTTAGAGGCGCGAACTGCTCTAATTATATCGCCCGCCTTCTTTCTCGTTGCTTGTTCGCCTACGAAATGCTCAGTGTCAATCGCAATAAAGAAATGTCCAAGATGATAGGGTCGAATATTTCCGTTCTCGTCCTTACCATCGAGGGCTTTTCCATACGCTCCGTCTTGAAGCGCGGAAGATAAAAGTTCGACAATCATAGCAAAGCCGTAGCCTTTGTATCCGCCTAAAGCCTCACCGATACCGCCTAAAGTAGTAAGCGCGGCTGTGCCTTGTCTAATTTTTTTAAGAGCCACTCCTGCGTCGCCTTCTACCGCGTTGCCATCGTTATCAATAATCGTTCCAGGATGAACGGGCTCACCTATGCGTTCGTAGTACTCAACTTTGCCGTTTTGAGTAATAGAGGTTGCGCAGTCGAAAATAAAGTCAAAGTCCTCGTCGGTGGGAATTCCTACGGTATAGGGGTTCGTACCGAACATCCCTTCTACGCCAAAGGTGGGCGCAACCGAGGGGCGAGCGTTCGTTCCCGTCATACCTATGCAACCTGCTTTCGTAGCCATAGTCGCGTAGTAGCCTGCTATTCCGTAATGGCAAGAGTTTCTTACGGCAACCATACCCATTCCGTACTGCTTAGCCTTTTCAATCGCCATACTCATAGCCTTATAGCCGATGACTTGCCCCATACCGTTATGTCCGTCAACTACTGCCGTGGTAGGCGTTTCTTTGACGATTTCAAACTCGGTTACCGGGTTTTGAATTCCTGCGTTGATGCGGTCAATATATATGGGTTTAAAGCGGTTGCAACCATGCGACTCGATACCTCTACGGTCGCTTTCAAGTAGAACGTCAGCGCAAATTTCGGCGTCTTTACGAGGAACGCCTGCGCCAACGAACGCATCGGTTATGAAATTTTCTGCCGTTTTCCAGTCAAGTATTACTTTCGCCATTACTTTCTCCTAATTTATATTGATTTTTTCTTATATATATGTTATAATCAATTTGAGCGATTTTGTCAATCAATTAGCGATATTTTGATTGCTCCGCTCAATTATTGAATTATTTAGGGCGTTTTTTTGTTAAACGCTCAAAGGATTATGTTATGGCACTCAAAGAACGAGAACAGGCGATTTTGGAATATTTAAAGGACAAGCGTGAGGCAAGCGTAGGCGAACTTTGCAAGGCTTTATTCGTATCTGAGCCCACTATGCGTAGGGATTTAGCAACGCTTAATAAGGCGGGCAAGATTATTCGTACTCACGGTGGCGCAACTTTTAGAAGGGATATAAGCACGAATATTCCCCTTTCTTTTCGCGAAAAAGAACACTCAGACGCTAAAATAGTTATTGCAAGAAAATGCCTTGCGTTAATTAAGGACGGCGACACGATTATGACTGACAGTTCGTCAAGCGCGCTTGCTCTTCTTAAAATTTTACCTGCAAGGGCGAATATCGTTATTATTACTAATAGTGCGAAAGCGGCGGTCACTCTTGCCGACCGTAACCTTAAAGTGTTCGTAACGGGCGGAGAACTTACGGCGGATAGTTTTGCTTATACGGGCGGATACGCTATGGACTTTTTACGCTCGTTTAACGCCGACTGGTGTTTCTTTTCCGTTCGTACGCTCTCACTCAGCGGGCTTTTAACTGACAACGCTATTGCCGAGAACGATATTAGACGCGTTATGCTCGCACGCTCTACCAAGAAAGTCTTGATGCTCGATAGCGGAAAGGTGGGCGAGCCTTGTCTTAATACTCTCTGCTCGATAAATGAAATTGATTTCGTCGTGTCCGAGCAAAACATATCTCCGCTCTTCCCCGCACACTCTGAAAAATTCTTATAAAATCTTTTTAAAACCCCTTAAAATCGGTTGACAAATGTTTTGCCGTTTAGTATAATAAATAGGCTTGATTGAGTTTGCGGTCATGGCGGAATTGGCAGACGCGCAAGACTAAGGATCTTGTGGTAACTCCGTGCAGGTTCAAGTCCTGTTGACCGCACCAACAAAAAAGACACACGTTGGTGTGTCTTTTTTGTTTTATTCGTGTAATTAATTATAAAAATCCCTCTCTTTTTTGGAGAGGGATTTTGCGTTTAGTCGTTCCATTGATTATCGAGGAAAGTTTTTCTTGATTTGAGAGAATCAACTAAGAAGGTTATATTCTTTTGCGTAATGTCCTTATCGTAAGACGAATACCACTTCTCTGCGTTGAGGGCGAGGGAAGTTTCCATCGTTTCGGCAAACGCAGATATATCGTCCGCTATTTTATTAAGTTTAGGCGAAAGGGTGGTAAGGTAGCGGTCTTTAGCGGAAGTTTGCATTTGGGGAATATCGCGGATCGTTTCAAAAAAGAGGTTCGAGTAGTGCATTATGTTATCGATTTGATAGATTTGGTTGGGCTCATCCGTCCAGCGAGTAAACAACGACCAGTCGTAATCCCAAACGGGACCGAATTTGAGTTTTCCTTCGCCTCCGTTCTTTTGGGAAACGTAGTACATATTAAAGGATTTAGATGCGTGGTCACGTTCGCCCATAATCTCGTCTACGAGCCAAAAATCTATAAGCGATTTAGTATCGGTTAACGAAGTAATTTGTAAGTAGTCTTGATTTTTATAAGCATCAAAAACGCTCTTTACATAGGTTTTGAGGTCGTTAAAGAAGGAAGTAAACTGGGTTTTCGTTTCAAAAGCGTCCTTTTCAGGATATTTAAGTTCAATATATCTATCGTGCTCGGGAAGATAGAAGTATGTTTCGCCCTCTACCGCATCGTTATCGCCTATTACGCTTTGATCCATACAAATGAAGAAATTGTAGTCGGTAATTGCGGTTGCGTTTGGATCAATATCCACTTCTATATCCATTCTACCCTCGTTTTCTTGGACTTGCTCGCATAAAGTATAAAGACCCTTGAACTCACCGTTAAGATAGAGGTTTATTTTGTGTGGCGAGGGCGTGAAGGTTAAGCCGTCAAGTTCGTTTGATATAGCAAACGCGGTGTAGTTGTGGAGCGCCGAGGGATCTATGTATTCAGCGAGAAGAACCCAACTCTTTGCTTTCTTTAGACCAAAGAAGGATTGCTTTTTGTCAAACTTAATTCTATACGCTTTCTTATCGTACTTGAGGGTTGAGTTTCCGCGAAGTCGTATTCCGCCGTCAGCAGAGAAAGCGTCGTCGCAGTTTTCGATAGAAAAAGACATATCGACGTAGTCTTGCTTGCTATTGATTTTAACGCCGTTAGTGTCTACGTTTATTACGGGAAGTTCGTCCGTAGCGTAATCGAAGATAAGTTGTACTTCTTTGTTCTCTTTTACCTCGTCAAAGTCCACGAAAGTATCGAAACATCTTTGTCCTCCAACCTCGTAACAGATATATTTATAGCCGAAGTTAGTGGTAAAATTCACTTTTTGGTAATCGGGGCTTTGCGTACTAACCGTTTGGGTTAAGAGCGAGGGATTTGTGAAAGTTACGGCGTTTGGCATATTCGCGCTAACCGTAATCGCGCACTCGTAGAGTTTTTCGATAGGCTCGGTTTTGGCCTTTCCACAAGTTACACAAGTATATAGTTTCACGCCTTCAACTTCCAGCGTTGGTTGCGAAATTGTTGTACCGTTATCAAAATTATGTAACATAAGGTCTGTTATTTCGCCACAACTACATTGATGGTAATGGTGCGTTGCGTCTGCGCTCCAGCCTTGTGAAAACTCGTGTTCGTGCTTGCACGCGAAAAGCATACATACGGACATAACAACTATAAATAATGTGAGTATTCTTTTTCCCATTTCCCTATTCTCCTCTTTCTTCTTGTTATTAGTATAACACAATATCCGTCAAAAAGCAACGCTTTTATTTGTATATTCCGCCTTTAATTTTTGTACAAAAAAATCCCCGTACTTTCGGGGACTTAAAAGCCGGAAAGTTTTTAAGTTAAATACTATTATAATAGGATTGCAGAGCCTTTGCAAACGCTTTCATCGTGTCTGCTTTTCGCTCGTTTTGTTTAATTTCCTTAGCGATTTTGCGCTGGATATCTTCCATTTGCTCTTCTACGCTCGCCATTATATTATCAATTACTAATTCGTTGTACTGAGCAACGGCGTATTTCATTTCCTTTTCGTCTTCACGAAGGCGCTCGTTTAATAGTTCCATTTTGTCGCCCGCCTCGTATACCTCTGCTATGCTCGTAACGGAAGTTTCGTTATCCTCGCCTACGCTATATCCAACGAGGTCGCTCACAAGGTCGGTAGCGTAATTCGCGCTCTTTAACGCGCTTTGGGTACAACTTCTCGCGTCGTCCATATTTCGTGAGGCGGTGTTATACACGCCTACGAAGTTTGAGTACGCGCCGTTTAGCCTGCTAATCATTGCTTGGGTTTCCCGTTCCTTGTCGTCGAGCATCATTCTATCGTCGTGGATTTTATCCATAGTCCAGAAAAGGTCGGTTTGCGCTTGTTTGAGCGCCTCGAGGTGTCGCTTGCATTTATCACGCTCGTCGCAAGCGTTTTTATAGGCGTCCTCAGCGTCCTTATACGCTTTATAAGCGTCGTCCACTGCTTTGCCTGAATTAGGGTCTTTAGAGTTCGCTTTGGACTTTACGCTATCGTAGTTATTATAGGCGTCGTTCTTCGCCTTGTAGGTTCGGTTTACTTCCTTTTCACAAGTCTCAAGTTCTTTTTCCTTCTTAAAGATTGCGTGTTCGAGCCACTGCTTGAAGTTTTGAGCGTTCTCACTATCCGTAGCGTTAACTTCTTGGCATTTTTTGATATACTCAAGCCGTTTATTAAGTAGTTCTTCGCCCTGACGAAACGCAGAGTCTACCTCGTTATAGGCGGTTTGCATTTCGTTTTCCGCATAGTCAACGCTAAAGAGAAACGATTTGATTTTAGACACGGAAAAGCGGATATCGACGTCGTGTGAAAATAACATCGCTACCTCCCTAACTTTCAAGTTCACGCTCAAGGCGTGTCTTGATATCTAAAATTTCGGGCGTTCTCGATTTAAAGTCAATCTCTTTTGATAAAAGGTAGTTTACCTCGGAAATCGCCTCTGCCATTTGCGAAGTGGCGCGGTTCACTAAGCCTATCGAACCGTTTGCGCGGTCAGTAAGCGCGCTTCCTACGTCGTCGCCCCAGTTCTTTTGTATGTAGTCAATACTTCTCATTATTAGTCAAACCCATACTTAATACGCATTTTTTCAAGCGCTTGGGCGGTTTCTATTCTTGCAAGGTCTATTTCTTTTTTAAGTTCAATTACGCGTTGAAGTTGGCTATCCGTTTGCGTTATGCCCTGTCCCATACCACGCTTAAAATTGCGATAATCGTCGCTATCCCAGTAGTGTCCAAGTTCGCCGATAATACTATTGAGCGATACGAGGTTATCGTCCATTTCCGTTATATAGGTTTGGAGTTTTGCGGAAAACTCAGCGTAAAGCGCCTCCAAGCCTTTTTCGTCGTAATACATTTCCTCTTCGAAAGTCATTTTAGGTTCTCCTTATGTTGTTCGAGCGAACACGCTGAACTTGTCTCATATCATCTGCGCCTTCTTTTACGCTATCCGCTACGCGTTCAGCAGAGCGTTTCATCTTGCTAACGCTTAAATTAATCTCGCGTAAAAGTTCCATCGTCTCGTTCATAATATTGTCGCCACGAATTAATTCTTCTTGGTTTTGCATTGCGCTTTGAAGTCTTTTAGTATCGCCTGCCATTTTATCGAGAACGCCTAAAACGTTTTGCATACACTCGCTTATGCGCCTATTGTCCTGCTTATTCATTTAGCGTTATTCCTCCAGTCTAAATTCAAGGTCGTCCCACCAGTCGTAATCGTTTATGCCGAACTTGTAAAGACGAGTAAGTTCTCCCACTTCTCCGTCGCTACCGTCGTTAGATACGCCTTCAAGCCTTGGCTTAGGCGCAGGGTATACGAAACAAGTGTTAATATCGCCGTCGCCACTTACGGAGTCGAGAAGTTTAGCGTCGTTTTCTTGTTGCGAACCGAACACTGCGTACTTATCGAACGCGCCTTCGTTACCGCGGAAACTCTTGTCGCGGAAGGATTTAAGCGCGCCTTGCGAAGACGAGCATACGAATACGAATATTCTGAACCTACAACCCTCTTTAAAGAGCGTTTTGAACGCCTCGAAAACTTCTTCTTTCTCGTAAACTTTATTCTCTTCCGTCTTTTCCGCTTGAGCGGGCGCAGACGAGGCTACTCTACCAAGTTTATTCAACGCTCTTGCGCGAATTTTCTCTTCGGGATAGGTGGGGAACATTTCGCGATAGCGCGCCATCATTTCGATAAGTTCGGGATCGTCGGTAGGCTCTTCCCTCTTTTCTACCGCTCTCGTCTTGCTTGCGTTCTTTCTCGCGATTTCCTCGTACTGCTCGTAGGTATCGTCAAGTTTTTCCGTAAGCCACTCAATATCTCTAAAGAGAGCGAGCGTGGGTGGAAAACCTCCGCGCATTCTTCTCTGTTTTTTGCGCTCTTCGAAAAGTTTGTAAAGGTCCATAAGACCGCAAACGCTATTGTAAGCGTCGTACTCGACGTCGTAACTCGTGATATGGGGCGAAAGGAAGGGTTCTTCATCGCATACTCTACCTATATCGCGAAGATAATCGTCTTCGCTACCAAAGTAATACTCACGCTTAGCGGTATATCTGCCCCTATACGCCGTCGTTTTATAGAGGAAGGAAAGCATAGTACCGCGGACGAGCATTCGCATTCTTGCAAGCGATTGAGTGTAGGCGATATAGCCGTTGCCCTTAGTGTTAAACTGGAGCGCAACGGGAGTAGTATCGTTTGAAGTTACGCCGATAAATACAGAATAGTCGGTGTCGTCGGAGGCGGAAACGTCGAAGTCGTCGTCGAACGAGGTTTCGCGTTTGCTCTCTTCAAGCATACTTGAATACGGTGGGTTGGTGTATTCGAGTATGGGGAAACTTTCTTTGCTACCGCCCAAGATAAGTTGCTCGTATCTTTCGGGGTAACGGTCTAAAATTCTCTCTATGCTACGCTCTCTCAATTCGCCGTCACCGGTGTACGCGGCGCGGAAACGCTCGGTTTTGGTTTTTCCTGCAAAGCCGAGAACGACGTGACCGGACTGCGCTACGGAAAGGTACTGTTCGTCTTGTTTAATCTCGTCGCCTGCTTTGGCTTTAGAGTCGTTGTTATAGCAAAGGCGCGCGAGAAGTTCTCTATCAAGACCGAGGAGCATTCTCTTTTGGATATTATTAGTGTCGATAGTAATATTTTCAAGCGATTGCGAACTGAGTACTACGCCGATACCTGCTGAACGCACGATACCGAGGATACTACTCATAAGGCTTTGCCACGCTTTCGCCATTCTTTTTCCTGACGAGGACGCGGTATTGTCGCTATTTGCTTGTAGCATTACCTGATACTCGTCCACGATAAAGAATATAAACGGTAATCTTTCTTCTTCCGATACCACCGCGTTGTAACCGAGGAAGGAGGTTTGACCTTTCTCTCTTATAATCGCGTTTCGGTGCGAGCAAATTCTAAGTATCATTTGAAGAAGTGATACGTACTCGGGAACGGAACTCTTGTCCTGAATATACTTTATATGCGGTAAGGGATTGTTCTTGTACACGTTGAACTCGGACTCTTTCCAGTCGGCAAGATAAAACTGTACTTCTCGGGGCGAATACTTATACGCCGTACCCAAAATGAAGGTATGAAGATAACTACTTTTACCTGAACCGGACGAGCCGAGAATAAGCGCGTGGCAGGCTTTATGTAGGTCGTACTCCGCCTCGTATAAATCCGTTCCTACGTAGCCAAGGGGCACAGACATTTTGCCCGTTAAAAGTACGGGAGCGGATTGTGGCTCGCTCGCCATCTTTCTATCGAGGTCGTCAAAGAGTTTTTCAAGGTAGAATATTTCTTTCTTTCCGTAGTAGTTTTTGAGTTTATTCCAGTACGCAACGTAGGCGTTTTCGTTAAACCCTGCGTCTGCAATATCGAGAGTTACGGGCTTACCGTTGACCGTAATTTCGTTACCCGTTATATTAATTTCGAGCGCGTCGTACTCTTTTTGGGGGTTTTCAAACTTGGGCGGAGGGTCGCTATAACCTTGGACTTTTCCAAAGGCGTCGGTGGCTTGGCTCAGTACCGTTATAAAGCCACTGCGCTTACTTTCCGTCATAAGTTGTTGAAGGGACGCTATGCCGTCGAGGTGCATTTCCATACCGATAGGATAACTGTCAACGAAGGTTAAATACATCGGTTTTCTGTCAATGGAACTACGGCGATTGAACTCGAATATATCGGTGTTATCGGAGGTGGTGAAGTGCAAACTTTTTTCTCTTAATTCCCCTACCGCGCTTGCAAATCTACTGGGCTCGGACACTACGCCCTTTTCCATATAAAGACCGCTATCGGAGAGGTTCTTAATGAAGTTTTCAAGACCCGAGACGAACATACCGTTAGTACGCTTGTTGCACGCAATAGCGGAATATTTAAGTCCGTTCGCAGGAAGTCTACGCGCAAGCGAGAAATAAAGTTGGCGAATAAATTTTTGGTACGCGGGTTTTTCAAAGTCGCTTGCAAGTCCGTTGATTACGATGTTATGACTATCCTTTTCGGGCTGGAAGTATACGGGCTGACAGGAAAGTTCAGCCGGCGTTAAGCGCATAACGGAGTATGCAAAATCCGTATCTTCTTTGGATATTTTCTCTTTATAAAAGCCGATTAGATATTTATACTCGGTATCAAAATACATAGCCTCGGAAGTCGAGCCTAAGATATCCTTGCTTACTCGAGCGTAATTGTCCTTATACTGTTTTAACACGCTTTGATAGGTAGAATAGCAGTCGAGGTTTTCAAGTTTAAGGGCGTGCGCGCGCTGATTTTGCAACTGCGCTTTCTCGTCCTCCGCTACCTTTAAGTCGCGCTCATACTCGCTTTTGGGTATTCCACTGTCAGCCATAATGGAAGTAAAATCTTTGTTGATAACGCGTAGCGTACAAAGAATATTTGCGAGCGTTTTGAGGGTTTTTTCAAAATGCTTAGGAGCGTCGAGAGGGTTTACCTTTTCTTCTTCGCTAAGACTTTGAATAACCTCACTCGTGCATTTTAGCATCGTAGCAAAAACGCGTTCTACTTCGCCTTTGCTACGAAGTTGCGCGCTTGTAAAAGACGAGCCTAACTTTATATACTCACTAAGCGTTCTATTGAAAAGCCCGTGAGTTCTATTCTCGATTTGCTGAACTTTATTAACAAGCCCCTCTACCGCAGTTAAAAGCGCGCTATACTTTTCGCGATACGGCGCGCTGTAATCCGTATTTTTGACGCGCGCAATCTTTTCGTCGGCAGACTTTAAAAGCGTAGCAAAGTGGGCTTGCTTACGGCTATTTTCCGCATCGAAAGAAACTCGCAAATCATGTAATTGTTCCGTTAAAGTTTTAGACATTTTTCACCTTTATAACTTAAATTAGAAAATCATTACGGGAAGAAGGAAAACTGCCCCAAGTCCAAGGAGCATCAATTCCGATACCCATAAACCGTTGTCCAAGATTTCTTCGCCCATAATTTTCGAACGAATAAATATTCCCACGAAACTGATGATTAGGGGAATATACAGCCACCAAAATATAGGGTCGGGAGTAGAACCTAAAATGCTTTCGTAAAGAGGCAAAATCATTAAGCCTAAAGACAAAAAGCATAGTACGTCTAAGCCTATGCGTAAAATATTACCGATAATTTCGTTAAATCTTTCGCGCGCTTTTCTTCTCTCTTCAGCCGCTTTTTCGCGAGCCTCTCTTTCTTGTTTTTCTTGCTGTTCACGAGCAAGTCTTGCTTTTTCCGCTGCGTTCATATATTTTTCTCCTTAAAGACCGAGCATTCCACCAACACCCATAAGCGTTATTACGAGCACAAAAACTGCGCCCACGAGTATTGAGGTAATCGTGATTAAGTTTTCGCTTTTGCCTGCGTCCTGAGTTTTCGTTGCGATAAAGAAAGTTGCGATTGCTGCAACCACGTTCGCTCCCGTTACCCAACCTGTAATAGAGTGCAAAACTGCGAGCATTTCGTAGTTCTGTATTTCCGCAAACACTACCATTGCTATAATATCAAGCGCGGTTATAGCGAGGAACGCTATACCGATAAACTTTGTTATCCTTGCAAGTAAGCGCGCTTTTCTATTTTTCTTTTCCTGTTCTTTCTTTTCACGAGCAAGTCTTGCCTTTTCCGCTGCGTTCATTTATCTTCTCCTTTATAAAATTGAGCCAAGCCCGATAAAAAGCGCTAACAGTAGTAAAGCTCCGCCTACGCATAACGCTACTCCAAGCAATATTTCGTCACCAGGCGCATCCTTTCTTTTATCTAATTTGTCCCATTTAACATTGATGACGATAAATATTATATCGAGCACGACTAAAATTGCGTTCACTATATTTAATACGAGCGTTAATTCTATATCCTCGGTAAAGGTGCAGAGTATAGCGAACCCGACGAGGAAGGTAAGCACGCCGAAAGTTATGGATAAAACTTTAACGAGAACTTTTAAAAAGCCTATTCTCTTCTTCTCTCTCTCCTTTGCTTTTTCTTCTTTCTCTTTTTCCTTTTGCTCGCGAAGAACTCTCTCTTCAGCCTCTTTCTTTTCTCTTGCTATTCTCGCTTTTTCCGCTGCGTTCATAGTCTTCTCCTTTTATTCGTTACATCGTTCCTATGCAGAACAAGATTAGTAATATTACCGTTATTAAGTTTGCAAAAAACGCAATACGAAGTAATACTTCAGTCGTGTCGCTCTCGAACACTAAGTTCCAGTTTATTATATAGAGCACGACGCATATTACCGTTATTACCGCGTCAACGATAAGCATTACCGTTCTTGCTACGCTAAAGCCTATATCGTTTGCGTTTATTCCTACGACGCATATCGTTACGCCCACCGCAATAAACGCTATTATCGAAAATACGATTGAAATAATGTTTACGACCGAGGAAATGTTATCCTCAAACCACTGTTTTCTCTTCGCGCTGTTTTCTCTCTTTATTCTATCGCTTTTCTCGCGTTCGCGTTTTTGTTGACGCTCTTTATTTTCTCTCGCTCTTTTTGCCTTTTCCGCTGCGTTCATAGTGCTCTCCTCAATTCTTTTTAGCGGTCATTTTTGCCGCTTGATTATAGTACTTTTCCGCCTTAGAGTAGTTTTGCTTTACTCCGTGGCCGTTAAAGTAACAGTCGCCAAGGCGTTCGATTGCTTGCGCTACGCCCTTTTTAGCGGACTTTTCAAACCAAGTCAAAGCGTCTTCGTAACTTCTCGTTACGCCTCTACCCGTATAGTAATATTCGCCAAGTTCGAACATTGCTTGCGCGTCGCCCTTTTGCGCGAGCGCGTAACAAGCGTCGATTTTTTTGTCAAGTTCCATTTTCTCGAACTTTCTACGAAGTCTATTTGCCGATTTTTTGCCTTCTTCGTAAGATTCGCGTTCGCTCTTCTCGTAAAACTCAAGCGCGGAGCGTTCGTCTTTTTTGCCAACGGCGGTACTGTATTCGGTTAAATAACCGAGCCAGTAATACTTATCGCCTTTAGAGTGGTCGTATCCGCTTTCAAGCGCTTTTTGGAAGAACTCGTACGCCTTTCTCTCGTCCTTAGTCGTTCCAGTTCCGTTAAGATAGCAGTAGGCAAGGGCGGTGTACGACGAAGGTCCGCGGTAAGTGAATTCAACGCCTTTTTTATAATAATTAAACGCGGTGGTCTCGTTCTTTGCAACGCCTCTACCGTACTGGTACATTTCGCCCATCATAAAGTAGAAGTAACCGTCGGCAAGAAAATAGATATTGATTGCTTGGTGAACCCAGTAATACGCCTCGTTGTAGTTTTGTGTAACGCCGATACCGTTGTAGTAGTAATAACCAACCTCTCCCATTGCAACTTTATTGTACGCTTTTGCCGCGCGGAGCATAAGGTTGAACTTTTTGGTTTTATCGGTATAAGAGTTAGCCTCTTTTACCCATTTTTCCGTTTCTCTCTCAGCAAAGTTTCGAGCGGCATAAACAGTATTGTGCCATTTTTTAGAAAAGTCGGGGATATTATCGTCGTATACTTTGCGCATATTAGAAAAGGAAAGTTCGCCTCTATCCCACTCGATTACTTTCTCAAAGTCTAAAGATTGAGGAGTTTTCTCGGCGATCGTAATAAGCGAGAGAATTTCGTCGATTTTACCCCACTTTATGCGGAGGCGTTCTTCTGCCTCGCGCGCTTGGGCGTATCCCGCTTGAACGGACTTTTCGTACCACGAAAGAGCCTCGCGCTCGTTAACGCCCACTTCTTTAGCGGTTTCCTTCATAAGTCCGAGATAGTAATACTCTTTGCCTTTTTGTTGATGAGGAAGTTCCGTTACGAGTTTATTAAAATATTCGTAGGCTAATTTTTTATCTACGCTCGTACCTACGCCGTTATAATAGCAATACGCTAAAGAGCGGTAACAGTCTTGACCGCGATAAGCGTACGAAACGCCTTTTTTGTAGAGTTCAAACGCTTTCTTCTCGTCTTTAGCAGTACCGTTTCCGTGTTCGTACTTAAAGCCGAGCGAATAGCAAAAATATCCGTCCTCAAGCCCACGGTCGAGCGCGGATTTAATATAATAAACCGATTTAACTTGGTCAACCTCGGTACCTATTCCAAAACCGTAATAGTATCCAAGTTCGCCCATTGCTCTAATATTTTCGTACTTAACCGCTTTTTCGATAAGCGCGAATTTCTTATTCTTGTCAACTTCTCTTGCTGCCTCATTAACCCATTTTTCAGTTTCGATTGAGGCAATTTTTTTAGCCTCTTCCACTCTAACCGCCCACTTTTTATCAAAATCGTCGATAGTAAGGCGAAGGTCGGCAAGATAGGAACTAACATTTGCGTTAAGTTCGTAAACTTTTTCAAAGTTCCAACTGCTCGAAAGAGATAACGCGTACTCGGAGCAACGAATTACCTTGCGAGAATAAACTGCGTCGTCAACGAGTTCAAAGTACACAGCGTAGTTACGGCAAGCCTTAAGTTGCGCATCGGAAAATTTAGTCTTGAGACCCTCCACTTCCGAGCACCAAGACGCGCTGTTTTTACCTTTGTTTTGACTATTTTTAAGGCGAGTGATTTCTTCCTCTGCGCCAAGATGAACTGCCTCGACGCCTAACTTTTTCTCAAGAGTAGTAACCGCAACGGAGGTTGCTATTTTAACGAAGTTATATACGGGAGAAACTTGCGCTCTCCAGTCCGCTATAAACTGCTTGCCTTCACTAAGAAGTTGAGCGCCACGGGGAAGGGCGTTGATTTTTTGGAAACGGGCGTCTAAAACCTTTGCTCTTGATTCGCACTCCGCCGTCATAAGAGCGAGAACTTTATCGCGGAGTTTGCTCTCTTTCATATACGAAAGCACTTCAAAATTATCCTTGTAGTTCTTTTCAAACGCAAGGATTTCCTCTACCCACTTTTCCGCTTTCTTTTCAGCCTGAGCGTATAATTTCTTTATCGACGCGTCGTAGTCCTTTGCAAGCATTTCACAGTCGTAAAGATACGAATACCTTTCGTAAAGGTTTTGCACCTTGGAAAGATTGATATTCGATACTTTATCGACGAGGTTTTTTACCGTTAAATCCATTTCCTTTTTCACTCCTACCGTTTATTATAACAAAATTTACTGCCCGTGTCAACAATAAATAAACCACAGTTTATAATATATATATTATCCGCGCGCGTAAAAATTAACGGTCTTTGGGCGGTTTTTATGGAATAAAAAGAAGTAAAGGTACGAAAAAAACGATACCGTATACAAAATTTCGTTACAAAAAAAGACGCAAAGCAGTTTGCTTTGCGCCGATTTTCCTCTTCGTTATTTTACACTCTTATAAAGCGGACCGTACGCTGAACAAGCGCGGTAATCTTGACCTTCCTTGTCCATACCAAACGCGTTCCAACTTGCTGGGCGGTAGATATCTTTATCGTCTACGTTATGCATACAAACGGGAATTCTAAGCATAGAACACATCGTAATTATATCCGCTCCGATATGACCGTACGATATTGCGCCGTGGTTTGCGCCCCAGTTGTTCATTACCTCGTACGCAGTCTTGAACGCGCCCTTGCCGGTAACTCTTGGAGCAAACCAAGTACAAGGCCAAGTATAGTCCGTTCTCTTCCAAAGTTTATCGGTAACTTCGTCGGGGACTTGCACCGTCCAACCCTCTGCTATTTGCATAACGGGTCCTAAGCCTTTGACGATATTAAGTCTAAACATAGTACAGGGCATTTCCGCCTTGGTTACGAAACGGGAAGAATATCCACCGCCACGGAAATAACCAAGGTCTGCGTACGGCCAAGTCGTTGCGCTCATACAAGCGTCGATGTCCTTGTCCGTCATATCCCACCACTGTTTCATTATAGCGTTTCCGTTCTCATCCTTAACTTCTCCACAAGCGTCCACACAGCACGCGCCGGAATTAATTAGGTGAATAAAGCCATCAGCCTCTTTTGCTTTGCCCTCTACTTCATAGCCGGTAACTCTCTTGATAGCGTCACTCGACCAGTAGGTTCTAACGTCAGCGAACATTTGCGCTCTACCGGTTAGAAGTTTACCAAAAAGCATACAAGCGCCGTTTAAGGTATCGTTTTCGGTTGCAAGGATATACGGTTCTCTTGCCCCAGTCCAGTCAAAAGTGGAATTTAAGATACTTTCGGGGAAGTCGCAGTTAGGATAGAAGTCCGTCCATTGTCTTTGTCCTTGGAAACCTGCTGCAATGGCGTTATGTCCTACCATTTCCTCTTCCGCGCCTTTGGGAAGATTATCGTTACCATTCATAAGGTCTTTTATAATACAAGCCATCTTTGCAGTAAATTCCCAGTCCTTTTGCTTTTCTTCCGCGCTCTTTTGTAATTCTTCGGGGTTTTTGTCAAAGTCGGGATTGCATTTGTCTTTAATCCAAGCAAGCGCCTTTTGATACTCTTGCTCGTTATAAATACCCTTTTCCATTCTGCGAATAATCTCTACTTCGTCAACGCTCTCTACGCGCATTCCAAGGTATTCCTCGAAAAAGTCAACGTCCACTATCGAGCCTGCTATACCCATACAGATAGAGCCGATTTGAAGATAGGATTTGCCTCGCATAGTTGCTACCGCTACGGCTGAGCGTGCAAACCTAAGGATTTTCTCCGCTACGTCGGAAGGAATTGAGGTATCGTTTGCGTCTTGTACGTCGTGTCCGTAGATACCGAAAGCAGGAAGTCCTTTTTGAGCGTGTCCTGCTAAAACTGCGGCAAGATACACCGCGCCGGGACGCTCCGTTCCATTAAAGCCCCAAACCGCTTTTATGGTCGTAGTGTCCATATCCATAGTCTCTGAACCGTAGCACCAACAAGGCGTTACGGTAATAGTGATATCAACGCCTGCCTTTTTAAACTTGTCCGCGCAAGCGGCAGCCTCGGCTACTCTACCTATCGTAGTGTCAGCAATAATTACTTTGACGGGCTCACCGTTTGAATAACGCAAGTTTTCCTCAATGAGTTTTTGGGCGTTTTTCGCCATATTCATCGTTTGTTCTTCTAAGCCTTCACGCACCTTGAGTGGTCCGCGACGACCGTCGATCGTCGGTCTAATACCTATTACGGGGTAATCCCCTATAAGTCTTGATTTAGCCATTATTTCACCTCTTAAATTTAGTTTTACGAATATATCATCATATTATATTTGTATTATATCTATTATTGTACCATACAAATCAGCGCAATCGTTATAACAAAATTTTCAAAAAGTTGTAATATTTTGACCTTACTAATTATTCCTCAACGCTTGTCAACTTTTTAAATCACTGGAATTTCTCTGTTTAGAATATTCTTTATGGTTTCTCTCGCTTTTTCAACTTGCTCGTCGGTGGGCGTAACGGGAGGCAAAGAGTTTTCCAGCCCAAGCGCGTCGTACTTTGAACCTGCGTAGTTATGATAGGGAAGAACGCGAACTTTAGTGAGGTTTTTTACCCCTTTCAAAATTTCTGCAATACCTTCCATTTGATCGTCGTTAAAGCCCGGCACGAAGGGAATTCTAACCTCGATTTTACAACCGTTTTCATCAAGATAGCGAAGATTATCAAGGATAGTTTCGTTACCCTGCCCAGTGCATTTTTTGTGGACTTCGCTATCGCTTGCCTTTATATCGTAAAGGAAAATATCAGTATATGGAATTACTTTATTAAGCGCGGTTTTAGATACGAACCCACAAGTATCCACCGCGGTATTTATTCCTTGCTCTTTTAGTTTAATTAAAAGTTCTCGACAAAAATCCGCCTCCGTTAAACACTCTCCGCCCGATAGCGTTACTCCGCCGTTGGAAGTTTTATAGAATTCTATATCTTTCAAAAGTTCGGGAAGAAGTTCTTCTACAGTTACTTCTCGTCCGTATAGCGTTAACGCGTTACCAAGACAGTTCTCAGCGCATTTTCCACACTTAATACAAGTGCTTTGTTCGTAAAAACGCATACCGTTTGCATTTTTTTGTGACATAGTAGGACAAACGGCGATACACTCTCCGCACCCTACGCACTTGTGTTTATAGAACGCTAAAGCAGATTTTTTATGAAGACCTTCAGGGTTATGACACCACCGACACTTCAAAGGACAACCGCTAAAAAACACGGTCGTTCTTATTCCGTCGCCGTCGTGGACGGCAAACCTTTTAATTTCAAAAATCATTGCTTTCATAAATAAACCTTAAATTATCTTTCCGCTTGTTTAATGTAAGCGTCCTGTTGCGCTTTGGGTAGATTATTCCATAGCGTGTTCCAACCGCAAACGCGTACTTGCAAGTTTTCGTATTTTTCAGGGTGCAGTTGAGCGTCGCGCAAAGTATCGGCGTTAAAGATATTAAACTGCAAACTCATACCTCCGTTCTTTAAATAAAAGTCCAACAAACTTTTCATTGCTACAAGTCCGTCGTCACCAGAAACGGCGGTAGGATGTAACATCATATCTAAGCAAAACGACTCGCTATATAGGGAGGGATTTAACTTTGTAGCAGACGAGAGCAACGCCGTTGCGCCCTCTCTATCCGCACCGATAGACGGAGATGCGTTTTTGGAGGTTTCTTCGCCTGCTTTTCTGCCGTCGGGAGTAGCGAGCGTTTTCTCGCCTTGCCACACGAATTGCATCGCCGTATGCATAATGGGTTTATAAACGCCACCGCGCGCGTTAGGACGGTTGCCAACTTTCATTGCGTAATATCTTGCTAAACTTTCGGCGTAACTGTCGGCAAGGGCGTCACCGTTCCCGTACTTATGAACGCAACGCTTTGCACTAAACAGTAATTTCTCGTAGCCTTCCCAGTTATTGTCCAAAGCGGTTTTGATTTCCTCAAAAGTCGTAATTCTTCTTTCAAAAATCAATTCGTAAACTGCCATTACTGCGTCTACCGCGCTTGCAAAACCACAGTTTAGCATCGCTGAATTGTTGAATTTGACGCCGTTTTGATAGGCGTCTTTGCCTTGTTTTAGGCTATACTCTATCGTTGCTGAATATAGCGACGAGGGGTTAACGTAGCGCAAATACTTTTCAAACGCATTAGCGAGCGAAATAGAACCTTCAATTAAATAAGCCCACTGCTCTATAAACGCGTTATAAAATTCTTCAAAGGTGGTAGAGTTACTTATCTTTTTCGTTTTAACGCCCACTTGCTTGCCGATGCGCTTATCGTAACCCTCGCTAAAAGTGTATTCCACTGCTTTTAAGGCGTTAATATAGCCCGTTGCCGTCGATACTTCGTTGGCGCGAACGCCCGTTTCGTAACATCCGCGAATATCAAAGTCGTAAGCCTCGTCGTAACTTGCGCCGTAGGTCATAACCGCTTTAATCATACCCGGCTCGCAACTAAAGACGAAACTACCCTTGTTTTGACGAATATTCGATAGTATTTTATTGAGAAGGTCAGTTGGGAAATTATCGTTATACTTAATTTGAATTTTAGGGTTATAGATACCAAGATCCGAGTAAACCTCAATGATATCTCGCGTTAAATCGTTGACCTTAGTCCGTCCACTTTTATCCGTTCCGCCAAGATAAAACGGTTGCCCCCAGTAGTTGCCGATTGCCGACCACTGCATCATAAAGTACGCCAGTATTTCTTTGATTTCGTCTCGCGTAAAAGTTCCGTTTTTTAAATCGTTTTCATAAAAGGAATATAGGGAAAAATCTAAACCGTTACCTAAAGAACGAACTTGATAACAATCCACCGATTCGGATATCATAAAGTATAAATAAATCAGGAGCATTGCCTCGTAAATATTCGTAGGCGCGCCCTTACTTAAAGCAAGTAAACTTTTTTGAATTAACGCGGATTTTTCGTTTTTCTTTTCTAACGATAATTTATAAAGCCTTTCAATAAATTCTATAATTGCCGAGTACTCTATATCAATGCCGTCAAAGTACGCTATTTGGTCTTTCGAAAGCGTTTTTTGTTCTTCTTCTATTTTTTTACGATACTCTTCCGCTCTTTTCTTAAGCCCAACGAAACCCAACGACAAAACGCTATTCCAGTCGGGTATAACGTGGTCGAAGTCAAGCCAAATTGATACTGCGCCAGATTGATTAAAAAGGTCGTAAACCTCCTTTTTTTCGGGAATTATCGTAGTAAATAATTCGCTATTCCACTTATCAACCGTCGTTGCGCAAACTTCCCTGTTCCAAGTGTAAATTAACGGAAAATAATCGTGTTCGTTTACGTCAATACGCGTATTTTTTAATACGAATTCAACCGCTCTCGCTTTTTGCACTTCGTGCGGTTGATCTTTATATCTTTCGGAAATTTCAACTAATTTCTCTTTAATTTCTTCTACGGAAAGTCCGCTCTCTTCCAAGCCTTTCCAACCGTGATACGCCATACGACGATACGGATTAAAAGGCTTATCTAATTCGTGATACTTTTCCTCGATAAATTTTCTATCTTCTTGAAACGAACGAAACATTTTTGTTCTCCTTTTAATAGATAAATCATACCACAAATAGAGCGTTTGGTCAAGCAAATATCAATAAAAATATTCCGTCGTTCGCCCCCTCTTTTTATATTGACAAAACACGCTTTTTGTTTTATAATAAGAAAAAATACTTAATTTATCGGAGAAAAACGAGATGAGTAAAATTTATTTAGAGTGGCAACTTTCTAAATCTTCTAACGGCGTTGATTTTTCAGAGGGTTTTCCTGCATCCGTTCCCGGCAACGCTCAACTTGATTACGCAAAGGCGATGGGGTTTGCGGACGACTGGTACTTTGGGGATAATTTTCATAAGTTTGACGGGCTTGAAGATTGTTTTTGGAAGTATACTGCCTTTCTTCCTGCTCTTTCTGGCTGTAATTTCTTCGTAGCAAAGGGAATTGATTATCAGTTCGATATTCTTTTAGACGGAGAGAAAATCTATTCTCAAGAGGGTATGTTTGCGCCCGTGCGCGTTGCTTTAGATAAAGCGACGGAGGGTAGCAAGTTAGAGGTTTTAATTTATCCTGCGCCCAAACATCCTATTGCGGATATTTATAAACTTGACCAAAGCCGTATTCCGCTTGGTCGAAGCGAGGCGGATAGGAGCGTTAAGCCTGCCGTTTGTTACGGTTGGGATTTTCATCCGCGTCTTATAATTCAAGGCGTTTGGGACGAGGCGTTCATTGAAAACTTGCCCTCTACTCATATCGCAGTGGTAGACGCTGACTATTCCGTTCGCGAGGTTAATGGAGCGGAAGGCGTCGTTAAGGTAACCGTTTCCACCGTTAAGACGGGAGGCGAGGTAGAACACGCGTTAATTGACGAAAGCGGTAATGTAGTTGCCGAGAGCGGTGACGGAGAGTTTACTGCTAAAGTTTCGCTATGGTATCCGCATAATATGGGTAGTCAGCCTATCTATACTCTTCGCTCTACGCTTAAGAACCAAAGTGGCGAGGTCTTACACTCTGTTGAGAAAAAAATCGGGTTTAGAAAAGTTCAACTTTTGATGAATAAGGGTAGTTGGGATAGCCCTAATGCGTATCCTATGACGCGCTCTGCTTGTCCGTTCACTCTTTGCGTTAACGGGAAAGAGGTTTTTGCAAAAGGTTCTAACTTCGTTAATCCTGAAGTTTTCGTTGGAACGCTAACGAAAGAGCATTACCGCTCTCAACTTTTGCTGGTTAAAGAGTGTAATATGAATATTCTTCGGCTTTGGGGCGGAGCAATAGTAAACAAGGATTGTTTCTTTGATTTGTGCGATGAACTCGGCATTATGGTTTGGCAAGAATTTCCGCTTGCGTGCAATCATTACGAAGACGAGCCGTCCTATTTGCGCGTTTTAGAGCAAGAGGCTACGGCAATAGTAAAACGCGTTAAGCCCCACCCTTGCCACGTAGTTTGGTGCGGTGGTAACGAACTTTTCAATTCTTGGTCGCTTATGACTGACCAAAGTCTTCCACTTCGCCTACTTAACAAGATTTGTCTTGAACTTGACCCCCTAACGCCTTTCCTTCCCACTTCGCCCGTATTTGGCGTTAAACACGGTCCTTACTCGTTCACCCTTTACGGTCAAGACGTTTTTCATCTTTTTAACGGCAACGACGCTACCGGCTATATTGAGTTTGGTATGTCGAGTATGAGCAGTATGGAGGAACTGAAGAAGTTTATGCCCGCCTCTGCGCTTGAAAAGATTGAGAACTCTCAGCCTTGGCGCGACCATCACGCTTTTGACGAAAGTTGGAAAACCTCGGGCCACGCTGACTACGATAGCGTTACTAAGTATTTTGGAAAGGTTGAACAAGTCGAAGCGTTTATCGAGCGTTCACACTTCCTTACTTGCGCCGGTTATATCTATATTTTTGAAGAGGCGCGCCGTCAAGAAAACTGCTCGATGGCTATGAACTGGTGCTTTAACGAGCCTTGGTACTGCTCGGCTAACAACAGTCTCTTAGGTTACGGTAACGCCATTAAGCCCACTTATTACGCAGTTCAATCCGCCCTCTCGCCCGTTACACCAACTCTTCGTATGGAGCGGTTTGATTATAAAAAAGGCGGTGTATTTAAGGGAGAAGTGCATATTCTTAACGATAGCAATAAGCCAAGCGGAATTGACTTAGTTGAAGTTTATCTTGAAGGAACGGAAAGAAAAAAGATTGCCTCACTTTCAGCAACCTCGTCCTCCGTCAATGAATTTTGCGGTAATATTGAGTTTGCAATCGACGACTCTCTTCCGCTTTTAAGCGACGCTCCGTTTAGCCCTATATACGATTTTATAAATATAGTTCTAAAGACTAAAAACCACGAGAAAAAATATCCGATAGCCATTGAAAAGTAACGAAAAAGTTATACCGTTATTAAAATTTTATTACAAAAAGCCCCTCGCGCAAAAGCGAAGGGGCTTAATTTTTATATCAATCAACAATGATTTCAGCAAGTTCACTATCGTTTTCTATCATCCGTAAAGGTTCTGCTATAAACGAACCGTTTATATTTTTTATACGGATATTTTTAGCGTTAACTTTTTCGCTTATACGAATAGTAGGCGCTTTCGTCGTAGCGTTGCGCTCGACACGATAAACGTTTTCGATACTTATATTACGGCAATTTATACCGCTTTCAAACCATATAAGAGCGCCGTTTTCGACATGGTACTTATGGTGCTCTGCACACTCGCCACGGCTTTTAGATGCGTAAACGTCAGAAATACGGATATTTTCAAGCAAAATGGGTTTATCGTCGCGAATAGGATAATGGTGGGTAAACGATACGGCGTAAAAACGGAATTCGCCGTGTATATTTGAAATATGAATATTACGAACAGCGTCGCCTCTTGAAAGTAATCGTACTCCCGTATACCCGTTATCACAATATATTCCGTCTATATCGATATCTTCGATATCTCCACGAGTAATCTCGCTCCTTATCGTTCCGTTCGCACAAAGGGCAACGTGGTCGTCGTTTGCATTTCCTCTTATATTATGGATATAGCCAAAACGCGCTGGTCCTTGAATATGAATACCGTCCATATTATTCTTGGTTAAATCATAGTCAAGCGTTATATTTTCTACAGTAAAATATTTACTATCAGCAATTTGAATAGCGTAACTCGTAGGATTTTTAAAAGTGAGGTTCTTTACTTGAAGGTTTTTAGTGTGGACTAATCGAACCATCAACACACTATAGATGTTAGATATATATACCTCTTTATCACAAGTTTTATCCTCGTTATCATCGCCCGGTCTTCCTTCGTTAGGAATTCTTTGACGCTGTTGTTTTTCGTGATTGCCGTCCCAAATTCCCCCTTCGATTGCGATATTTTCGTTGGGTATATCGTCATAAAGCCCGTCGTTATCCAAAAGCGAACAATTAGCGTTATCCGCAAGACGCATAATAGCGTTCGAAGATAGCACCAAGTGCGTATTACTGTGAATAATAAGCGGTTTGCTTATTAAGTAACAGCCGTCAGGGATTTCCACTCTTCCGCATTTATCGAGCAGTGCTTGGATTGACGAGGTATCGTCGTGAATACCGTCGCCGTAAAGTTTAATTTGATCGTTCATTTCCTCTCCTTTTATATGGGTAAACTTAAACAAAGTATTCCCAAAAGTCCGATTATCGTTCCTATAATTCTCAGTTTATCAAAACGCTCTTTAAAGGCTATTACGGACACTAATACCGTAAGTAACATTGCACCTCCATTAGCAATAGGATAATAAATCATACTATCCAGTTTGCCAGATAAGGTTAAATTAACAGTTGAGTACAGTCCTATAACAACTCCTGACGCGCCCGAAAGACCTAAAATAGGTAGCGTCGTTTGTCCTTCTTCTTTTTTGCGCGTGATTAGTAATGCGACGAACGAAAAAACGAACATAAACGCACAAGCAATAAATACGAACGACATTTTCTCCGAGTTTGCATCGGTGCTTTGATGGATTTTTTCCATTACTCCTGCCATACCGGATAGAAAAAATGCAAAAATTGCCAAAACCGTCCATTTTTTTGAGGTGTTTTTTTCGCCTTCGGGGGATTTGCCTTTAATAAGATAGAGCGACACTATCATCATTATAATACCAACTATTTGCAAAACGCCTATCGTTTCTTGCCAAAAAATAGGACCTGCAATTGAAGGGATAATCATCCCGTACATTACGCAAATAGAAGTCGTTGACATTGCTCCTACACGCATTGCGGTTATTGATATCGTTTGTAGACTTATTACTATGATTGCATAGAAAAATGCGCAAAGTACAGTAGTAAACGATATCGTTTCTGCGCTTACGAATAGACCTATAAGCGCAATCACGCTCGCCACTCCGTAACTTATTGCATTAAAACGGAAGGTAGAGCCTTGGCTCGATTCCGTTTTTTGCGCGTACGCATTGTATAGCGAACTTTTACAAACGGCAAGGATTATAGACGCTACTAATAAAAGATAATATATCATTTCACTTTTCCCTTACGGGCAACTGAAGTTCCGTAACCCACTCTTCCTCACTCGCTCTATCCCACGCACCGTGGATATAGCGTTCTCTCGGCTCGCCATCTATCGTGTATCCGTTTGCCTTTGCCCAGTTAACCGCAAAAAGATACGCATCACTTAAACTGTCGTACTCGCCACGATGAATAACGCTTATTGCCGTAATGGGCTCAATTTCCTTAAATTTAAGGATCTCACTATCTTTGCCATACCTATCTACCGATTGCGCGTATTCGATAAATATATTCGACTCGCGGTAGCCGTCGTCGGGGTAAATTACGCAACAGTAATCCGGCTCGGAAAGTTTGACGTCGGGGTTGGTTTTTGCAAGTTCCATAGAGCAGGCTTTGACAAAATCGTGTATACCTGAAACGCTTGCTATATACCCTCTACAACAGTAGACTAAACGTTTTTCCACTTTCTTTACGGTAGCATCATAACGCTGGGCAGTATGCTCGCCAAGCAAAACTTCCAAAGTGGACAACGCCTTTTTAACCTCTTCGGCACGCTCGATAAGGATTTGTTTTTGATATTTTAGTAACGCGCGCTCGTCTCCACTTTTGTTTATTAGTTTTAAAATTAACTCGTTTGATAGTCCTGCCGATTTATACATTGAGATTAAACGAATACTTTCTAGTTGTTCTTCCGCGTAATAACGATATTGCGTTACGCTATCAATCATAGCAGGCTTTAGCAAACCTATCTTATCGTAGTATCTTAATGTCTTTATCGATACTTTAGCCAGTTTTGAAAACTTTCCTATTCTAAACACAACCACTCTCCTTATTGATTATATTATACACTCTCCCCTCACGGTAGAGTCAATGGTTTTGAAGAGTTTTATAGAAAAATATTTATTTTGGTATAATTAAAGCCCCTATTTTTATTAGAGGCTTTCGTTTATTTTTCGTATTCATAGAGTTTATAGAGTTTTTTAGACATACTACCAGCGTATAAAGTTTTGAAAATAAACCGTTCAAAACCTTTTAATTCGTCTATTAAATTTCGAGGCGTTATTTCTCTTTCTTTTACGAAGGATACGCCCGTATCTTTTTCTAAAACGCTCGGACTTTCAACGCCATAAACTTCAAAAACGCCTACTTCGTTCACGGGATTTCTAACCTTACTCATTTTTGCTGCGAACGGCGTATAACAATCAACTAATAATGATAACCGCTCAAAACGATTGCTTAGTCTTAAAAGTGTCTTTTGCAATTCTTCGTTCGCTAGATACATACTTACGCCTTCCATAATAACGATTGCTCGCTCTTTTTTAGGAAGTAGGTCTATAAAAGCCTCGTCTTTTATATCCCCTGCAAGCATACGGTATCCGTCCGTTTCGGTATAATAACGCTTGCGTTCTTCTATAACAGCGTCAAAGTCCACGTCGTACCATTGATTAGTCGAGTTTTTCACTCTTTCTACTCTGCTATCTAATCCGCAACCTAAATGCAAGACTACCGCATCGGGAAATTGCGCCGTTTTTTCTTTGGTCCAAGCGTCGAACACGGCAGAACGCATACTCATATAATAGGCAAGCCACTTCGATTTTGACTTCCCTTTCAATTCAAACCCTTCTTTTTCCCAAATTGTTTCTGCTTTTTCGTCGCTTAAAATTATACCTTTTTTGCTGACTAACGCCTTGCCGTAGAGGGTTATATATAAAGTTTTATTGATATTATTCATATTAACTAAATTTACTAATACAAAAAGTACCAAGTCAATTGACTTGGACTTTCGTTTTTAAATCGAACGATTATATCTCAGGGTACATTTGACTCTGGATAAATGTTGCCTTTTTTGCGCTTTCGGGCGCGCCGTTCTCACCTTTTTTAACTAACTTAACTCTCTCTACCGTGGTATAAGAGGAACTATGCGACGCGGAATACCCAAGACGCATCCAGGTTGCAGGCTCGCCGTTGAAGTTGAAGACTTTTGTATAAATATCATTGCCGTCCTTTATGTAAAACACTATGCCCGTAACTTCGCCGTTACGCATTACTAAGCCGTATAAATCTTTTTCAACGTCTACTTCTCTATAAACGCAAGAACTGGACGAGTGATGCGAATCAATTACTCTCTCGTCGTCGCTATTATCGTAACTTCTATCGTACTCTTTATAGATTGCTAATAGACGCTCGGAAAAAAAGTCTGCTATTTTTTGCTTTTCTTCAGATGATATGCTCATACAATCTCTACTATGTCTAAATTTTCCGCCGTTACCTATATAAACTTCATTTCTTCCAAAATTGTACCAGTACATAATTACTCTCCTTCGTTTTATTCTAATAAAATTATAGCATAATGATAAAGCGGTTGTCAAACTAAATTTTACACGGTTTTAATAAGTTTTATCGTTGCTTGCGTCTCGCCGTAAGCGTCTCCCGTAATGCTCGTTACTTCAAAACTCCACCCAAGCGAACTTCCGTTATCCAGTTTTCCGTCCCCGTTATAAAACTGCGATTTGAAGGTTTCCATATCAAAAGTATCGCCCGTCGAGAACAAGTATTCCTGTCTATCGAGAGCGGTAAGCGACCTGTACTCCACGCTTTCGTCGTTTCTTATAAAGTGAACGAGGTCGTAATTGCCGTCCGAAGAATCGTTCGTATTATGATGTCTATTCGTGGAATCGTCTATCGTTGCGTTTATATGCCAAAGTCTTATACCTACTAAGTGTGGTATTCTAAGCGACGCGTCGTATTGATTTAATCCCGTTGCGGTAAACAATTCAAGCAGGATATACTCGTCAAAAATCTGTTTTTCGTTATCCCACTTAGGCGTTAAGAGTATAATATCCCCACTTGATTGAAAATCGTTGATAGTTATTGTTATTTCGTTAGAAAGACTATTATCACTACTATCAAATACGTAAGGATTTGCCCAACCCATTGCCATCACGTTATACGGGTCGTGTCCACCGGTATTTTCCGACTGCATATCAAAACCACCGGTTGGCTCGTTCTTTTTACATATCGTCTATTGAAGAGGCGTTATATTTGATTAAAACAACGGATAAAAACATATTAGATATTGCCTTGGATTGCGGTTTTAATAATACGGTAAATTTTAATAAAATTTTCAAAAAATACACCAACCTTTTGCCAAGCGCATTTAGAAAATAAAAAATCCCCGTAGCCATAAACGGTTACGGGGTTTCCACTTATAAAGTAATACTTATAACATTTTTTCTTCTTCCTTAATTTGACAATTAAATTCCCTGCATAGCGTTATCTAATATCCTTTCCGCCTTTTCGTAATCCTCACATTCAAGTATAACGTGCAATCCGTTTGGATCCTCTTCAAAGGTAGAAATTCCGTTATCGTCTATACTAACCTTTCCGCGTTTTTCGGCGGTTAAAATATCCCCTAAACCGTATACTGCGTAATATGCAGAAATAGGGTCCCAACTATACCTGTTGCCGTTAGAGTGTACTCTGTACGATTCGGCAACGGGATTTTTTGGTTGGGTTTTAATAAGTATTCCGCCAGTGCGAATATACAGTCCTATAAGGTAATGGCTTACCACGATGGGAACGGGGCATTTACTAAATACCGTTTGCGCGGATTTAATATCTACTTTAATATTACACTCCGCCTCCATTTTGTAATCGCCAAACCAAATTTCCGGCACTTTCTCGGTGGGAAAATAGCAACCCATAAGAGAAAGTTCTTTAACCTGCTCTTTTACGAGTTCTACGCCCGTAAGCGGTGATATTTCGTCTGCGCCACTTTCAAGTAGCCCCGCAATATTTATATTGTTTCCCACGACGACCAAAGTTATCTTATCGCCTTGATTGTTTGCAAGAATTCTACGAAGAAGTTTTACGGCGTTTTCAGGCTTTTCGCCGTCAGATTTATATGAATTTTCAAACTTATTAGTTAGATGCGCGCCGTAAGATTTCGGAAAGATGTCCACGTCGTCCCCAGGAGGAACGCCATCCGTTTGGCCGATAGGCACTACGTTATCGTAATAGCGATTTATTGCATCCGCGCAACCACAAGCGTAAGGGCTTGAAGTGCTGACGGTAACTGCCAAAAGTTTAGCAATGTTTGACTTTTGCGCCTGTTGCAGTATAGCAAGCGCACCAGTATCGTCACAATCACCACCGATATCAGTATCGAAAATAATCTTTTTCACAGCCTTTTCCATAATTTGCACATCACTCGTTAGATTTTAATATCATTATACATATTTTTATGCAAAAGTCAAGTGTCTTTTTCTAACAAAAAGGAAAACCGTTCCGAAAATCGAAACGGTTTTTGAGAAGTCTACGCACGAAGACCAAACGTTCTTCTCTGTTGTCGCGGTTTTGCCCGACACTTCCCCCTTCGGGGCTGGTGGTCAAGTGTATTATAACATAGGAGTTTAATTATGTCAAGCGTAAATTACAGTTTAAAACATAAAAGTAGCGTCCCACGGGCTAAGTTAATACCACCCATTCTTCTCGCTCATTGCGAGCACGCTACTTATGTTTTTATTCTACCACTACCAACTAATCTTGTCAAGCAAAAGAAGAAATTTTTAGCAAAAAAACAGTTAGCGTTAAACTAACTGTTTTTTGTTAAAATGAGGAAGTTCCTTCTGCGCGCATTAATCTCTTACAGAATACAATTTTGCAATCGCTAAACACAAAACTGCTGCCGTTCTATGGCACTTTCGTAACCATCTTCCCTAATTTATGACGACCAAAGGTTCAGTAATTTTATAAGCGTATCAAACTTCCAAACGACGCTAACTGTGTTAAACTTTAAGGGCAAACCTAACAATTTCCGATATAAACAGGTCGTTATCCCGAAACCGATATTAGCATCTCGGCTATCCTTTTTAAGAAACCGTTATAATTTTTAGTAAAGGTCTATAAGCAAAGTACTTATAGACCCGTACTAGTGTATGTGTGGGACTAAATCTCGTTTTTAGGGCACGTGTGTGGGACTAAAAGTATTTTTTAATCCTTCTGTAAGAACCAATATCCTTTAAAACCTAATTAACCTTATTAAATCATAATAATTATATTTTTGTTCTTTCCAATAACTATTTCTACCTTTCGGCGAAGTATATGTTACCCTACATTTTATTACAATGTCTGATTTCGGTTTTTTTAGTTTTTTTGATTTAAAAACTTTATCTTCATATTTCTTAAATTTATCTTTTGAAAATTTAATTTGCACACAGTCAACTTCCGTAATTTCTGAATTAATATTATTGTATTTGTTTAAATATAAATCGTATTGTGCACTATTAAAATTTATTGAATCAATTAAACTACGAAATATATATTCGTTATTTTTTATAATACTGATAAAATAGTTATCCATAGATAAATTATCAAACTGCCTTTTTGAACTACATTCCTTATGATAACTATATCTTGTTTGTATTTGTCTGAAAGAAAATTGTTGATTTGTCTCTAATAATTTGTGGATTTTTTTACTGTATTTTGATACTATCTTTTTGTTTCTTAAATCTACACCTACAACAATTGCAAATATTATTAACAAAACACCACCAATACAAATAAATGTTATAAGCGTTATCTCAAGATTTTTTTCATTAATTTGTTCTTGTATTTTTGAATTATTAATATCTTCAAAAATTCCAATATAACTGTTTTCAATTTCTGAGATTCTTTTAATGTTTCTATTTCTCCACTCCGACTGCAAGTATGTATCAATTGCATTATCTGGAACATAAACCGTAAATTCTACATTAGGACTATTATAAAAACCATCATTCCACCAATCAGCAAAAAGCCCACTAGAACCACTTGGCGGAGTTTCATTATAAATAACTAGACTTGACAAATTATCACACGCATAAAAACAACCATAACCAAAACTTTCAAAATCTTTTGGAACAACAAACAATTCCAATTTGTGACAATGAAAAAAAGAATTACTTCCTAT
Organism: Pumilibacteraceae bacterium; assembly: GCA_045532295.1. Lineage (GTDB taxonomy): Bacteria > Bacillota > Clostridia > Christensenellales > Pumilibacteraceae > UBA10677. Next base: position 10,756 of record JAZSFP010000018.1, on the reverse strand, counting down.
GGACTTTAGGTTTCCATCTTTAGGAAATATCACTCTTTTTAAGTCCATATGTGATATATCAGAAAAATAACCAAAAGTATCTTTTTCTATTCTTTCTAAATTTTTAGAACCAATTACATCTATAATATTAAAGTCTGAAAAATTTCCACCCATAAGAGTTACTGGAATATCTAAATATTGCTCTGGTATTATGAGTGTGTCTGGTGGATCTCTAAAATAAAGCAAATTTCTTTCAATTTTATATGTACCATCTTCGTTTAATACATATTTGGCGCTTTTATGCGTTGTCATATCTTGATATCGAGAAGCGCACCCACTTACAACCATCGTAAATATTAAAATTATACTCAAAAAAATGAAACTAGTCTTTTTCATTAAAAAAGTGCGCCCCTTTGAGAGACACACCGAAAAATGCACCTCTCCATATTGCTACATACTCAACATTATATAAAGGCAAAAATACTCTTTTACCAACGGTATGCTCTGGTTTTAGGTTGTTAAAAATATGTAGCATAATTATTATATCATATATTTTAAAAAATTTCAATTCCATTGACTGTACTTGAAGAAATTATATAGTTCAAATCTAGGTGTGGGAGAGTTTTAGCATACATTGACCTAAAGTGTGGGACAAAATCTGTCGTGGCGTTTAAAAATTGCATTAAAAAAGACCTATAATAATGTCTCCGACGGTCGCGATATTGCGCGTGGCTGTGAACTAACGCTTGCGCGTTGGTTCGCGGATTACAAACCGTTGGTTTGTTTCCTGTGGATAGAAAAACACCCATAGACCAAACGGTCTATGGGTATTTTGGCTCCTCGGATTGGACTTGAACCAACGACAGCCTGATTAACAGGCAAAATGCTATAATTTTAGCCCCTATTATGAGCATAATAGGGGCTTTTTTACGGCATTTTGGGCTTATAATTGTCTTCAATTATAGGTGTAGCCAACTTTTGTAGCCAACTTTTTAATAGTATTCTTGACGACCAAGTAAATAGTCGGTACATACTCCAAAATAATCTGCAATTCTAACGAGATATGTAATTTTGGGCTCATTAGTTCCGTCGCACCAGTAACATATTGCTTGATTGCTTACTCCTATATCTTTTGCTAATTTATATTTCGATACTTTATTATCTTTCAGTAATTCATTTAATCTTTCGCTAAATATTTTCATAATATTACTCTCCTTTGATAATTATACAAGATTTCTTGAATAAATGCTTGACAACTCAAGAATTCTTGAGTATAATGTTTGTATAGTCAAGTTTTCTTGAGTATTATTTTAATTGTGAGGTAAAGGATATGAACGAATTAAGTTTTACAAGCAATCCATCGGATTTCACGAAGCTACGGGAAGCTCTTTCATTTTGGAAAAAGCGTTTAACCGAACTGGAGAAGATTGAAGCGGAAGATCCGTACCGATACGTAGAAGTTTCCGGTATCGTTGAAAAGCCTGCAGCTTGGTCTTTACAACAGGTTAGAATTCAAACCGGTCGTGTACGAGATTACGTAAAAGCGCTTGAGGCGGAGATTGTTATAAAAACGTCAATGAGCCGTATCTCGTCAAGCTTTATGGCAATCGGTTGGCAGTTGTCTCAATTCAACCCTGACGGCACCGTATGTACTGTATTTGACCCAAACCGTTCAATCTATAATATTGTTTACTTACGCTTTTCTGATTTCTGCGAGCAGCGTTTCGGAATAAAGCGTTCAACCGCTTATGCCTTACGCAACGTATATAAAGCCTTTGGTTGTGGGCAGGAAGGTAAGGTTTTACCTGCTTATAAGGATTACAGCTACAGCCAGTTGGTGGAAATGCTCCCACTTTCTTCTGAAGAACGTAAAAAGGTTAAGCCTGAAATGTCGATAAAGGATATCCGGGCACTTAAGCAATCGGAAAAGGCTACGGTCGTTAAGGCTACGGAGCTTAAGCCCACGCCAGCGCCTCAAGAGCAATTAACGGTTGAGGAAGCTCCCCAGAAAGAACAGGCGAACGGAGTACTGTTGCTTAAGAATGATAAAGAACGTGAAGCCTGGATAGCTGATTACGAAAAGCATTGTTATTTGTGGGTAGACGTTCCGTCGCTGTACTTAAAGGTCTACCGTTATGATTTCAAGAACGGCGATTATTTCCTTGTCGTTCGCGCCGGAAAGAAAACTAGCGTTTACGGTTTGTCTGATTACGGTCAAAAGCATTATCAAGTAGTAAAGAAAGGTGAAGCATTTAATATTTTTTCCTTAAACCACTTGGACCACCGGATTATTGATTATCTAAAAAAACATAGGGATGAAATATGATTTTCCAGACGTCTGGAAAACAAAAATTTTAATTATGTGAGGTAAGATAAATGGAAGTAACAAAAGTAAAATGGACTGCGGATTACGGCAGTCATACGGTAGAACATAATTTATCAATCGTTTCGTATTCGTCTATCGTAGATAGGTTTCGTGATTATCGTGTGGTAGGACATACGGACGACGGTAACTATTATTTGGTTTTTCAAAACAAATTTAGCGGACAGTATATTGCCGTTGATACAATGAGGTAGATTATGATAAACGTAAACACGAACGTGCACGAGGCTTTTAACACTTTAGTTAAAGAGGTAGCAAAGAAAATAGACGAACCGTATTTTCTCGTTCAGAACTGGTTTATATCAATAGTTTTAAGCCTTGTAGATTTAGACGAAGTAGCGAAAGAGATAAAGAAGGCAATAGAGCGCAGTCGTGCTCCGGAGCCACAAGAACCAAAGGCTATACCCGGGAAAACCGGTAGCAAATAAATTATTTTATGTCCAGGAAAAACCTGGAAAAGGAGAAACAGTATGAGTATGGAACAGTATCAAGTGGAGTTAGTTTTTGTAAGCGGATTTCACGGAAAGAGCAAGGCAGGAAACGAGTTTAATATGACGACTTTCTACCAAGTAGTAGCGGACAAAGATAATCCGGGCAAACTTAAAAGCACGGCAATGTCTTTCTTCACTGCCGAACCTCTTGAGTGGGAGAACTACAACTTTGGCGATTTAGTACAAGTAACGGTAGAGCCTTCGGAATTTTTAGGTAAAGCGCCCGACCTTGTATCTATTGACAAGATTATTAAGAAGTCGCCGTATTTAACTTAAGCCCTTACCTCACGAATAAAGTGGCGGAGCGATGGTGGGAACTCCGATAACAAAACTACCCACTACCATTATTTTAGAGGCTGGCAACCCGAACTGCTGGAGAAAAAGAAAATGGCATATTACAAGAAAGCAAAGAGAAATCGCAGTGTGCGAACCAAGAAGTCTGACAAGGCTGCAGAACTTCGTCGTTTGGCTTACAAGATGGGGCAAGTTGAAAGAGGCTTGAAAAACCCTGATAGTCAAATTTCGGCGTCTTTTCAGCGAGGAAAAGAAAAGAAAAGTTATCCTAAAAAGAAATCGTTGTTCTAAAAGGGGTATTATTTATGTCCAGTAATTTTCAGCGACATTTTCGTAAATTTCATAGTAAGCAAACGACTGGACATCCGTCGTACGTCTTTGATGAAAAGGGTAATAAATACAAGATTATTTCTATTACGAGTGCACCATCAACAAACAATGTTCTAAACGTAAAATTAGAACGCAATCCCGAGCCCGGCAATAAAAATCCTGCCTATATACACCCTCGTTCAAAGGAAGTTCCTAAAGGAACGAAAAACAAGAGATTGAAAGGTTGGAGTTTTTCGGGAATAGACAAAAAGAAAGTCCAAGCCATTATTGACAAGGACAAAAAAAAGATAAAAAAATAAAGAAAGGTCGTGGATGAAATTTTCATCTTTTCACAACGTTCAAGCCTTGAGGCGAACAAAAACCTTTCTTCGAGAATTATTATAAACTAAAACAAAAACAAAAGTCAAGTAAAATTCAAATATAAGGAGAAAAAAATAAAATGAGAAGACAAGAAAACACTACCGCTATTATAGTAACCGTCGTTGTGGGTTTGCTTTTAGCAATTACCATAGGCGCAACGGCAATTTTTTCAAGCGGATTTACGAACTGGGACGTATCCACTTGGACCTGGAGTTTTGCTCCTGCTCAAAGTGAAGAAAGTAAGGACGAACAGACTGAAGAGGTTACCGACGAGACCACTACCGTTTCTTCGGCAATGCGCCTTGCGTCGAATAAAAATATTCTTATCGCCGAGGAATTAGATAAAACGGATTTCGTCTATTCCTGGAATTTCTTTTTTGAAAACGACGGTGGCTTTTTTACCGACATTGGTGTACACGCTGATATGGTTGCTGAAGAAGACTATTTTATGTTTCATATGGACGTTGACCCCAGTAAACTAATTGGTACTGAACTTTATGCTGGCTCTTTTACCTTTATTACTGATACGTATGAGGCTCAAGATGATAATTTGGGAACTTCTGTTTTTAGCAATCTTTCCGAACTCCGTCTTGACAGCGTATCTGAGCGAAAGGGTAAAGTTTTAGACGGTCATATTTCTTTAACTGGTGTAGCCGTTGATGATACTTATGAAGGCGATTATACTTTTATTTTCGACTACTGTGCTCCACTTCCGACCCTTACTAAAGACGGATATATTTTCGCTGGTTGGTACACGGACGAAGATTGCACTGAAGAATATACTAAAACTTACGTTTACGAAGATACCCCCACGCTTTACGCGGGCTGGTCCGTTCCCGTTTCGGTAACGTTCATTGACACTGAAATCGAATATGAAGATATTATTTCCGTAGTTTTCAATTCCACGCTTACTGAAAAGCAGTTCCCTACTCTTACCCGCGAAAAATACACTCTCGTTGGTTGGGAGTATGAAGACGGTACTATGTACGACGGACAACCTATATCCGGCAAGACTACTCTTACTGCCGTTTGGGAAGAGACTAAGTACACCGTTACTTTCTACGTAAACGGTAAAGTTTACAAGACTGTTAAAGTTCTTGAGGGTGCTACTTTTGAAGACGCTCTTGACGTTATCGGTTTTGATAAATCGGTAGTATACAATATCAAGGCAGTTGATGAAGACGTTGAACTTGACCTTAACAATATCACTACGGATATAACCGCAAGCATTGACGCTGGCGCAGTAAACGAGAAAAATTTCGTAGATAATTCTTACGTTATCGCAATCGTTATCGCTGGTCTCGTAATTATTTTAACGGTAGGAGTTGCTTTACAATTTAAGAAACGTAGATAATCACGGGGGTTTTACCTATGATTAAACAAAAGACTTTCATTCTTTACCTTCTTTTATCTTTTATAATAGCCTTTACCTCGTTCTTTGGGGTAAAGGCTATCCCCGTAACCCGAGCGGAAGAAATAAAGCAGGTTACAAATTTTGAAAGCGGAAATCTTCTTACCGAATTACAATCTATTGAAGGTTTTTCCATATCGGATTATCCTTTTTCGGACAATAAAGAACTTTCCGTATATACCGTAGCGGAATACTGTTATACTCAAAAGGACGAGTATAGGGACTATTATGGACTGTATATTTATTTATATAATCCTCAAAATCTTCAAATAGCCGAAAACGGTAACCGTACTTCTATTGCTACTGCTTTTAATAATAAAGGCGAGCCTACACGTTTTGAATATTTTGACATTGATTTTATAAATAAAACGTCCGGCGAATACAACGGATTATTTTATAAATTTAAGGTTGTTGACCACGAAAGCAGTGACGGAAAGACTATTTATTCTCGAGTAAATGCCGACAAGCGCGTATACGATTTTGGCGGATTGCAACTTAGAGTTAGTGAAAGTGTTCAGGCGTATCGTTTTGGTCTTACGTGCGAGTTTACTGGTTATGGTAAGGGTTTAGGTCCTGATGATAACGAGGAAAGCACGTTAAAAGGTAACGTAGAAAGCCGTATAACTCTTTCTTTAGACGTAAAGAGTACATATTTCCGCCCTGAATATGCCTATAAGGAAAATACGTCAATGCAACTTAATTCCGTTTATTTCTCTATTCCAAACGCTTACGTTGATGAATATGGTGAAATTGACCAGGTAGATACTACTTGGTACGAGTATCAGACTGCGCCTATTTTGGTGACCAAATCAAAAGATTTTTGGTTACTGCAAGAGTGGAATAGCGAAAATGGTTATATCGTTTTTCCTGATAATATTTCTATTTATGGTGATTTAGATACTGTTTCAGGAAGCGTATCGTTTATTTATTGGAAAGATTGGTGTTATAATTTTTCTAATTATTCGGCACAAAATGATTTACCTACCGTTAAGTATCGTAAAGATACTTCTTGTATTGAATACGACGGTTTTTGTTATTACTTTTTAAGCGAAGAAGATGACTATTACGTATCGGGTGAAACTATTAAGAATTGGTTTATTTCTTATTCTAACGATTATACGTCTGGCGATTATATAGAAACGGATAATTGGAATTTAAGCGCTAACCTTTTTACCGATATGGTAGATACGGGACGAACCAGAGGTTATAATGAATTTTCAATAAAAGCCTCGGATAATTATTCTTTGGAGTATAAAGTAGATACTAATCATCCTTTTTGGTCTTTCCTTTTTGGTCCTAATTATGAAACTGTAGCGCCTGAAGATAATCCTTATTCGTCTATTCAAGGTATTCAAAAAGTTTCTTCTTTGGACCTTGCAAAATCCGACGAAGACCTTTCTTCTCTTTACTACGTTGATAGTCACGACGTAACGGACTTTCGTTCTTATGTAAACGATAATACTAATACTACTACGTATATGTGCCATTTTTCAATAACTGATTATATATCCAAATCTGGTACTTTGTGTACGGTAGATAATTCTTTAAGCGAAACAAATTGTATGCTCGCTCAAGAAACTGTATTTTTAGATTTCAACGTAATTAACGTTACTTTCAATAAAGGTGATGTTTATAAAACTGTTCCAGTAGTTGCTGAACCTATTGATATTGTTGCCGGGCTTGACCCTCCGCCTATATATAAGCCTGCAGAGTTTGATGAGGATATTCCCTGGTGGGTATGGCTTATAGTTTTGGGCGTAGTAATTTTATTTATCCCGATAATTTTTACGATTGTACCCGTTCTTTTTAAGATAGTATGGTGGCTGGTCTGTCTACCCTTCCGTTTTATAGCGTGGATATTTTCATTATTTACGAGGTAACTTATGCAAAAGAAGGAGATTATATGTATTTTTATTTAATTTATATCGTATCTGCCATTGTGGGTTTTACCATTCCTTTTTTGCTTGTAAAGTTTATCTCCTGGCTTATTCGTCGTCCAAAAACGTATACGTATAACGAAAATGACGTTTGGCTTATTAATGAATTTGCGCGTTGTAACGTTATCGTGTTCGGGAAAAAAGGAACGGGAAAGGACCTGCTTTTTTCTCACGTTATCGCGCTACGTGACGAAGAACACTACTCGAATATTTATTACGACGAGCATACCGAAGTCGTTGACTTAAAGGACGTTTCATTAGGCGATATAACCTTTGAGAAACTCGTAAACGGCACTTACGAAAAGATAGAACCGTCCTTTTCCGAGGGCGCAGATATTTATATATCCGACGCTGGCGTTTACTTGCCGTGCCAGTACGATAAACTCCTTTCGGACCTCTACCCCTCTATGCCGGTTCTTTATGCTCTTTCGCGACAGTTGTACTCAAACAATATCCATTGTAACGTGCAAAGTCTCGGAAGGCTTTGGATTAAGTTACGTGAGCAGGCGGACAGTTTTATTCGAACGTTAGAAACGAAAGACTGTGGCGAATTTCTTAAAGTTACGACTATATGCTACGAGAACTTAGAAAGTGCATCCAAGGGGCTACTTCCGAACTCGGACCCCCAGTTCGTAGCAACCCACGGACAAGTAGTCCGCCGAGTATTCAAAATTCCTAAAGGCGAGATAACTTACGATACGAGATACTTCAAGTCGATTATTTTTGACAAACCTTACAATCCTATGGAGGGCTTATGAAAAAAAGAAAACGTTACTTAAAAAAAGCAATCAAACAAGTTAAATCGGTACTTGACGTTCTACGCTACCGTTACTTTTGGAAAGACGAAGAACACTGGGACGACTTTCGACACAACGTAACAGAACCGTTACTTCACCAGATGAAAATGCTCCAAGAAGAACTGGACCGAGAGAACGAGAAACACCTTTCTTAGCCTTAGAAAGAACGGTTGCTTGAGGACGAAATAAAGACTTGTCCAAGCGATGAGGCTTGGGCTTTCTGCGACACAATTCACTTCATTAGGAAAAAAAACAAAGCGCCCCGCGGAGCGGATTTGCAATCAAAAAGGCGCTTTCTTATGAAAAATAACCGTGAGCGAGCGGACGACGGTCCGCCGTCACGGTAGCACGTTGGAGCGTTGCGCGCGTAGCGCGCAAAAGCCCCGACCTTGATATATTAGAAATAACCGTACACGCAGTGAGGTAGTTATGGGAAAATTCAAAGAATACGAAACACGAATGCAGGAGCGTTCAAGGAAACGACATCAACAGGGAAAAAGTAAAGTTATCCTGGATAAACACAAGGAACTCGAAAGGCGAAAAGCGAAAGCGATTGCTTATGCTCAAAGTAATCCAACGCTCGTTATTCCTGACGAGATACGAATTAACAATACTGAAATTGAGGAAGTAGGAAAACACCTACGTTATAACGATTACATATCCGTTTATTACGACCAACTTGCAATGGAAGAAGAAGACGTTTGTTTTAAGCGCACTTCTGAGGCAATAAAGAGTTGCGGAAAAAACTGGTTTTTTGACCATTACCGTATGCAAGGCGTTTATGACCTTAAAAGCGTTTACCATTGCCACGATAAATTTTGTCTTTACTGTCAAAAACTTTTGCAGGCTACACGGCTTATGAAGTATAGCCCTAAGATTGAGCAGTATATAAGCGAAGGTAAATACTTATACCATATTGTTTTTACTATGCCGTCGGTATCGTTTTTTAATAAAACCTATGTTAAAAACCTTTTCGGAAAGTTTAAACTTTTAATCCGTTATTTTACAAGTAACGCAAAAAATAAACTCGGTTGGGAAAAATACGGCTTTATCGGGGCTATTCGTTCTTTTGAGGCTACCGTAAACGATAATAAGTTCCATCCTCATTTACATAGTTTTTGTGCTTTTGATAATCCCTTGCCTGATGATGCTTGCAAGATAAATAAATATTCGTATCAGTTTAAGAACGGTAAATGGGTTTTTGACCGCAATTTTACTGAATTTGAAATAACCTTACAAAAGGTATGGTACTTGCTTATAAACGGTATTAAGGTTAACCAAGAGAATATAGATGCTTTAAGCATAGGATATAGTTGCACGGTTGATAGAGTTACCGACAATTACTACGAGGCTTTTAAGTATACCGTTAAGATATATAAAGACGACGGTAATTTCGATTTGAGTTATTCTCAATTTAAAACGCTTTATTTTGCTCTTAAAGGGGTACATATCTTTCAAGGCTACGGCGATTTATATCGTACGGACGTTAACCAGATTGACGAGTCAATGGCTGAAAAATACGACTATCTGATAGCGCAACTGCAACTTATAGAAAAGCCCACTATTGCTTATTTGGGGCTTGATGATATTGCTATGAAAATTTTAGTCAATCCTGACGTTAGGTTTATATCCCGTAAAAGGCTTATGCAATATTTAAAAGAAAACCCCGATTTCTTAAAGTCGTTTATAGGGGATTGATATGCGCAACGTTAGAAAATTCCGCCGTAATTTATACCAGGCACGGTGCAAGGTGGACGGTATTAACGTTGTTGCTTACGGAAAAACCGCAATCCAGGCTTATGAAAATATGATTATGAAAAAACAAGAACTACTTACAACTAAAGAGGTAAATATAACGTCTAATATGACTTTTGCCGACTGGTTTAATTACTGGTATAGAACTTATAAAGCCAAGACGTTAGCGCCCAAAAGCCTGCAAAGTATTTCTTCTTGCTATAAAAACCATATCAGCGAACGGTTCCGCTCTCTTCCTATCGGAAGGATTAAGGCTTTAGATATAGAGCGAGAACTGGGCAAAATTGAAAAATCACGGACCTGTAAGTATACCCAAACGGTTATTTCCGGTTGTTTACGTAAAGCGTATAAGTTAGAACTTATACCAAAGCCCGTTTACGAGTTTATTGACGTTCCTGCTCATATCGGAAAGAAAGGCGAGGCTTTAACTTTAGAAGAGCAAAAACTGTTTCTTGATTGCATTAAAGGGAATAAATATGAAAACTACTTCCTTTTTTGTTTATATACCGGGTCTCGACGTTCCGAAGCGCTATCCGTTAAGTGGTCGCATATTAACTACGTTGAAAATTGTCTTACAATTCCTGGTACTAAAACGAAAAAATCTTTCCGGGTAATTCCTCTTTTCCCTAAACTAAAGGAATTGTTGCTTAGCATTAAGTTATCCGATGAGCGTATCTTCCCCTATTCGCCTTACACCGTTTCGCACGTGTTTAGTCTATTCGTTCCCGGCAATCATACACTTAAGGACCTACGTCATACCTTCTCCACCCGGTGTTATGAAAGCGGAATTCCGATGAAAGTTATCCAGGAGTGGCTTGGTCATACTACGTACAAACTTACTGCGGATACTTACACGCACGTTCTTTCCGACTTTTCCAGGGAGTTTACGCAGGCTGTGGACTTTAAAGTGTAGCCAACTTTTTGGCATTTTGTAGCCAACTCTACTTTTTAACGGTTCTATATAATTGCTTAAAAAACGCCTAAAAATAGCAAAAAACCCGTAAAAATACGGGTTTTTT
>JAZSFP010000012.1:0-178417 GCA_045532295.1 Pumilibacteraceae bacterium | reverse complement strand
AAAGATTGTTGAATTAAAGCCTTTTGTTAAGTGGGTTGGCGGTAAAGGTCAACTTATTGAACAGTTGGAAAAATATATTCCTGCGGACGGTGAAAAGGTTTTAACAAAGTATGCAGAGCCTTTTGTTGGTGGTGGTGCATTGCTTTTTAATATTCTTTCTAAATACAATTTTGAAAGTCTTTATATTAGCGATATAAACGCAGAACTTATCAACGCTTATAACGTTGTAAAAAACAACGTTGACGAACTTATAAAGAAGTTGACTGAAATGCAACTTGCGTTCGTTCCTATGGATGAAAACGGACGTAAATATTATTACTATACTGCAAGAGATAGATTTAATTCTTTGCAAATTACTGAAGAAAACGCAGTCGAAAAAGCCTCTTTATTTATATTCTTAAACAAGACTTGCTTTAATGGGCTTTATCGTGTGAACAAGAAAGGACAATTTAATGTTCCTATGGGAGCATATAAAAACCCAACTATTTGCGATGAAAATAATTTGCGCAACGTATCTGAGGCATTACAAAACGTCACTATCGTTTGTGGAGATTATACTCTTTCAAGAGATTTTATCGATAAAGATACTTTTGTTTATCTTGATCCCCCTTACCGTCCTATTTCCGAAACGGCAGGCTTTACAGCATATAATGCCGATTGCTTTGATGATAACGAACAAATACGCCTTGCAAGATTTATTGATGAAATAAATTTAAGCGGTGCAAAAATAATGTTAAGTAATTCTGATCCGCAAAACGTAAACCCCGAAGATACTTTCTTCGAGGAACTATATAAATCATATACAATAAACAAGGTTGAGGCAACAAGAGCAATAAACAGTAAAGGCGACAGCCGTGGCAAGATAAAAGAATTGCTTATTTGTAATTAGAGAGGAAACAAGATGAATTATTTAGATTTACCAAAAGAAATTAAAAAAGACTATATCCAAGCACTTTATGATTGCTTTGTTAATCCTAGAGATTTTGAGCTGTTCTTAAATCATTTTTTGCAAAAAATCGGCTTTGATGAAGTCGTAACTACGCAATATGTTGGTGATAAAGGTATTGATTTAACTTGTATTAAAAAAGGAATTGATGTTGGTGGTATAGATACTATAAACTACTACATCCAAGCCAAAAGGTACAAGCTATCAAACAAAGTTCAAGCAAAAGAAATAAGGGATTTAAAAGGCTCTACAAAAAGAGATAAAAACGGCAATGTTTTGAATTGTAATTTTATCAATGTTTTGATTACTACCTCTGATTTTACAAAAGGAGCAATTGAAGAAGCCATTAGCAATCCTAATAATCCTACTATTTTAATAAATGGTGAGAAACTTCTTGATATGTGTATTGAAAACGGAATAGGTTTTACATATAAGCCTGTTTTGGTAAAAGAGGCAATTAAGAGCCTTTTTACTGAAGTATCTACTTGCGACTCTACCCCTGTTATCACTATTGAAAATGACTACATCGTGTCAAGAGAAATAACTGCAAACGATATTCGCGCGCGCATTCTAATCATCCCTCAACTAATTAAAAATACAATAAGCGTTAACGATGAAACTATAACGGTTGTTTTTAATGGTAGCACTTATCAACTAAATATAGATAAAACACGTAGATATTTAGGTGGAGTAACAGAAATATATAAACAAAGCGGTTTGATTAATGAAGATAATATTTTCATTTCAAAGCAAGCAAAATGGAAAATTGTTGATGACGTAATACATATTACGATCGAATAATTAAGGAGCACTTATGAAAAGAGATTTTAAGGAATGGTTAAAAACGTTTAGAAACAGCATTTGCGATTACGGTTATTACGTTGACTTTAACAAGGTTTACGGAAACGTAGAAACAATTAAGGTTGAACTTAATATTCTTAATTCGCTTATCGGCTCTAAAAATATAGAGGCAGATTTTGAAAAATTGCTTACGGATTACCCGCAAGTATTAAAATGTATTCCCGTGTTATTGGCTGTTAGAGGTCGTGAAATTTATACAATTGATGGCGACGGCGAATACCTTTTCAGCTTTAAGAAAATGAACTATTCCGCTGAAGAATATAAAATGTTTATGAAAAAAACAGGGCTTTTCTCTTTGATTTCTGAACACGTTATAAATAATCTTGTTGATTACGTTACAGGGGTTGAAGTTGGTCTTGATAGCAATGGTCGTAAAAACCGTGGCGGTCATTTAATGGAAAATCTTGTTGAGGATTTTTTGCAAAAAGCAGGTTTAGTTAAAGGTGTTGATTACTTCAAAGAAATGTACATATCTGACATTGAGAAAAGGTGGTCTATTGACCTTTCAAACATTTCAAACCGAGGTAAAGCAGAAAAACGTTTTGACTTCGTTGTTAAAAAAGGGGCTACTATTTACGGCATTGAAACTAATTTTTATTCAAGTGGTGGCTCTAAACTTAACGAAACTGCAAGAAGTTATAAAACTATTGCGTTAGAGGCAAAAGAAATTCAAGGTTTTGCGTTTGTGTGGTTTACCGACGGACAAGGTTGGCAATCAGCACGCCACAATTTAGAAGAAACGTTTGACGTAATGGATAATATCTATTGCATTTCCGATATGGAAAACGGCGTTGTTGATACGCTTTTCGCTGAATAATATGGCAAAGAAAATCCTTTTACAACCCGAAAATTTCGAGCTTGAAACAAATACCGTTTGGGCGTTCCCTAATCGTGGTAAATGGGCAACTCACGACGCTAAATATCGTGGTAATTGGTCACCTTATATTCCTCGAAACATTATTTTGCGTTATTCAAACGAGGGCGATACTGTTTTAGATCAGTTTGTAGGCGGCGGCACGACTGCCGTTGAATCTAAACTAACAGGTAGAAATTTTATCGGTGTTGATATAAACCCTAATGCAGTAGAATTATCTCGTAATAAATGTAATTTTGAGTTTGATTCTAACGTAGATATTTCTATTCATCTTGGCGACGCTCGAAAATTGGAGTTGCCCGACGAAAGCGTTGACCTAATTTGTACCCACCCACCTTATGCCGATATTATTCAATATAGCGAGGATATTGACGGCGATTTGTCGCATTTACCTATTAAGTCTTTTTTAATGGAAATAGGCAAAGTTGCAGAAGAAAGTTTCAGAGTTCTAAAAAAAGGCAAATTTTGTGCAATTTTAATGGGTGATACTCGTAAAAACGGTATGGTGCAACCGCTTGCATTTGAAACAATGCGAATTTTTGAACTAGCAGGCTTTAAGACAAAAGAAATTATTATAAAAGAACAGCACAATTGCAAAGCAACAGGCTTTTGGAAAACGAACAGTATAAAACACAATTTCTTACTGCTCGCCCACGAGTATTTGTTTGTGTTTAAGAAAAATTAGGAGGAAATTTTTAATGGAGCAAAAGCAAAAAAATATAGTCATTCATTCTTTGTCTGAATTTATTAATGCAATTATAAAAGAAAACTTATCATTTATAAGAAATGGTGCTAATAAGAATGAAATAATGCTTTTTAGGGGACATTCAAATATCAACTATGAGTTAATTCCATCAATAAGTAGAGATAGGCATGGGGCATGTTCGATAACAATTTTTAACGAAGAAAGAAACTTAATAGAATTAGCAAAAAACAAGTTGCCCGATGTTTTTAGGAATGATATGCTTCCTTTAGAATTGCTAGCGTTATTACAACATCACGGAATTCCAACTCGACTTTTAGATATTACGGAAAATTCTTTAGTTGCTTTATTTTTTGCTTGTTGTGAAAACTTTGATTTTGATGGCGAAGTGTATTGTTTTAAGCATAACGAACAAGATGTTGCCCCTTATCCAATAATACAGGCAATTGCTGATTCTTATCGCCTTGTTAGAGGAACATTTTGTCCTTTATCTTTATTTTATGGTGCGGCAGTTCAACAACCATACTTTTTAGAACAAAAGCAATCATGTGAAATTTGTCATGGTGACAATTTAGAAAGTGGGGCTGAATGGGTAATAGAGTGTTGTGCTGATCCTTTATTTGTTTATGCCCCTATTCGTAGTCTTCGTCAACAAGTTCAACAAGGTAGATACATTTTGTTTCCGAATGAAATTAAACCCATTGGAGAAACAAAAAGTTTTTGCACTAATTTAGTCCCGCTTAGTAAACAACACAAATTAATATCGTGTGTTATAAAAATTCCAAAAAATGTAAAGAAGCAACTTTTAATTGATTTATCGCTATGTGGCATTAGTAGAGATCGCCTCTTTTGTGATAATATAGATATTGTTTGTTCTGGGATATTAGACAAATTTAATCAAAAAATCAAAGGGGATTATTAAATACAGTACCCATCAAAAAAGTAGTTTTACGTTTCACACGCTCCGCCACGAAAAGCACCGCCTCGTTTTGAGACGGTGCTTTTTGCGCATAAAAAAGGCGCTCTAATTTAGAGTGCCTTTTGTGGTTGATTTACCATTTATAGACTTTGGACATTAGGGTATCGAACGGAGGGCAGTCGTCAATATCAGAAGAGAGGACTGCTTGAATAAGCGTATAGGCTGAGGGGCGGAACTCGCCGGTATCCATAAGCGAAAGCATTACCAGTCCGTAAATAAAGTTTTGGAAGAACGACGGATTGATATGTTCGCGGAGATATCTTATAAAAGACACCGTACCGCGCAAGTCTCCCGTGACAAAACTTTCGCGATGCTTGGTCAACTCGTCGACGCTAAAAAACGCGTGTCCGCATTTTTCGCACAACTTGCAATAGGTATCGTACTCGTTGCGGAAAAGTCGTCCGTCGTCGTAGACGAAAAAGGTAACGAAGTTGTGAACGATAGTAAAAGCAGGGTCTTTATATTTAAGCCTATACTTATCTAGCACTGGTCCGCCGTCCAAATCGAAGTTATAAAAACCCTGATAAATAAGGTCGACGGTTTGATCTACGTACTGGTTGTAAGTAAAATTTTTCTTGCAGTAGTAAGCGTTGCTTACTAAACTTTCTATCTCTATTGCTCTAATGCTCATAAAAAATCGCTCCTTATGCTTTAATTATAACCGCAAAAGTTAAAGCAGTCAAGCGACTTTTTGCGTTAAACGGAATTTTCTTTATAAAAAAGTTTTGAGCGAGTCGACGAATTCTTCTTCGTGGGCGATAATTCTGTCTACTAAAGCCATAAGATCGGGGTTGGGGGTTTCGTATTCTCTGCGCGCTTTAATGGCGTCGGTAATGCCCATAGTCGTGCCCTGAATAAGCATTTCGGACAGTTTCGTAGAGTCGTTGTCCGTGAGCGTTTTGAGTTTAATGCTAATAAATGACATAGTTTTGGCAAGAGCGTTAATGTCGTTCAGTTCAACGCCGTGCTCCCTTGCTAACTGCTCTAAACTCTTGGTGGTGTCTAAGTAGAATTCGTTTTGCTTGCGCAACAGTTCCGCTAAATCCGGATTTTCAATGCGCTCCATAATGCAGTCGATAGCGTAACTTGCCATACGCATATTCTCAAACGCCTTGTTAATCAACTTTTCAAAATTTACAGTCTTACTATTATTACTCATAAAAATATCTCCTTACAAACAGTATGCGTAATTTAGCGAGGGATATTCAATAAAAAAGCGTTACGAAAAAATACCCGTAACGCTTTTAATACAAACAATAATACCAAAGGGATACGGTGTCTTATAACACAAAATTGTTGTGGTGTCAAATGGAGAAAGGGGAACAAAAAAGACCAACGGAAAAACCGCTGGTCCTTTTTTATGGTGTTTGAAAGTTAGGCGACTTTATTGAAGTTTGCTTGGGTGAGGGTGTGGGAGGCGGTGGTTATTGTTTCGGTTAAGAGGGAGGTGGGGTTTTGGCGTTTTACGGTAAAACTTACGGTGTCGCCGGGGCGGAGAGTGAGGATCGTGTCGGCGATGACGAAGTTCGTATGCGTTTGGTAAACCTCGTCGTTGACCGTGATAGCGACGAAGATATCGTCTACCGCAAGCCCCATAGTTTGCGCGAGCGAGCCTTCGATAACCTCGCTAACGACGATATCCTCCACCACTTTGCCGTATCCCGTTTCCGTATTATATTCGTAATGCGAATCGGGATAAGTTACGGTCATACCGAAAGTGGGTTTAAGAACGCCCTCGGTGTCGGCGTTTCCGTCGAAGTAATGGTAGAGAATATTATCCGCCGAGCCGGTAACGATAGAGAGGGGAATAGCGTAGTTAATGTTCTGATCGTCCGTGTCGCCGGCGTTACAAACGCCTATGAGTTGTCCGCGGTTATTGAAAAGTCCGCCACCCGAATTGCCGGCGTAGAGCGCGGTATCAATACGAATAGAGCGGTGCCACCTCGTAGTGCCGTCCACGTCGAGTCTGATTTGTTCGTCGAGCATAGAAACGATACCCTCGGTTACCGAAAGCCCCTCGCCACCGGGATTGCCGATAGCGATAGCCGTCTCGCCTACGAAACACTCTTTAGCAAGTTTAACTGCGCAAGCCTTGTCGTTAATTGCTAAAACATCCTCGGTTTTTGCGCGCATAACGGCAATATCGTAAGTTGCCTCTCCGCCTACGAACTCGCAAGGGATAGCCATTTTGCCGTAGTCGTATTGAGTGTAGCCGTCCTCGCCAAGTTCGTCTAAGGTGGAAGGACGCTCCTCGCTACCGTAAAGATAAACGGTAATGCGACGCGCGATTTTCTCGGTTGAAATATCGTCTTCAGAGTAAACGACGTGGAAGTTCGTTATAAAATAAGTGTAGTCGTCCGTCATTTTGTAAATAACGCCTGCTCCAGCCGAAAGCGAGGTGTCGTCGTAATAGGTAATCGAGGGATGAAAGCCTTTGGACTTGGTTACGACGAACTCCGAGTAAACGGTGGCAACCGAGCGCAAGCACCCGTTAATCACGAGCGAATTATCGTCCACCGAAACGGACAAAAATTCCTTTAAGAACTCGTTAAACTCGAGCGTTCCGCCCTCCGCTTTATACGAGGCGTAAATATCGTCAATGGAAAGGCTTTCTCCGTCAAGCCCGTCTTTGCCGTTGGTTACGGTAAAGTCGTAGGTAGAGCCGTCCGAACAGGTTATAGTGTAAGTGTCCACCAGCCCGTCGCTACCCGTTTTAACTATGGAAAGAATAGAGGGGCTTTGCTCACCGCAACCGACCAAGAGTGAAAGACATAATATAGCGGTCAAAATAAAGCAAGCAATCCTTTTAAAAAGTTTCATAAAACCTCCTAAAGCGTTCAGTTTACTTATATAGTATAACAAATGAGCATTAAATTAAAATTAAAAAAGCGACGAATTTTGTGTAAAAACGATGAAAAATCCGCCTTGTTTTTTGGTGCATAAAACTCCAAAGTGTAACGAAAAAACGCATACGGTGTAAAAAATTGCGTACATTTGAGTAAATGCACGCAACTTTTTTCGTTAAATACCGTTAAAAAAGGTTTTGGTCTTTGCCTATCGTATCGTTATCGTCTGCACTCTCGTCGCGTCTTCTAACCTCTTCGCCGTAGATTTCTTCAGCGGAAGGGAACTCCTCAAAGGGATCGGCGGGGTCGACTTCTTCGGCGATTACTTCTTCGTAGTCTTCCACCTCGCCCTCTTCGCCGAGAACGCTCATAAAGAACTCAACGCGAGCGGTGGCGTGATAGGGATAAACGAAGAAAATGCCTACGCCAAAACAGAGCGCGCCAAGGATATACCAACCGATAAAACTGAGGTCAAGGCAGAAAAGTTGCCATTTGTATCCGTCCATATACTTTTGCGACGCGTCCAAGCACTCGCTCCAACTTGCGCCCGTGCGTTGTTGAAGGAATACCGCCATTGAGTAAGCGTAACTTTTAACGATGCCCGGGATAACGAAGAGTAACGACCAAAGCATAGTGTAGAGCGACTGCATAAGGTAGAGAAGTAGACTTTGAACGAAGTTTTCCTTAAAGCCACAGAAAACGTCGTTAATATCCACCGATTGACTGCCAAGAGCAATCTTGTAGAGAATACGCGTATAGCCGTAAACGAGTGGGCCTCCGACCAAGATAGTGCCTATTCCCGTAAAAGAAAGCGCGCTTAAAATAATAGAAACGAGTACGTAGGCAACCGCCGTCATAGCCCAAGGTTGCTTAAACGCTCCACCGCCGAGGTGGTAACGAGCGTTTCTGCGCAATTCGTAGTTAGTGAGCATAGTAAGTCAATTTCCTCCGTTAAGCAACGAAAGTTAAAAGATAAGCGTAGGTGTCGTGGAAGAAGAGGAAGATAACGATAATCGCGAGCAAAGCGTAGAAGATTATGCGGAAAAGAAAATTACGCTTGCTCATAGCCTCAAGACCTACGATAGCAACGAGGGCGAGCATACCGAAGTTTTGGATAATCTCCAAAATGTTATGTAGCCAAGGAACGGACGCTAAAAAGCCCCATTGCGCGTTTGCCAAAAGCACCACGAAAGTTACGACGATAACCACGGCTAAAATTTCGCCGAGGATATCAAAAAGTCCTTCAAGTTTTTTCATAATAAAATACCTCCAAAAAATTTCCTTACACTCATTATACCTCTAAACGCCGGTAAAAGTCAATAAAAAAGCAAGGGGAAATCGTTTTTTAACCCAAACTTAACCTTTTCTTGCCACCCCTTAAGGGGTGAATTTCAAAAAAGTTTATTTTACCCCTATTCCTTGTTGA
Organism: Pumilibacteraceae bacterium; assembly: GCA_045532295.1. Classification (GTDB taxonomy): domain Bacteria; phylum Bacillota; class Clostridia; order Christensenellales; family Pumilibacteraceae; genus UBA10677. Next base: position 169,782 of record JAZSFP010000012.1, on the reverse strand, counting down.
CAAAGGGTACGCAAATATGATATTATATAAAGGTAATAAATGTCGACAACCCCGCGTGGTTACGGCTACTTACGAGCAAACGCTTGGTTGTGGACGGAAAGAAAGGCTTACGCCGTCGGGGGAGCGTACTTAGAAAGGTGCGTTCTTTATTTTTGGAGGTTTCTATGAAAAAAATCGGTATCGTTATGGGCAGTGACAGCGACCTTCCCATCGTTAAAAAAGCAGTGGATATGCTCAATTCCTTGGGTATTCCCTACGAGGCTCACATTTATTCTGCGCACCGCACTCCCGTGGAGGCTGCCCAGTGGGCTAAGAGCGCAAGAGAGAACGGCTACGGAGCAATCATTGCGGCGGCTGGTATGGCAGCGCATTTAGCGGGCGCAATCGCGGCGAACACCACTCTTCCCGTAATCGGTATTCCCTGCGCGTCAAGTTACCTTGACGGTATGGACGCTCTTCTTTCCACCGTGCAAATGCCCACGGGTATTCCCGTAGCGACGGTTGCTATTAACGGAGCGGGCAACGCTGCGCTTATCGCGGCTCAAATTCTTGCCGTAGAGGACGCTGAACTTGCGAAAAAACTGGACGAAAAGAGGAAGGCGGACGCTCAAAAAGTACTTGAGAAAGACGCTAACCTCAAAGAAAAACTTAACTAAGGCAAAAAGGGGAACAAACCCTCAACTCATAATCTATCTTAAAGGAGATAAATTCAAATGGAAAAGAAACTCATCTACACAGGAAAAACCAAGGACGTGTTCGCGCTTGAGAACGGCAACTACTTACTCAAGTTCAAGGACGATTGCACCGGAAAAGACGGCGTTTTCGATCCCGGCGAGAACAGCGTAGGACTTACCATTGACGGCGTTGGTGACGTTAACCTTCGTATGTCCATCTATTTCTTTGAAAAAGTAAACGCTGCGGGTATCAAAACTCACTATATCAGCGCTAATATGGAAGACACCACTATGGAAGTACTTCCTGCTAAAGCGTTCGGTAAAGGTCTTGAAGTTATCTGCCGTCACAAGGCAGTAGGCTCGTTCTATCGTCGTTACAGCGACTATATTGAAGAGGGCGCAGACCTTCCCGCTTACGTAGAAATGACCTTCAAAAACGACGCTAAGGGCGATCCCCTCGTAACTAAGGACGGTCTCGTTGACCTTAAGGTTATGACTGCTGAACAGTACGACGCTATTAAGGTAATGACGCAAAAGATTACTCAAATCGTAGCGGACGACCTCAAAGAGAAAGGCCTCGTTCTTTACGATATTAAGTTTGAGTTCGGTTACGCCGCTGACGGTAGCGTAATGCTCATCGACGAAATCGCGTCGGGCAATATGCGCGTTTACAAAGACGGTAAATATATCGACCCAATGACTCTTTCGGAACTCTTCTTCGCATAAAGGGAACGCAAAATGGGTGGATTTTTCGGAATAACCTCAAAAAAAGATTGCCTTCTCGACGTCTTCTTCGGTGTGGATTATCACTCGCACTTGTCGGCTCGTCGCGGAGGCATTGCCGCGTACGACAAGGATAGAGGACTTCAGCGTTCGATTCACAACATTGAAAGCGCGCCGTTTAGAACTAAGTTCGCCGACGTTTTCGAGGAAATGCAAGGCGTTTCGGCGATAGGTTGTATAAGTGATACCGATCCTCAGCCTCTTTTAATCCGCTCTAATCTTGGTAACTACGCAATTTGCACGATAGGAGTAATCAACAACGCCGAGCAACTCGTCAGCAAATATCTTCGCGACGGTGGCGGATATTTTTGCTCGATGACGGGCGGAGTAATTAACTCAACGGAACTCGTTGCGGCAATGATAAATACTAAAGACAACTTTGCCGACGGTATTGAGTTTGCTCAAAGCGTAATCGACGGCACGGTCAACGTTCTAATACTTTGCGACGACGGTTCGATTATCGCCGCGCGCGATAGAATGGGCAGACTTCCCGTGCGCATCGGCAAGAACGAGAACGGTTATTGCGTAGCGTTCGAAAACTTTTCGTATCTTAAACTTGGTTACAGGGACGAAAAGGAACTTGGACCGGGAGAGGTCGTTCATCTTGACGCGGACAAACTAACCGTGCTTAAAGAAAAACGCGAACAGATGCGTATTTGCGCTTTCCTTTGGTCGTACTTCGGCTATCCAACGGCAACTTACGAGGGCGTCAACGTTGAAGTTATGCGTAACCGTAACGGCAGAATACTTGCTCGCTACGACCGTGCGCGCAATAAACTTCCTCATCTTGACTATGTGAGCGGAGTACCCGACAGCGGAACTCCCCACGCGCTTGGATACTCGAACGAAAGCGGAGTACCGTTTGCGCGTCCGTACATAAAATATACGCCTACTTGGTCGAGAAGTTTTACACCGCCTCGCCAAGCGGAACGCGAAAAAGTAGCAAAGATGAAACAAATCCCCGTTCACGAACTTATCGAGAACAAAGAACTCTTGTTCGTAGACGACAGTATCGTTCGCGGTACTCAAATTAAAGAAACGGTAGACTTTTTATACTCACACGGAGCAAAAGCAGTGCATATGCGTTCGGCTTGTCCGCCCATAATGTACGGCTGTAAATACCTCAACTTCTCGCGCTCGACCTCTAATATGGACCTTATAACCAGGCGCGTCATTATGGAAATTGAGGGAGAAGAGGGCTTTAATCATATCGCCGAGTACTCTAACGGCGACACCGAACGCGGTAAAAAACTCCGCGACACGATTGCGCAAAAGTTCAACTTCGCCTCTCTCGACTTCCAGTCCCTCGACGGTCTTATCGAGGCAATCGGACTTCCGAAGTGTAAGGTGTGTACTTACTGTTGGGACGGGCAGGAAGACTAAACGCACTAACCTAAACGCTTGAAAAACTTCGTACTACTGTGTCAACCTTGCGTTTCGCGTTCGGTTACGTACGCCTTAGTACGCGCCCTCCGCTCATCCGCGGTTTCCTTGTATTACTCGTTTTTGAAGCGTTTAACCCATAGACCGAGCCGAGCGGAGCGAGAAGTCGCCCCCCCACTCGCAGTGGGGCTCGCATCTCTTGCGTTTAACCCTTGACCAAACCGAGCGACAGCGAGAAGTGCCCCTCACGGCAGTGAGCACGCCCTCCGCAAATCCGCGGTTTCCTTGTATTACTTGTTTTTGAAGCGTTTAACCCATAGACCAAACCGAGCGAAAGCGAGAAGTGCCCCTCACGGCAGTGAGCACTCCCGTTTGCAACGGGAACAAATTGATAAAATTGCTAAAGGAGAAAGATAAATGATTAATTCCAAATCGGACAGTTACGCAGCGGCAGGCGTAGACATTACCGCCGGATACAAAGCGGTAGAACTAATGAAAAAGCACATTGCTCGCACGATGACTCGGCACAGCGCTGACGACATCGGTGGCTTTGGCGGATTGTTTGCGCTTGACCTTGAGGGTTACAAGCAACCCGTTCTCGTATCGGGAACGGACGGCGTAGGCACGAAACTCAAACTTGCCTTTTTAATGGACAAGCACGACACGGTAGGTATTGACTGCGTTGCTATGTGCGTAAACGACGTTATCTGCTGTGGCGCAAAGCCGTTGTTCTTCCTCGACTACATTGCTTGCGGAAAGAACTATCCCGAAAAGATAGCGGACAGCGTAGGCGGTATTGCAGAGGGTTGCGTTCAATCGGGCGCAGAACTTATCGGCGGAGAGACTGCGGAAATGCCCGGGTTCTATCCTATTGACGAGTACGACCTTGCAGGCTTTGCGGTAGGTATCGTTGATAGAAGTAAAGTTATCGACAAGAACTCTATGAAAGAGGGCGATATTATGATTGCTCTTCCTTCTTCGGGCGTACACTCTAACGGTTTTTCGCTCGTAAGAAAAGTGTTCGACGTGGAAAATTGCGACCTCAAAGCGCCCGTAGACGCGCTTGGCGGAAAGAGTTTAGGTGAAACGCTCCTCACCCCCACCAAGATTTACGTTAAGCCTATGCTTGCGCTCTTCGACGAAGTAAAAGTAAAAGGCGTTTCGCACATCACGGGCGGAGGCTTTTACGAGAATATGCCTCGTTCAATCCCTGAGGGTCTCGGCGTTAAGATTGACAAGTCCGCGCTCCGTATCCTTCCTATCTTCACGCTTATGCAACAAGTGGGCGGAATTAGCGAGCACGATATGTTCAACACCTTCAATATGGGCGTTGGTATGAGCGTAGTCGTTGCTAAAGAGGACGCAGAAAAGGCAATAGAAATCCTCAAAGCGAACGGCGAAGACGCGTATATCATCGGCGAAATCGTTAAGAGTGACGAGAGAGTAATCTTATGAGAAAAGTCAAAATAGCGGTGCTCGTCTCGGGCGGTGGCACTAACCTCGGCGCGCTCATAAAAGCGCAGAGTAGCGGAGTGCTTACTTCGGGCGAAATCGCGCTCGTTATATCCAACGTTCGCTCGGCTTACGCGCTTGAAAGAGCGAGAATAGCGAATATTCCCTCTACGGTTATAACCAAGAAAGAGGCAGGCTCGCAGGAAAAGTTTGAAGAGAGCATAATAAACGCGCTCGAGCAAAACGGTATAGAGATTATCGTGCTTGCAGGCTTTATGAGTATTCTCTCGGAAAACTTCACTAAAAAGTACGACAAACGCATTATAAACGTCCACCCCTCGCTTATCCCCTCGTTCTGTGGCAAAGGCTATTACGGGCTTAAAGTTCACGAAGAGGCGCTGAAGACGGGCGTAAAAGTAACGGGCGCGACGGTGCATTTCGTCAACGAAATCCCCGACGGTGGCGAGATTATTATGCAAAAAGCGGTAGCCGTTCGCGACGGCGATACTCCCGAAACCTTACAAAAACGCGTTATGCGTCTTGCAGAGTGGGTAATACTTCCTCGCTCGGTGGAAAAGGTTTGCAAAGCAATGATTAAATAACTCAAGGAGAAAATTATGGATATCTACAAAATCAACGAAATCAAGGATTTACTTAAAAATAATTCCTACGCAGGTCGTGGTATTATCCTCGGCAAGAGCGCCGACGGTAAGAGTGCCGTTGCAGCGTACTTTATTATGGGCAGAAGCGCAAACAGTCGTAACCGCGTGTTCCAGTACACCCGTAACGTGCTTTACACCAAGCCTTTCGACGAGAGCAAGGTAGAAGACCCCAGCCTTATCATTTACGCTGCGGTTCGTTCGTACCAGAACAAACTTATCGTTACTAACGGCGACCAAACGGACACCATTTACGAGGGCCTTAAGAAAAAGAAGACCTTCTCCGAGGCTCTTCGCTCGCGTGAGTTCGAGCCCGACAAACCCAACTTTACGCCCCGTATCAGCGGTATGATTACCTTCTCCGACAACGACTTCGATTACCAAATGAGTATCCTCAAGAGCGCGGACGAAAAGGGTAGCGCGTGCGCTCGTTATACTTACGAATATCCCGCAATCGACGGCTTGGGACACTTTATCCACACCTACGTTTGCGACGGTAATCCCCTTCCTACTTTCCAAGGCGAGCCCGAACGCGTAGCAATCCCCAACGATATCGAAGAGTTTACCAAAACTATTTGGAAATCGCTTGACGAGGACAACAAAATTTCCCTCTACGTTCGCTATACCGACCTTGAAACCGGCGCGAAGAAAATCAACATTTTCAACAAGTTCGGTCAAAAAAGACACCGTATCAAATAAGGCTCTGTCGCAATATCTAAGTGATTTTTAACGGAAAAATACCGCAAAAGCCTGCGTGTTTCTCTCAGTTACAGACCATAAACGGTATGCGCCTTCGAGAGAACACTTGTCTTTCTTGTATTTTTCTCGCTAAATCGCCAAAGGCTAATCACTTATCCATTGCTCCATAGCCTAATATAAAAGAATTGTCGCAATAACTTAGTGATTTTTACGGACAAAGTCCGCAAAAAATACGCTCCAAACAAAAAAATAATCCACAGGAGAAACATAATGAAAGAATACGAACTCAAGTATGGTTGCAACCCCAACCAAAAACCCGCTAAAATTTTCGTAGAAGGCGGAAAAGACCTCCCCGTTGAAATTCTTAACGGAAGACCCGGATATATCAACTTCCTCGACGCCCTCAACGGCTGGCAACTCGTAAAAGAACTCAAAAGCGCAACGGGACTTCCTGCTGCGACGAGTTTTAAGCACGTATCCCCCACCTCCGCCGCAGTAGGCGTGCCTCTTCCCGAAAAACTCAAGAAGGCTTGCTTTGTAAACGACGTAGAAGGTCTTGACTCTTCGCCTCTTGCTTGCGCGTACGCTCGTGCGCGTGGCGCGGACAGAATGTGTTCTTTCGGCGACTGGGTATCGCTCTCCGACGAGTGCGACGAGGTTACCGCGCGCCTTATTGCTCGTGAGGTTAGTGACGGCGTAATCGCGCCCGGCTATACCGACAAAGCGCTTGAAATTCTCAAAGCAAAGAGAAAGGGAACTTACAACGTCGTTAAAATTGACCCAAACTATATTCCCGAGCCTCAAGAGAGAAAAATGGTTTACGGCGTTACCTTCGAGCAGGGCAGAAACGAATATAAAATTGACGAGAGCGTTCTTAGTAATATCGTAACTGCGAACAAGGAACTTCCCGAAAGCGCAAAGCGTGACCTTATTATCGCGCTCATAACCCTTAAATACACGCAGTCCAACTCCGTTTGCTACGCGGTAGACGGTATGGCAATCGGCGTAGGCGCAGGACAGCAGTCGAGAATTCACTGCACCCGTCTTGCAGGCACGAAAGCGGACACCTTCTTCCTTCGTCAACACGACAAGGTATTGAACCTTCCTTTCCGCGCCGACATTAAACGCCCCGACCGCGATAACGTAATCGACGGATATATCAACAAGAACGAAGAGGACGTAACGGCTGACGGCGTTTGGGAGAAGTACTTCACCTCTAAGCCCGAGCCCTTCACCCCCGAAGAAATGCGCGCTTACCTCGATACTATCGACGGCGTTGCTCTCGGCTCCGATGCTTTCTTCCCCTTCTTCGACAATATCGAACGCGCAAAAAAGAGCGGTGTAAAATACATCGCCGAGCCCGGTGGCTCTATCCGTGACGACCTCGTTATCGAGTGCTGTGATAAATACGGAATGGCGATGGTGTTTACGGGTATGCGCCTTTTCCACCATTAATTTAAGCGGTCTTTTTGAGCGCTTTTCGTACAAACGCTCGACGAACGTATTTCCGATACGCCCCTCTCGCGTTTGATGAAAATCATCTCAAAAATCCTCGTTTAACCCTTGACCAAACCGAAAGACTAATACGCGGAAGTATAACTTATAAACCGACTTTCGCCAAAGCGCGACCTTCACTCCCGTTTGCAACGGGCGAGCGAAAGCGAGAAGTCGCTCCCACTCGCAGTGGGTTGCTCGTTTCTCACTCGTTTAACCCTTGACCACTCCCTCGCAGGACGAATGAAATCATCTCAAAAATCCTCGCTTAAACCCTTGACAAAATCACTCCCGTTTGCAACGGGTGGGCGTATCTAAATATCACACTTCGTAACAATATACAACTAACAAACTTTAGGAGAAAACCTGCTTTTATGAAAATACTCGTTATCGGCGGTGGCGGAAGAGAGCACGCCGTAATCAAATCAATCAAGAAGAACGAAAGCGTAGAGAAGATATACGCTTTGCCCGGAAACGGTGGAATAGCGGACGACGCTGAGTGCGTAAACATAGGCGCGAAAGACATCGCAGGTATCGTGGCTTTTGCGGTAGAGAAGAAAATCGACTACGCAATCGTAACTCCCGACGATCCGCTCGTGCTTGGAGCGGTGGACGCGCTTAACGAAAAGGGCATACCCTGTTTTGGACCTAACAAGTCGGCGGCGATAATCGAGGGCAGTAAGGCTTTTTCCAAGACGCTTATGAAAAAATACGGCATACCGACCGCTCGATACGAAATTTTCAATAACGAGCAAGAGGCTATTGCCTATCTTGAGGACCACCCCCTTCCCGTAGTAATCAAGGCTGACGGGCTTGCGCTTGGCAAGGGCGTAATCATTGCTAAAACTAAGCAAGAGGCGGTAGACGCCGTTCACTCGATGATGAGCGACAAAGTGTTTGGCGCAAGCGGAGATAGCGTGGTAATCGAAGAATTTTTGACGGGCCCCGAGGTATCCGTTCTCGCCTTTACCGACGGCAAGACGGTAAAGCCTATGGTTTCGTCTATGGACCACAAGCGCGCGCTTGACGGCGACGAAGGTCTTAACACGGGCGGTATGGGAACGATAGCGCCCAACCCCTACTACACCCCCGAAATTGCTAAAGAGTGCGAAAGAACGATTTTCCTTCCCACCATTGAGGCAATGAATAAAGAGGGCAGAACATTTAAAGGCTGTCTTTACTTTGGACTTATGCTGACGAAAAACGGTCCTAAAGTAATCGAGTATAACTGTCGCTTTGGCGATCCCGAAACGCAGGTCGTACTTCCCCTTCTTGAAAGCGACCTTCTAACCGTAATGCAGGCTACGACGAACGAAACGCTTGCGGACACTGAAGTAAAATTTTCAAACGGTTGCGCTTCTTGCGTGGTAATGGCGTCGAAGGGCTATCCCACGGCGTACGAGAAGGGCTTTGAAATCACTATCCCTCAAGAAGAAAAGGACAGCGTTTTCGTAGCGGGCGCAACGCTTAGCGAGGGCAGGCTCGTAACGAGCGGAGGCAGAGTGCTTAACGTTACGGCAACCGCGCCCACGCTCAAAGAGGCGCTTGATAAAGCGTACGAAAGAGTAAGCAAAATCAAATTTGACAACGCATTTTGGCGTAAAGACATCGGAAAAAGAGCGCTTGACGCTTTGCAGGAGGACTAACAATGGTTTATAGAATTTTCGTAGAAAAGAAAGCGGAACTTGCGCACGAGGCTAACGCGCTCTACGGCGAAATCACTACGCTTTTATCAATTAAAACGCTTACAAAAGTAAGACTTTTGAACCGTTACGACGTGGAGAACATCAACGAAAAACTCTTCACTGACTGTATCGGCACGGTATTTTCCGAGCCTCAACTCGATATCGTTACCGAAGAACTTAATTGCGATAAAAACGATACCGTATTCGCGGTTGAGTATCTTCCCGGTCAGTTTGACCAACGCGCAGATAGTGCGGCGCAATGTATCCAAATAATATCCCAAGGCGACCGCCCCATCATTAGAACGGCGAAAGTTTATATTCTTTCGGGCGCGTTGACCAAAGACGAGATTGCGGAAATCAAAAAGTTCGTAATCAATCCCGTAGAGGCGCGCGAGGCTACTTTGGACAAACCCGAAACGCTCGCTCTTAAATACGAAATCCCCTCGTCCGTACCCACGCTCGACGGTTTTTGCGAAATGGACGATACCGCGCTTGCAAGTTTCGTAGCAAAGTACGGTCTTGCAATGGACCTTGACGATATTCGTTTCTGTCGCGACTACTTTATCAGTGAGCATCGCGACCCCACCCTTACGGAAATTCGTATGATTGACACTTACTGGTCGGACCATTGCCGTCATACTACTTTCCTAACTACGATTGATAGCGTAAAGTTCGAGGACAAACTGCTCTCGGACGCATACGACGAGTATATTAGAGTAAGAAAAGAACTTGGCAGAACCAAGCCCGTTAACCTTATGGATATCGCAACGCTTGCCGTTAAGTACCTCAAAAAGAACGGCAAACTTGACAAACTTGACGAGAGCGAAGAAATCAACGCTTGTACCGTTAAGATGGATATCGAAGTAGAGGGCAAAGTTGAGCCTTGGCTCTTACTATTTAAAAATGAAACGCACAATCACCCCACGGAAATCGAGCCTTTCGGTGGCGCGGCAACCTGTATCGGCGGAGCAATTCGCGATCCCCTTTCAGGTCGTTCCTACGTTTACGGCGCAATGCGCGTAACGGGTGCGGCAAACCCCTTAAAGCCCGTATCCGAGACTATCGAAGGCAAACTTCCCCAACGCAAAATCGTTCAGACCGCTGCGGCAGGATATTCTTCCTACGGTAACCAAATCGGTCTTGCAACGGGTATCGTTGACGAGATTTATCACGAAGGCTACGCGGCAAAGCGTATGGAAATCGGCGCGGTTATCGCCGCAACTCCGGCAGAGAACGTACGCCGTGAAGTGCCTGCTCCCGGGGACGTGGTAATCCTTCTCGGTGGAAAAACGGGTAGAGACGGTTGCGGTGGCGCGACCGGTTCGAGCAAAAAGCATACCCTTTCCTCGCTTGAAAGTTGCGGAGCGGAAGTGCAAAAGGGTAACGCTCCCGAAGAGAGAAAACTCCAGCGCCTCTTTAGAAACGCAACCGCGTGCAAAATGATTAAGCGTAGTAACGACTTTGGCGCGGGCGGTGTGTCCGTAGCGGTAGGCGAACTTGCCGACGGACTTGATATCGACCTTAACGTAGTACCCAAAAAGTACGACGGTCTTGACGGAACGGAACTTGCTATTTCCGAGAGCCAAGAGCGTATGGCGGTAGTAGTGGAAAAGAAGGACGTGGACGCTTTCCTTGCCCTTGCTAACAGCGAAAACCTCGAGGCGACCGTGATTGCAACGGTTACCGCCGACCCCCGTCTTAAAATGAGATGGAACGGCAAAGTTATCGTTGACCTTTCCCGTGAGTTCCTTAACTCTAACGGCGCGGAAAAGCATATCGATATTACCCCCGTTAACTGTGAAGACTATAATAAAGAAACGCCCAAAGCGTTCGTAGACGGCTACGAGGCGCTTGCCTCCGACCTCAACGTTTGCTCAAAGCGCGGACTTAGCGAGCGTTTCGACTCGACCATAGGCGCAGGCACGGTGCTTATGCCCTTTGGTGGAATTCATCAACTTACGCCTATTCAAGCAATGGTGCAAAAGGTTTCCGTAGAGCAAAAGCACACCGACGCTTGCTCGTATATGGCTTGGGGCTACAACCCCTTTATTGCGGAAAAATCCCCTTACCACGGCGCGTATTTAGCGGTAGTGGAAAGCGTAAGCAAACTTATTGCAAGCGGTGCGTCGTTTGAGGACGTGTACCTTACTTTCCAAGAATACTTTGAAAAGCCTGCTCGCGACGGCAAGCGTTGGGGCAAACCCCTCTCCGCCCTCCTTGGCGCGTTCAAGGCTCAACTTGACTACGAAATCGGCGCAATCGGTGGAAAGGACAGTATGAGCGGTTCGTTCGAGGACCTCGACGTGCCTCCCACCCTCGTTTCCTTCGCTGTAACCGTTGGCAAGACTGACGAAGTTATCAGTGGAGACTTCAAGAAAGCAGGCAATAAACTTATCCTTATTAAGCCCGACTACGACGAGAACGGTCTTCCCGTAGTAAAATCGGTAAAAGAGTGCTTTAGTAAAGTTACTGCTCTTATGCGCGAGGGCAAAGTATATTCGTGCTACACCCCCGGTTACGGCGGTATTGCCGAGGCGGTTCTTAAATGCGCTATGGGTAACGGACTTGGCTTTAAGTACGACGACGCGCTCACTCTTAACGAAATCTTCGGATACGCTTACGGCTCGTTCTTAATCGAAACGGACGCTGAAATCGAGGGAAAACTCATCGGCGTTATCACCGACGATAAGAAAATCGCCTATAAAAACGATATCGTTGACCTTTCTAAACTTTGCGATATCTACGAGAGCAAACTTGAAAGCGTTTATCCCGTAGCGGAAAAGCCCGCGAAGAAACTTGAAAACTTCACTTTCTCGGCAAGCGAGAGAGTTGCGCCCGCTATTAAAGTGGCAAAGCCCAAAGTGCTTATCCCCGTATTCCCCGGAACGAACTGTGAGTTCGATACGGCAAAGGTTATGCGCGACGCCGGAGCGGACGCGGAAATCTTCGTTATCAACAACCTTACGAGCGACGGCATTAGTAAGAGCGTAGACGACTTCGCTAACAAACTCAAGACCGCTCAAATGGTGTTCGTACCCGGTGGTTTTTCGGGCGGAGACGAGCCAGACGGTAGTGGAAAGTTCATTATGGCTTTCTTCCGTGGCGACGCGGTAAAAGAGCAAATCCACGACCTTCTCGATAACCGCGACGGACTTATGTGCGGTATCTGTAACGGTTTCCAAGCGCTCGTTAAACTTGGTCTCGTGCCTTTCGGCAAAATCGTAGACGCGAACGAGAATAACCCCACGCTTACTTTCAACACCATTTCTCGTCACCAGAGTAAACTCGTTAGAGTAAGAATTGCCTCTAATAAATCCCCCTGGCTTTCCGCTTGTAAGCCCGGCGAGATTTACACCGTTCCCATTTCCCACGGCGAAGGCAGATTTTTAGCGAGCGACGAGTGGGTGAGAAAACTTGCTCAAAACGGACAGATTGCAACGCAGTACGTAGACCTCGACGGCGATGCAACGGACGATATTCGCTATAACCCCAACGGTTCGATTTGCGCAATCGAGGGTATTACTTCCCCCGACGGCAGAGTGTTCGGCAAAATGGGACACAGCGAGAGAATAGGCAAAGGACTTTACAAGAACGTTCCCGGACAGTTCGATATGAAGATGTTCGAGTCCGCAGTAAAATACTTTAAGTAAGGAGAGAGAAAAATGGCTTACTTATCCGATATAGAAATCGCTCAGCAAACGACTATGACGCCTATTACGGAAATTGCTTCCGTTGCAGGCGTAGACGAAAAGTACCTTGAGCAGTACGGCAAATACAAGGCTAAAATCGACTATAAACTCTTAAACGACACGCCCAAAAAAGAAGGCAAACTCGTGCTCGTAACCGCAATCACCCCCACCCCTGCAGGCGAGGGTAAGACGACCACCACTATCGGTCTTGCGGACGGACTTAAGAGAATAGGCAAAAACGTTATCGTTGCTCTTCGCGAACCCTCTTTAGGACCCGTTTTCGGCGTTAAGGGTGGCGCGGCAGGCGGTGGATACGCTCAAGTAGTGCCTATGGAGGACATTAACCTTCACTTTACTGGCGACTTCCACGCAATAGGCGCGGCGAACAATCTTTTGGCGGCAATGCTTGACAACCATATTCATCAAGGCAATCGCCTCGGCATTGACACGAGAAAGATTACTTGGAAGAGATGCGTTGATATGAACGACCGTCAACTCCGTTTCGTAACGGACGGTCTTGGCGGAAAGGCTAACGGCGTTCCTCGTGAGGACGGTTTCGATATTACCGTTGCAAGCGAGATTATGGCTGTGTTCTGTCTTGCCTCCTCCATTACCGACCTTAAAGAAAGATTATCGAGAATAGTAGTAGGCTACACCTATGACGATAAGCCCGTAACCGCAGGCGAACTTGGAGCGGTGGGCGCAATGGCGGCTCTGTTAAAGGACGCGTTAAAGCCCAACCTCGTTCAAACGCTCGAGCATACTCCTGCGTTCGTTCACGGCGGACCTTTCGCGAATATCGCTCACGGCTGTAACTCCGTAATTGCGACCAAAATGGCGATGCGCCTTGGCGATTACGCTATTACCGAGGCAGGCTTTGGCGCAGACCTCGGCGCAGAAAAATTCCTCGACATTAAGTGCCGTTACGCAGGGCTTAATCCCTCCGCAGTAGTAATGGTTGCAACCGTTCGCGCTCTTAAAATGCACGGCGGTCTTGCAAAAACCGAACTCGGTAGCGAAAACCTCGACGCGCTCGAGAAAGGTATTCCCAACCTTCTCCGTCACGTAAGCAATATCGTTAACGTCTACAAACTTCCTTGCGTGGTAGCGGTTAACCGTTTCCCCACCGACACCGACGCTGAAATCAAACTCGTTATCGACAAGTGCAAAGAACTTGGCGTTAACGTGGTTCTCTCTACCGTTTGGGCAGAGGGTGGAAAGGGTGGCGAGGAACTTGCTAAAGAAGTGGTTCGCCTTTGTGAAGAGAAAAACGACTTCTCGTTTAGTTACGAACTCGATTGCTCCATTGAAGAGAAAATCGAGAAAATCGTTAAACGCGTTTACGGTGGCGACGGCGTAGCCTTTACCCCCGTTGCAAAGAAGGAAATCGCGCGTCTTACCGCGCTCGGCTACGACAAAATCCCCGTTTGTATGGCAAAAACGCAATACTCTTTCTCCGATAACCCCGCCCTCCTTGGCGCGCCCAACGGCTTTACCGTTACCGTTCGTAACGTCAAAGTGTCCGCCGGCGCCGGTTTCATCGTCGCCCTCACCGGAGAAATTATGACTATGCCCGGTCTTCCCAAAGTTCCCGCAGCGGAGAAGATTGATGTAGATGAAAGTGGCAAAATAACCGGCCTATTTTAAACGAGCGATAAACTTCGCAATACTTTGTCAGTGGATTTCGGTCGGGTAATCGAGTACTTCTTTGTACACTCATACCCGCCCTCAATCCCTTTCCTCGTCTTGCTCGTTTCTCACTCGTTTAACCATAGACCAAGACCTTCTCGTGTTTGACGAAAATCATCTCAAAAATCCTCGCTTAAAACGAGCGATATGCGTCGCATTACTGTGTCAGTGGCGTTCGGTTGGGTAATCGAGTACCTCTTTAAAAAGGAAAAATTATGTTTAAAATTCACGACCTTAAAAAAGCAAATATAGAAATGCTCAAGGTGGCGGAGAAGTCTGCCCCCGAGTATACCTTTTGCTCTGAGGTTATGGCTTTTGACAGTGAAGAATATTTATTCTTGCCCGGTTTTTGCGACGTGCACGTGCATTTTCGCGAGCCGGGATTTTCCTATAAAGAAACGATAAAGTCGGGTAGTAAATCTGCCTCTCGCGGAGGATACACCGCCGTTTGCACGATGCCTAACCTTAGTCCTGCTCCCGATAGCGAAGAAACGCTTGCAATTCAGCAAGAAATTATCGACCGCGATAGCGTAATAGCCGTGTATCCCTACGCAACGATTACTAAAAAGCGCGCGGGAAGTGAACTTGTTGACTTTGCCTCCCTTAAAGGCGCAATCGCGTTTTCCGACGACGGCTCGGGAATACAGTCTGCCTCTCTTATGGAAGAGGCTATGAAAAGAGCAAAAGATTGCGGAAAAATGATAGTTGCGCATTGCGAAGTGAACGACCTTCTCTTCGGTGGATATATCCACGACGGTCAGTACGCTAAAGCGCACGGACACCGTGGAATTTGCTCGGAGAGTGAGTACGCGCAAATCGCTCGCGATATTGAACTTGCAAAAAAGACGGGCGTTAAATATCACGTGTGCCATATATCTGCAAAAGAAAGCGTTGCCCTTATTCGCGAGGCAAAGCGCGACGGCGTAGATATCACTTGTGAAACCGCGCCTCACTATCTTACGATGGACGATAGTTTTCTTATTGAGGACGGCAGAATGAAAATGAACCCACCCCTTCGCTCAAGAGAAGACAGAGAGGCTTTAGTTGAAGGCGTTATCGACGGCACGATTGATATGATAGCAACCGACCACGCCCCTCATAGCGCGGAAGAAAAATCGCGCGGACTAAAGGCGAGCGCGTTTGGAGTAGTAGGGCTTGAAACGGCTTTCCCAGCCCTCTATACGCACCTCGTAAAAGAAGGCGTGATTGACCTAAAAAAACTGATACGGTTGCTTGTTTTTGCTCCACGCGAGCGATTTAATATCCGCTTTACGAACGATTATTCGGTATGGAAAATGGACGAATTCACCGTAGAGCCCGAGCAATTTTTAAGCAAGGGAAGAGCAACTCCGTACCAAGGGGAAAGACTTATCGGCGTAAACCAACTTACCGTTTATAACGGCGAGATAGTATATAGAAAACAATAGACCACATAAAGAATTTATTCAGGAGAAAAACTGTTATGGCAAAGAGAAAAGACATCAAGAAAGTACTCATCATCGGTTCTGGTCCTATCATCATCGGACAGGCGGCGGAATTCGACTACGCAGGAACGCAAGCGTGCTTAGCGCTTAAGGAAGAGGGTTATGAAGTAGTGCTCGTCAACTCCAACCCTGCAACGATTATGACGGATACGACCATCGCTGACAAGGTGTATATGGAACCGCTCACGCTCGAATACGTAGCGAAAATTCTCCGTTACGAGCGCCCTGACGCAATCGTGCCCGGCATAGGCGGACAAACGGGCTTAAATCTTGCTATGCAACTTGAAAAGAAAGGCGTGCTTAAAGAGTGCAGAACGCTCCTTCTTGGAACGAGTAGCGAGAGTATTGAAAGAGCAGAGGACAGAGAACTTTTCAAGGAACTTTGCCAAAGCATAGGCGAACCCGTAATTCCCTCGGAAATTACCTATTCGCTTGAAGAGGCGAAAGAGGCTGCGCGCCGTATCGGTTATCCCGTAGTCCTTCGTCCTGCGTTCACGCTTGGCGGAACGGGCGGTGGCTTTGCCGACAACGAAGAAGAACTCGTGGAAATCGGTATCAACGCCTTCAAACTTTCCCCCGTCCATCAAGTGCTTATCGAAAAATCCGTCAAGGGCTTTAAGGAAATCGAATTCGAGGTTATGCGCGATAGCAAGGACAACGCAATCACTATCTGTGGTATGGAAAACCTCGACCCAGTTGGCGTTCATACGGGCGACAGTATAGTAGTTGCGCCCATACTTTCTCTTAACGAGCACGACCTTAAAATGCTCAACGACAGCGCAATCAAGATTATCCGCGAACTCAAAATCGAGGGTGGTTGTAACGTACAGTTCGCGCTTAACCCCCATAGCAGTGAGTACTATCTTATCGAGGTAAACCCCCGCGTATCGCGTTCGTCCGCGCTCGCATCTAAAGCAAGCGGTTACCCCATTGCTCGCGTTACCGCAAAAATCGCAGTAGGTATGACGCTTGACGAAATACCTCTTGCAGGCGGTACTGCCGCGCTCGAGCCTAAACTCGACTACGTAGTAGCGAAATTCCCCCGTTTCCCCTTTGATAAATTCACTTCCGCATCCAACAAACTTGGAACGCAAATGAAAGCAACGGGCGAGGTTATGGGTATCGGCTCTAATCTTTGCGAGTGTATGCTCAAATCCGTTCGCTCGCTTGAAATAGGCGTTTGCCACCTCCACCTTGCAAAGTTCGACGGCTATACCGACGAGGCTCTTAAGGAATACCTCAAAGAGTTCAAGGACGATAATATCTTCGCAGTAACCGAACTTCTCCGTCGTGGCGTTAGCATCGAAGAACTTTACGACATAACGAAAATCACGCCTCTTTTCCTTGAAAATATCAAGACCATTACCGAAATGGAAAAGATTTTGAAGGAAAAAGTAATGGACGAAAAAGCGCTCAAAGGCGCAAAAATGCTCGGTTTTTCCGACAAATATATCGCTAAACTTTGGAACACTAAGGAACTTGATATCTATAATTTAAGAAAAGCAAAGGGTATTACCCCCGTATTCCGTATGGTAGACACGCTCCACACGGGCGCGTACGTTCCTTACTTCTATTCTTCCTACGCAGGCGAGAACGACTCCGTTCTAACCGATAAGAAGAAAGCGGTGGTGCTTGGCGCAGGTCCTATCCGTATCGGACAGGGCGTTGAGTTGGACTATTCCACCGTTCACGCCGTAACCACGACTAAAAAGTCTGGTTACGAGGCAATCATCATCAACAACAACCCTGAAACCGTATCGACCGACTACACCACTTCTGATAAACTCTACTTCGAGCCTCTCACCACCGAGGACGTAATGGCAATCCTCGACTTTGAAAACCCCGAGGGCGTTATCGCCTCGCTTGGCGGACAAACGGCTATTAACCTTGCCGAGCCTCTTCGTGACCGTGGAGTTAAGATTATCGGCACGGACTGCGACGCTATCGAAAGAGCAGAGAACCGCGACAGTTTTGAAAAAGTCCTCAAAGCGCTCGATATTCCCCAACCCGAAGGTTGCGCGGTAACCAAAATCGAGGACGGCGTAGCGGCAGCGAACCGTATCGGCTATCCCGTGCTCGTTCGTCCCTCCTTCGTTCTTGGAGGCAGAGCAATGCAAATCGTTGCTAACGAGGACCAACTTAGAAAATACCTCAAGACCGCAGTAGAAATCGACGAAGACAAGCCCGTTTTGGTAGATAAATACATTATCGGTAAGGAAGTCGAGGTAGACGCTATCTGCGACGGCAAGGACGTATTCGTTCCCGGCATTATGGAACTCGTTGAGCGTACGGGTATTCACTCGGGCGACAGTATTTCCGTATATCCTTCCTTCAGTATTTCCGATAAAGTTAAGGGCATTATCCTTCAATACGCTAAAAAGTTAGGTCCTGGTATCGGTATCGTAGGTCTTTATAATATCCAGTTTATCGTGGACAAGGACGAAAAGGTTTATATAATCGAGGTTAACCCCCGTTCTTCGCGTACCGTTCCCTTCCTTTCTAAAGCAACGGGTTATAGTCTTGCCGATATCGCGACCGAAGTAATTATGGGTAAGAGCCTCAAAGAACAGGGCATTTTCGATATCTATCCTCCCGAAAAGAAGAGATGGTACGTTAAAGTTCCCGTGTTCTCGTTCAATAAGATTAGAGGTCTTGACGCGTACCTCTCGCCCGAAATGAAATCCACCGGCGAGGCAATCGGCTACGACGACAGACTTTACCGCGCGCTTTATAAGGCTCTTCAGGCGTCGGGTATGAAACTTCAAAACTACGGCACGGTGTTCGCAACTATCGCCGACAAGGACAAGGAAGAGGCTCTTCCTCTTATCCGCCGTTTCTATGACCTTGGCTTTAATATCGTTGCAACCGCAGGTACTGCTAGATTCTTAAAATCAAATAATATCCGCACTCACGTGGTTAAGAAAATCAGCGAGGGCAGTGAGGAAATCAGAGAAGAAATCCGTCAAGGCAACGTCGCTTACGTAATCAATACCAGCGAGGTTGGAGCAATCGGAAAGCAGAGCGACGGCTACGAAATCAGAAAGTACGCTATTGAGAACAACGTAACTATGTTTACTTCGCTCGATACCGTAAAAGTGCTTTTGGACGTTCTCGACGAGACTACTCTTCGCATATCCACCATCGACGCTTAAGGAGACGAAATGAAACGAGGGATTTTTACGATAACTTCTAATATCGCGCTCACCTCTGACGTTTATAAAATGACGCTCGAGGGAGATTGCTCTGCCGTTACTAACAGCGGTCAGTTCGTCAATATCCTAATTGACGGATTGTATCTTCGCCGTCCCATATCCGTGTGCGACTGCGAGGGGAATACGCTAACGCTTATCTATAAAGTAGTAGGCAAAGGCACTGAGAAAATGAGCGCAATGGAAGAGGGCGACACACTCGATATTCTATCGGGACTTGGCAACGGCTACGACCTTTCCAAAGCAGGCAAAAAAGCCATACTTTTGGGCGGTGGCGTGGGCGTTCCTCCCCTTTATATGCTCGCAAAAAAACTAATCGAGCAAAAAGTAGAGGTAGAAGTGGTGCTTGGCTTTAACAAAGCGAGCGAGATTTTCTACCAAAGCGAGTTTGAAAAATTAGGCGCAAAAGTAACCGTTACTACCGTCGACGGAAGTTACGGTGTGCGCGGTTTCGTTACTACGGTAATGGAAAACGCCGACTACGACTACTTCTACACTTGTGGTCCTGAGCCTATGCTAAAGGCGGTTTGCAAGACCGCCAAGACGAGCGGACAGTTGAGTTTTGAAGAGCGTATGGGCTGTGGTTTCGGCGCTTGTATGGGTTGCTCGTGCAAAACGCTTACGGGCAATAAGCGAATTTGTAAAGAGGGCCCCGTGCTTACTAAGGAGGAAATTATATGGAAAGATTAAAAGTCAATCTTTGCGGACTTGACCTTGACAACCCTATAATTCCCGCCTCGGGAACTTTCGGCTACGGCTACGAGTTCGCTGAACTTTACGATATCAACCTTTTAGGAACTTTCTCGTTTAAGGGAACGACGCGCGACCCCCGTTTCGGCAATCCCACTCCAAGAATTGCAGAGTGCACTGCGGGTATGATTAACGCGGTGGGCTTGCAAAACCCCGGTGTTGACAAGGTTATAAGCGAAGAACTCCCCAAAATGCGCGAGGTTTTCCACAAAAAAGTAATGGCTAACGTTAGCGGATTTTCCGTTGAGGACTACGCCTATACTTGCGAGCGCCTTGACAAATGCGAAGAAGTGGGCTGGCTCGAGGTCAACGTAAGTTGTCCCAACGTCCACGGTGGCGGTATGAGTTTTGGTACTGACCCAAGCGCTGCCGCTGAAGTTACCAGAGCGGTAAAAAAGGTTACCACTAAGCCCGTTATCGTTAAACTTTCGCCCAACGTAACGGATATCGTGTCCATCGCAAAAGCGTGCGAGGACGCAGGCGCAGACGGAATTAGTTTAATAAATACGCTACTTGGTATGCGCATTAACCTTAAGACGAGAAAACCGATAATCGCTAACAAGATGGGCGGTTTTTCGGGTAGCGCGATTTTTCCCGTAGCAGTAAGAATGGTTTATCAGGTAGCAAACGCCGTATCAATCCCCGTCGTGGGTATGGGCGGTGTATCGAACGCCGAGGACGTAATCGAACTTATGCTTGCCGGCGCAACCGCAGTAGAAGTGGGCGCGGCTAACCTCGTAAACCCCTTTGCGTGCAAAGAAATTATCGAGCAACTTCCCGTCGTTATGGACAAATACGGAATTAAATCTTTAAGTGAAATCATAGGAGGAACTAAGTAAAATGGGTAAGGACGTTATTATTGCTTGCGACTTTGACAGCGCTGAAAAGACCTTTGCGTTCTTGGACAAGTTCACGGGCAGAAAACCTTTCGTAAAAATAGGTATGGAACTTTTCTACGCGGAAGGACCGAGCATCGTAAGAAAGATTAAGGAGAGAGGCCACAAGATTTTCCTCGACCTCAAACTCCACGATATCCCCAACACCGTTAAAAAATCAATGGCGGTTTTATCCCGTCTTGACGTCGATATGACCAACCTTCACGCGTCGGGAACGAAGAGAATGATGACTGCCGCTATCGAGGGCTTAACCCGTCCCGACGGCACTCGCCCCCTTCTTATCGCGGTAACCCAACTTACTTCTACCGACCAACAAAGTATGACTGACGACCTTTTAATCGACCAGCCTATCGACAAAGTAGTTATGCACTACGCTAAAAACGCTGCCGATAGCGGTCTCGACGGCGTAGTTTGTTCGCCCCTCGAGGCAGGCAAGGTTCACGAAACTTGCGGTAAAAACTTCCTCACCGTTACCCCCGGCGTACGCTTTGCCGACGGAGAAATCGGCGACCAAAAGCGCGTTATGACCCCTGCTCAAGCCAAAGCCATCGGTTCTGACTATATCGTCGTTGGTCGTCCCATAACCGCAGCAGAGGATCCTGTAGAGGCGTATGAGAGGTGTTTAGCCGAATTCTGCTAAACGCTTGAAAAACTTCGTACTACTGTGTCAACCTTGCGTTTTGCGTTCGGTTATGTACCTTTTAGTACACGCCCTTCGCAAATCCGCGGTTTCCTTGTATTACTCGTTTTTGAAGCGTTTAACCCTTGACCAAGCCGAGCGACAGCGCGAGATACACTCCACTCGCCTAACGGCTCGGGGGGTATGACAGTATAGAGGTTTCGTTTAAGCCAATAAAAATCATACCGAGCGACAGCGAGAAGACACTCCCGTTTGCAACGGGCGAGCGACAGCGAGAAGACACTCCCGTTTGCAACGGGCGAGCGACAGCGAGAAGACACTCCCGTTTGCAACGGGCGAGCGTAAGCGAGAAGTGCCCCGACGCGAGCAGTGGGCGCCCCCACTCGCAGTCGGTCGAGCGTATCTAAAGAACTAACGCTTGTGCGCGGAAAAGGGGCTTGCGAACCAACTTTTGCTAAAGCGCGAAAAGTCGCCCCCACGCTAGTGGGTAAATGAAAAAATCTTATCTTTAAAATCTTATCTTTAATAGGAGAATTAAATATTTATGAAAAACATCGAAAAAGTCATTGCTAAAGACCTACTTTCCATTAAAGCGGTATTCTTCCGTCCTGAAGAGCCTTTCACTTGGGCGAGCGGAATTAAGAGTCCCGTGTATTGCGATAACCGTCTTACCCTTACCGCGCCTGCAGTTAGAACGGACGTAGAAGAAGGACTTGTGGAGGTTATTAGAACTAATTATCCCGAAGTAGAAGTATTAATGGGAACTTCCACCGCAGGTATTGCTCACGCGGCTATTACCGCTCATCTTATGGGACTTCCTATGGGCTACGTGCGTTCGGGTGCGAAAGACCACGGCAGACAGAACCAAATCGAAGGTAAACTTGAAAAGGGACAAAAAGTCGTAGTCGTTGAAGACCTCATTTCTACGGGCGGTAGCGTAATCGAGGTAGTGAACGTACTTCGCGAGGCAGGAGCGGAAGTGCTTGGTATTGCGAGCATCTTCACTTACGGAATGAAGAAAGGTCTCGTTCGTCTTGAAGAGGCAAAAGTAAAGAATATTTCGCTTACTAACTTTGACGTTATTGCCGAGGTTGCAGCGGAAGAAGGCTACATTAAAGAGGACGACATAGCGCGTCTTATTAAGTTCAGAAACAACCCCTCTGACGAGAGTTGGATTAAATAAGTATGAGAAGTTTAATTGATATAACCGACCTTTCTGCAACCGAACTTGACGAGTTAATCGCTACTGCCAACGACATAATAGCGAACCCTGACGCGTATAAGCGCGCTTGCGAAGGCAAAAAACTTGCAACGCTCTTTTTCGAGCCGTCCACGAGAACGAGGCTCAGTTTCGAGGCGGCAATGTACGAACTTGGCGGTCACGTAATCGGCTTTTCTGAGGCGAATAGTTCGTCTGCAGCAAAAGGCGAAAGCGTAGCGGATACCGCGAAAGTAATCAGTTGCTACGCCGACATTATCGCTATGCGCCACCCACAAGAAGGCGCGCCCCTCGTTGCCGCTCTTAACGCCACCGTTCCCGTCATAAACGCAGGCGACGGCGGACACTGTCATCCTACGCAAACTCTTGCCGACCTTCTTACTATCCACAGAGAGAAAGGTAGGCTTGGAAATATTACGGTGGGTATGTGCGGAGACCTTCGTTTTGGAAGAACGGTACACTCGCTTATCGCCGCTCTTGCTCGTTACGAAGGCGTTAAAATCGTGCTTATTTCCCCCGAAGAACTCCGCCTTCCCGACTATGTGAAAGTGGACGTTTTGGAGAAAAATCGTATACCGTATGAGGAAATTGCGTCACTTGACGAGGCAATGGGCAGTTTGGACGTCCTGTATATGACGAGAATTCAGCGCGAGCGTTTCTACGATCCGGGCGAGTACGAAAGACTTAAAGACAGTTATATTCTTACCCCCGAAAAACTCGTTAGCGCAAAGAGTGATATGTCAATTCTCCATCCCCTTCCACGCGTAAACGAGATAAGCGTTAAGGTGGACGACGACCCTCGCGCTTGCTACATTAAGCAAGTCGCTAACGGTAAGTATATGAGAATGGCGCTCATCTTAAAACTTCTCAAAGATATTGATAAGCCCGATACTCCTCGTTTTGAAGGCACGGTAGAGACTACCGCCAAATGTCGTAATCCGCGCTGTATCACTTCCACCGAGCAAGAACTCGAGCAAAAGTTCCGTTCGGTTGAAGGCAAATCCGTAGTGCGTTGCGCGTACTGCGAGGCGCTTGAAAAAAACAATTAATCTATTTAATATATAAAAGGAGACAAAATTTATGAATAACGTTCGTCCTCAAATGCAGAGAATTACTACGCCCGAACTCGCTGAAAAGTTTATCGAGCAAAGCGTAGCCGAACTCCGCGCGCAAATCGGTGATAAAAAAGTCCTTCTTGCTCTCTCCGGTGGCGTAGACTCGTCCGTAGTTGCCGCGCTCTTAATTAAAGCGGTTGGTAAGCAACTCGTTTCCGTTCACGTAAACCACGGACTTCTCCGTAAAGGCGAGCCCGAGCAGGTAGTGGAGGTATTCCGCAACCAACTCGATGCAAACCTCATCTACGTAGACGCTGTTGATAGGTTTTTGGAAAAACTCGACGGGGTTGAAGAGCCCGAAAAGAAGAGAAAGATTATCGGCGCTGAATTTATTCGTGTGTTCGAAGAAGAGGCAAGAAAACTTGAAGGCATAGAGTTCCTCGCTCAAGGCACGATCTATCCCGATATCTTAGAAAGCGGTCCGGTAAAGGCTCACCACAACGTGGGCGGACTTCCCGACGACCTCCAGTTTGAACTCGTTGAGCCTCTTAAATTCTTGTTCAAAGACGAGGTAAGAGTAGTAGGTAAGGCGCTCGGACTTCCCGATAGTATGGTATTCCGTCAACCCTTCCCCGGTCCCGGGCTCGGCGTTCGCTGTCTTGGAGCAATCACTCGCGAAAGACTTGAAGCAGTTCGCGAGTCTGACGCAATCTTACGCGAAGAGTTCGAAAAGAACGGTCTTGAGGGAAAAGTTTGGCAGTACTTTACCGCAGTTCCTAACTTTAAGAGCGTAGGCGTTAAGAACGACGCAAGAACCTACGCTTTCCCCGTAATTATCCGCGCGGTAAATACCGTAGACGCAATGACCGCAACCGTTGCTGAAATTCCTTTCACCCTTCTTCAACATATTACCGAGCGTATAACTCACGAAGTTGATAACGTAAATCGCGTTCTTTTCGACCTTACGCCCAAGCCCACCGGCACGATTGAATGGGAATAATATTTATAAAATAAATTAAAACGCTAAAAATAAAACGCTACGGAGCGAACGCACCGTGGCGTTTTGTCATAAAAATCGTTATACGTATGCGTTTTTTCGTTACAAAATGCAAAAATTGCGTATTTTTAAGGGCTAAAAAGTAACGAAAAGGGTTCAAAAACGCAAAAAATCAAGATTAAGAAGTCATTAAAATACCAAAAATCGTTCGTCGTATTATTGACTTTTTTGCAATATAATGATATTATATAAATAATTATAAGGATAAAAGAAGGGATTTAGTAGAAAATGGCAACCGATTTAGACGCATTACTCAGGGCTGTACGCAATTTAATTCCTCAAACGAAGGAGGAAAAGAAGGAAGAGCCTGAGAAAAAACGCGCTCCAAAATCCAAAAAAAGCGAACCCGTAACGGCGGAAGAGAGTACGCCGAGCAAGAAGGGCGTTCATATTTGTCTTGACCTTGGTAACGACACTATCAAGGTTGCTTACGCGTACGACGAAGGCGCGGGCGTAGTTTACGGAAAACTGACTAAGCGCGACCTTATCAATCAGTTTGCGCTCCCCTCGGTAGCGTTTTACGATAAAGCGAAAAAGAAATGGCTATACGCCGACCAAGTAAGCGGAAACGCCGAGACGGAGTTTACCACGGTAGTTAAGGTTAAGTGGCTTATATCCCTCTTAAACGGCAGAAGAAAGCCAAAAAATAGCGACGGGGGCAAAGCGAACTACGAATATTACGAAAAAGATTACGAGTTCCCTAAATTTTATTTCCCCGTAAAGCGTGAGGCTCAAAGTTATTTTTACGATATGGTAAGAAAGCAAATGACTTTCACGGCGAACTGCACTCCAAAAGCAGCGTGCCGTGGCTTTTTTGCGTACGTAAAAGAGGTGGTTGACAATGAACTTGAGCAACTTTACTCTGCTCGCGCGTTGAAAGATAGGTCGATAGCGCGCATATCCGTAGTTTACCCTCAAAACGCGACTACATACTATATCGACGAACTGACTTCGCTTATCGAGGAAACTTTTGGACAAAAGCCCGAAAAGGCGATGTCTACGACGAGAGCGTTAAGCCTTTTGGCGTATCATAGAGGAAATCTTAAAAAGGGCGAGAGCGCGCTCGTATTCGATATGGGTGACGAAACGCTTTCGGTAGTAAAGGCGAGCGTTGACCTTAAAGAAGGCAAGGTTTGCGTTATCGTAGACGGCTCGGACGGACACTCTCTTCCCATTGCGCTGGGTGGCGGAGACGTGGACGAGGCGGTAGAGAACTATTTAGAGAGCGCAATTCACAATCGTGAAACGGTGGGAACGCCCTCTGCCGGCTCGGATGGACACATTTACGAGTTCGGTCTTGATAAAAAGCAGTATCTTTTGCTCAAAGAAATAAAGAAAGCCAAGACGATACTCTCAAAGCCCTTGCACGAGCGCAGTCTGTTTAAGAACGGCGTACCCATATCCCTCTATCGCGACCTTCACGTGCAGAGAAAACTCACTCACGACGAGTTTAAGGATATCGTGGGAGTAAAGAGCGGTAGCGGAGTGGCGCAAAGAATACTTTCGTATATTCTCGGCGAATTATCCCGTCCGCTCAACCGCGAGGTAAAGAAAGTGTTTATCGCCGGCGGTTTGGTGGAAACGCTCGGACTGGTGGACTATCTTAAAGCGGAGATAAAACGCAAATTTTCCAAGGTGGAAATACTCTCGTTCGACGACAACGTGCGCTCGGACGACGAAGCGCAAATCCAGTCTTACGAGGACTCAATTTACGCTGCGTCAGTAGGCGGAGCAATCGTTTCGCTTAAAAACTACGAAATCAAGATGGCGCTGTCCTATTCGTACGGAACTTGGGTAACGCTCCCCTCAGACCCGACGAACTCCAAACACTTTATGATAGCGGCGGAGCGTGGAACGGTAATAGGCGATAATGGCGCGACTTTCCTTACAAAACAGCCCATATCGGCAAAGGCAGGGTGCAACCATATCGCAGGCGAGGAATTCTATTCGCTGATTTTGACGGACGCTCAAATCCAAAGCCGTCAAAACTCCTCGCTCTCGTATACGGCGTTTAGCGGAAACTGGTATCTTAAAGTGGGAAAGACGGGCGACTCAACGCGAAAAGCGGTCGTTCGGGAAACCGACTTTAAGGTCGTTTCGGGTGAAAAGGGCGGTAAAATCCTCATAAAGTACCAAGGAAGACAAGTAACCTTGGGCGAGCCGGTGTATTTTTACGAAGGCTTTGAGGTGGACCGTAACGGTAGAGCAACTCCCTGCATAGTAAACGCAAGGAGCGAGAACGCGGGCAGAATTTCGGTAACCTATCGGGGCGGAACGACGGTTAGAGTAAACGCGTCCGATATAACCTTCGAGTTTGAAGGCATAGACGACATTGATATGGAAGTCAATTAGGAGATAGTATGAGAAATAAAAAAGGAAAACTTACTTCGAGCAAGAGTTTTGGCTTTTCCGTTCGCGAGGGCGCGTTTTCAAAAGTGCAAGCGCGCGACCAACTCACCGACAAAAAGCGCGACCTTGACAAAAGAGTTAACTTAACTAACGATGTCGTGGGCGTATTAGACCGCTACGACGATTTTGCCTCGCTCAAGATTAACACGGCTTACTACGGACAGAGCAAGCAGAGTGGAGCGTACGGCATCGCGCCAAAAGAGAATAACGAGGCGATAATTTACGACCACCAAGAAAAAGCGGCGCGCGAATTTTTACGCGACCTTCGTGGCTTTGGACTTCTTGCCGACGTAGTAGGTAGCGGAAAAACTTACGAGGCAGGCGTAATATTAAGCGAACTTGCCGTTCAGGGCAAAATTGAAAGTATGCTCGTTATCGTTCCCGAGCAAGTTTACGGCGCGTGGATTAAGGTTTTAGAGCAGGACTTCGGTCTTGGTAAGGACGTGCTTTTCCGCGCTAATATGGAGTGTAAGGCTTGCAAGCATAGGGTTGAGCAAACGGGCGACAATTACGAGGACAATACGGGCAAGACGACTTCGCCTAAGCAATGTCCCTCTTGCGGAGCGTCGCTTTCGTTCGAGAACAATATTCCCCCTCTTCGCGACAAGACGAAAAAACCCCTTCGTCCCGTTATCGTTAAGATGGAGGACTTTGCTACTTGGAGCGACTCTACCGCCGACCTTTTGTTCGACGTAATCGTAGTGGACGAGGCGCATAACCTTTGCCAGCAAGACGGCGTTTACGCAAAGGCGATGAAACTGCTTTCTAAAATGATGGACACCAAGAAAAAGGCGAACAGTACTTTCTGTATGCTCCTTACCGCAACGCCTCACTCGGGTAACCTTGATAATATGTTCCGTCTTTGGTACTTCGTGCGTTGCCAAGGCGGTAAACCTGCCGACTTCGACCTTAAGGAAGAAAAACGCTCCGACGAATATCAAACGGAGAAAAAATACTACTTCGAGCACGTGTGCCACAAGTCCACCACCGTTATGGAGTTTATCCAGAACGTAAAGCAAGAGATAGTGGTAAACCCCCAAGGTCAGTTCATTGAACCCTTTACTTCCTACCTCTTAAGCGAGCAAAACGGAATAACGGTAGCGGAATTTTTGAGCAAGCACCAAGGTGAAAGAAGAAATATAATCGACGGTTTCTTGAATAAGCGCGACAAAGAACATAGAGAACTTAAGCGCGCGGTTTACAAGCGTATTGCCGACGAATATCACAACGGCTTGCTCCGTTCGATAATGATTAGAGGTAAGGCAAAAATTACCAAACAAAAGAACGTTAAAAACCTCTACTTTTACCACGCGAATAAAAAGGGCGTGGTAACGCTTGACGGTATCGTAGAGAAAAAGCCTATCAAGGTAAACCTCGACGACCTTTCCGCTCCCGACGCTATTGAGTGCGAGGGCGAAAAGTTCAGCGTTGACGGATACGTGGAGGCGTATAAAGGTAACGCCGAGTTCGACCACGCGAAAGCGGAACTTTTAATAAGCCGTATCTTTAACCATACTCACGACGAGAAATATTTTACCAAAGCGAATTATAACGGCTATTATCAAAATCAGTTCACTGAAAACTTTGACGCGCTTACCGACAATATGCTCGTTCCCGTTGGCGAGGAAGAGAGCGAACTTGACCACAAGATTAAGGAAACGAAAAAGATTATCGAGCGTCATAAGAATAAGCGCGTGCTTATTTTCTTCGACTACGAACTCAAAAAAGACAAACTCGTTTTCGACAAGGTAGAGGAAATTCTCTCTCAAGACCCCGCTCTTAAAAAACGCATACTCGTAGGAACGCCCTACAATAAAAAGAGCGTAGTGGAGAAATTCCACGAAAAAGACGACGCCATTTTGATTATTAAAGATTCGGCGTTTACCGAGGGCGTAAACCTTCAGGTTTGTAACGTGATTATCAACTTCCAAGTATCCCCCGACCCGCTTTCAATGGACCAAAGAGTAGGCCGTATTTTCCGTCTTGGTCAAAAGAACGACGTGTATATCTACTCTTTAGTTGATATGCACGAACTGGAGGGCTTTGCGCTTGCCTACTACGCGAGAATTGCGCTTATGTCCTCAAACAGCGGAGACGCAACCATTATCGCAGGCTCGAATAACGAGTGTATGCGTACCGTTCGTTGTAGAACTTGCGGACACGTGGAACTGTTGACGCAAGAAGAGTACGAACTTCGCAAGAGAAAGGACGACCTTTACTGCGAAACGACGGAAAGATGCCGTGAAGTAAGCGAAAAGGGTTCGCTTATGCAAGAGATTTGCGTATACGACTTTAAGTGCGACACCTGTGGAAGAACCTTTACCCGTTCCGTTTCGCGCGAGGGTTATCAGTGTATATCCATTAACAACGACGAAAAGGGAATAATGTGCAGTAGCGGAGTACCCGGGGACAGAAGTATGTACTGCCGTAAGATTTGCGCTATGGCGCATTGCTCGTTCTTCACTTCCCCCTCTATGAAAGGCAAGTGTAAAGCGATAAACGCTTACCGTCGTAACCCCGATATTTCCGACGAAGACCTTATGAGTATTTGCGACGACTGTAACAATCCCAACTGCCGTGATAGATGCCGTGTTGACAGTTTTGCCGACGCAATATCTTCGTGTGGGGATTGTCAGTACGCAACCTGTTCGCCTAAGCCCTATAAACTTGAGTTTAGCGACAAGTGGGAGGCGGAGTGTCCTAACTGCGCGAGCCACGATAAAGAGGGTACTATTCGCCCCGTAGTAGCGAGAACTTTCGCGACCTTCCTTCGTTCGCTTTGGGATTTCAACTACGACGACGGCCGTTCGTTCTGTGCTAAACTTGGTCAAGAGGCGGATAAGGTCTCCGAAATCAAGAAAATCCTCACGCTTGACAATTAGGAGTAGTAGACTATGGCAAAGACTTACATAACGATAGGAAAAGAATATCAAAGCGCTTTCGACAGTATTTGCGTTCTTTTTGAGAACGGCTGTATCGACAAGAGCATTATTGAAAGAGTAGATAGCGCGCATACCCGTATTGAGACGAGCGAGTTCGTTTTCTCTTACGACGATACTTCGGCGTATATTCGCACTGAAGAGGTTATCGGAATGACCAAAGAGGGCGCGACTTGGTTCAAAGCCTTCCGCGGTGGCGAAATGAACAACGATATGGCGGCTTGGCACAACTTTATCGAGAGCGTTTCCCGTAATTATCACAAGAACTATTCGCTCTTTGAGTG
This sequence comes from Pumilibacteraceae bacterium, assembly GCA_045532295.1. Classification (GTDB taxonomy): domain Bacteria; phylum Bacillota; class Clostridia; order Christensenellales; family Pumilibacteraceae; genus UBA10677. Next base: position 139,633 of record JAZSFP010000012.1, on the reverse strand, counting down.
CGAGTACGAAAAGGAAAGTCTAAGCGAAGGCGACCTTATAAAGTTTTCGCGTATAGGCGAGGACTTTATGAGCGTTTTCTATCCCGATATGCACGCGGTATCGGTGGCGGAACTCGTGGGCGAGGCGTCGGTAGAGGACGTGTTCGTAATCACTCTTCGCGTATCGCTTTCGGGTGGAACGGGTGAGAGCAAGCCCGTGCTTGCAAAGGCGTTCTTCCGTAAAAACCGCGACAGATTTAAGCCGATAACCGCTCAAGAGGCGGAGAAAATGGACGACTTCCTCGACTCTATTATCGAAAACAGAACGGGCGAGGGCGTGCTTGGAACGGATAGCGCGATGATTGACCGCTCGCTTGAGGCTCTTGAAATGCTCGTTAGCGACGGCGAGGCGTTCAGTAAGAGCATTATGATAGACGAAAAGAGTGACTGCGACGCGGTTAACGCTATGGTAAAGAGCGGACCGAACGAACACGTAACGCTCGAGTGTACGGAGATTAAGCCTTTAAGTATATCGCATATTCGTTGGAGTAATAATTGTTTCGTAATTGCCAACGAGGGTAAACCCGTATTCAATATGATAGTATCCGTTGACGGTAAGATTACCGTAAACTGCGTTGGTTGCGACGCGCTTCCCGTAGTAGACGGTAGCGAGATTACGCTAAACGACGGCAAGAGAGTAATTTTGGACGCCGAGAAGAAAAACTTCGGGCTTACCGATAAAGAAATTACCGCGATAAGAAAGAACTCCGCAGTTGCCGAGCACTATACGACAATCACTTGCTTTGAGACTAAAAGAAGAACGGGAATTAACTGCACGAGATACTTGTGTAAGAATAACGCGCTCAACCTTGGAACGAAGGAAGAGCCCGAGTATAAATGTAAAGACTGTCCCTATCCTGAGAGCGTTTATGTTTATCCCGACGGACGACGCGCGCTCACTAAAAACCTCGTGTACGCGCTTGACAAAATGGAAATGGTAGACAAAAAGGAAACCTTTACTTGCAGTAGTTGTCATCGTTCGTTCACGCTTGACTCCGCGCAAAGAGCAGTGCGGGGCGGAAAAGGGCTTTGTTCGTTCTGCTCGTCTGCTCTGCGTCAGGCTCAATCGGAAGAGCCGTCGGCGGATAAAGACTACGCGCTCTATAAACGCTACGCGCAAATGCTCCCCGTGGGAATTCGACTTAAGACGAAAGCGAGCAGAAAGTCTGCGTTCGAGCGAGAGGATATTATCCTGTTCGTAATGGGCGAGAAGAGGTTTATCGTTAAGAAAACGGATATTAAGGACACGGGCGCGCTTAAAAGCCCCGTAGAGATAGAGTAACGAGGTGGTATAATGGCTAAAGATAAACAAACTTTAATTGAAAAAAAGATAGCCAGCCCCAAAGGGTTTTTAGCGATATGCGCCGTTTTGGGAGCGGTTATTGATATTTCCGCGCTCGTTTCTCTCTTCGCGCTCGGCGTGAGCGACGCGTTCAACTATATCCTCCTTTTCTTCATAGCAATCGTTGATATTCTCTTCGTCGTAATGGTAGCGGTAACCAACTTCCGCTACGCTTATTCGAGAAAGACGACTATCCTTCAAATAATAATGCTTGCGCTCGTAACGATAGCAAGCGCGCTATTAACCGGACCTTTCCAAGGCGGAGAAGTATTCACTACTACCGCGCTGGTGGTTTGGTGGCTCGTTCACGGGCTTACCGCTATTTGCTATATCCTTACCACCCTTTACGCAACGAAGAAAGCGATTAGAACGGTAATCGTTCCTGCGGTTTGCTCGGTAGTGATGCTCGCTATAACGGTAGTTTACGCGGTTATGCTCGGCTCGTTCGGTTTCTACGGTCAGGGCAACTCAAGACCGGTAGTTTACGCTAAATCGGGCGACACCTACACTGCTCGAAGACTGATATCGGGCTGGAACGAAAACGCGGTTATTCCCACCTCCTTTAACGGTGTGGAAGTAATAGGCGTAACGACTACGGTATTCGATAACGAAAACCTTAAGACCGTTACCGTTGAGAATAAGCGAGCAGAACTTATAATGGACGGCTACGAAAGTAGTCCCGTCGCAAACCAAAATATCACGGTAAACCTTTCGCGCGAGACGGTAAACGCTTTCCGTAACACCGTTTACGAGCAGTACGGTTGGTTTACTCTCGGTAACAATATGCGCCCCTTCGATATCAAGGAAGACGAGGTTTGCGTAACCTTTGCCTACGATAAAGATTCGTATATAACGGCAAAAAAGAACGATACGCTCCTCGATATTTATATCGGCGAGAAGGGAGAAGAGTTCGATGTGAGCAGTTACGCTCAATCTTCTCCTGCGCTCGTTAAAACTAACGCGGACAGCGTAGACGATATCGAGTGGAATATCGAAAACAACGATAAAAAGATGTTCCGCGGTTTCGTAAAGGGAGGCGAAAGCATTTCAGGAAAAGAACTGACCTCTTCGGTGTACGGAGTAGAGATGGGCTTTGACGATATCTACATTCTTACGATTGAAAACGACAACGACGATTTTTACGAGATACCGAATACTTTCCGTTACAGTACGGACAGAACGGTTAAGTACGTAACGAGCGGTAATATCGACCAAAAGTTCAGCGAGTGCGAGCAAAGAAACGGTTTCGACCTTATTTGGCTAATCGACGGCGAGGCGGTAACTTCCACCTTTAGAGAAGAGATGATAGGCGCGGAAGGAAACAGCGCAACGGTAACTCCCGTTTGGTCGTTACGCGCGCCCACGCTCAACTCTTTTGAGGTAAACGCGAACGGAAAACTTACCTACGGCGATACGGCAACCTTTACGGCAACCGCTACCGCGCCTTGTGAGGAAGTAAAACTGAGATATATTTGGTATAAGCCTAACGGCGAGGAAATTACCAAAACGGCAATCGGCGAATACAGTAAAACCAACCTCTACCCAGACGAAGAGGGCGAATATAGGTTAGAAGTCGAGGCGTATTCGACGGACGGCGTTACCTCGCTTACTTCAAAAAAGGTGACGAGCAAGAGAATAGAGGTTGCGCCCAAGGAACTCAATATTACTTGGAATACTCCCTCCGACCTTACTTATAGCGCGCAAGAAAAACCCGTTACCGCGGTTTACGATATTACGGACGTAATCAACGGCGATAGCATTATTCTTAATCAAGCGCGAAATAGCGTAAAAGACGCAGGCTCGTACGCCATTACGGTAGCGCTTGACGATAGTCTTAAAGAGAAATACTTTATTCCTACAACCGACGCTAAGACGAGTTTCACGATTAAGCCCTACGAGATAACGCTTAACTGGAAGGATACCAACCTTACTTATTGTGGTTACGTACAAACGCCCTCGTTCGACCCTATATCCGTCATTGAGGGTAGTGGCGACCATTTAGAAACGGTAATCTCTTCCGGATACGATAGCGTGGGTACTTACAGCGTAACGGTTAGTTATTACGGCGTTAGTAGTTCAAACTATACTATCGTTAACCCCTATTGCCAGTACACCATTTCCCCCAAGCCCCTCACTGTTACTTGGGAGGATACCGACTATACTTATAACGGAACGGTACATTGTCCCACGGCGTACTTGGACGGAGTAGTATCAGGCGACACCGTGCCCCTTACCTATACGGGCGACGGCAAGGACGCAGGTTCGTACACCGTAACGGTTAGCCACCGAGATCCCAACTATACTTTGGAGGGCGCGCTCAGTAAACAGTACGAAATATATCCGTGCGAACTATCCGTTTACTGGGATAAAACAGTCTTTGAGTATAACGGCAAGACGCAACACCCCGAGGCAACACTAAACGGAGTAGTCCCCGGCGAGACGGTTAACCTTATTTACACGGGCGCGAACAAAAACGCAGGCTCGTACACCGTTAATATTGCGCAAAACGATACCAACTACACGCTACTTGACGAGAGCGAAGATTATACGATTTACCCCAAGAGCGTAGAGTTTAGATGGGGTAGCACCAACCTTACCTATAACGGTCAAGTTCAAAGCCCCACGGTAACCCTTTCGGGCGTGGTAGCAGGCGAGAGCGTTGATATCATTAAGAGTGGCGACTACGCTACTTCAAAGAACGCCAAGAGTGAAAATTACTCGATGAGCGCAACCATTGACAATGCTAACTACTCGCTTTCGGGTACGATGAGCGCAACCTACAAAATCAGTCCCAAAACCCTCACGGTTACTTGGAGCGATGTGAGAGTATTCGTGTATAACGGCAAAATTCAATGCCCCACCGCAACCGCTTCGGGCGTGGTAGAGGGCGAAACCGTTCCCCTTCTTCGCGGTGGCGACTACGACAGTTCCAAAAACGCTCGCGAGCAAAAATACACCGTAGCCGTTTCCATAGAAAATAGCAACTATACTCTTTCGGGAACTACTCAAGTTTTCTATCAGATTATAGCAAAAGGCGTAACGATAACTTGGGATAACGCAGGCGAGTATATTTACGACGGAACGGTAAAATGTCCTACGGTAACCATTACCGACGGCGTAGTAGCGGGCGATATTTGTTCGACCACGCTCGTTGGCGACGACAACGCAGTGACGACCGGCGAATACAGCGTAACCGTATTTCTCAATAACTCCAACTACGTTATTGAGAACGGGGAGACGAGCGCGTCGTTTAAGATAGTAGAAGAACCCGAGCAAGAATAATTAAGAGGAAAGAATTATGATTTGTGTAAAATGCGGAAAAGAAATAGCGCAACCGCTTGAACTGTACGACGGCAGTTGGGTTTGCCCGTCCTGTTTTAAGGACTTAATCGGCGCGGACCAAGCGTTCGTAATTAATAAAGAGAGCGAAAGTTTGTATAGGACGAGCGAAATAAACTACTACACTTGGTTGGAGAACGCCGACGGCGAGGCGAAGTTATCCCTCGTTGAAGAGGCGGTAGCCCTTTGTAAGCAATCGGCGTATATGGGTAACCCTATGGCTCTACTTCGCCTTGGTTACTACTACGACAAGGACTACGACGAAATCAACCGTAGCGAGAGTATGCGCTGTAAGTTTGCGTATAAATGTTATAAGGCGGTAGCCCTCGCTCTCGCGCCTCCTAAAATCTTAGAAGGAGCGCAAGCGGTGGACTTTACCGAACTTCAAAAACGCGCCTCGCTTATGCTTTTTGATATGATGAGGAACGCGCCCGACGATATGAAAAGAGCGGTAGCGGTGGACTTCGAGCATACGAGAAAGGTGCTTTCCTCGAAGTTCGGCATAGAATACTACGGCTCGCTTGGCGGAGAGAAGAGCGGTCAAGCAGGACGGCTTGCTCGCTTGAACGAACTGGTGTCATCCCTTAAAAACAACCACCGCGCGCCTATATTTGGAGCGGTAAGGCTAACTGCGGAAGAACTTCAAAAACTGTTCGACCCCAAGGGCAGAGCCAAAGCGCAAGTATCGTTACTGTCCGTTATAAAGAAGAAAAAGACGGACGTGTTCTTGGTTAAACTCAACGAAAAGGGCGCGGTTGACGAGAAAGACGATGGAATTTACAAACTTACTACGGAAAGCCAAGTAAGTCAACTGCTCTCGCTCTACGATTTATCCCAGCCCTTAGCGCTTATCGTCGTTAACGGACTTGGAAAACACCCGTACTTAAACGGCGTAGAGGACGCGATAAGCAATACTTTAAGAAAGAGCGACGGGTTCTTACTTAAAAGACTGCTCTCGGATGCGGATCGCACGCAAACGGAGTTCGTGTTCTACGACGACGACCTATATTACTTTGCCCGCGGACAAAAGAGAAAAGTTGCGCAGGCAGTGGAAAAATTAATTGATTCGGTATGTGAAGGAGGTAAAGACTGATGATAACAGATAAAACCACGCAAAAGATATTCGATATATTCGCTCAAAACGGCATTAACCTTGACCGTCATTTCCCTCGCCTTATGGAAAGGGGATACGGCAGTGATACTTGCCAAGAACTCTCCGACGAGATAGTAACCGTTCTTCGCAATATTGCGGAAACGGGCATTAACGGTAAGTTCGACGGAAGTATGAAAAAGACGGCGATTGAACTTTCCAAAATCGCGGTTGAACTTTCGGACAAGAACGCGCCTAAACGCCTCGTTAAGTACCAAGAGCGAGTAGACGCGCTAAAGAACGCGCCCTACTGCGTAACGCCTAATTATAGCCAGAACGCTATGCACGGCGCGGTTAAGACCTATATAACCGAGACTATTCGTGGCGCGCAAGCGATGTTAGGACAGACTTCCGATATCGAGCAACAGGGTTATCTTAATTCCATTATAGATAAACTCCAAGCAATAGATAAAGCGTTCGACGAGGGCGTTTGGGATAAGACTTCGCTCTCTGCGGTAACTATTCAAAACAATATCGTATCCGAGTTCCGCGAAATCCGCAGAATTATGAACGCGCGTATGGTGAACGCTTATACTCTCGACCACCTCGACAAGATCGAAAAGGCGGTAGCGGAGTGGAGCGGACTTTTGGGCGTGAGCAGAAAGAACCCCAAAGCCAAAGCGGACGCAGTAGCCCTTTTCGAGATGGACGACCTCGTTCGCGTATCCGACTCCGACGAAACTTACACCAACGCTAATACCTTCTTCCGTTCAATGGACGTTTACGCTCGCCAAACCGAAGAGATTTGCTCGACGGTAGAACTTGATAAAGAGCGAGAGGAATTGCAAAAGAGCATTGACGAACTCAACGCTGAACTTACCGCAATCGCGTCGAAAATTCTTAACGGCGAAGACCCCGTTCGCCTTTTTGCCGAGAAACAACGCATTGACGATAAAATTCAACGACAAGAGGAACGCCTTGCAAGAGTGGACGATAAAATTCAGATTAAACTTGACAACCGTTCCGCGCGTGAAGAGACGATTTTCCGTATCGAGCGTATTCGCGACGTGTTCGAACTTTCTTCGCACAGCCGTTCGCTCATCTATAAACTCTTCCACAACACCGACTTTGCTCAACTTGCCTCCCTTTTAGACCCCTCGTCCGATCCCTCTACGCTCCGCGACAGTATTCGTAACCTTTACGAAGTGTTCGCTCGTCAGCAGATTATCGACAAGAACGGTCAAATCCAGCGCGAGCAACTCTCTAAACTCGAGGGTATGATAAAAGAGACCGAGCCTAAGAGAAAGACCACCGTTGAAATCCAACGCGAGACGGAGCAAAAAGAGAAAGAGAAGAACGATATTGCTGAACAAATGAGAAAGTGGGCGGAGGCTCAAGCAAAGGTAAAGAGACCTACCGCCGTTTCCGAGCCCACCACTCAAACGCAGGAGCAAACCCAAGAAACGCTCGTGGACACCTTGCTTTCTGCCGACGATAACTAATTATGGATATTCAGACTAAAGACCGCGCCAACGCCTGTTATATCTTTGAAACGGATATAGCCAAACTTGAGAGCGCGCTAAAAGACCTCGCCTCGCTTTGCCACGAGCCTTGGCTTTCAAAAGAAAACCTCGACGCTTGTACCGCTCTTGGCTTTAGAATAAAGGTCAAAATTCTCTCGCTCAAGTTTTACAACGAACTTACGACGGAAAGGTTCGACGCGCTAAAAGGCTATATTGAAAAGATGCTCCCCGTTGCAAACGAGAGGGGATACGCTAAAACGGTTGCCCTTGGCGAGAGAAGTATAAACTACGCGAGCAAGGTTTACGATATTATGCTCGACTTTCCTTCGCATAAGGCAAGGGTATGCGACGGCGACTGGAAAGTAACCGCTTGTTCAAGAGAAGAGGCGGAGGAAGTTAAGAGAATTTTAGAGCAAAAGAAAGAGAAGATTTTAGCCCTTTCCCCTGCGCAAGAAATCTTTGGCGATAAGGTTCGCTTTATCGACGCAAGAGCCACCGCGTGCGAAAAACTCACTACCGTTATCGAGTTTTGCGTAAAAATCATTGCGGATATGGCGAAGGAATACGAACGAGGCTTGCTCTCTTTATGTACCTTCGACGTAGAAAAGTACGGCTCGTATAAGTATTATCCCGTAATAAGCGACGGCTCAAAAAAGGCAAACGCTTTGGTCGTTTGTACGCCCGTAGACGAAGAGTTCTTACTCTACGCCTACGCCCAAGCGCGCTCAAATCCCGCAGGACTTTTGGCGCTCAACGCCTCGCTTTTATCGGACAAGGACGATATTAAGAGAATTTTCAACGCGATAAAGGGTAGGGGAAGCGACCTTGCAATAGTGAAAGCAAACGCTTACAGGGGCGACTTTGCCGAGTTTTACCGCGCTATCGTCTCGTTTGGAAAAGAGGGACGCAAAGTGTTCGTGCTTGACGAGACGGGCAACCGTAAAACTTATAGCGAAATGCTCGCTTTTTGCACGAAAACCGACGGCTTTACCGCGCTCGACATTAGTTTTTCCTATCTTTCGATGCCCGACTATAACGAGGTAGTGGAACTTTTTGAAAAGAACGAAATGCTCACTACCGTTAGTAGAGAGCGCGTTAAGAGCGGACTTGCTTTTATGGGGTTCGTGGGACTTAACGAGGCGATGGAAAGTTTCGCTTTGGGCAGAGACTGGTTTATGAAAGGCGCGGAAATATCGCGCGCGAACGAGAAAGAGGCAAAACTCTACATAGCCTCCGCGCCCTCGCAAGAACAGTTTATCGACAAGGGCTGGGGCGATTTTGACACTGATAGAGAGGTGGGCAACGCTCATCACGGCGAGTTCGATTACGACTGCGTTCGAGAGGCGAATAGAAACAACGTCAGAAAGATTATTGAGAGCGACACGACGCTTTTCGCTAAATGCGGATTGCTCGTTCGTTACCTTATATTCCACGCGGACGACGTGAGCGTTTGGAAAACGCTAAGCGACGAAGAGCGCGAAATAAGACTTAACGACGCCACTAAAGCGGTTATGAACGCGTTGAACCTCAACATTGAGCCGGTGGTGGAAATCGTTAAAAAGTTCGACCACGGTACGCTCGTTGGACGGTGTTGCGACGGTGGAAAACTTATTCAGTACCGCGCCGACTACGTAGTGAACGAGGTTGAGGATTTGCTTGACACTATATGCCACGAGTGTTACCACGCTTTTCAGCATATGGCGATTAATAATCCTTGGCGCGAGTGGTACTGGAACTTGCTGGGCGTAACCCAAGGCTCGCTAAACGGCGTCAGAGAGAACAACCGCGCCTATATCGTTGGTAACGAGAAACGCTTTGGCGAAGAGGCGCACACGCTTTACCGTATTCAAGTAATGGAGTGCGAGGCGAGAGCGTTCGCGTTTAACTGCATAGAGCAAAGCAAAAATATAACCATTGACTGGGAGTAATAAATGAGAGAAAATCTTGACAATTACGTCGTTGAACTTCTGCATATCGACGAGGCAACGAAGAATAAACTGATTGACCTTGACGCAGGCGACAAGGGTAAAACTTTCTACCTTTCTCACCCCGACAGTAGCAATTTTTCCGAGTATATCTTGCTCACCGCTCAGGAAAAGTGGGGCAAGCCCTCTTCCGTCGTGCTTAGAAATAGCGCGGTGGGTGGTAGCGAGCAGGTTATCGGCAGAAACATTAAAACGCTCGACTGGGTGGACGGGGACGGTCTTACAGACGGCAAAGCGCTCAATAAGTTCATTGACGGCGTATATAAGGATATAAGAACGAAAGGAAACAATCCGCTCTTTTTAAGCGTAGGCGAAATCAAGTGGCGTATTCGCGTTTCCCAAACGGAAGTAAAACAAGTGCGCACTCCCGTGCTTATTTTCCCCGTCCGCCTCGTTCGCTCTACCGGAGCGTCCCCCGTGGGTATCGAGTTTATCGACGACGAGGTTTATCTTAATCCTTGTCTCGTAAACAAAATGAAACAGGTGCTTTTGGGCGACACTTATCTTGGTATGCCTCATCCTAACGGAGAGGGAGCAAATCAAACCGACGCCGTTTTTCTCTCGTCGCTTTCAGACGGTAACGAGTATTTTAGAAGAGTTGAAAACTTCGTTCAAAGTTGCGTTAGTTCCGCAGACGAGGACACGGTGTTTGCGCTCTACAAAGATACCGTTGCGCTCGCTCAGTATAACCATAGCGACCTTTGTATGTATTACGACGTTAAGCGCAATCGCGAAAAGATTGAAAAAAGTAATACCGTACGACGAATTTTCACACAAAACGAACAATTTCCGCCCGTTTGCGACGGAGTTTATCCTCGCTTTACGCTCCCAAGAGATAGCGTTCAAGAGGACATAATTAAAAGAGTGGTAAGCGGAGAAAGTCTTATCGTTAAAGGCCCGCCGGGGACGGGAAAAACGCTTACTATTGCGAATATGATAGCCTCGCTTATAGCGGATAGAAAGAGAGTAATGTTCGTCTCTAAAAAGTTATCCGCGCTTGAAGAGGTTTACGAAAAAGTCCCCGACAACTTGAAAAAGTTTATGCTCCTTCTCGATTACGAGAGCGAGGCGCAAACGGCGAAGGTAAATCCCTCGCAAATAAGGAAAGACCTCAAAAGCGTTCTTTTAGAGCGCAAAAGTTATAGCGCGGACGCTTTTATAGTTAGCGAACTTAGTAGAGCGCAAACGGAAGAGAGCGAGGCGAAGAGCGCGCTTAACGACTACTGCGAGAAGACCTTTGGGGGCGAGAGCGTAGGCGGAGTAAGTTACTACGACGCGCTCAACAATTACTTAAAACGCGACCTCCCCGTAATAGAGTTTGCGCCCGAAGAACTGGTGTATCTTTGCAATCGCGACCTTTATAACCGCACGCTTACGCGCGTTACGGAGGCGGGCAAGTGGTTTGACGAACTTACGGACGAGGGCAGATTGCCCGTCTACAAAAACCCTTGGCTTGGCGTAAAAAAGGGTATGGACACAGCGGAAATCACTAAAATTTTCGCCTCTATAAACGAAAAAATGCAATCCGTTTTCGCTGAAGTTACAAAGGCGAAAGAGGGGCTCAATATCGATTGCGACTTTAAAGTGGAAGATATCTTGCTCATCTTGGGCGGAACGCTAACGGACGAGCAAAAAGAGAAGATTTACACCTCTAAGGACAGAGAAAAGTACGCCGAACTTCTTAGCGAGGCGCTCGCAGAATATTCTCAAGCGGTAAAAACGCACGGCGAAAAGTACCCCGCGAAAGAAATAGAGAGCCTTATTGAAGACGAAATAACCCTTAAAAATCTTGCTGTTGACGGCGACTTAACGCTTGAAAAACTTGACCTTATACATAAGACGAACGAACTTTTCACTTCGCTTATTTGGACTAAACCGCTATTTGAAGAAATTTTGTCGCTTACCGGTCTAATCGTTGAGCATAGCGAGAAAATGCAGGCGCATTACTATAACGCGAAGGCAATTTTCGACCAAAAAACGCTGACGGAAAAGGGCGTGGAAATCTTAAAGGCGTACCGCGCGCTTGAAAAGTACGCAGGCTCTGATAAACAAAAACCCGACTTCTTCGACTTCGGCGCAAAATCCGCCCTCAAAAAACTCAATTCGCTTTGCTTTATGAGCGGTAACGGTTTTATGGAAATCGTAACGGGCGCGAGCGAATTTAGTAAGGGCAAAGAGCAAGAAGAAATCATTAAAAAGCACTCGCTTGCGGTCAACAAAGCGCTGAGAAGAGAACTTAGCGAAGAGGAAGTTTTGGCGGTAGAGACGGTAGTTTCGAAATGCTGTCAAAAGGGAATACTCCCCGACGAGTTCGTGGGCAATATCGAGCGTGATTACGCAATAATCGACAAGGGCAGAAAGTACTTCCCCTCGGCAAAAACGGTTAGCGATATCGTGGACGGATACGCGGTTGAAGTTAAGCGCGAGGGCGTTAAAATTACGCTCAACGCAGTTAACTCCGCGCTCAATCTTTTCGAGGGCGAAGTGGAGGTTATCGCAACTGCTAAAGCAATCCTCTCTTACGCAAACCTTTGCGCTCTTATGAAAGACGAAGAAAGTAAAACTGCTTTAGAAAAATTCGCCCACGCTCTTGCCTTCTCGTCCGCTAAAATTCAAAGCGCCGTAACTCAATATCGCAAGGCGTTAGTTAAATTTAGCGACGAGTACTATCCCGTATACTACGCAAGCGGAGAGGAAACGGTAGGCGATTTATCGCTCTTTAACACGCTTTATAGCGACCTTTCCAAAGCGAGCGCAGGTATTTGTTACGACGAAAGTTTGAAGGGCGAAAACTTGACTATTCCTCTTCACCGTTTCTTCGAGCCCTTTGAAAAAGGCTGGGCGAAAAAGACGGACTTCGAGCATTATTTTGAGCATAGTTTCTTCGCGCTTGCCCTTAGGGTTGCGAGCAAGAAAGTAGGCGGGACGGTGGGCGACGGCGTAGAGTTTAATATCGAAAAACTGACCACTGCTCAACGAAAGTTATGCGAGATTGAAAGCAAGATGTGCGAGCAAATTTTAATGGCTGGAATAAACCCCGACGACGCCGACTTTGCCTTCCTTGCTCATGAAAACGACAAAGGAACGCTCCGTCTTCTATTCAAAGAGCACGCGCGCGCAATCCTCAAACTTAAACCTTGCACGGTGCTTTCGCCCTCGACGGTAAGCGTACTTTTCCGCCCCGAAGAGTTCGAGAGTTTCGACGTAGTAATTATCGACGAGGCGAGCCAACTTGAGCCCGTTACCGTTATGGCGGTAGCCTTCCGCTCAAAGCAGTGCGTAATCGTGGGCGACGAGTGGCAAATGCCTCCCATTAAGCACTTTGAAACGATTAATTCCGACCTTGACAAAGAGCCGTCGCTTTTAGGCTTGGCGCTTAAAAACAACGCCTTTAGAGCGGAAGAACTTCGTTGTCATTATCGCAGTCAAACGGAGGCTTTGATACGCTTTTCGCAAGACCGCTATTACGATAATATGCGTACTTTCCCCGCCGCCGTGCCTAAGACGGAGGAACTTGGATTTACCGATATTTTCGTAGAGGGCAGATGCGTAAACGGAGCGAACGAAGAAGAGGCTAAAGCGGTAATTGAGAAAATCAAGAACCATTATAGGCTTTACTTTAGAGAAGGCAAACTATTAAGAACGCTTGGCGTGGTTGCGTTTGGCGAAAAGCAGGTGGAAAAAATCAAGTCGCTTGCAAAGTCCGACCCCGAACTTAAAGCGTACCGCCATAATCCTGAAGTAGAGGACGGTTTCTTCTATCGCGCCATTGAGAAAGTACAAGGTCAAGAGGCGAACGACTTAATCTTGTCGCTCACTTACGGCATTACGGCAAAGGGAGAAGAGAGTTCGTCGTTTGCAGAACTTAACCGTGGAAAACTTGGCGAGTGCATATTTAACGTGGCGGTAACGCGAGCGCAATACACCGTAACGATGATACACTCTATCCGTCCCGAGCAAATCGCTAACGAGAAAGTCCGCTTTATCGCAGAGTATCTTGAGACGGTGGAAAGGTTTGCTCAAAGCGGTAAAGAACAGTTCGTAAGTGAACCCCTTTCGCTCGGTTTCGTTAATACGGTACGCGAATTTTTAATCAGCGAGGGCGTTGCGAAGGAGAGGCTCGTCGTGGGCTACGGCGTAACCAAAGGCTCGGTAAGAATACCTTTAGCGGTGCTTGACGAGAGTTTGAGCGAGGCGAAGTTAGGAGTGTGGTGCGAACTTCCCACCAAGAAGGACTACGACTATATCGACTATAACGCGCGCTATTATAACAACCTCGTATCGCGTGGCTGGAAAATGCACAGAATATTTGCGCACGACTGGGTAAGCAACAACGAGACTGAGCGCAGAAAGTTAAGAGAACTTATAGCAAAAATTTAAGGAATATAGATATAAATTAGGAGGTCATTATGGCAAAACAAGACCAGCAAATGCAACAAAAGGAAAGTTGGGTAGACGCGTCCGTTCGCGAGAGAATGAGCGAGTTCGATCGTCGTATGGAAGAGGAAGAGCGCAAAAAGAATATGCAAGAGAGCAAGGATAGGCTGGAGAGCAAAATCAACCTTTTAAAAGAAAAGGCAAAAGAGTGCTACCTTGAGTACGGCGCGGACGACTGGAGAACTGCGATGATGATGGATTTTCTCGACGCCGTTTTAGAGATGCAGAACGAGATGAAACAAATCGAATCCATTATGGTCGTAATGGACTGCGTTGGTGAGATGACGGGATATATTGAGCAAGCGGTACAATTCCACGGAATGCTCCAAAACCAGAATATCCAACAAAAGCACGGCTTTTTCCAGCGCATTGCAAACAAGATTAGAAATCGCCGTATGGTTAAGAACAGTTACAACCGTATTCGCACTCTTACCGACAATGTAAGCGCGATGATGGAGACCGTTCAAGATATGGGCGAGGCTTTCCACAATATGAGCGAAGACCTTAAAAAGCAACGCTACAAGATGGCTATTCGCCGTCAAAAAGCGGAAGAAAAGCGTAAAAAACGCGGTTCTGCGCCCGAAGTTCCAGGCTCGAGCAGAGCAAGAGCGATGATTGAGGGTATTATCCGTGAAGAAAAGGGCGGAGCGAGCGCTCCTACTGCGCCCGTTGCTCCCACCGCGCCCACTCCCTCAGTAGACGGGGCGAGCGGAACGGACAGCATTGACGATATCGTTTAAGGAGAAAAGAGATGGCAGGAATAGGCAGAGCGGAAGATAGTAAAAAGACTAAATCCGTTGACGAACTAAAGAAGGAATATAGCGCAAGCGTAAACAAAATTCGCTCGCTTTTGGCAGGAAAGCCCGACAAGAACAATCTTCGCGACGAGGAAAAGAAGGCGCTCCGTACCGAGTACGCTAACGCCGCGCGCATAGCGTTTATGCTTTCTCAGCGTTGCACCAACGAAGACGAGGCGAGAAAGTACGCTGAAGACAATAAAAAACTGAGCGCGGTTGCCGCAAGTTACGGCTCGGTTATGAAAGGCAGTATTCCCGACACCACTTTCGAGGACGTTAAGGGGCTTGAGGACGTTAAAAAACTCGTTCAAAGTTTCGTTTATATGCTTGAAAACCCTGAAGTTATCAAGTATTATCATATCGACGGCGGTCTTGGTATGATGCTTTACGGCGCGCCGGGAACGGGTAAAACGATGTTCGCCGAGGCGGTTGCAAACAAGATGGGCTTGCCGTTGTTTATAGTAACGCCTGCCGACATTTTCAAGTCCTACGTAGGCGCGTCCGAGCAAGCGGTTAAGCAGATTTTTGAAGAAATCGACGCTTGTCCCGACGGCGCGGTGCTTTTCGTGGACGAGTGCGAATCCATTTTCTCGAAAAGAACGGACGACAGCAAGGACTATAAGGCTGCGGTAACTACTGAACTGTTGCAACGCCTTAACGGTTTTGGCGTGGACGGAAGTAAGCGAGTGCTTATAGGCGCAACTAACCGTCCCGATATGATAGACTCTGCATACCTTCGCCACAAGAGATTTTCTCACCTCGTACACGTAACGCCTCCCGACGTTACCGCTAAACGCGCGATTATCGAGGGAAAACTTAAAGGCATCGAACTTGACGGAATAACGGTGGACGAAATCGTGCTTATGACCGAACGCCCCTTGCAAAAGACTTGCGCGCTCGGCAAGGCAGGCGAGAAAGCGTACTATTCCGCCGCTGACGTTTGCGGATTAGTGGAAGAGGCTTGCCGTATCGCGCTCGAGCAACTTGAAAAAGCGCGCTCCACCAAACCTATCCCCCTTACCCGTGAAATGTTCGAAGAGGCGTACAAGAAGATTATGCCTACCATATCCCAAGAAATGCTCAGAACGTACGAAACTTTCAGATAATTTTAATTAAATAACAGCAAAAAAAGGTTGACAATAACGAGCAATTAGGATATAATTAAATGGTTAGCGGTTCTAACGGAAATCTTTTACAAGGAGGCGCGGTATGAAACTTATTTGTAACGGTAACGATTTGTCTGATGCAGTCGGCAAAGTTTATAAAGCGGTGTCTACTCGCACCACTAACCCTATCTTAGAGGGTATCAAGTTAAAGGCTGAGAACGGTACTCTTCGTCTTACCGCAACTGACCTCGAACTTGCTATTGAAAAGATTATCGTTGCCGACGTTAAGATTGAAGGCGAAACGGTCGTTCCCGGTAGATTTTTCGCTGAGTTCGTAAAGAAACTCACGCAGGAGCAAATCGAACTTACTCTTTCGGACACTAACCGTCTTAAGATTAAGTACACCGACTCCGAGGGCGAACTTCAATGCCTTAACGCCGACGACTATCCCGCTATTAAGGAACTTGCCGACGCTCAAAAGTTCGTGATTATCAAAAACGAACTCAAAGACCTCGTTAATAAAGTTGCTTTCTCGGTTGCTACCGACGACGCTCGTCCTATGCTTAAGGGCGTTCAACTTGAAATTGACGAAGTATCGCTTACCGGCGTTGCGCTCGACGGCTACCGCCTCGCTAAGTGCGTTAAGTCCATCGAAAAGACTTCCGCTATGATGCGCGCGCTCGTTCCTGCAAGATGCTTGGTAGAGATTGCTCGTCTTATGGACGATAGCAACGACCCCGTGGAAGTTTGTATTCAAAAGAATTATCTGTCCGTTGACCTCGAGCATACCCGTATTACCACTCGTCTTATGGATATGGACTTCATCAACTATAAGCAGATTATCCCTGGATACTTCGAAACTATCGCAACTCTTCCTAAAGAGCAGTTCGAGTCCGGTCTTGAAAGAGCAATTCTTCTTTCTCGTTCGGATAAGAGCAACCTCGTTCGTTTCGACCTCCGCGAGAACGTTATGCAACTTTCCTCTAATAGTGATATCGGTAATATTACCGAGAAAATCTTTATCAAACTTGACGGTAAAGACCTCTCTATTTCCTTTAACGCTCGCTACTTTACCGAGATACTCCGCTATATTGATAGCGAAAGCATCTTAATCAAATTCACCGACGCAGTTTCCCCCTGTATCATAGTTCCTACCGGCGCGCTCGAAGACTTTATGTACCTCGTTCTCCCCGTAAGAATGCAAAACTAATCCGTGAGTTTGTAACGAAAAAACGATACCGTATGTTAAATTTTACGACAAAACACTAAAGTTTAGCGTACGAATACGCTGATGTGGCTCACGTCGGACCAGCTGATTCGTAATCAGTAGGGAAGACGGTTCAACAACGGCAAAAACGCTGATGTGGCTCAGTCGGTAGAGCAGCTGATTCGTAATTATAAACTTAACCATTGAAAAACGGTCAAAAACATATAAAAACAATCAAAAATGCCTGATTTTAGCCCCTTATCATAAAAACCTGTAAAAAAGTTGTAAAAAATCTGTAAAAACATAGCTTAATAAGCTGATGTGGCTCAGTCGGTAGAGCAGCTGATTCGTAATCAGCAGGTCGCCGGTTCAAGTCCGGCCATCAGCTCCAAAAAAAAGACCTTACCAATTGGGGTAAGGCCTTTTTTATATTCTTTTGTTAAACTATTTCTTTTCAAAACTATTCACTGTCAATGTGTAAAAAATTTCCATAATAGGCTTTGCATTATTAGTATGCACACAATACTCTAAAAAGTCGGGTATCTTTTCTTCAAATGTTTTTTTGAATATCCTTATTATATCATCTCTAAATTCGGTATCAGATTTAAAAGATTCGTTGTTTTGCATTTGTCATGTCGCCTTTGTTGTTTTTATATTATTGTAACGTAAATTTTCACATTAACAAAATATCGGAATTTACCCTAAATTCATCATCAAAGAGAATCATAGTATCGGTATTGTTAGTGTAAACAACTATCCATCCTCTTACAGTACTATATTGTGCAAAGATTTTATTATCTGGTAATGGGTGTGTATCATATTGACTGTTAACAATCCAATTATTTTTTTTGGCGATATCTCTTTCGGATTCCGTATAATCAAATGAAATATATTTACTAAAACATTTTACTAAATCTTTTTCAAAAATTTTGTCGTGTTTTAGTGCGTTAAATATAGCACTGCTAAAAAACAAATCGTATTTTTTATGATATTTATCCATATAAAAACTTCTTTTGCGTAGCTTATCCATATTATAACCGAATAAATACCTATATGCCAAACGAAAAGGAGCGACTTTATTAGCGCAACACTCACCACAACATTTACCATTCTCAATATATGGGTGTGCGTCATAAATGGTAGTTAAAGGTTTGCCACAAATATCACATTTAATTGTAGCTTGAGTTTTCATAATATGGAACTCCTTTAATTCATTAAATAATTGTTATAGATTTCCGCCGCTTTATTATCTTGTGATTGCAAAGAGTGGGTATATATATCAAGAGTTATTCTTTCGCTTGAATGACCTGCTCTTGTTGAAACTACTTTTAATGGTACACCTGCGTTTAATTGCATAGTAATGCAGGTGTGTCTTAATGAATGCGGTGGAATGAGTTTAAATCCGTTTTGTAGATTAAATTTTTTAAGCCAAGAATTGATGGTACAAGGGTTGATAATCTTTCCGTTATCCTGTAGGAAAAGGTTATTTGTACAAGCCCATAAATCACCATAATTTTGTTTTTGAGCATCATACCAAGTTTTATATTCATTTAAGATAATTACTAATTGGTCGGGCAACTTAATTGTTCTTTTTGATTTTAAGGTTTTTGTGCCTTTTGTAACTATTCCGAATTTCTGATAATATAATGCGTTATGATTAACACTTAAAGATTTATTATGGAAATCTATATCTTCCCAAGTTAAGCCACAAATTTCGGCTTTTCGTAAGCCCAAAAAGATAAGTAAAGCAAAGATAGTTTTTTTCTTCAAATTACTTTCTTTTAAGACTGCCTGCACGAACTCTCTCGATTCCGTTTCGTCAAAGATTTCTTTTTGTTTAGTAGTACCTGTTAAAGGTCTTGTATAATCTTTGGAAGCGTAATTGTGTTCGATTAATTGTTGCCGTTTGGCTTCTCCCAAAATAACTACTAATATTGTTCTTATTCCTGCATTGGTAGCTTTGGAATATTTTTTCTCTTCCTTTTCTACGTTAAAATATTGAGCAAGGGGAACGTTAAAGTATCTTGATATAGTTCGGGCAGTTTCCAAACTTACCTGTTGACCTATTTTAGTAGCAAGCCTTAATGTAAGCCTGTTTATACCACATTCTTCGGCTATTTTAGTTTTATTAAGGTTGTTACTGATGATTAGTTCTTCAATCGACTTTTTAACGGTTACGGTTTCCGTAGTATAAGTCCTGTCGCAAAGAAAATCAAAAAACTTTTGAACCATTATCGGGGATATTTGTTTTAAGAGATAATGCCCGAAATGTTGATTGATTATCTTTAAGGAATTTTCGGCTTGAACATAGTAGGAATAACTTTCGCCGTTCCGTTTCAAAATCCTTTCTAACCATTGTTTTGAGAATTCCCCAAAGGTTATGTTATTCTCTTGAACGTATGTGCCGATTGATTTCTTTTCACTTTCTTTTATAAAGTCTATTTCGGCTTTTTTTCTTTCAAGTTCGATTTCCTTATTGGTTAACCCTTTTGGAACTTTCCAAGTCATAGTGTATTGCTTGTTTTGCCCTGTATATGGGTCTTTGCCAGTATAAAAAAACCTATAAGATATAAGTTCTCCTTGGGTATTACATCTTGGATAACAATTTTTGCTTTTCTTTTTATTCATAATAATTCTCCTTTAATGGCTTTGTAATAATTTACTGTATATGAATTTTTACAGCAAAAAAATTACACCAAAAACCACAATTGTATTGTGATTTAATTATAGGAGAATTTTTTTAAATTCGTAGAGATTTAACAAAAACTTTATCGTTTTTCGTAAAAAGAAACGCCTGCCTTGTAAAAGAACAGGCTTTTAGATTAAGTATTATATATTGTGAGAGACTATAGTTCAAATTGTTTTGATTGATTTTTATCAATATAAGCTAATTTGTAATACAGTACCGCATAGCATATATGGTGTCCTATGTTGTATTCCGTAACATTAACGACGTTGTATTGACAATTTGCTAAATCATAAATATTGTAAGGTTTGTTTAACGCAATTTTTTGCAAGTCAAAAAAGGGTGGAATAAGTTCATTTTTTTGCATATATTCGTAAACTTCAGGCAATCTAAAATTAGCGTAATCAATATTGGGATTTTCTTTTTCTACAGCTTTAATTCTATCTAAAGCTT
Organism: Pumilibacteraceae bacterium; assembly: GCA_045532295.1. GTDB lineage: Bacteria > Bacillota > Clostridia > Christensenellales > Pumilibacteraceae > UBA10677. The sequence goes on along the minus strand of JAZSFP010000012.1, from coordinate 119,629 downwards.
CAGATGGTGAACTCATAAGTTCTATCTTAAAAGAAAATTCAGCTGTTGTAAGATTAAAGACGTGTTCGCTACTAACAAGCTCGTTGTCTTTGTTCATAAAAACGTCAGGAACTAACTCTTCTTCGCTAAATTGCGTTTTTAAGTATTCAATAACTTTTGCATGATTTTCCGTTTCTACGTCTAATGTTGCTGAAAGACCTTTATTTTCCAAATCTCTTTTTTCAATAGCTCGGTAAAATCCAGCATAAGTCAATGAGAAATCAAGTGGATTGTATTCCAAAATTCCAAGCAAGTAACAGCAATAAAATGTCGTGTAGAACGAACCCCTTGCGTTGAAATAAACGTCATTTTCTTTCATTCGTTTGGTTAACTCGTAAAGAAACACGAAAATATGAGCAGCATTATGCTTATTGATTATATCAAGTTCGCGTTCAGCGTTTAATCTTTCCGTTTCCGTTGCATTAATTTCAATCAATCTTTTGTTTATAAGTTCTCGTAAGTTTTCTTGTGCATTTTTTAGTAACTTTTTCATTCTATTACCTTTTTTATAATACCTCGTCTTTTAATTTGGCAAGAAGTTTAGAAATAACGCCGTCTTTACCGCATTTTTCAATAAATCCGTCTACGTGACAATTTACGTGTGTAAGTTCGGCGAATACTGAAATAATATCATCGGCATTTAACCTGTTTATAAATTCATCGTTAATTAATTTTCTATAATTGCTCGGTTCTTCAAATACGTTTACGATTTCCTTAATCATATATTCTTCACTATATTCGTTAGTATCGTTAAAAAATTCAACTTGTTTTATAGTTATATAATTAAACAATTCGTCAAGTACAGCTATAAATTCTTTTGCTGTGCCAATATAATGTGGCTGTAATACTCCATCCGCTTCCGTGTATATAGAATTTGCGTCGTCAAAAAAATCAATATATTTTTGATCGGTTAATTTTTTTAAGTATTTTTTCTTTCCTGTCGTCATAGTTCACCCACCTAACCTTTTCTCTTATTATACGGCATTGTGTGTACCAATTTTGGTACTCTTAATAATCTGTTCCGCCTTTTCTATCCAATTTCCGTATATTTGAATGGAACGAACGTTTTCTTTTGTTTCTTCGTAAAATTTATCGTAAATCTCGTCTGAAATAAGTAGATGATTACCAGCCCCCATATAAACGTGTTGCCAACCTTTTGGAACGGAAATAATCTCCCCTAAAAAAGAGTTAAATTCATTTAACGATGGAAAGAACGCAAGCACGTCGTCAAACGTAATATCACCAAAAGCATAACTAAAATTAACCCCTTTTGCGTGCTTCGTTATAATAGTCACGTTACTAGACGCTCCCATTGCACCATCTTCGGCAATATGAAAAAACCAAGCATCGTCAAATATGTCTTTCGAAAGTTCTGATTTTTGTGAGATTTGAGTTATTTTCATAATGGGTACTCTTAAGTTTAATATTTCATTTGTTTTATTCTTTTAGTAAAATCTTACGTTATTAATAAATAATTCTTTAATCTTCAGCGTAATTAAGATCGGACATAAGTTCGGTTAAATCGAAATCGTCTATATAGATTGTAATAGGGCGAGAATCTCCATAAACATTTAGACAAAGTCTATCAGTTTCAAACTCTCTTTCTATATTGCCAAAATCATCCACTTGGGAAAGATAGAAAGTTAAAAATTTCCCAGCGAGTGATTCTTTGTTGATTTCGGGGTAAGAACTAAATTCTTTAATTTGCATAATTAAGCAAACAATTTCAAATGGTAAATATGTATCATTTAAAAGATATTCCGCAAGCAGTTTTGCACTATTAACAAATGTTACCTTAAATTTATTAAAATCAAATTGTTGTTGTGATAGTTCATCTAACAGTTCTTCCCATTCATTTTTAAGGTCGTAAATTTCCTGACTTTGTTCATCGTTAATAACTGTCAAAGTTTTAATTTCCCCAGTTTCTTCAAATTCGATTTTCGTTTTACCGTCTTCTTTAATAGTTTTAATTTTCATTTTATATTCCCTTTTTAATCTTTCGTATAAAGCCTAAATTAGCCGTTATAAGAAAGTTATTTACATTTATTATTGTCTAATATACGATGCTGCTTTTATCTATTATAAGAGATAAACCGCTTTTTCGTTAAGGAAATTTAGGTCTATCTTAAAAGTTTTTTCATTAAATTATTACGTGTTTAACGTTCCATAAGCCACTTTTTTGAATTTCTTCAGTAGGATGAGCGTTGCCCAACCAGGTTGGGGAAGGGATTGCGTTAGCACGCACGTTATAAGTGGATAAAAGTCTTATTAGCGTTTTTTCCAAAATCTTAATCTCGTCTTTGTCGTCAAGCGGTATTACACAGAAAGAAAACTTTTTAGCAAGAAGATCAGATATCTTATCTTCCAATCCGTCAACGGTTTCGCCTTTCTTGTTCCAATTAGCTTTATCTTCATCACTATTACTGTTTTGAGATAGTAAAGCTTTACCAATATGTTTTCTAAAAACACTATTGTCTTTAGGTAAGGTTTTACGGTTGGTAATAGGACAAAAATGCTCTTTTAAGCGACCTACAAGATTATCTAATGACCTACCCACTCTCGTAATGCGACTGAATCCGTCAAGAGTTTCGCCGTCTTCAAAGATAAGATAAACGCCACCTTTTTTACCGCATAATTTTTCCAAAGAAGGGGGAGTTTCGTTTTTCTTGAATTCGTTAGACAAAGAGTGGTATTTGCCCTCAAAAACGCACTTTATTGGGTCGTAATGATATATTGGTCCAATATTAGTATGAGAGCGTCGGTGCACAGCATTAACCGCAAGCATCAAGTTGGTTTCGTTTGCAATATTATTTCTATTTATACAATCCATAAATTCTTTGTAACTATCCATCATTATTCTCCTTAATTATATTAACATTTAGTGTGTATAGTGTAACATAAATTTTTATATTTGTAAAGCAAAATCGTGTTGTATGTGATTTGTTTGTAGCATAGATATACATATAATGCGATTTTACCATTTATAGCGTGTACCCAGCTCTAACGTAAATATATTAAAATTATTAGTATAAACTTGGGAGTGTAAGTGTTATGGAAAAGTTGGAAATAATAGAACGAATAGGATATTTTAGGACAAAGGCTAAATTGTCGCAAAAAGCTTTGTCTATTGATATAGATATGAATATTGGATACATAAACAGGTTGGAAAGCAAAAAAGATTTTTTACCCAGTTTAGAAGTTTTATTAAGAATTATTAATGTTTGCGGAACAACCGTTGAAGAATTCTTTTATTCTGATATTAAAAATTACGAACAAGACAAACTAATACTTGAAAAAATAAAAGTGCTTTCTTCTGAAAAAAGAGAAGCACTATTAAAGCTGTTATAAATATTAAAATCTGATAATTTATTTTTTATTCAGTTGGAACAGGGTGTTCGATAGGTAGTTTCCCTAATTCGGTAAATTCATATATTTTACTGATTCGGGCAAGTAAGGCTTTCCAAGTTTCTTTATCGGTAACCTGACATTCAATATACTGTTTATCTAAAGGTATATTAGAAACAATATAAACCTTTTCAAAACAAGCCCACCTATTTTTATATCGGCATTGTATGCACAAAGGGTGTCCGTCAAGTATTTGTAATAAAAAATCTATTGAAAAATTGCTATGATACTCATCGAGTAGTAAAACAGATTGGGTGTTATAATTGTCAAACCATTTACCTTGCTCATATCCTTGCGCCTTATATACATTAGAATAGCCGTGTTTAGCAAAAACATAACTTGTTTTGCCTGTGCGTGTAGATCCATAAATATAGATAACTTCTAAATTGTCCCTATAATTGGTTTGATATTTTTCGGTTTTGTATTCCATAGCCATACTTTCAACAAAGGAATTATACCGAGCATATGAACCAGAATAAGCTTCAAAAACATCTATTGGTGTTGCGCCTTGAATTCTCATATCAACCATATCTATAAGGTCAGTTCTTCTTCCCATTTGAGTTAATTCGCCAAACTCAAATGGTCCAGCAAGGCGCGTATGAGCTTTATATTCAAACTTATCTTCTTTCTTAATATAACTGACAACAGTTTGTTTTGTGGTTTGTCGGGGTTGGATATGAGCATTTACACCGATAGTATTATTTGAAAGAAAGTTTTTAATGGTACTGAATTTTTTAGGGGTAGAAAACTCCATATATCCTTGGTGGTGTTCAGTTCCATTTGAATTTTTAGTTCCATCGCCCTTTTCTCTAACAAATATGAAATATCTTATATTGGAAAGGGTTTTAAGGTATTCAAACATTTGTTGATCGGTAAATTTAGGATTATTAATAACAAAACACCAATTCCGCGCTTGTCTATCGTTTGTAACACAATTATCGGTTGATTTACTATCAAATATTTGCATTTTAATTTTCTCCTTAATTAAAAAACACTTTAACAAATACAAAGGTGAGTAAAAGTAATACTATACGGTTGTATCTTAAGCGTTATTCAGGTATTGTATAAGGTCGTCGAAATTAACAAGAATTTTAGTACCAGTCATAAAGTGTTTAACCTTATTGTCTTTACACAAACAACGTATAAACCATTGGGTAATTGCTGTGTTAGGGTCTAGTGTTTTAATTTCTTCAAAACACTGTTTAATTGTCTTCATTTTAGGAATAACTTGTTGATTCATAAAAATCTCCTTGATAAAATTTGATATTACATACTGTATAAGGAAATTTTCTTATTAAAAACATTAAAAAAACCACAGTCGTATTGTGGTTGAGGTAAAATATGAACTTAAAAGATTTGATTAAAAAAGATTTGAAACTAACGCAAAAGAAATTTGCCGAAGAACTTGGCGTTCACGAAAACACCGTTAATAATTGGTGCAAAGGAAATTCAATCAAGCAAATAAACGTTGATAAAATAATTAATTATTACAAAAATAGAAACTTACCAACTCAAAATCTAGCAATATTTTTATTGGAAAGATACGGCTTGACTATACCTTTTGAGGAAAGTACTATTTACAAAAAAGAGATTGATGAACTAAAAAAGAAAAATGAAAAACTTTTAGAAATAAATAAAAAACAAGCGAAAATCAATAAAAATCTTGAACAACTTAATGAGCTTTATGGTAAGGAAATTAAATTTAGTGAATTAAAACAGTGGTCTCCAAGTGGGACTGCAAGACAAATTCTTGATTCGAAAGATTTTGAACCTATAGTAGCTAAGTTATTAAAAACTTATTCTTTATATGGGGTAAATAAATTAAAATCAGAACTATGTAATATTATAAAACAAGAAGTAACCGACATGATTAAACGTTTACACAATCAAACGGTAGAAAAAGAAAAAAAGCGTTTAATGGAAAAAATAAAAAGATACAAAGAATAAAACCTATAAACAATTGATTATTTGTGGATACAGTATTATAATTATAAAAAGTGTAAAAAAATGTGTAACAAATCTTATGTGGTTTGTAGAGTTGGTTTTATTTTACAAAAGTTAAGAAAAGTATTAAAATACTTACAAAAGTTAGAGAAGTTAAAGAATATATACAATTTAGGGTGGATATGAAGCCTGTTAGAGAGCGTTAATATATTTCGTAATCAGCAGGTCGCCGGTTCAAGTCCGGCCATCAGCTCCATAAAAATACCCTCGTCAAAGGACGGGGGTATTTTTATGCAACCTAACGGTTGGGGATTAAACTGGCAACCTGCTGTATCCTCACGCAAAACGACGAGCGTTTTCCGTTCGTAATACTGCGCTAACGCTCCGTGGCGGTCGCTCACTGTGTTCGCTCGGCTAAACAGCAGGTCGAAAAGAAACCCTCGTCAAAGGACGGGGGTATTTTTATGCAACCTAACGGTTGGGAATTAAACTGGCAACCCGTTGTATCCTCACGGAAAACGACGAGCGTTTCCAGTTCGTAATACTTATTTAATAGAGCCGTCTTCGTTTTCGTAGCCGATTAAATAGTCTACGGTCACTCCAAAGTATTTCGCAAGAGCAATTAAGTCGTCAATAGAGGGCTCGGCCTTTCCTTTTAACCAGTAATGTATCTGATTTTTTGAAAAGTTAAGCGAACGCAAAATTTCCGCTTGAGTAATATTGCGCTGTTTCATCTCTTCGTTAAATCTTTTACAAAATAAGTTCTTCATACATATTTTATATCACAATTTATGTGAAATATGCTTGACTTCACAAAAAATGTGAAGTATACTTATATTTAAGTAAGATAAAAATGGAGGCAAAAGGAAAATGTTTTTTCTAATAATTATAGAAATAATATTGGCAATAATTGGCTTTTGCATACAAAATTACTTTGGTGGCATATTTTTTTCAGTGTTAGCAGCACTACTTATCATAATTAGCTTAATAAACGCCAATGGCAGAGCGGAGGAAATAGATGAAACGAGAGAATATAATGAGCCTGACATAATACAAACATTTGATAATTTATGTTTACAATTGTTAAGCGAAGATAGTGACCGAGAAAAAGAAAGTTTTCTTAAAGAGATATGTGAATATAAGGAAATTATGCATACAAAATATTTGACAAATATTCTTACTGATGTTCTTTCTATTGACGAATCATATTTGGATAAGATTTATTTAATCCTTGATAAGTTTAACAAATGCAATAACGATGAAGAATCAAAATTAATTTGGTTAGAATTTGTAAGTTTAGCAAAATGTATTATAACAAAAACAAAGGAGTCGTTAAAATATGCAAGAAACAGAAAAGAAAATATTTGGATTTGCTCATTATATTTATTTAGACTATATAAATTAATGTGGCTATATGGGGATTCTTTTAAGTATTTTATGCCTATTTCTAAACTATATGCACAATTAGAACAATGGATGTTTGGTATTTTTCTATCAATAGCTAAAGAAATTGGGGCTAATACAAAAAGAATTAGTATTGATGGCAAAATAGCGTTTGTGGGTGCGGCTGAAGAATTGTTTTTATTTTGGACAAATAGGTATCCAATGATACATGTGCTTTTTGACAAAGAGTGGTTGATTAATGAACCTTTTGTTTGGTGTAGTTTATTTGAGGGGGCATTTTCAAATTGTGAAATGGGTGTAGGTTACGGTTATCAAAAGGATAGTCCTATTGATACAGTTACACCAGAGATTGAAACTAATATTTTAGAAACTTTAGTACCAATAGAATGGAACAAAGAAATTACTTCTATTTTTCAAAGAAATAGGTTTTACGCATTAAGAAATAATACCTATGTAAATGAGTGGTCAATATTTATAAAAGATATAGAAAGTGGAAAAATGGATGTTGTTACCTTATATACAAATCCTTGTCAAAAGAAAGGCGATAATATTAAACTACCAATCGGCTTTGATTTTGGCGATGCAAGAGTAATTAAAAAGAATATAATTTTAGGAGAAGATTTATAATGAGTGGAGTTGTTGTATTAATAAGTTCAGTCGTAGCCTTTATTTTATTTTTATTGTTGTCTCATGTAATTCCGTATGGTTCAGATTTATATTTTTTTAATTGTGGTATGGGAGGCGTATCGTTGATGGGTATATTTGTTGGCATAATTCTTTTTTTCTATCAAATATATGATAGGAAAAAAGCTTTGAAAGGCGAAAAAACAGCCATACTTTTCGATGTTAATAAAATGAAATATTTTATGATATCCGGAACATATTATATATATAATTTTGTAAAAAAAGAAGACTTGCCGAATAGATTACATACTCTAAAAGTTAAGATAGGGAATTTTAACAACGAATATAATCTAACAAATAATTGTATATATTTGCATAGTACTATGTTTGATCGTTTAGAGAAGAAAGATTTTGAACCATTGCTAATAAAGTATTTACGACAAGCTTATGAAGAAAATCAATGTGATTTTTATAAGAAGAAAGGTACATATAGTATTTTGGATTTTTTTAGCAAAGAAAAATTATCTGATAAATTATCACGAATAGAAATAGAAGTTGGTGATTTTTATAAGTCAATGTATATTTCTGAGGAAAATAAGATATATATAGGAGAGAAAGATAATACATCCCAAGAGGATTTTGAAATGGCGTTAACGAAATGTTTAAAGCAAGCAGAATGTGTAGAAGAAAATATTTCATATGACTCCACTCCTATTGGTTTTGTCGATACAGATGTTTCAGATAATGATTTATTTAAGCGTGCAATTGAAAATCAAGATAAAACTGTTTTAAATTATGGTTATTCAGCAATGCATCCAATTCTTATGAGTTCGATATCACAAGAATATATGTTTTTTAAGAAACTAAAGCATAAAGATAAAAATGTTAGCATTGTATCCTACGAACGCAAAGGGTCTTTGAATGGAAACGCAAATAATATTGTTGATAAATGGGTTTTAAGACTAATAAACAATAAGACGGGAGAGATGAGAAAAATTGAGTTATATATAGACCCATATACTAATGTTACTTCAATCAAATGTCCAGAGGAATTTATAATCGAATAATTTTACCATAAAAAGAGTTCGTCGAAAGGTGGCGGACTCTTTTGTCGTTAAACGCTTGACAATATTTCGTGAGCGTGGTATTTTATATACGAGAGTTTTCATTTTTATAACGAATCATTTAAAAAAAGTTTTCAAATGGAGCAAAAAAGGGAAATGAAAGAAGGCAAGATAGTCAAAGAAAAGAACGGGCAGATGCGGATATTTACGACGAGAAAGACTTGGGACATACATCACTTTAAGTTTGAGCCGAACAAGGAAGTATTCGTTAACGAGTGCGGTTGGCAAGTTCACACTCCTCAGTCGCACAGGTTCAACAAGGAGTGTTCGTACTACATTTTCCACTACGTCGTAAAGGGTAGGGGCTACTACAAAATCAACGATAAGACCTATCAAATCAACGCGTTTACGGGGTTCATACTGCCTCCGTCCATTGAGTTTTCCTACTGGGCGGACAAGGATGACCCTTGGCAATATTACTGGGTAGGTATGTCGGGCTCGCTCGTCAACGAAGTAGTGCAAAAAATGGGCATCGTAAAGGACGATAACTACATTTTTGCAACGCCGTATAAGGACGAACTGATTAGAGCAATGGAAAAATTATGCGAGAGCGTTCACAGGTTTGAAAGCGCCGACCTTGGATATATGCTTGCTCTTGGTAAAGCCTACGAAATCTTGGCTTACCTCGTCGAAGGCTCGTTCTCGGTAAGTAAAAGCAGTGAGGACTTGGGCGAAAAAATCCTCAAGTATGTAAACAAGAACTACCGCACGACCACCGTAAAGGAATTATCAGAGGTATTTTACTTTAACCGCAGTTACCTTTATAAAGTGTTCAAGAAAAAAGAGGGCTTATCGCTTAATCGCTATATTATCGACCTCAAACTACGCGAGGCAATGGCGCTACTTCGAGAAACGGATTTGTCCATTGACCAAATATCCGAAAAAGTGGGTTTTAACAGTAGCGTAAACTTCTGTATAGCCTTTAAAAAAGCGTACGAGGCGACGCCTACGAAGTGGCGAGAGGATATGAAAAAGAAACAATCGTCCTCAAAAAGAAACGATTAAATAAATGAATTTATTTAAAAACCGAAATTTTGGGCTGAGAAGTCCAAAAATTCGGTTTTTTTGTTTGCATAAGGAAACATTTTTTAAATAAAGAAAAACATAATTGTATTGCAAACGAGCCCACAAAATGTTAAAATAATTATGAGATAACGGACGCGTCCGCTTTTTGACGGCAGTAATCGATTAAAAAAAAAGACATACTATACTTTGGAGGACAAAAAATGAAAAAGAGAGGTTTTGGAAAAGCGATTGCATTTTTGCTTGCTATTTGCTTGAGTTTGTGCTTTAGTTTTGGCGTTATGCTTGGTTGCGTGCCCGAAGACGAAGGCGAAAAGATCGACCCTAACCGTACCCAACTTTACGTGTTCAACTACAACGCGGGTTTTGGCGTGGACTGGCTCAAAGAGGCTAAAAAGCGTTACGAAAGTCTTCACGCTAACGACGAGTGGGAAGAGGGCAAGAAAGGCGTTCAGATTTACATAACCAACAAAAAAGAGAGCGTTAACGACCTTATCAACTCCATTTTAGAAAACCGCGAAGAAATCTACTTTACCGAGAACGTTCCCTACTACACCTTAAAGAACGCCGGTATTTTGGCGGACTTAACGGACGTGGTTAACGACGACTTGTCAGAATACGGTAGTGGAAACCAGAGTATTTATTCCCGACTTACCGACGCTCAGCGCAACTACCTCGAGATTGAAGAGGACGGCAAGGCTCATTACTACGGTATTCCCCACTACGCAGCGTACTACGGAATAGTATACAACGTGGACCTTTTCAATTCTAAGGGCTACTACATAGCGGAAGACAAAACCCTTTACGAAGAGGAGGGTGTTTTGGACGACCTTTTCATTAATAAGTATAATACCGAAAAGAGTGCGGGTCCTGACGGAAAGAAAGGAACTTCGGACGACGGTCTTCCCGCTACCTACGACGAATTCTTCAAACTTTGCGACTTTATCGCGCAAGATAACAATACGCCTTTCACTTGGATGGGCAAGACTTACGAAGATTACCTTAACTCCTTTATGAACGCGCTCGTTACCGACTACGAGGGCGTAGATGGTATGATGCTTAACTACACTTTAAGCGGACAGGCGAAAAACCTCGGAACTATCGTAGGCGACCAGTTCGTTTTGGATAGCGAGCCTACCACCATTAAAAACGATAACGGCTACGAACTTGCTCGTCAGCAAGGCAAGTACGAGGCTCTTAAGTTCTTACAAAAACTCGTTACTACCGAGCGCTATTCTTCGTCGCTTTCCTTTAACGACGGTTATTCGCACCTCGACGCTCAGGACGATTTCCTCAACGCAGGCAACGACGGAGTAACCAAGCCTATCGCAATGCTCGTTGACGGCGTTTGGTGGCAACAAGAAGCATCGCCCACCTTCACCAGTATGGTTGATATGAAAGGCGAGGCTTACTCGAAAGACAATCGTAACTTCGCGTTTATGCCTCTCCCCAAAGCAAACGAGAGCAAGGTAAACGAGAGCGCGACGGCAGATAAGCCCTACACCCTTTACGACGCTCAGTACTCTATGGCGTTTATGAAGAGCAACGTAGCGGAGTGGAAACTTCCCCTTGCCTACGACTTCTTAAAGTTCGTTCACACTCAAGAGTCGCTCGTAGAGTTCACTCAAGTAACGGACACGACGAAAGCGCTTAAGTACACGCTTACTGACGACGAGAAAAAGGAACTTTCGCCCTTTGGTAAATCGCTTATTTCTATGCAGGAAAACTCAAATATCGTATATCCCTATTCTAAAAACGCAGTATTCCTCAATAACGAATCCGTATTTAGAGCAAGCGCAATGTACGATATTAGCGCAACCTCCGACCTTCCTGCGCGCGCGTTCAAAGAGAAGGGAACGAGCGTTAATAGTTGGTTTGAGAGTATGAAAAATTATAGCAAGACCCGTTGGCAAACTGAAATGACTATTCCTCAATAATAGCGAAAAATTATGGAAAAAACCAAGAGAAAATCAAAATTAAATACGGGCGACTTAATCTTTTATTGCTGTATGCTCGCTTTCCCCGTTCTCCAGTTTGTGCTTTTCTATATCGCAACGAAGAGCAACGCGATCTTGTACTCTTTTCAACGCTTTGATATAGTAACGGGCACGGCTACTTGGACGGTGGAGTACGTGGTTAAAGCCTTTAACCTCATTGTGAGCGACTCGGCAATGTTAAGTACGCTCAAAATGTCCTTCCTATCTTACGCGATAGTAACTTTTATCGGTACTCCGCTTGGGCTTTTGTTCTCGTTCTACATTAGCAAAAAGATGCCGGGGCACGGGCTTTTCAGAGTTTTACTCTTTTTGCCCTCAATTATAAGCGCAATAGTCCTCGTAGTAATTTTCCAGTACTTCGTTGACCGCGCAATCCCCTCGTTCGTTAGTATGGTTTTCGGAACGCAAATGAAAGGCTTGCTCGAAAACGTCGACACGAGATACTGGACGGTAATGTTCTACAACCTGTGGATAGGCTTTGGCGTGTCCGTGCTTATGTATTCCGACGCCATAAGCGCAATTTCGCCCGACGTAGTAGAGGCGTCGCATATCGACGGCGTTAACGCTCTTCAAGAGTTTTGGTACATAACGCTCCCCGGAGTTTTCCCTACGCTTACCACCTTTATGGTAACGAGCGTAGCGGGAATATTCACTAACCAGTTCAACTTGTTCACTTTCTACGGCGGTAACGCGCCCGAAGGCTTAATTACCTACGGCTATTACTTCTTTAATAAAACGCAATCCGCCCAAAGTATTGCCGAGTATCCCTTGCTTTCCGCGATGGGTTTATGGATAACGCTCGTCTGCGTTCCCCTTACCTTCCTCGTAAAATGGGCAATGGAAAAGTTCGGACCGAAGGAGGATTAGACTATGGAAAGCCAAAAGAAAAACCGTCTATCCGTCCTTACGATTATATTGCTCGTATTCTTGGTATTGTACTCACTTTCCCTCGTAGTGCCTCTTTTGTGGGCGGTTATTACCTCCCTTAAAAGCCACCTTGAGTTCCGCCTCAACGTCATAGGCTTGCCTGAGGTTTGGGAGTGGGGCAATTATCCCTTTGTGTTCAGTAAAATGTACGTTACCATTCAAACGGAAACGGGTACGGCAAACGTAGGTATGGGACTTATGTTCCTCTATACTATTCTCTACGCAGTGGGTTGCGCCTTCTTTAACACCCTCGTTCCTTGCCTTACCGCTTATACTTGCGCGCGTTTCCCCTATAAATTTTCCAAAATTATCTACGGCGCGGTAATAGTAACGATGATACTTCCTATCGTCGGCTCGCTCCCCGCTGAAATCCAAATGTCCAAAAACCTCGGGCTTTACGACTCTATCTGGGGCTTGTGGATTATGAAGGCGAACTTCCTCGGTATGTACTTCCTCGTGTTCTTCTCCACCTTCAAAAATATCCCTATGACCTATACCGAGGCGGCTAAAATCGACGGAGCAAACAACTTAATGATACTCTTTAAGATTATCTTGCCTCTCGTTCGTAACACCTTCTTAACCATTACCCTCATTAACTTCATAACCTTCTGGAACGACTACCAAGTACCCTTACTTTATATGCCTTCCTATCCCACCCTCGCCGTTGGTATGTTCAAAATTGCCGACTCTACCGAGAACACCCTCTCTCGCGTTCCCATTCGTCTCGCCGGCTCTATGATTATGCTCGCTCCTATCTTAGCAGTGTTTGCTTTTACGCACAAGAGGCTTATGGGGAATCTTGCAATCGGTGGAATCAAAGGCTAAAAATTCTACTAAATACTGCGTCTTGCTGTGTCAAAGTCTTGTTTCGCTCGGTTACGTACGTCTTTGTACGCGCCCTCGCGACCCTGCGACTTTTTCTTGCAATACTTGTATTTAGCGAATTTTAACTACGCGCCCTCGTCCGACCCTGTTTCTACTAACTGCGTCGCATTACTTTATTAAAGTCTTGTCGCGTTTAAAACATTTTAAAACCTTACGATTAAAAGGAGAAAACTATGACTAAAAAAATCAACGCAAAAATTATAGCGCTCGTTTGCGCAGTTGCGTTACTGCTTGCAAGCGTGATTGCTTTTCCGTCTATATTTAGCGCGGAGGCAAGCGTAACCTTTGGCGAACTCAATTTGTCACAAGAATACGCATACGGTAGTCAGTTTATCGTACCTACGCAATCCGTTACCGTCAACGGAAAAGAGGAGAGTACCGTATCGGTGCTTGAGTATCCTGACGGCACGGCTACGCGAAAGACGGTAGTAAATCTTGATATGGACGGCAAGTACAAACTTCGCTATTCGACGGCGGTTGACGGCAAGGTTTACAATAAGGAATACTGCTTTACCGTTAAACTTCCCTCCGTAGTTTACGGCAAAACGACTACTACCGAGTACGGCGAAAAGACTATGACTTTCCAAGGCAGAAACAAGCAGTTTAGTCATACTCGCGAAGGACTTTACGTGCGCCTTGGTCAAGGTGATACGCTCCGTTTTTCGTCGCTTATCGACACGACTAATTGTACGACCTTTGAAAGCATCGTATCTTTTACCGTTCTTCCCGATACTTTGGGAGTAGTGGACTTTGAGAGCGTTGACGTTCGCCTTACCGACTCGCAAAATCCTGATATTTGGCTTAACACTAATATAAGCGCGGCGGATTTATCGCTCGAGATTAACGCGTACTTCCTTGCGAACGGCAATAATCAGTCCCCGAGTGGATACGCGCACGACCTTGACACTATGTTCGTTGGTAGAGTAGGAACGAACCAACTCCACCCCTTTAACGGACTTTACTATTTCCCCAACGCAGAGTGGGATAAGAACAACCGCTACGAAGACTTTGACCTTCATCAAACGGTTGCTATGTACTACGACAGCGTAGAGAACGCCGTATACAACAACGGCAGAAAGAACGGCAACAAAAAACTCGTTGCCGACCTTGACAACCCCAAACACTTCAGCGAGGCTTGGGAGGGTTTCCCCTCTGGTAAAGCGTACCTTACGATTACCGCGGATAAATACACTTCTGCAACCGCTAACTTCTTTATAACTGCGGTTAAGGACAACGATTTATCGCAAGCGTACTTTATCGACGAAGACGCCCCTGTCATTACCGTCCAAAGCGAATACACCTCTATGCCCGACGCGTTAGTAAACCGTCCTTATGAAGTACCTTCAGCCAAAGCGTTCGACGATTATTTAGGCGAGGTTGAGGTAAAGACTTCCGTTTGGTACAACTACACTTCGCCCTCTGCCGTTATGGTGGATATTAAAGATGGCAAGTTCACTCCCAAGCGCAAGGGTAATTACTCTATCGTGTACGAGGCGGAGGATAGAGGAGGCAACGAGGCTAAAAAGGTAGTTACCTTGAAAGCGGTTGACCAAATCGAGCCCGTTAGTATAACGCTCCCCTCCGACAAAATTACGACCGGAGAGGCAGGTCAGCCCATTGTCCTTCCCGTTGCATCCACCCTTGGCGGTAGCGGAAACAAGAAAGTAGTTATTTCCGTAACGAGTAGCGAGGGAACGAGCATCGTCGAGGACGGACGATTTACGCCCCAAAAGAGCGGAGATTATTCCGTGCTTTATACGGTAATCGACTATATCGGCAACACCGCCCAAACGGGTTATCAAATAACCGTTACTAAAGCGTCAAAGCCTGCGTTTAACGATACCCCCGCGCTCCCCAAAGCGTTCGTAAACGGTTCAAAGTATATTTTACCCACGCTTTACGCAGACGACTATACGAGCGGTAGTTTAATTAGAAGAAAAGCAACCGTACAAGTAATGGACGCAAACGGTACTAAAACTATTGCTGACGGTATGGAATTTACGCCTACGGTATCGAAAAACGGCGACAAAGTTAAGGTTTCGTATATCTGCGGAACGGCAAAATATGAGGCGGAAATCCCCACGATTTTCGCTTACCAAACCGAATCGGGAAGACTGCGCTTAAAGGTGGAAAACTACCTCGTAGGCGAAGGCTTTACGCTCGATAAACAAACCGACTACACCGTAGTATCTATGACGGAGGCAAACGGCGGATGGACTTTTGCAAATTCGCTCGTTGCTCAAAACTTCACGATGACGATAGGCTCGGTGGCAAACAAGAGCGCGTTCGACGCAATCAAAGTAACGCTTACCGAC
This sequence comes from Pumilibacteraceae bacterium, assembly GCA_045532295.1. GTDB lineage: Bacteria > Bacillota > Clostridia > Christensenellales > Pumilibacteraceae > UBA10677. The sequence continues at coordinate 103,942 of JAZSFP010000012.1, read as the reverse complement.
GAGAAAGACTTTAGTAAAACTTTGTCTGCGCGCATAGTGAACGCAAGCGGAGTAGCAAGTTTGGAAGTTTTAGGAAAAACCTATCCTCTCTCTTCTACCTTTAACGGCGACAAGTTCGTTATAAGTTATAAAGACGGCTCTCTTAAAGTGGACGAGACGACCGTTTCCCTTACTTCGTTCGACGGATTTACTTCCAACAAATTATGGCTCAGCGTAGAGACGGAAAACGCGCATATAGGCGCGGAATACCTCGTCTACGATATAAACTCCCACGGCATTAAGAACTCTTCTACCGACAGAACCGCGCCTACTATTGCAGTTTTGGGCGACTGGGGCGGAACGAAGAGTTACGGCGAGAAAATCACTCTTCCCGTAGCGGTAGCAGGCGATACGCTCGACCCGAATATCAACTTTACCGTAATAGTAACTGCTCCAAGCGGAGAAGTGGTAGTGGACGAAAACGGCACTGCGCTTGAGGGCGTTGACCCCACCAAAGCGTATACCTTTACGGCAAACGCTTACGGAAGATACCTCGTTAGTTATCTTGCCGTAGACACCTTTAACGATAACGAGCAACCCTTCCAGTACGCAATCAATATTTTAGACGAGGTTGCGCCCGAAGTTAGCCTCAAGCAAAACTTCGTAGCCTCGGCAAAAGTGGGCGATACGGTGGTATTCCCCGAACTCAGCGTTAAGGATAACCTCTCGAAGACGGAAAAGATCGTAGTAATTCGCCAAGTGCTTACTCCGAGCGGTTCGGTAGTGTATATTCCCACTGCCTCCAACTCGATTAAGTGTTCAAGCGCAGGTGACTACCTATTTAGAATAATGGTCGTTGACGAGGCAGGCAATATTACCGTAATTGAAAAGACCGTTACGGTAAAGGAGGCGTAATATGAAAAGCGTATTCAATAAAATATTGTGCTTAATTCTCTGTTTAATTAGCGTATTCACTTGTTTTGCGTGTACGCCCCAAAACGCTTTGCCACCAGCCTCGAACCCTACGGGCGAGCAAAACGACGGCAAGGTTGACGGCGGAGTAGAGGATATTACCGTAAACGAAAACGCAAGAACTTTCGTAAAAGACAGCCAAACGGATTATATAATCGTGCACGGCGGACACGCGGAAATGCTTGAGGCAAGTAACTTTCTTGCCCGCCAACTTTATTCAGCCACGGGCGCGGTATTCGAGATTAAAAGCGTTACGGAAGTAACCTACGACGAGAACGGCAAGTATATTGCAATCGGCTGTAACGAGTGGTTTGAAAACGCAGGGCTTACTATGACCACGCAAGACCTCAAATCCACGGGCGCTTATATAAAGAATAAAGGCGACGACGTGTATATTCAGTCGCAAGGCATTTACGGTTATCAATGCGGAGTACTCACTTTCCTTAAATACGTAGTGGGCTACGAAATGTACGCAGGCGACACTATCGTGTTCACTAAAAAAGGCGACACTCTTCCCGATATGGAAATCGCAATTCGCCCCGACTACGAACTTCGTACCATTTGCGATACCGCAACGGGTGAGGAAGAGTACGGCTGGGGCTATCAAAAGAACAGCGAAATCTATATGAAACCCGCAGGCGGTTCGACTTGGCACAACACCCACGAATTCCTTCCGCCCTCAGAGTACAAGGCTAAGCACCCCAAATGGTATAGCGACGGAGCAGGCGTTCAACTTTGCTACACCGCGCACGGCGACGAGGTAGAGTACGAGGCGCTCGTAAACGAAGTAGTGGAAAAACTCAAAGTAGTCGTTACCGACAATCCCGACGTAAGCAACGTAACCTTTACCGTTATGGACGACACGAGATACTGCACTTGTCAACATTGTTTAGCGCGTTTCGACCATTACGGAACGGAGGCAGGAAGTATTATCATCTTTGGTAACAAGATTGCGTCGCGTCTTAACGACTGGTTGGAAAGCCAAGCCCCCGAGGGCGAAAAACCCAGAGAGGTAATCGTGTTCATCTTCGCTTACTACAAAGCGGAAATGGCGCCCACTAAACTGGTTAACGGCGAATATAAGCCTATTGACGATGCGGTAAAGATGGACGAACACCTCGGCGTGTATATGGCGCCTATTCTCTACGAATACAATAAGTCCATTTACGACGAAGAAAACGACGCGTCGAGAGAAAACGCAAAGGCTTGGGGCTCGCTTACCGACAATATTCACCTTTGGCTTTACGACACGAACTTCTGGCATTATATGTATCCCTTCGACAGTTGGGACGTTCAGATTAGTTATTACCGTTTTTACAGCGATATCGGAGTAGACAACATTAAAACTATGGGTCAGTACTACGATATGTCCAACCCCACGGCGTTCTCCGCTCTCAAGCGTTATATCCACGCGAAAGCGCAGTTCGACGTAAACGTAAACTACCTTGAACTCGTAAACGACTTCTTCGCTAACTTCTACGGCGAGGCAGGAGTACCCTTAAAGAAAATGTTCGACGAAATAGGCGGATGGATGGACTACTTGGACGAAACTTACGAAGAGGTTAGCGGTTACTGTTACTGCGACGTAAACGCAAAGGCGGAGTTTTGGCCGAGAAATATGCTTATGCGCTGGATGGGATATATCGACGAGGCGTACGAGGCTATTGAAAAGTATAAAGACACTGACCCCACTTACTACGCAACGCTTAAAAAGCATATCCTTCAAGAAAGTTTGTTCCCCCGTTACGCGCTCCTTGACTTTTACTCGGGAACTTTCACTGCAAACGAACTTGCAGAGATGAGAAGAACTTTCAAAGAGGACACTTTCAACCTCAACGACAAGCAAGTACAAGAACACGTGTACTTTGAGGCAATTTTCGAGAGTTGGGGACTTCAATAAGTTAATTAGGGTAAAACCCGTAAAAATTTGATTGTCTAAAAGGAGGACAAGAAGATGAAAAAAAGTATAAGACTGTTGACCATTTGTATCGCGTTGATCTTATGCGCGTGCGGATTGATGGTTGGTTGTGGCGAAACACCGCCTCCTACTCCGCCGGCAGTAACGATCACTTTATCCGATACGACGATTTCGCTTGACGCTCATCAAAGCAAGCAACTCACCGCAACGGTGGAAAACTCCACCAAGAGCGTTACTTGGGCAAGTAGCGACGAGACGGTAGCAACCGTTTCCGATAGTGGTTTAGTAAGTTCAGTAGGCGACGGAACTTGCTCTATTACCGCAACGATAGACGACGTAGTTGCAACCTGCTCGGTAACGGTAGTAAACACCTACACCGCGCCCCTTCTTTCCGCGAACTACGACCTCGTAGCAGTGGACAAGGACGACGAGATCACGCTTATCCCCACCGTAACCTATCTTGGCGAGGCGGTTGAAGGCGTAACTTACGCTTGGGAGAGCGCGAACGAGGCTATCGCAACGGTTGAAAACGGCGTAGTAAGAGGTATCGCGTACGGCGAGACCACGGTAAAGGTAACTACCACCGTTTACGAAGTTGCGCTTGAAAAAGTGTTTGCCGTTTCCGTTAAGAACGCAAGCATTTCCTTCGAGAGCGACAACCTAACCGAAGGCGAAGGCACGCTTGACGCAACTCTTACCCTTGCAGACGGCGAAAACACCCTTACCCCCAGCATTACCGTTCTTGAAAACGGCGAACCCGTAGCGTCCGCTACGATTACCGACTGGACGGTAGAGGACGATAGTATCGTATCTTTCGACGGAGGCGTTATTACCGCGCTCGCGCTTGGAAGTACCACTATTAGCGGTTCTTACGCAGGCAACACCGTAGTAATTTCCGTTACCGTTGAAAGAAAGACTTACGCGCTTGAAGACGCGCTTGCTCTTGAAGTAGGCTATAAGGACACTGACGGCAATATCGAAGTTAATATTCCTTCCGAGGTTGAAGGTAGCGTAGTTTCGGTATCGTGGACGGCAAACGGCATTACTAAGCCCTTAACCGCTACCGCTACTGCAAGCGTTATTACCCTTTCTACCGTAGGTCTTCCCGATAATCATAACGATATGATTACCGCAGAAGAGAGCGCAACCCTTAATATTTTAACCGACAAGTACGCTTATACCGTACCCGCTCCCGTTTACACCGCTTTCGTTACCAGCAGTGAAGAACTCGATATCGCTCTTCATCTTGGTAAAAAGGACGTAGCGATTGATAAGTGGGGTAGCACCGCAGTTATCTTAGAAAACGCTTATATCGTTCTTGGTAGCGATATCGCGTACACTGGTACTTGGCATCGTCACCAGGGCGACTGGTACAACTACAACTGGTTCTTAGGCGGTGTGTTCGACGGTAAAGGCCACGTAATCGACGGCGTAATTTCCAACGACGCAGGCGACGCTATGTGGGATATTTTCGCAGGCACGATTAAGAACGTAGCGTTCACGAACGTTATCGTAGAAAAGAACGGTAACCTCATCGCTCGTAACGGCCACGTACCCGCGTTGAGCGAGACTACCACCGGTTATATCGAAGACTACGTGGGCTATAACGCTCCCGAAGTTCTCGAAAATATCTTCGTTCAGTACGACCGTCTTACCACCAGAGTTAAGACTAACAACGGTTATCCCGACACCAACGCTCTTATGGGCGCGTACTCGACGGGACAACAAATGAAGAACGTATATATGCAAATCGACAACCTCGAAGAAGGCATTGACTTTAAGGCGTTCACTGAAATCGGACACACTTGGGGTTGTAAGATGGAGGGCGTTTATATCGTAGCGAACGGCGCGGTATTTACCTCCAGAGTAACGGGCGAGCCGACGGCAACCGATGCTTACGGCGCGTTCAATACGAGAGCAGACCTCGTGGCAGAGGCTATCGACTTCTCCGCTTGGGATAATAATTACTGGGAAGTAGACGCAGACGGTCTTCCTATTTTCAAGGGACTTAAGCAAAACTACGTAACCCTTACCGCTACGAGCAGTTTAACCTTAGAAAGAAATAATAGCGAGGTAATCACTCCCGCAGTTAAGTATTACGATACCGCTCTTGAGGGCGTTGAGTACGCTTGGGCTATCACCGAAAGTTCGACTGACGGCGTAGTAACTCTTACTAACGGAGAAAACGGCGCAGTAACCGTACTTGGTAGCGGTTTAGGAACGGCAACGCTTACTTTGAGCGCAACCGTATACGGAAAAACGCTCACCGCAACCGTTAGCGTAACCGTACTTAATAAAGAAGTAACGCTCGACGGCGCAGTAAAAATCGTAACCGCTAATAAGGACGGCGACGGCAACCTTGCCCTTACTCTTCCCGAAGAAATCGACGGCGAAGTGAGCGCAATTACTTGGACGGGCGGAGAGGCAAACGCAACCTTAGAAGGCTCACTTAACGGCACGACGCTTACTATCGCAGTTGCTAACCTTCCCACTTCCGGCAAGACCTTGGCAAACGCAGAAAGCGACGGTAAACTTACCATTGAACTTATCGACGGTAGCAAGTATTATATTTCCGCGCCCGTTTACACTATGGTAGTAACGGATTCGGCAAGTCTTGATAACGCAAGAGCGCTTTCCGACGGTTATATCGTTTTAGGCGCTAACTTCACCTACACTGGCGCTTGGAACTTCGAGACCTCAGGCAACGTAGTATTCAACGGTGTGCTTGACGGAAAAGGCTATACTATTGACGGCGTTTCTACGAGTGGCTGGAACGGAGCAATGTATTACTCCATTACCGGCACGGTAAAGAATATCGCGTTTACCAACGTTACCCTTGGCAAGAAAGCAACCCTTCTTAACGAGGCAGGAGCAGGATACTTCGAGAACATTTATATTCACTGCGCAACCGCTCAAGCAGTAGCGCCCGAAAGCAAGAACGGTGGTTTAATTCAGTACACTGGTTTAATTACCGCTGAGAGTGGCACTTGGGAGCAAAAGTTCAAGAATATCTTCGTTCAGATAGATAACAATACTACTGCCGACGAAACGCCCGTTTACTTTACCTCCTTTATGGAAAAAGACAATATGAAACTTAACGGCGTATATATCGTTGGTAAGGGCGTAAATATTTATCGCCAGGCTGATAACTGGGGCGGAACGGCGGGCGACCTTTACGAAGTTTGCGATACGAGAGCAGACCTCGTTGCAAAGGATATCGACTTCTCCGCTTGGGATAATGATTACTGGACGGTAGACGCTCAAGGTCTTCCCTTGTTCAAGACGGCAGTTGGTTCGCTTGGAGTAGTGGGCGCAAGAGTAAACGTTGAAACCTTCGATAAGGACACCAACGCAAACGCAACCTTCAACCTCTCTTCCTACGGCGTAACCGCAGTTGAAAAGGTTACTCTTGACGGCGCGGAAATTGCAGACGCTACCATTGAGAGCGGTGTGCTTTCTATTCCCAAAGCAACGCTTTACAACAACGCTTACGGCGAAAAACTCATCGGTCTTAAAGTAACCGATAGCACGAACGCTAAGATGACCGCTATGATTAAGATTTACGTAGTAACGCAAGAGATTAACGACGCCGACGAACTTGACGCAATGCGTAATGCGTTTGACAGTAGAAAGGATGCTTGGAACGTAATCAATACCGGTTATTACGTACTTGGAAACGATATTGACTACACTGGTAGAACTGGTTGGATTTACGACAGAACTTTAGAGGCAAGCGGTAGCAATACTTCTGGTATTACCAACGTATATTTCCACGGCGTATTTGATGGTTGCGGATACAATATTGACGGCGTTGAGGCAAAAGGTTGGGACGGCGCAATGTTCTATTCCGTAGGCGGTACTATTAAGAACGTATCCTTCACTAACGTCGTTCTTGGCAAGAAAGCAACTCTTATCAACGAACATCAAGCAGGCAACGCGGCGCGTTTTGAAAATATTTATATTCAATGCGATAGCGTTCAGTCCGTAGCGCTTGAGGGTGGCAACAAACAATATACCGGTTTCTTCTCGGTTGAATCTACCGACTGGAATAACTATTTCAAGAATATTTATATTCAGGTTGATAGCAATATTACCGAAGACGGCACTCCCGTATATCTTACCAAAAACGCAGGAAAGAAGAATATTAACGGAATGTACGCAGTAGGCACCGTTGTAGAGGCTGTAAAAGCAGATGACTGGGGCGAAGGCGTTTACGCAGGTGGCGTTTACGCTGACCGCGACGCTATGAAGACGGCTGGTATCGACTTCAGCGGTTGGAATAGCGATATTTGGACTGTGGACGCTGACGGTCTTCCCATTTTCCAAAACCTCGTATCTGAGCAATAATAAAAATTACACTAACGATTAAAAGAAGAAGGGACGGGCAACCGTCCCTTCTATCGTTACTATCGGCACTTTTTATTCGTAAACGGTTGCATTTTGGGGCGAAGGTGTGCTATAATTAAGAAAAGGAGATGAAATTATGGGAAAGACTATGGCAAGATTTTTATCGACGGAAACGCCCGCTAAATACAACGGCGGAATACGAAAAGACGGAGTAAAGTACAACTACGTTGAGTACGACGAGGCTACTACCGAGAGAATTATGGCTGAGGCGAGCGAATATTTCGTTAGCAAGGACGTGGACTACTATTACTCGGAAGACGTTTACAATACTTCTCGTTCGGGCTCTTACAATTCGGGCGCGGAAGTAAAAGACCTCGTAAGCATATCCTCGGGTATGTATTCAACCGATATGCCCCAAGGCGATATCTTAGTTTTGGGTAGAGAGTTTGCCGGCGTAATCCTTCGTTTAGTGGACAAAACGGGCGGAACTTGGTCTTATACGGAGTACGACTGGTACGCTATTTTCTATAAGGACGGCTCGGTGGACGGCAGAAGAAAAACCATTAAGAGCATTTCGCTTGAGGACTCGGATACCGACGACACCACCTTCTATTATTTAGTTAAAAAGAACAAAAACGCTTGACGAAAATCAAGCGGACTGCTATAATAGTTTTACAATTAAAAATCGGGGCGAGTTGCGCTTAAAAGAGGGCGCAGAGAGTAGGGAAAGAACGGTGAAAATCCGTCGCAACAGTCATTACGGTTAAAGTCCGATAGCCTACCGCATACCGATAATTCGTTACGATGCTTGGGCGTTTGAAGAAGTCGTAACGCTTTTTACTTGCGCCCAAAATCGAGGCGCAATTTTTTTTACAAGGAGACCGTTATGAAACGAATTTTAACAACCGTATTAACTTTTTCGTTACTTTTTACCCTTTCCCTCTCGCTTATTGCGTGCAAAAAAGAAGTGGAAATTGACGAAAATTCTGTAATTATTAGAGTGGATATAAGCAAGGTAGAAGAGGGCGCAACCTTAAAAGATTATATGGACTATCTTAATCGCGAAGGTAAACTTTCCTATGAGGCAAGTAGCGGTATGGTTCTCTCTATTAACGGCAAGAGCGGAAACGCCAGCACTTACTGGATGCTCTATACTTCCGACGCTCAAAACTCAAACGCGCAATGGGGAAGTTGCGTTTACGAGGGCGAAACTTATTACTCAGCGTCTTTGGGCTTTGAACAGTTAGTAGTCAAAGAGGGCGAACTCTATATCTGGACGCTACAATCAATGGCGTTATGAAAACTAAAGATTTAGTAATTATAGCCACTTTCGTAGCGTTGCTTATAGCGGTGCAGTACGCCCTATCCTTTATATCGGGCGTGGAACTCGTAACCGTCCTCTTCCTCGCGTTTTGCTACGCTTTCGGCGTAAAGCGTTCGATAATTACCGCCACCGCGTTCTCGCTACTGAGGTGTTTCCTCTTCGGCTTTTTTCCTACCGTTATAATTCTTTACCTCGTCTACTATAACCTCTTCGCGCTTATCGTGGGGCTTATAGGCAATAAACTAAACCGCGAGTATTCCATCGTAAAGCACATAATTATGATAGGCGTTGCGCTTTTGCTGACCGTAATTTTCACTATGCTCGATAACATAATAACGCCTCTTATCTACGCTTACACTTTAGAAATGGCGCAAGCGTATTTCCTCGCCTCGTTTACCACCCTAATCCCCCACCTAATATGCTCTCTTGCAACTACGACTTTGCTGTTTTTCCCGGCGTTCAAACTTTTAAAACCTCTTTCAAACTAAAAAGAAACGCGTCGCCGATAAGGTAACGCGTTTTTATTATTTTTGAATTTGTCCGAAAAACTCCGACGGGGTTACGCCCGTATCACGCTTGAACGCGCGGAAGAAAGTGGTGTAGTCGTTAAATCCTATTTGGCTAAAAACCTCGGTGGGTTTTATTCCCTTTTGCATTAAGATTTTAGCCTGCGCGATACGCTTTGCTTTAACGTACGCCATAACGCCTATTCTCATATCCGACAAAAACTTGTGGGAAATATAGGACTGAGAGAGGAAAAGCCCTTTTGCAATATATTTAAGCGAAAGCGGTTTGTCAAGATTATCGTTTATATAACTAACTATCTGTTGCGTAATTTCCGATTGCGCAACTTCTTTTTGTCTTGCCGAAAAATCCTCCGAGCCCAGTTCAAGCAAGAACTGTTGAATAACGCTACTAAAGTAGAGCGACATTTTTTCCTCGTCTAACACTCCGATTTTAGAGAGCGGTTTAGTCAGGAGCGAGCAAAGAGAGGGGGAAGAGGAAGTATCGAAAATAGGGCCCGTTTCGATAAGGTTAGAAACTATTCCGTAAAGCCCCATTTTTTTGAGCGTATTTTTCTCAAGGTTAATAACGGCGTTGGCTCTAAAGCCCTCGTCTATCTTCTCGTAGTAATGGTAAATGCCGGCAGGGATAACGATAATGCAAGAGTTAGAAAGGTTGTACCGCTCGTTCTCGATAGCGAAAATGCCGTTACCCTCTAAAAGCACGAATATTTCGATATCGTGATGGATATGCCGATAAAAAAGACTGTTGGAGGGGTTTTTCTCAAAGCCCATACCTATATACGAGCGCGCGTCCGAGAACAGTTTGTATCGGTAAAAATTCTTTTCAGTTGTGCTTGTTTTCGCCTCTTTCATAACTCTATTATAATAGAGCGAAAGAGTAAAGTCAAGCAAAAAACACAAATTACAAATAATTTGAGCATATTTCGCTATTGCATTTCAATTTATGTTGTATTATACTAAAAGTACGATATTGGAAAAATATCCGCAAAAAGAAGAAAAAGGAGGCTTTTAAGATGAGACTTGCAGCGCAGGGATATACTATAAGAGAGTATACTCAAAATTTTGAAGATATCGTTAAATCGCTGGAAAAACTCAAAAAGATAGGCTACGACGCTTTGCAAATTTCGGGCTTTGGTCAGTTTGACGCAAAGGAATTAAAGGTTGAACTTGATAGGCTTAAGATGAGCGTTTGCGTAACGCACACGCCCCTTGCTGATATCGTGGACAAGACGGACGAGGTTATCGAGCGTCATAAAACTTTAGGGATAAAGTACGTGGGCATAGGTATGTATATAATGAAAACGCTTGACGAGTGCGACGCGTTTATAGAAAAGATTACGCCTGCGATGAAGAAGATTCGCCAAAGCGGACTTAAACTGCTTTATCACAATCACGCGCACGAATTTATTAAGGATAAGGGCGAGCGCATAATCGAGCATCTTTTAAAGAACACCGACGAAGAGGAATTAGGGCTAATAGTTGACTTTTACTGGGTTCAACGCGCAGGCTATCCGCCCGAAAAGTTTTTGCGAGAAAACGCTAAACGCATACCGGTAGTTCACTTTAAGGATATGCGCGCGGTAATGGATTATAACGAAAAGCATCAATATATGGAGATATTCGAGGGCAATATGGACTACGATACCATATACGAAGAGTGCTTAAAAGCAGGCGTTGAGTGGGTGGCAATCGAGCAAGACGTTTGCGACGGTAACCCCTTCGACTCACTTCAGTTAAGTTTAGAAAATATGCGCAAGCATAAAATGTTTAATTTATAAGGAGAAAGCGTTATGAAAAAGATTATTTCAGTAATTTTAGCAATGATGATGATTATCACGGCAGTGCCTATGCTCGTTGCGTGTGAACCCGACCTTGGCTACGACCCGACGAAAACACAGATTTTCGTGGCTAACTACGACGGTGGCGTAGGAACGAACTGGCTTTACGACCTTAAACCTCGTTTCGAGGCGGCAACGGCAGGCATTTCTTACGAAGAGGGCAAGAGCGGAGCGGAACTCGTAATTGACCCGAGCAAAGGTTATCAAGGAACGCAAAGCCTTCTTGCAATGGCGACTTCGTATCAAAACGTGTACTTTTCCGAGGCAGTCTACGTAAAAGACCTTATTAACAGCGACATTCTCTACGATCTTTCCGATATAGTAAAGGAGGGCGACAACTCTATCGAAAGTCGTATGCTTAGCGACGAGAAGAACGCCATTAAGGCTTACGGAAACGGCAAGTACTACGCTCTTCCTCATTACGAGATGTATAACGGTATCATTTACGATATCGACCTTTTTGAAGACCGTTTATTCTATTTCTCGGCTGACCCTCAACCGGGCAGTAAAGGGTTCGTGATTGACAAAAACGAACAGCGTTCGCTTGGTCCTGACAAAAAGACGGGCGTAATCGATGGAATTGACTATTCGCTTGACGACGGACTTCCTTCAACTATCGACGAGTTTTTCGCGCTTATGGACTATATGGCGGTTGATAACGGCGTTATTCCTTTCCTTTGGACTGAAGGCTACTTCAATATGCTTTGCGAAAAGATAATGCTTAATATGGACGGAGCAAAAGCGTCGCGCGTATTCTTCGACTTTAACGAAGGACTTGAAGAGGGCGTAACCCCCGTAAAGAATAATATTATTACTTCATTTAGCGGTACTACTCCTAATATTGAGCAAATCACGATTACCGAAGAAAACGGCTATCTTTTAGAGCAATCCGCATCTAAATACGAGGCGCTCAAGTTTGCGCAAAGACTTTACGCGGACAGCAAGTACTATTCGAGTTCGGTAACTTCGGGCACTAACACCAACGAGATAGCGCACGAAAAATACATTTACAGCAGTATCGACCCTGCTGAAACGCCCATTGCTATGCTCATTGAGGGAACTTACTGGTATCAAGAGTCGTCCGACGTTTTGGCTCGTTCGGTACGCGAATATCCTGCAACGCCTAAGGATAGAAACTTTGGTTATATGCCCCTTCCTCTTGGCGAGGGTATCGACCGTCAACCCCTTAATAACTCTTACTATTCTTACTGCGTAGTAAACGGCAACATTAAGGGAAACGAGAGCAAGGAAAGAGTGGTAGCGGATTTCCTTAAATTCGTTTACTCCGACGAAGAACTTCGCAAGTTCACTATGAACACCGGTACTGCTCGTCAGTTCGACTACGACCTTAGCGACACTGAGATTAAGTCTATGCCCAAGTACTATCAAAACGTATGGGAAATGAGAAAGAACGGTGAGGTCGTAAACAGTTGTTCTTCTAACCCGCTCTTCTTTAACAACATTTCTTCGCTTTCGCAGTCGTACTACGAGGCGTGGAAGAGTACCGTTTTAGACCAAACCTTTACTAACGTAACGACCGCGTTTGGCGGTGGAGTAAAGCCCCAAACCTATTTTGAAAGTTTTAAAGTAACGCAACAACAATGGAATAGCAAATACGGAGCATATTTTAATGATTAAAGGTAAACCCAAGAAAAACAAAATAGGCTTAAAAAGTCAACTGCTGTTTTACTGCACCGTTTTGGCCGTGCCGACTTTGCAGTTCTTAATATTCTACGTAGCGGTAAATATCAACTCTATACTGCTCGCGTTTAAGGGCTACGATATTAAGGGTAACTCTTCGTTTATCGGTTGGGACAATTTTGCCGAAGTCTTTAGGCAATTTTCAGAAACGCAGTTTATTAAGGACGCGCTGGTAAATTCGCTCGTTCTCGGCTTTTTCACAATCGTAGTGGGCATTTCGTTTGCGCTACTGTTTTCCTATTATATTTATAAGAAAAAGTTCTTCAGCGGAGTATTCAAGGTATTTTTGTACGTGCCTCAAATCGTCTCGTCGCTCGTTCTCGTTATCATCTTTAAGTATATGGCGGAAGACGCGTACATAAGGGTTATGCAAGACTTGTTCGGCATAAAGACGCTCGGACTTCTCTCCGACCCTAACACTCAGTTTACCACCGTTATGATTTATTCGATATTCGTCGGTTTTGGTCCGCAAGTGCTGATGTATTCGGGCGCAATGAGTGGTATTTCCGACTCTATCGTCGAAGCCGGTCAACTTGACGGAATTACGCCGTTGCGAGAGTTTTTCCAAATCACTATCCCGATGATTTGGCCCACGGTAACGAGTTTTATAGTGGTAAATTTAGCAAACGTATTCGTAAATCAGATGCAACTGTTCTCTTTCTACGGTGCGGGCGCAGAGTATAGGCTATACACTTTAGGCTACTACCTATACTCAATGATAAAGAAGACTTCCACCTCTATAACGGACTACCCCTATCTTTCCGCGTTTGGTTTAGTGCTTACGCTATTTACTATTCCCGCAACGCTCTTAGTCCGCAAACTCTTAGAGCGTATGTATAAGGTAGAGTAAGGAGGGCTTATGGAAAAGATAAAGAAATTCTTTAGTGAAAAGTTAAAAAATATAAGCCCCTTCACGATAATCGTGGGCGTACTATTGTTCATCTATTCGTTGTTCCTATTTATCTTATTACTTTGGGGCGTCTCTAACTCCCTTAAAAGCGTGTCCGAGTTTAGAACGAACCCGATGTTTTTAAGCAAAATCTTCCCGTGGGAGTGGTCGTGGGACAACTATTCAACGGTATTTAACAAATTCCAAATAAGAAGAGTAACGGAAACGGGCATCAAAATCGTGAGTATGTTCGACCAAATAATCTATACCCTTCTTTACGCAGGCGGTTGCGCGCTCATTAACTCCTTCGTCATCTGCATAACTTCGTACGCTTGCGCTCGTTACGACTTTTGGTTTAGTAAGGTTCTCTACACGATAGTGCTTATCACGATGATGCTCCCCATCGTCGGAAGTTACCCAAGCGAACTCCAAATCCTCACTAACCTCGGTCTTTACGACACTATTTGGGGTAACTGGATACAGAAAATGAACTTCCTTGGCCCTTATTTCCTCGTCTTCCACGCTACTTTTAAGAGTTTATCTAAAGAGTATATAGAGGCGGCGAGGATTGACGGGGCGAACGAGTTCACGATATTTTTCAAAATCGTGTTCCCTCTCGTATCGTTGACATTCTTTACCGTAGTGCTTATAAAGTTCATTGAGTTCTGGAACGACTATCAAGCGCCCCTTTTGTATATGCCCTCGTTCCCCACGCTCTCGGTAGGAATTTATCATCTTTCTAACAGCACTACGAGCGGACTTAGTTACGTGCCTATGCGTTTAGCAGGCTGTATTATGCTCGTTTTGCCTATATTCGTACTGTTCATCATTTTCAAAGACCGCATTATAGGTAACATTTCTATGGGCGGAGTTAAGGAGTAAATATGAAAAAGAAAAATCTATTTTTAACGATATTATTAGTTTGCGTTTTGGCTTTGGGCGCATTACCGTTTGCGCTCTCGCTAAACGACGCAAGCGCGTTAGAAGGCGTTCCTACGAGCGCGGTTACTATCGCTGAAAAATACCTCCTCGGCGATAGTATTACCGTGCCTTCGCTTACTCTCAGTTGCGACGGCGAAGCGCTTAACGCGACTGCGGTAATCGTAACGCCCTCGGGCGAAAAATACCAAAAAGAAAGCGTAGACCTCAACCAAACGGGCAAGTGGACGATAGAGTACCGCGCGCTCAAAGAGGGCAGAATTTATCGCTTTGACAAGAGTTTTTCCGTAGTTAGTAACGCTTTTGAAATTAACGACGGACTGGGCTCGGCTACTTACGGCTCGCACGCTTATCGCGAGGACTTAGAGGGGCTCGTAGTTAGTCTTAAACCGGGTGGAACGCTCAAAATAAATAAGGCGATTAATATTAACGGCTTGAAAAAGACGGACGAAGTGCTCAACTTTTTCTTAACTCCCGAAAAGTTAGGCACGCCCGACGTAACAGCAATTACGGTTAAGTTTATCGACGCTTACGATAAGGATAACGCCGTAACGCTTAAATTTAAAAACGTTTACGACGAGTCGGCAGAGTGGACGCACCAATGGTCGTACTTTTCGGCAGGCGCAACCGGTCAACCTTCCGTAGGCATTGAGCCAAAGCAAATGGAAGGAAAACTTCAAATCATTTATAACGGCTCGATTTATATCCTTCACCAAAACAATATATACGGCGCGCCCGTAAACATTGCTTTTGGTGGCGCTCTTCCTAATCAGGAAGTGGGCGACAAAGCGGTATCTTTAGCGTGGGATTTAGAAGAGAAAATGCTCTACGGCAACAACGCGATGATTATGGACTTTGACGAGCCTATTTTCTACCGCGAAAATCTTTGGGACGGATTTACTAACGGCGAAGTTTTCGTAGAGATGAGTGCGGAAAATTACTCCGCGTCCACTTGTAACTTCGTTATAAACTCTATTAGAGGCGTTGACCTTACTGCAAGCGAGCATAAAGACGAGAGTAAGCCCGAAATTAAAATAGATATTCCCGAGGGCGAAGTCTTTGCTCGCGTTAACGAGCCTTTCAAAATTTACGGTGTAAGCGCAACCGATACTTACGATGCGAGCGTAAAAATTGACACGAAAGTTTACTACAACTATATCGGAAACAAGAACATAATTGATATTGAAAACGGCACGTTCACGCCTAAGGCGGAAGGCATTTACACTATCGTTTATACCGCTACTGACAAGAGTGGCAATATAACGAAAAAAACGGTGGAAGTTACCGCGAAAGCAGGCTCGAAACTCACTGCAAGCGTAGAGGGAGGCGAGAGAAACTTTGCTCCCGAAGTTAGCGTTCCCGTTCCGTCGGTAAGCAATATTTCAGGCAAAGCGACGGTAAAGGTTATCGCGAAAAAGGGCGACGAAGTTATCGAGATTAAGGATTATAAGTTTAGTCCTCAAACAGTAGGCGATTACACGCTTGAGTACGAAATTTTCGACTACGTATCAGTTTTTCGCGCAACCGCAATGCTTAAAGTAAAAACGGGCGGAGTATTCGCGTTTGAACAAACGCCTTCCATTCCCGACTATTTTATAAAGGGTAAATATTACGACCTTTCCGTAGCGGACGCGCTTGACTATTCGAGCGAGACGATAAAGAAAGCGTCGGTTAATATTTCGGTTAGCGAGAACGGTGGCGCGTATAATAGCGTCGAGGGTAGATACACCGCGAACGCGAGCGGAATAGTGAAGGTTAAATACTCTATCGTAGGCTCGTCCGTTTCTTACGAAAAGGAAGTAAAAGTAGTAGACGTCAAAGAGGGTAGCGCGATTAAAATGGAAAGATATTTCCAAGGCGAAAACGCTACTGCCGTTGCCGGCGACGATAACGTCACGATAACGGCAAACGGCGACGGGGCGGTGGACTTTATCAACACTCTCCAAGCCTATAATTTTGCGATGGCGTTCAAAACACCTCATTTCTCTGCGCAAAGTTTAGATATTTATCTTAAGTCGGGCGAGGACACCATAAAGGTAACTTATATTAAGAAGGCTGGAGGCGCGGATCTGTATATCAACGACGAGAAAGCCTCGCTCCCCATTAAAAATATATTTAGCGGAGTAACGGACTTCGGATATAACTCTAAAACGAAAACGATTACGCCCTGTAACGACGTGGAAATTACCGTAAAGAAAACGCTCGAGGGCAAAGACTTCAACGGATTTAAGAATAACAAAGTAAACCTTTCGTTCCGCTTTAACGGAGTAACGGGCGCAACCACGCTTGCCGTTAACACCATTAACGGTCAACCCTTCTCCGCGCTTGCTCGCGACCTCATTGCTCCCCAAGTGCTTGGCGAAGTAATCAAGGGCGATATCTTGCCGGGAACTGAACTTACCATTAAGCCTGCGATTATCGCCGACGTTCTCGACCCCAACCTTACCGTTACTATGGAAGTGGTAGGTCCTGACGGAAACCCCGTAAAGTCTACGGACGGCAAACTTCTTGACGATTGCTCGGTAGAGGAAACTTACACGATTTGCCCCACTCAGTACGGCAGTTATATGATTATGTATACCGCAACGGATACGGGCGGAAGGAAAGCGTCGCCTGCGTACGGCTTTATCGTAATCGACAACGTTGCTCCCGTAATAAGTTTAGAAAATAAAGTAACGACGGCAAAGGTAGGAGAGTTCGTCGCTCTTGCAAAAGCAACGGCGTCGGATGCAAACGACGGCTCGGTTAAAGTTTACGCAACGGTAAAAGCGCCCGACGGCAGAGTTCACTTCGTTAGTGACGGCGCAATCAAAGTAACCGAGAAGGGCGTTTACACCGTATCGTTCGTAGCGTACGACGAGGCAGGTAATACCTCGTTTGAAAGTTACGATATCGTAGTAGAATAGGAGGCAGGCAATGAAAAGAATTTTAAGCATATTTTTAGTAATAATTTTATCCTTATCAACGCTTGGGCTTTTTGCTTGTAGCCCAACGAGCGGTTTTACTGCAGGCGAACTTCCCGAGGTTGACGGAACGCACGAAATCGAAGTAGGCGAAACGAACAAGAAGTTCATTGAGAACGGAAAAAGCGAATACGTTATCGTAATTCCCAAACAAGCGACCGCTCAAGAAAGCCTTGCCGCTCAAGAAATTGCCGTGCTTGTTAAAGAGGCGTCGGGCGTAACGCTTTCTACCGTTACCGACGAGCAAATATCGTATAACGAAAACAGTAAAATCATTTCGCTTGGCGACACGACGGCGTTTGCTTCGGCAGGAATTAGCATTGATAAAGAACAACTCGGCGTTAGCGGAGTAAGAGTGCAAACTAAGGACAACAGCGTGTTCATCAACGGCGGAAAGTTCGGTACTTTGTACGGCGCGTACGAGTTTTTGAAATGGCAACTCGGCTTTGAGTTTTACGCGGAAGCGACATACGATCTCGACAGAGGCGTAAGCGACAAAAACCTCGTAGACCTCAATATCGTCGACGTGCCCGACTTCCAGTACATAAACACAGGTTGGTTTTTCGTGACCAAGGGCGCAAACAACACCCGAAAGCGCTATCGTATGGTAGATTACATTAACGATCTGTTTATACCCATAAACGGCAAGTCTATTCACAACACCTTCAATTACCTTCCCAAAGCGGTTTACCTTAACGACCCCACGCTCGATACTTATCACCCTAAGTGGTTCAGCGACGACGAATTACAACTTTGCTATACCGCTCACGGCGACGAGGAAGAAAGAGAGGAAATGGTAGAAGAGGTTGCGCGCATTATTAAGGATCACCTTGCGCTTTTCCCCGACCGCGACCTTATATCCTTCTCGATGGAAGACACTCAAACTTCTTGTCAGTGTAAGGCTTGCTTGGATATCTTTAATCATTATAATAAGTCCAACGTAGCGTCGGTTATTTTGTTCATTAACGACGTAAAGCGCAATATCGACGCTTGGTTCGAGGGCGAGGGCGCAGACCAAAAGCGCGACCTTAAAATTTACTTCCTCGCTTACCACGCGCTCCGTACTCCTCCCGTAACCTACGATAAAGCAACGGATACCTATTCGCCCATTGACGACGATATTATCTGCGAACAGGGCGTTCTTCCTTGGTTTGCAGAAACGTTGGGCGACTATACGGTAGACTTTTACGCGGATATCAACAAAGACTACGCAGAGGACGCTCGCGCTTGGAGTTGTCTTGCGGGCGACGATAAGTTCTTCTGGTCGTATCAACACGGTATGAACCACAACTTTATCCCCTATAACTCTTTTAACCAAATGAAAGGCATTTACACCTTTGCTAAGAACAACGGCTACTCGATGATGTTCGACCAAGCGGCGGTAACGAGCGCAGGTAGACTTCCCGGCTGGTGCAACCTTAAAGCGTACCTTAACTCCAAAATAGGTTGGGACATTAGTCTTAATATGGAAGAGCAGATTGAAAAGTTCTTCAAAGGCTACTTTGGACCAGCATCGGATATAATGCTCAAGTGGTTCAATAACTACCGCGCTCACGCGGCGGTTTTGGAAACGGAAGAGTTTGGTTTTAACGGTTCAAGATCAATATTCTTTAATTCCCTCCGCGCAGACTTTTGGCCTAAAGGCTTATTAAACGACTGGATAAAAATGGGCAACGAGGCTTTAGCGGAAGTAGAGAAGATTAAGGACAGTGAGCCCGAGCGCTATAAGATTTTAAACGCGAATATTCGTCTTGAAATGATATCGCCTTACTATCTTATGGCTATGCTCCACTCGTCCTCGTTAAGCGACGACACCCTTCAAGATTACAAGTACAAGGTATGCTCGTACGCTAGTGAATTCGGCATTGACTACATTGCGGAACATTCGACGATAAGCGGATTGTTCACCGAGTGGGGTTATGTATAAGTAGTAAAACTACTAAAAAAATTTATTAAAAGGAGAAAACAAAATGAAGAAAAGATTTACAAGTGTAATCATCGTGGCTTTAGCCGTGATTATGTCGTTGTGCTTGTTCGCCTGTGGTGAAACGACGCCTCCGCCCTCTATCACGCTTAGCCAAACGGAAATTGCTTTATCCGTGTACGATAGCGAAGTTCTTACTGCGAGCGGAGCGGATAATATATCGTTTACCTCATCAGATGATACGGTAGTAAGTGTTGACGCAAACGGCAAACTTATCGGTGTCGGCGTCGGTTCTGCAACGGTAACGGCGACGAGTGGCTCGCTTAGCGCTACTTGCGCGGTAACCGTAACGGCTGCTACCTCTACTCCTTCGCTCGTACTTTCCGCTGATAGCGTAGACCTTATGACTGGCAATACCTACAACCTTACCGCGTCCGTATCCTACAAGGGCGCAACTCAGTCCGACGCAACCGTAACTTATTCGGTAGCGGACGATAGCGTTGCAACCGTTGCTCAGAACGGACAAATTACCGCAGTTGCAATAGGCGACACGACGGTAACGGTATCTGCAAGTTGGAGAGGCGCAGACGCGTCTATTCTTACCGAGGAAGTGCCCGTATCCGTACGCGGAAACGTGGTAATTAACTTCTCGGCAGAGCAAATCAACCTTGCAACTGCAGATATGAGCGCGGACGGTGGGCTTACCAACGAGGCTGAACTCGTTGCGAGCGCTACCGTAGACGGAGCGACTGCAACCGTTTCCTACGAAATCGACCCCGATGGCGACGACGGCGTTATCACGATTGAGGGCAACACCTTAACGGCAGTTAAAGCAGGTTCTACCAAAGTTCGCGCTAAAGTAGTATCTGGCGGAGACAACTATTACTCTGCGTGGAGAGACGTAGTAGTTGAGTACGCAGTATTCGACCGCACCGCAACCACCCTTGAGTACCTTCTCACCGACGACGCTCTTGCGTTCGATAACGAAACGCTTTTAAACGGCGATACCGTTCTTGCTATTAAGGACGGCGAAACGCTCGTTTCCGAGGGCGTAACGCTTGATAAGAGCAAGATGACGGCAGGTATTCGTACCTACCGCGTGGAAACCGAAAACGCAGCGTACCTTTACACTGCAGAGGTTATCACTCTTAAAATTATGAACAAGACTGACCTTGACAATATGCTTACGGCAATGCAAGTAGCAGGAACTACTCATAAGTTCGACGGCTACGTAACGCTTGGCGCAAACATTAACTACGAAGGCGCGGCTTATAACTATTACAGCGATAGCACCCGCACGCTCGTTCGTGGCGAAGGCTTTACGGGTACTTTCGACGGTAAAGGCTACACCATTTACGACATTAAGTTTACCGACATTGCAGGTATGTTCGGCTATCCCGCTCAAGGCGCGGTAATTAAGAACGTAGCGCTTGAAGACGTTTCCTTCGCGAATAGCGGTGGAGCGAACTGGGGCGCAATGATTTTCGGTCAGTTCTGCTACGCAACTTCCATTGAAAACGTATTCATTTCCGTTAAGGAAGTAACGGGCACCGCTCGTATTATCGCTGACGACTGTGGTAACGATGGCTTCGGAATTACCGCTCTTAATAACGTAATTATCGACGCTACGAATTTCCCCTCGTCGAGCAAGATAATCGCGTCTTACGGCAAGGGCGCGTCCTGTACCAACACCGCGATTATAACCGCTAATGACAACGTTGGTAACAACGTAGGCGCAGCCGTTTACGCTGATATGAACGCGCTTATGGCTGATATTTCCACTATGGGACTCGGCTCTATTTGGGCAACGAGCGGAGCAAGAGTAGGATTTAATTCCTTCGCTCCCGTAATTAAGAATAACATCCTCGACAATATCGCTCTTGACGATATCGAGACCAAGAACGGCGAAGTAACTACTATCGTTGCTAACGGCGCTAAATACGTTAGCGGTACGGTAGAAGGCGGTAACGGAAAGGTTATCTACGCAGACGGTAAACTCACCGTAGCGGACGACCTTGCCGAAGACGTTAACTGCACGCTTACCCTTTCTAACGCTCTTAATCCCACCGACACCGTAACGATTAACGTTATCGTTGACTCGTTTATAATTAGAGATTACACCGACGAAGTAACGCTTGAATTCGTTCTTACTGAAAGCGCGCTTGAAGTAGATATCGCAGAACTTTTCGACGACGCTGACGAAGTTGTAAAAGTAACCGATATCGACAACAGCGTAGAAATTTCTACTTCCGCAACGCTTGATAAGAGCAAAATGGCTTATGGTATCCATACTTATCAAATCGAAACTGCAAACTGCGCTTATAAGGTAAAAGCGGAAGTAATTACCTATAAGATTATGAACAAGGCAGACCTTGACGGTATGCTCACTGCAATCGCAGAAGACGGAGCAACCGACTCCTTCGACGGTTACGTAACGCTCGGCGCGAATATCAACTACGGTGGCGCGTCCTACGATTACGGCAACGGCGACGCAACCCGTACTTACGCTTCCGCAAGTGGCGGATTTAAGGGAATTTTCGACGGTAAAGGCTATACCATTTACGATATTAAGATTGTAAATATGGCAGGACTTTTCGGTAACACGCAAGACGGCGCGGTTATTAAGAACGTAGCGTTTGAAAACGTAGTAATGGAGTCGAACGGTGTTGCTAATATCTACAACGGAACTGGTAACAACTGGTATCCCACCTTGTTCGGTTACACCTTCCTCGGCGACGCGCTTGATAACGTTTATATCAGCATTAAGTCTGCAACCGATCACTCCGCGCTCTTTACTATGGCTGGTAGTAAGTGGGTTGGTACTGCAATCGTAAACGTTTCCAACGTAGTGGTTGACGGTAGCGGACTTCCTTCAAACGGTATCCTCTTCACGAACCACGGAAACAGCAAGATTGTATTTAACAACGTAGCGGTAATCGCAGCGGCTGATAGCAACGTAATGGTTCTTAAAGATTCCGCTTCCGGTACTGTTAACCGTGTTGCAGATATGAGCGCTCTTAAAACTGCAGTAGCAAGTATGAACCTTGGCTCTATGTGGAAAATTGACGGCGACAGAGTATCCTTCGCGTCTATGGCAAAAGAAGTTAAAGACGTAATTCTTCCCTCTGCAGTGAGCGAAGTTAGTGGAGATAACGGCGATGCTCTTACCGTTCTTTCGAGCGGTTACGATTTTGTAAAAGGCTCGATTGAAGGTGGCAACGGCAAGATTACTTACGCAAACGGTAAAGTAATGATTGCAGACGACCTTTCCGAATCTACTACTGCAACGCTTACTCTTACTTCCGTATTCGACGCAACGGCGACCAAGACCGTTTCTATTACCGCAACTAAGTCTTTCGTGATTAACGACCTTACCTCGAGTGTAACGCTTGAACTTCTTCTTGCTAACGACACTCTCACGATTGACACCGCAACGCTTTTTGACGATAGTAGCGCAGTAGTTAAGGTTACCGACGTTGACAACGAAGTGGAAATTTCTACTTCCGCAACGCTTGACAAGAGCAAGATGGCGTACGGCGTTCACACTTACTATATTGAAACTGCAAACGCAGGCTACAAGGTAAAGGCGGAAGTTATTACTCATAAGATTATGAACGCAACCGACCTTAATAATATGCTCACCAAAACTGCAGTTCCCGGAACTACCAACGAGTTTGACGGCTACGTAGTTCTTGGCGCAAGTTTCAATTATAACGAGGCTTCCTACGATTACGGCAACGGCGACGCAACCCGTACTTACGCTTCCGCAAGTGGCGGATTTAAGGGAATTTTCGACGGTAAAGGCTTTACCATTTCCGGTCTTAAGATTGTAGATATGGCAGGACTTTTTGGTAATCTTCAAGACGGCGCAGTAATTAAGAACGT
Source organism: Pumilibacteraceae bacterium (assembly GCA_045532295.1). Lineage (GTDB taxonomy): Bacteria > Bacillota > Clostridia > Christensenellales > Pumilibacteraceae > UBA10677. The sequence goes on along the minus strand of JAZSFP010000012.1, from coordinate 80,736 downwards.
AGCGTTTAAGGACGTAGTAATGGAGGCGAACGGTGTTGCTGACATCCATAACGGAACTGGTAACAACTGGTATCCCACCTTGTTCGGTTACACGAACATTGCAGATGCGATTGATAACGTATTTATCAGCATTAAGTCTGCAACCGATTACTCCGCGCTCTCTACTAACACGGGTAGTAAATACGACGCTGCTAAAACTACTACCATTTCTAACGTAATCGTTGACGGTAGCGGACTTCCCACTAACGGTATCTTATTCTCTAACCACAACAGCAGTAGCATAGCGTTTAGCAACGTAGCGGTAATCGCGGCGGCAGATAGCAACGTTAAGGGTAATACGGAACATAAGATAACCGGTACTGTTAACCGCGTTGCAGATATGAACGCGCTTAAGACGGCTGCGGAGAGTATGAACCTTGGTTCTATGTGGAAAATTGACGAAAACGGAGTAGGATTTGCAAAATAATCTTACTTAACAAACTAACTATTTAATTGATCTTTTCTTACTTCATATATAGGCTCTTCCGTCCGCTTTTTGGGGGCGGACGGAAGATAAGCCTTATAAACGGAGACGACTATGTTTAAAATTACGGTACCCTATTGTTTACATAAGAACGACCACCGCGAGATTTGCTCAGAGAGGGTAGTAAGCGCGCTTAAACGCCTTTCCGCCGATAGAATAGCCATTTTTTACGAGGGCTGGACGGATTACGAAACGGGCGTTCCTATTATAAATAAAGCGTGCGAGTATTTTGCTTTGCACGGCATAAGAACTGCGCTTTGGATAAACGGCTTTATGCACGAAAGCGTTACTCATTTTAAGAAAATGCGGTTTTTAGACGGGCGTGAGGCTACCGTTCCTTGTACTCTTGACGAAAACTTCCGTTCGTTTTACGCAACCGCAATGAGCGCGTACGCGAACTGCGACCTTGACTTTATCTTTATCGACGACGACTTCCGCATACACGATTGCGGAGGAGTGGCGTGCTTTTGCGACCTTCACCTTCAAAAATATAAAGAAGAGTTGGGCGAGTTTACTCGCGAAGAACTTATCGAGGGTATAAATTCCCCCTATCCTAACAAATTCCGCTCGGCGTGGATTAAGATTAACGGGGAAACGCTTAGAGATATAGCCAAATATTTAAGAAAAGAGATAAACAAAGTAAACCCCAAGATGCGTCTTGGCGTTTGTACTTCCCCTAACACTATCGACCTTGACGGTATTACGGGTTGTGAGATTGCCAAGCACTTAGCAGGCGACACGAAACCTCTACTAAGGCTTATCGGCGCGCCGTACTGGGCGAGAAATCGCAACAGGATTAACGAGCCGATGGGAATTGAACGCGTGCTTTTGAACGAATTTAAGGACTTTGACGGCGAAATTATCGTCGAGGGCGACGCTTATACTCGCCCACGCTATTCCGTACCTGCCTCTTATCTTCAAAACTTTGACGAGATACTCAGAACTGAGGCAAGGTGCGACGGAATACTCAAATATTCGATAGATTACTATTCGGATATAGATTACGAAACGGGCTATTATATCATAGCCGAAAACAGAGAAAATTTTGCAAAACTTATAAGAGAGAAATTTAATTGCGCTCACACGGGATTTTGCGTTAAAGAGCATATAAAACAAGTGGAGAATATGACTATCCCGTCCTTTGCTAAGCGCGACCTTAACAGCCCCTTAGCCGATATTGAGTGGCTTGGTTGGAGAGCGGTGGAATTATCGTCGACGAAAATGCTTGGCGACTTGTCAATTCCCTACTGCTTTAACGAGAGCGAACCGTGGGTAGTTTTGGGCGAAAACGGTAGGTACTTTACTCCTAAATCTGCGCTCGTTGACCTCCGTTCCGCTCGCTTTATGCAAGAGCGAGAAATAGACTGCGGATTTAAGAGCGAAAAAAGAGTAAACGTAACCGACCTTATGCTTGGGGATAACTGCGTTGAAAAATTCGAGTTTTCTTCCGACGTGGCGGTTATCCACTGTATGCCGGCAGTCTACGATATTGAACTATTAGAGGGCGCAAAAGTATGCTCGACTTTCGTCGTTAACGGCAAAGAATATATAGCGTCGTATTGCTATAAAAACGCAAACGGTCAACGATTTTTCGTACTTTGCTATGATGCCGACGAGATGAAATACGGCTTTGGAATTAACAGAAATTACTATAAACAACGAAATTTATTAAACGCTTACGAATACCTTTCGGGACAAAAAATGGACGCCGAAATGACGGGCAATCCCGACCTTTATATCGTTACGGCAAGACGCTCTGACGAACTGCTCGTGGCTTTTTGGAACAACCACGCCGACTATATCGACAAGCCTTTTATAAAGATTAACGGCGATTTTGACGAGGTGGAGTGTTTCGGTTGCGTAGGAGGGGCGGTTGAGGGCGGAATTGCGCTTGAGCGCGTTCACGCTTTCGAGGGCGGTTTCGTTAGCGTAAAGAAGTTCAGAAGAGAATAATATTACGGCTTTTGGGAGAAGGACTATGAAAGAAGTAAGATACGGAATTATAGGATTAGGAAGTCAAGGAAGTTACTATATTAAATCCTTTTTTGAAAAGGGCGAAGTAAAGGGCGGTATCATTACCGCGCTATGCGACAACAATCCTCTCAAGATTGACGCAATCAAAGGCGAAGTCAAGTCGCCCGTAAGTTACTTTACTGATTATAAAGAAATGCTTGACAGCGGACTTTGCGACGCGGTTATAGTGGTAACTCCGCACTACGCTCACCCTGAAATCGTAATCGAGGCGCTTAATCGTGGAATACACGTTATTTGCGATAAGCCTGCCGGCGTTTACACAAAGCAGGTTAGAGAAATGAACGAAGTGGCGGAAAAGAGCAACGCGAAGTTTTGTATGATGTTCAACCAGCGTACTAACTATCTTTACCGCAAGATGCGTTCGCTAATACAAGAGGGCGTAATCGGTGAAATTCAGCGCGTTACTTGGATAATAACGGACTGGTACAGAACGCAGTTTTACTATAATTCGGGTTCGTGGCGCGCTACTTGGAAAGGCGAAGGCGGAGGCGTGCTTATCAATCAATGCCCCCACCAACTTGACCTCGTTCAATGGATTTGCGGACTGCCTAAAAGGGTAACCTCGTTCTGCTCGTACGGAAAGTGGCACGATATCGAGGTGGAAGACGACGTAACGGCGTTCTTTGAATACGAAAACGGTGCAACGGGTGTGTTCATTACGACTACGGGCGAATTCCCCGGCACGAACAGGTTTGAAATTTCGGGAACGAAAGGCAAACTTTTATGCGAGAACGCAACGGTTAAGTTTTTCCGCAACGAAAAGGATAGTACGGTTTACTCGCGCGAGGCTACGAGTTTTGCTTGGCCAACGAGTGAGGAAGTCGAGGTGGAACTTGACGGCTACAATCCCCAACACCTTGGAATTATCAACGAGTTTACTCGTTCAATTTTAGAAGATACACCCTCGCCCGTAGACGGCAGAGAGGGTATTAACGGCGTAATGCTTATGAACGCGATTGAACTTTCGTCGTGGCTTGGCAATAAGCCCGTAACCCTTCCCGTAGACGAGGAATTATACATAAAAGAACTTAACGAAAGAGTGGCAAAATCGACGGTCGTTAAGGAAGACAAAGTAGTTATCCTTGACACCGCAGGTACTTTTGAGAGTAAAAAGAGATGAAAACGGCAGTTATAGGTTACGGGATTATCGGAAGAGTACACGCCTCTCACGCTTTTGACCTTGAAGAGTTAGTCGCCATTTGTGATATTTCTAAAGCAAAACGCGACGAGGCTAAAAGAGACTATCCGAGCGTTACCGTTTACGAAGATTACGAAGAAATGCTCAAGCGAGAGAAGATAGAAGTCGTGCATATCTGTACTCCGCACTATCTTCACGCGGAAATGGTAATCGAGGCTCTTAATAGGGGAATAAACACTCTTTGCGAAAAGCCCCTTTGCATAAGCCGAGACGAACTTGACGCGGTTCTTGACGCGGAGAAAAAATCTACCGCTATGCTTGGAGTATGCCTTCAAAACCGCTACAATAAGCCAAACGTTTTCGTAAAAAACTATTTAGAGGGCAAGAGAGTGCTTTCGGCGACTGGGTTCGTGTTTTGGAAGAGGGACGCGAACTACTACGATATGGACGAGTGGCGTGGCAAGTGGAAGAGCGAGGGCGGTGGCGTTATGATAAATCAAGCGCTCCACACCCTTGATTTGACCGCGTACTTTACTAAAATGCCGTCGTTCGTTACTGCAAGTGCGCTTAATCTAACGCACCCCGAAATTGAGGTTGAGGATAGCGCAACTGCGTTTTTCGAAGGGGAAGTCCCTTTCAGTTTTTACGCAACGACTTCTGCCGGCGCAGATTTTCCCGTGGGAATAATGCTCAAAACGGAGGACGAAACGATTACCGTTTGCGCCGATAAAGTCGTTATAAACGGTAAAGTTTACGAGTTTATTGACGAGAGCGAAATCAACGGAAAAGCGTGCTACGGTACGGGACACTCGAAACTGATTGCGCATTTTTACGACTGCGTAAAGAGGGGCGAGAAGTTCGCTATCGACGGAGAAGAGGGCGCGAAAACCGTTCGTATGATTAGAGCGATTTACGAAAGTAAAGGAAAGAAAATGAAAGTATAAATTGCTTGCTAAAATTTAGCGGATATGGTATAATTTATCTAATCATAAAAGAGAGGAAAACTTACCGTGGAAACGATTGATTTAATTATTGATACCGATATCGGCAGTGATAGCGACGACGTAGGCGCGCTTATGATTGCGCATAAACTTCAAAAAGCGGGCAAATGCAATATTTTGGCTATAACCTCGAGCGTGTCGCGTTTAGATTCCGTTTGCGCTATTGACGTAATCAATAGATATTACGGCGAGCAAAATATCCCCGTAGGCATACTTACGGAGAAAAAATGCGGAGACAACGCTGGCGAGGGCGCTTATTCTCGCGCGCTCACTATGGCGTATGAAAATTCGTACAGGAATAAAAGCGCGGAAAACGCCACCAAGGTTTTGCGTAGGGCGCTGGCAAACGCTAAAAATAAAGTGCGCATCGTTACTATCGGCTCGCTTGCTAATATCGCCTATCTTCTCAAAAGCCAACCCGACGAAATATCCTCTTTAGACGGCGTTTCGCTCGTAAAAGAAAAAGCGCTCGATATGTATACGATGGCAGGAAATTTTACCGAAAGCGTTACCGAGTGGAACGTTAAAATATCCCTCGAAGACAGTTTATTCGTTGCGAACAACTTTCCTCTGCCTATAACCTATTCTCCCTCGGAGGTGGGTGGCGGTATTTTTACGGGCAATAAACTTATGCAGGGCGAAGATAACCCGATGAAGACGGCTTACTTCGTGTTTGGGCATATCCCCCGTCAAAGTTGGGACCCTATAACCGTCTACTGTGCAATCGAAGGCGAAGACTTGTTGGTAGTTAAGGAGGGCGTTAAAGTGAATATGTCCGATATGGGCGTAACCACTATCGCAGGAAAGGGCAAAGACCGAGTAATTACCGCCGTTAAAGATAAAGATAAACTTACCGAGGTTTTAGAAGATTTAATATGCTAAAAGAAAAACGAGCGAAACTTCTTCGCTCGTCTTTTTTGTATTTTTCTCGTTAAAACGCTATTGCTAATTAGTTATCCGTTGTACCATAGCCATCGTTTTCTTAAAAGCCTACGATAAGCGCGGGGAGAGATAGCGTATGAGTGGAAAGCGTATATGCGCAAACGACGCTCATTTTACTAACCTGAATATTGCGCTCTGGAACGGTATCGTTAAATCGTTGCATAATCTTAATAGCAAGCGATTCGCTGTTGCAATGGCTTATATAGAGCGTTTCGGCGTCGCTTTTAACGAACGCGTCGATAATCTTTTTAGCCACCGCCGCCTCACTGCGCGCGCGGTATAAAAGTTTAAGTTTTCTCTCGCCTACACCGCTAACTCTTAACGAAGATAAAACGTCTGGGGTAACGATGAGCGTCGTAAGAGAGGCGGAAAGTTCGTTAAGCGACGCTACGGTATCTTCCGCGCTCTCGCCGTCGAGGTACATTTTGTATCCAAGATAGAAGAGGGGTTGAAGAGCCGCGCCTACGCCGTTGCCGTTAATAATATAGATATTGCGACGGGGGAATTTTAGTAGCGAGTTTTGAGCCGCTTTTACGGCGTAAGAATAATGCTCGTCCGCTCTTGACGAGGGCGAGATATAAATGATATCCTTATCCTTGCGCTCTAAAATATCGTCGAAAAAGTCCTCGATTTTTTTAACCGACGGCAAAGAGCGACGAATTTTCCCAAGCATTATGCGCTTATACGCCTTTTGGTATCCGTCGGCGGTAGAGGGTTCTTTAGGAATACCCACGAAACCCGTCGAGAACATATGCGCCTCGTAAGCGGTAATCTGGTCGGGGGGAATATCACACGATGATGATAATGCTAAAACGAACTGGTGCATTGCGCCTCCTTTTACAAGTTAATTATACGGTAAAAATTTTCGATAGTCAAATAAATTATACGGTTAGGTTGACTTTTTAATCTAAAAATAATATAATATCGTTATGGATAAATGTTTCGCTTGTCCTCGCGCTTGCGGAGTGGACAGAAAAAAGTCAATAGGCTACTGCGGAGCGGACGACAAAATCCGTATCGGCAAGGTTATGCTCCACCGTTTTGAAGAGCCCGTTATAAGCGGAGAGAGGGGCAGTGGCGCAATCTTTTTCGGCGGATGCAATCTTCGTTGCGTTTTTTGTCAAAACCACGAAATAAGTCATCAAAACAAAGGCGAAGTGTGGAGCGAAGAGAAACTTGAAGAGGCGATATATTCTCTCGAAAAAGCGGGCGCGCACAATATCAACCTCGTTACCGCAACGCACTACGCGCCACTTATTTTGCCCGTACTAAAAAGGGTAAAGAAAAACCTCTCTATCCCTATCATATACAACTGCAGTGGTTACGAAAAAGTTGATACGTTACGCGAATTCGAGGGCATCGTGGATATTTATCTGCCCGATTTTAAGTATTTTGATAGCGCGCTATCTTCCGCTTTTTCCTCTGCGCCCGACTATTTTACGGTGGCGGTAGAGGCGATTAAAGAGATGGTAAGACAAAAGAGAGAAGTTAAAATTGAAAACGGTTTAATTAAAGAAGGCGTAATAATTCGCCACCTCGTTTTGCCCGCGCATCGAGAGGACAGCAAAAGAGTTTTACGCGAGATAAAAAACCGTTTCCCCACTGCGCTCGTATCAATTATGCGTCAGTACACACCCTCGTTTAACCGCTCGCCCTATCCTGAACTAAATAGAAAACTGACTTCGTTCGAGTATGACGAAGTGGTAAAGTTTGCCGTGGAAATAGGACTTGAGGGTTTTACGCAAGAGAAAGGGTGTGAGAGTGAAGAATTTACGCCAAACTTCAAAAAAGTTCGTTGATTTGGGTTGCCATCGCTTAAAAAATATGCTATAATTTTTATAAAGAAGGTGAACTATATGTGTTTTTGGTTTTTTAAAAGTAAAGAAGAACGCGACGCTGAGCGTATGAAAAAAGAAGGAAAGCGTCTTCTCCGTCAAAAGCAAAAGGAAGAAGAAAAAGCGAGAAAGAAAAAAGAGAAAGAAGAGCAGAAGGCTAAAAAGCGTGGCGAGATAGTAGAAGAAAGCCAGATCGAAGAAATAGTTGAGCCTACTTGTGAAGAGATTGTAGAGCAAGAGCCTACCGAAGAGGCGACGGAAGAAGTCGCCGTAACGGAAGAGGAAGTTAAAGACAAAAAGCCTCGTCCTGCTAACTATCATATTTCCCTTCGTGAAGACGGAAGATGGCAAGTTAAAAGAGCCAAAGGCGAGAGGGCTATTAAGATTTTTAAAACTCAAGCCGAGGCAATCGAATTTGCTAAAATGCGTGCAGAGAGTATGGACGGCTCTATTACCATACATAAAAAAGACGGAAAGATCCGTAAACAAAAATATTAATAGTAGTATTTTAAATTGAAAAAGTAATTTATTAAAAAACGCCGACAACGGCGTTTTTTACTTGATTTCTTTTCGTAGAACTGTTATAATTGCTTTAGCACGATAAGTGCTAACGGAGGAAATTATGGATAGTACGGTAGAGCGCATTAAGGATAAAATGTGCGAAAAAATTATTGATACCGCCGAAGAAATAGTAACGAGCGAGGGCGAGGTTACGGTACGCAAAATTTTGAAAAAGTTGGGCGTGTCCAACCGTGTTTTTTACAACCGTTTTCAAAATATCGAAGAAGTTTTGGACATCGTTTATACTCGAACGGTAGTGCGCGTTCGCGAAAGTATCGAGCCAAAATACGACGGAGTGGGCGACTTTTTCGAGTTCGTAACCAAAGCCGTTGAGAACACGCTCGTGCTCTCTTACGAAATCAAGCAAAAGTTTAACCACTACGTGTTCGCCTCAGATTCTATCACCAAAAGCAATTACGAGTGGTATATGAAACGCATAAACGAACTTTTTCTTTACGCAAAGGAGCATCACTTAATCCGCGACGATATCGACGCAGAGACTATGAGTTACGCCATTTGGTGTTTTTGCCGTGGCTATAACGCCGACGCTGTTAACCGTATGGAAAAGGAAGAGGCGCTTGAAAAGTTTAGATACAGTTTTTCATTACTAATGAAATCTTTACAATAATATTTAAATGGAACGGGCTTGCTCGTTCCAAAATAAATAGTAGCACACTGCGTGCTAAAACGGTAAAGAAAACGCTTTCACAAAATATTTAAAAAATTTCACCAAAATTTTACATAAAAAGTATTGACAAACGCGCCAAGTTAGGTTATAATAGTTTTAGCAGTCAATGTGATTGATTGCTAATAGTTAAACTAATTGATTGCTAAAACACGGAGGCAAAGAAATGAAACAATTTAAGACCGAATCCAAGCGCATACTTGACCTTATGATCAATTCGATATACACGAATAAGGAAATCTTTCTTCGCGAACTTATATCGAACGCGAGCGACGCTATTGACAAACTGCACTTTATCTCGCTAACCGACGAGAAAGTGGACGACAAGTTTAAGATTGAACTTTTCATAGACAAGGAAAAACGCACGCTTACTATTGCCGATAACGGAATAGGAATGAGCGAGACTGAACTTGAGAAAAACCTTGGAACGATAGCGGAGAGCGGAACGCTTGCTTTTAAGAAAGAGCAAGAAGAGAAGAGCGACCTTATAGGTCAGTTTGGCGTAGGCTTTTACTCTGCGTTTATGGTAGCCAAGAAAATCGAGGTGGTAAGTCGCAAGTACGGAGAGGACGAGGCTTATCGTTGGGTAAGTAGTGGCGCGAGCGGTTACACTATTGAAAAGGCCGAAAAGGATACGAACGGAACGATAATTACTTTGTATCTTCGCGATAAAGACGACGACTTTGACTACAATCAATTCTTGGAAGAATACTTCCTTAGAGGGCTCGTTAAGAAGTACTCCGACTATATTCGCTATCCCATAATAATGGATTTAACGAAAACGAGAATTAAGGAAAATCCCGATAAAGCGGAGGGCGAGCAGGACGAGTACGAAACTTACACTGAAAGCACCACGCTTAACGGTATGACGCCGGTATGGAAAAAGAGCAAGACGGAAGTCAAGAAAGAGGAATACGACGAGTTTTATAAGAGCAAATTCCACGACTTTACCGAGCCGAGAAAGGTATTCCACTTCAATATCGAGGGCAATATCAACTATACCGCCTTACTCTATATCCCTTCCGCGCCTCCTATGGATTACTTTCAAAAAGAATACAAGAAAGGACTTCAACTGTATTCTAACGGCGTACTTATAATGGATAAATGCGAAGAACTTTTGCCCGATTGCTATAACTTTATTCGCGGTGTGGTAGATAGTAGCGACCTTTCGCTCAATATTTCCCGTGAAATGCTCCAACAGGACCGCCAACTCCGCAGTATCGCAACCTCGCTTGAAAAGAAAATTACTTCGGAAATGAAGAAGTTTATGGAGAGCGACAGAGAGGGCTACGAGGCGTTCTTCAAAGAGTTCGGCGTTGCGCTTAAGTTTGGCGTTTACAACAACTACGGACTAAAGAAAGAAATCCTTAAAGACCTTATTATGTTCCACTCGTCGACCGAGAATAAACTGGTAACGCTCAACGAGTATTGCTCGAGGATGAAAGTAGAGCAAAAGTATATCTACTATGCGTGTGGAGACAGTATCGAGAAAATCGACCGTCTTCCTCAGACCGAACTTCTCAAAGACAAGGGCTTTGAAATCTTGTATATGCCCGATAGCGTTGACGAGTTCGTAGTTAAAACGCTCCAAAAACACGACGACAAAGAGTTCTGCTCGGTGGGCGCGAAAGACCTCGGCTTTGAAGAGGAAAGCGCGGTTAAAGAAAAGAACGAAAAGACTGCGGAAGAGAACAAGGAACTTTTCGAATTCATAAAAGACGCGCTTGGCGACGAGGTGGTAGAAGTTCGACTTTCTTCGAGGATGAAGAACAACGCCGTTTGTCTTACTGCCGACGGCGAAGTGTCGCTTGAAATGGAAAAGGTTTTCAAAAACCTCAAGACCGCCTCCGCTTTCCCCGTGGTTGCCGAGAAAGTCTTGGAAATCAATCCCGAGCATAAGATTTTTGACAAGATTAAAAAATTATACGAAACGGACAAGGACAAACTCACTTCTTACGCTAAACTGCTCTATACTACTGCTCGTATAACCGAGGGGTTAGAGGTGGAAAATCCCTTTGAGTTTGCAAACCTTCTAAACGAAGTGCTGTCCGATTAATTACGCTTTTTTTCATTTTCTTCCTTATTTTATATGACTGCGCGTGGCTTTAACAAGCCTCGTGCAGTTTTCCCTTTTAGGAAAATTTAGGCGATTAACGCAAAAGTGTTGACGGAAAATGATATTTAAAGTATAATATATTTAATTTATTTTCAGGAGCGAGATTATGGTTTTTGTAAACGCTAAATGGATTTGGGAAAGAGAGAGGGCGGAGAGGGACGAGTACGCCGAGTTTTTGGGCGAGTTTACCGCGAAAGAGTGCGCAAAGGTACGCCTTTCCGTAGACGGCGACTACGCTCTTTTTATAAACGGAATATTCGTTGGCTCTAACCAGTACGGCGACTTTGAACACTACAAAGTTTACGATGAGATTGATATTAGCGAGTATATTCGCTCGGGCAAAAACGAACTTCAATTACTCTGCTGGCACTTTGGTAGAGACAATATGCACTATAAAACCTATCCTGCCGGCGTAATTTTTGAAATAGAAGAGGACGAAATTTTGCTCTCGTCCGACGAGAATACGCTTTGCAAGAAGTCCGACGCGTACAAGAGCGGTTATAATAAACTTATAACCCTTCAACTTGGCGATAGTTTTTACTACGACGGTCGCAAAAATTTATTCGAGGGCAAGTGGCATAAGAGCGTTTTAGTGGATAAGCCTCGCGCGTTTTTCCCACGCCCTAACGAGAGAATGCGTCTTGGCGGGAAAATCGAGGCTAAACTCATTAAGAGCGAAGAAAACAGATACCTTTACGACCTCGGAAAAGAGTTCGTCGGTCTTCCCTTTATTAAGGTTGATAGTCCTAAAGAGCAACTCATTACCGTTGCTTACGGCGAGCATATCGCGGACGGCGAAGTAAGACGAAAAGTGGGTGGTAGAGATTTTAGTTTCGAATATTACGCTAAAGAGGGAGAGAACGACTTTACCGAGTATATGTTGCGTCTTGGCGTTAGATATTTGGAAGTGTTTACCGAAGTTCCTTGCGCCGTTACGGTGGGCGTTATCGAAGAGTATTACCCCGTAGAAGAGCGAGAAGTGGAAATTGAGAGCGAACTTGACCGCCGTATTTACGATATTTGCGTGCGCAGTCTTCGTCTTTCAATGATGGAACACTACGTCGACTGTCCCTGGCGCGAGCAAGGACTTTACAACCTCGATTCTCGCAACCAAATGCTCTTTGGTTACTACGCTTTTAAGAACGGCAACACCGATTACGTTCGCTCTAACCTTGAACTTATGACGCAAGACCGTCGCGACGATGGTATGCTTACGATCTGTTTCCCCAGCGGTAACGATTTAACTATTCCCTCGTTTACGCTCCATTTCTTCTTGCAAGTGGGTGAGTATATTCGCTTTACTTTAGATAAGGATTTTGCAAAGAAAGTTTACCCCAAACTTTGCTCGGTTATTAAGCCTTTTATTGAGAATATTAATGACGGTTTAGTATGTAAATTTAAAGATGCTTGCCACTGGAATTTTTACGACTGGACGGATTATATGGACGGATTTAAAGAGGACGGAAAATATATTAGCGACTTTATTCCCGACCTTATGATAAACCTTCTTACCATTATGGCGCTCGAAAATTTGCAATACGTATGCGAATTTTTAGGACAAAATTTCGAATATGCCGACATTTTAGCAACGCTTAGAAGAAGGACGAAAGAGTACTTCTTCGTTAAAGAGAGCGGACTTTATAAGATGGACAAGAACGGCGAAGTTTATCCGTCGTTCGCTAACTCGCTTGCAGTTATCTTAGGACTTAGCGAGGGCGAAGAGGCAAAGAATATTTGTACTCGTCTTGCAAGTGGCGAAGGTATGATAGAGTGCGCGCTCGCAACTAAAGTATTTAAGTTTGACGCTTTGCTTAAAACCGACGAAAATTATAAGGATAAAGTTTTGGCGGAACTTCGTGAAGACTTTAAGAAGATGCTCGACGAGGGCGCAACGAGTACTTGGGAAACGCTCGACGGAGAGAAAGCGTTTGAAAACGCAGGAAGCCTCTGCCACGGCTGGACCGCTCTTCCCGTATATTACTTCCACCGTCTCGGCATAGCAAAATATAAAGATTAGAATAAAAGTGTCGCATATATTGCGACACTTTTTGTTTACCTAATAAAGTCAGTTATGCGGAAATATTTTTTAGCAAGAGCATTAATTTCCGATATAAGTCTATCGGTCAACCCTTGTCTGTCTTTGTAATCGTCTTTTTCAATTTCAATGAGAGGAACGTCGTGTTCTTTATAAGCCTTTCTTTTGCGTTCTTTGTTGTCGAGATATTCCTTAGTGTTCATCCCCCAATACTCTATATAAATGCCGTGACGACCATCGGTAACGGGAATAAACCAATCCGCTTTAATAGTGAGTTCATCTGAAGAAATAGGCACGTTTTTTTCGTAGCAATGAACGATTCTAACGTCGTAAAGAATATCGTCGATTATGCTTTCTGGGTTGCTTTTTACATAGTGTCCGTCAGCAGTACGCAAGAACTCTTCCTTTCGCGAATCTTGAGTTTTGGAATATTCGGACGACGATTGTATTTCTTCGGGCTTTTTCTTGCTGATAATATCTTTAATGTCGTTTACTATCCTGTCGGTTAAACTTTCATCGCTAAACAAATCCTTGACAAGTACCGCCAAAGCCATTAATTTATTACAATTAGTTTGAATAAAGTCAATGTTTTTCATCCGATAAATATTAGAACGTAAGTTGAAGTAGTAATCCTTTAGTTCGAAAATCTTAGCGTTTTTATCGAAGGAATCTTTAAAGTCTAACATTTCATAATAACACTCTCTACAAAGAGAGCCATTAGGAGCGTCTTTACCGCAAACTATACATTTGCTATTAGTTTGTTTTGCTCTTTCAACGGCAACAGTTGATTTTTGACAAACGCAACGCTTATCTATGTAATGCCACTCGCCACAATCATTGCACTTAACTATTTTGCCTTGCTCTTTTAATGCGTTGCATTTTTTACATAATGGGAAATATCCACTATATTCACCACAAATTTTACAGTTAGCCATAATTATTTCTCCTTTGAGCCTATTATAACATAAAAGAGAACAAAATGCAAGTAATAAAAAAGCCTATGTAAAACACAGGCTTTTTTATTACTTATAATCGCCTAAGAAATTGCATAGAGCGTATATTTTATTCAAGTTCAAGTATAGAGCGAGAAAACAATTCGTCGTCTAAAAATTCGCCTACGCTAACATCTAACGCGTCGCATATTTTCATTAGTACGGTAACGGTTGGACTTTTCGTGTGTCCTCGATAAAGGTTTTGCAAAGTGGACACGGGCAAACAGGAAAGATGCGCGAGTCGATACAAACTCATACCCCTTTCCTCTAAATAATAATCTATTCTTTTTGCAATTGCTTGTCCAACAGTCATTATTACCACCTACTATTATTATATCAACTAATAGTAGAAAAGTTATAACTCAATTGACACATATAACTCAATTTAGTTGCAATTTTATACTTTTTGTGTTATAATTAGTGAAAAGTGGGGTAATTCAACTAATTGTAAAGCAAATTCAACCGTTGGTTTAGAGTAATTGATTGCAAAACGGCGAGAAATTTTGGTACAATATAAGCACAAACAAGGAGGTTTTGGAAAAATGAATTACGGCGAAAAAATTACAGCGTTACGTAAAAAGAAAGGAATGACACAAGCGGAACTTGGCGCGGAACTTAACGTTACCTACCAAGCGGTATCTAAATGGGAGAGAGGGGAAAGCCAACCTGATTTTGGCACGATGTCTAAGATAGCGCATCTGTTTGACGTTCCTCTTTCTTATTTTGAAGAGGGCGACGAGCAAACCGCTGAAACCGTTGCAACGGCGGAGGCTGAAGTAGTAATGGAAGAGACTGAAGAGGTTAAAGAGGCAGAAAAGAAACTTTTGGGAGTATGCCACGATTGTGGAAAGGCTCTTTACGAGGGTGACGCGGCTAAGACTGACCCGTTTTTATTGTGTTCAACTTGCAATCAAAAGCGTATTCGTGAGGCTAACTTGAAAAAGCAAGAGGAAGAGAGAAAGAGAAAGCAAGCCGAGCAAGATTACCAGCGCGCAAGACAGGAAGATATAAATTATAGAAACAGAGGTCTTATTTGGAGCGCGGTTATAACCGGAGTATTATTGATTGCAGGAATCGTGTCTGCCGTTCAGATTAAAGACGCAGGAGCGATGTGGGCTACTCTCGGCAGTACGGTACTTGGCGGAGTATTCGTATATTTTTGGATAACGCAGTTAATTTGGGGTGGCGCAGTTAGAACTTGCGCGTGCGGTGGCTCGTCTATTATCGGCACGCCCGGAGTAATATTTGAACTTGACCTTGACGGAGTAATTTTCTTAATTGCAGTTAAAATATTGTTTGCCGTTTTGAGATTGTTGATTTGGATTGCTACGAGTTTGATTTGCGTTTTAGCGTCCATCCTCATTGCTCCCTTCACTTTCGTGCCTGCTCTTATTAGAGTAAACAGCGGAGACATTTACTAATTTAATGACGCTGTAAAGCATTTGACTGATTAAATCGCTAAATGCTAATCAGTCGTTTATTGTGACGTAGCCAGTTAAATAAAGAAGAATAAGGAGATATGTAATGAAAAGAGTAGTCTTAATAATTTTATCGTTAATTATAACGCTTTGTTGCGCCTTTATGGTGGCGTGTGGCGAAACGGAAACTCCGCCTCCGCCCGTTGAAGGTGGAAGTGGTGGCGGAGACGGCGGAGGAGACGGCGGAGGAGAAAACTTGCCCGTTGAAATTACCGGTGTAACCTTTAACGGTATTGAAGTAACTTACGACGGCGAGGAACACGAGATAGAGGTATCGGGAACTTTGCCCGAGGGTGTAACCGTTCAATACGAAAACAACAAAGGAACGAACGCAGGAACTTATAACGCAGTAGCAACGCTTACGGGCGCGAACTACGTAACGAAAACGCTTAACGCGACGCTAAAAATAAACAAAGCGGAGATAACGGGCGTTACATTTAAGGGTGAAACGTTTGACTACGACGGAACGGAAAAGAGCATTGAGATAACGGGATTACCGCCTGCAAACAGTGACGTAGTTTATTCTTGCAAGGAAAACGACGATATTGAAAATAGCGCTAAGGAAAGCGGAAGTTACACGATCGTGGTAACTATTACTAATCCCAACTATATAACTCTTACCTTGGAGGCGGTAATGAAAATCCAAGGCGAAGAAGAGCAACGCTACATTTACAAACAAGACGATAACTTATACTTTGCAAACGCGCTTGACAACGATTACTTGTACGTTTACGACGGCGAGGCAGTTGAATTAGTATCAATGGATATTCCTTATAACTTTACCGAGCAGGACGGAAACCTTTTCTTCAGAAGTAAAGCGCTTTTTGGAAACGTGGTAAAAAGCATAACGGTAACGACTTCTGCCGATAAGACTACTTACGAAGTATCAAGCGCAGTAACTTGCAAGGGCGAGTACTTAATTAACGACGGAACTTACTTCTATTATGCAGTAAACGGTTTAACTCAAGCGTCGAGCGGAATATATAAAATTGATATATCCGCAAACGAAGAGGAAGAGCCGACCAAGATTTACGAAGGTAAAGCAAAATACTTGCAATACTACGACGGCGCAATCTACTTTGCGGACGGTCAAAACGAGTATAAACTCACGAAACTTAACCTCTCTAACAACGCAAAAACGCTCGTTCGTGACGCAAAAATTAGTACGCTTACTTGTGATAACGGTTATTTGTTCTATACCGTCAACAATCTTTTAGGGGATTATATTGAGAACTATAAGATTTCCAACGGAATTTATAGAAAACTCACTTCTGACGCAGGCGCAAACCTAACGCTCGTAGGCAACAATTTGTATTATATTAACGTAGATATTCTTACTTCATACGTTAACGGCGACGGAATTTACTACGTAAACGCGTTCCCTGCTCTTGATATGAACGGAAAGGGAACTAAACTCGTTGGCGAAAATACCTTCTCGTCATTAATCAAGACGGGCGACGATGAAATTGCGTATTACCGCGTAAGCGACCAAATGTTGATTTTGCACGATTTGACTACGAACGAAACCGTAGAAGTTTTAGACGGGTTCGTAGCGCCAGAAAGATCGGTGTTTTCCACAGGCTCAAAAACGGGCGTTTACAACGGCGCGTTGTACTTTATGGACCTTCATAAAGAAAAATGCTTATTTAGATACAATCCTACGACTGATAAGTTCACGAAGATTACTGCAAACAAGGTAACCGACTTTGCTATCGTAGGCGATTATTTGTACTATAATATGGTAAGCGTGCTCGTAAATAACGATTTATACCGCATCAATCTTAGACTTGGCGGAGAGCCCGAAAAAGTGTCGACTTTTGACTGCGTAGATATTGCTTTTGTAAACGACAGAGTATTCTACGTTGAGCAAAATGCAAGTGGCGCAAGAACGGCTATTCGCGAAATTAACGCAGACGGCGAAGATATTATGCTTTATAGCAAAGGCGTTAATAATTTGAGAGCGTACGAGGGCTATTTATATTTTGAGGACGGTGGAAAACTTTACAAAATGCCCACGACCGACTACGTAAAAGACGAGGCGACGGTAGTATACGACGATAAGACGGTAGGTAATTTTGAGATTGATAACGGCGTTATTTATTTTAGAGAACTTTCGGGCTTTTTGAACGCTACTAAACACTTGTGCAAAATGAATATTGACGGTAGCGGATATGCAAGAATAGTTGAGCAAGACCCCGTTGATATTCTTATTGCCGACGGATACGTTTACTTCTATTCTGATACCGCCTCTGAAAAAATTGCAGGAATTTTCAAAGTGGCAGTAGGCAGTACGACCGTAACTCAAGTATTAGCAAGAAAAGTAGACGGAACGAGTTATTACCCCACTGAACTTTCCAAAATAGGCAACGACCTATACTTCATCAACTACACTCTTGGTGGAGTGGGCTGTGATTCGCATCTTTACAAAGTAAACCTTCAAACGAGCGCTCTTACGAAAGTTACGAAATAAATTAACGAAACCAAATAAAAAAGTCCGTGTCCATAAAGGACGCGGATTTTTTATACCGTATTAACTTTTTAGCGACTAAAAGCCGAATTTCTATCTGTTTTGGGGAATATCGATAATGGTGTCGAAACCTTTTTGGAGGTCTTCGTCGGTGGGGATATAGTCGCTCATTTGTCCGTTTAAGAAGGCTTGGTAAGCGGTCATATCGAAGTAGCCCGTACCCGTCAAGCCGAACACGATAACCTTTTTCTCGCCCGTTTCCTTGCACTTGAGCGCTTCGTCGATAGCGACTTTGATAGCGTGTGAACTTTCGGGAGCGGGGAGAGTACCCTCGCAACGCGCGAACTTAACTGCAGCCTCGAAAACGGCGGTTTGCTCAACGGAGCGCGCCTCCATATAGCCGTCGTGATAAAGTTTAGAAACGATAGGGTTCATACCGTGATAACGAAGACCGCCCGAGTGGTTTGCCGCAGGCATAAAGCCACTGCCGAGAGTGTACATACGCATAAGCGGAGTCATTTTACCCGTATCGCCGTAGTCGTAAACGTACTTACCTCTCGTAAGCGAAGGACAGGACGAGGGTTCAACGGCAATAAAACGAATATCGTTTTTGCCTTGGATTTTATCGCCCATAAAGGGCGCGATAAGACCGCCAAGGTTAGAACCACCGCCCGCGCAACCTATAATAATATCGGGTTTAATGTCGAACTTTTCGAGCGCGATTTTCGTTTCCATACCGATTATGGACTGATGAAGAAGAACGTGGTTAAGCACTGAGCCGAGCGCGTAACGGCAGTTTTCTTTGCTGAGCGCAACCTCGACCGCCTCACTAATAGCGCAACCAAGCGAGCCACCCGTGTTGGGATACTTTTCCAAAATTTTTCTTCCTGCCTCGGTAGTGTTGGAGGGCGAGGGAGTAACGGTAGCGCCGTAAGTGTTCATAACTGCGCGACGGAAAGGCTTTTGCTCGCTGGAAACTTTAACCATATAAACGTTAAGGTCAAGCCCAAAGAACGAGCAAGCCATTGAAAGCGCCGTTCCCCATTGACCTGCGCCCGTCTCGGTGGTAAGCGAGGTAAGACCCTCTTTCTTCGCGTAGTAAGCCTGCGCTACGGCAGAATTAAGTTTATGGCTACCACTCGTGTTGTTGCCCTCGAACTTATAGTAAATTTCGGCAGGGGTATCAAGCACTTTTTCTAAGAAGTACGCTCTCGTTAAGGGCGAGGGACGGTACATCGTATAGAAGTCGCGAATTTCCTCGGGAATTTGAATATAACGGTCGGTGTAGTTAAGTTCTTGACTAACCGCCTCGTCGCAGAAAACTTTCTTGAGTTCTTCCTCAGTGCAAGGCTCAAGAGTGTTGGGATTAAGATAAGGGTCGGGCTGAGAAAGCATATCGGCGCGAAGGTTGTACCAGTATTTAGGCATCTCGTCTTCGGTTAAATAAATCTTGGTTGGAATTTTCTTGTTCATAGTAAACCTCCTAAATAAATAAAAAAATCACGGACAGTACCTTGGGACGATACTTGCCGTGTTGCCACCCAAATTCGTTAGAAAACTAACCTCTATCGGCGCAAACACGCCGTTCTTCTGTAACGGGAATACCCGTCGACGACTACTAAAACGCTTTTTCGCCATCGCCCTCAGTAATCCATTCGCCGTTTCCTTGCCAAACTCTTACACCACCCGAGTTCTCTCTGCGCGCATAAACCAAAACGGTTACTACTTTACCTCATCGGTTTAGTACATAATACACCTTTTCGCGCGCTCTTGTCAACTGTTTTAACGCCGTCGTAAAAAATTTTCTCGTTCGAGGTTAAAAAAGAGCGGTAGGCTATTCCTTTGCCTTAGATTTATAAAATTCGAGGTTTTGAATAAGACGAGAAGTAGGGTTGATAGTTACTGCCCTCTCGCCCGCTTTGAGCGCGTTTTGGTAATCGCCAAGCGCGTAATACGAGAGCGCGAGAAGGTCGTAAGGCTCTTCTCCCCAAGCGAAAGGCTCGGAAATATAAGTGAGTGAACGCTGGGTTATTTCAAGCGCTTTTTGTAACAAAAAAACGCAACCGTTATAGGAATTTTGCGCAAAAAGAAGTCGAGCGTACTCAATATATCCCTCGCGAAGATAGGGCGTTTCCATAACGGAAAAAGCAAAATACCGCTCTGCGTCTTGATAATTATTCATTGCTTGATAGCACCTACCTATGTAGCGGAGGGAGGCGGAGCGTTCGTCTTTCCAAGTAGCAGTCGGCATAGAAAGATGAGAAAGTAGAGTATCAATCGCTTTTTGATACTGAGCGTAGAACATATATTCTCTACCAAGATAATGCGTAGAGCGGTCGTCGTTAGGGTCTTCCTTTACTGCAAGTTCAAGTAACGGCAAATACGAAGAGCGAGGCTTGGTGTAATCCGGGTAGTGATGAAGAGTAACGGGCGCAATAACTTGCTTTTGCTTGCCCTTGCCCGTAAACTTAAGCACTTCGTGAACGGGCTTTATCCACTCGAAACAGCCGTAAGCGTGGATTTTCTCGCCGTAGAACTGCACTCCTTTCCCCTCGTGTGACCATATATAATTATAGCGCGCTTGCGTAACGCCTTTAAGCCAAGCGTTTTCAAGTTTTCCCCTCCAACCCTCTTCAAAAACTTCGTCAAGGTCGGTGCAAACGCAAATATCGGTATCGGGCGAGACGAGAGAAAGGGAAATATTTCTTGCGATATCGAACCGCCAAGGGTTAATAAGTCGTCGTTCTACTTTTACTCCAAGCGAGCGGAGAAGGTCAACGCTATCGTCGGTTGAACCCGTGTCGAGAACTACGATTTCGTCAGCCTCACTCATTGAACGAACCCAAGCGCTTACGAACGCGCTTTCATTTTTGCAAATTGCGTAAACGGATATCTTCATAAAGTCTGTATATGACGAGAAAGAGAGAAAGGTGTAAAATTTTTGTCGAAAAAAGGAGGAAAACAGTTGCCACGAAAGTTTTTGTGTGCTATAATGGAACGAGAAAGAAACGGAGGGAAACTATGCGCGCTATTATTATGCACTTTGATAGAACGGTTTTAAGTCGTATGGGCGTGGTATTTTCTTTTTCAAGGCGAGTTTAGGAAAGGTTTTAGGACCTTTCTTTTTTTGCGCCCTAACGCGTTAATTTTATTGTCTTTAAAGGAGGACAGTTTTTATGAGTAATCTTATTTACAAAGTAAACGACAAGCCCGGTTTGTGGAAAACTATCGTGTTTGCGTTTCAACAGGTCTTGGCAATCCTTGCCGCTACCATCGTCGTGCCCGTAATTATCAATACGAGCGATGCAGGTATCGCGGCGGGCGCTCAGATGAGCCAGTCGGCAGCGCTCTTCGGCGCAGGCGTAGGTACTATCGTGTACTTGCTCTTCACTAAGTTTAAGAGCCCCGTGTTCCTTGGTTCGTCGTTCGCGTTCATCGGTTCTATGTGCGCGGCGTTCGCAGGCGCGGCAAGCGCTTCCGTTGGATACCTTGGTATTATCATCGGCGCAGTTTTTGCAGGTCTCGTGTACGTAGTTATCGCGCTTATCGTTAAGTTTGCAGGCGTTAACTGGATTAACAAGATTATGCCTGCAGCAGTTATCGGACCTACCGTAGCGGTTATCGGTCTTTCGCTTGCAGGTAACGCAGTAGGCGACTTGAGTAAGGGTATGGCTGGAACTAACCCCTACGTTGCCCTTATTTGCGGTCTCGTAACGCTTGGCACCGTAATTGCTTGCTCCATTTACGGCAAGAAAATGCTTAAAATGATTCCCTTCATTATCGGTATTTTAGCAGGCTACTTAGTTGCTACCATTTTCACCGTTATCGGAACGGCGGCAAGTATTCCCGAACTCGTAGTTATTGACTTTGGCAAGTTCGCTAATATGCAATGGCTTCCCGAATTCACCTTCGTTAAGGCTTTCGAGGCGTTTACCGTTGAGGGCGTTGACTGGGGTTCGTACATCGTAACGCTTTTGGTTGCTTACGTTCCCGTAGCGTTCGTAGTATTTGCTGAGCACCTTGCAGACCACAAGAACATTTCTTCTATCATCGAGACTGACTTGACCAAAGACCCCGGTCTTCATCGCACTCTTCTTGGCGACGGCGTAGGCTCGATTGCAGGCGCGTTCTTCGGCGGTTGTCCCAACACCACCTACGGCGAGTCCGTTGGTTGCGTAGCAATCTCCGGTAACGCGTCGGTAGTAACTATTCTTACCGCTGCAATTATGTGTATCTTAGCGTCCTTCTTCGCTCCCTTCGTAACCTTCCTTTCCACCATACCTTCTTGTGTAATGGGTGGTGTATGTTTCACTCTTTACGGATTTATCGCAGTATCCGGTCTTAAGATGATTCAAAAGGTTGACCTTGGCGACAACAAGAACCTCTTCACCGTATCGGTAGTATTGATTGCAGGTGTAGGTGGAATGAGCCTTACCTTTGGTCAAGTAACCCTTACTTCCGTTGCTTGCGCTCTTATCCTTGGTATCCTCGTTAACCTCCTTGGCTCGATTAAGAGCAAGAAGGCTGAGCCTGCTAAAGAAGAAGTAGTGGAAGAAGTGGCGGAGGACATTGCTAAAGAAGAAGTAGTAGAGGAATAAAAAATGAAAAATTACGAAAACGTTAAAATTTTCGACCACCCTCTTATTCGCCATAAAATCGCAATTCTTCGCGACGAGAAGACGAGTATGAAGGAGTTCCGCGAACTCATCGAGGAAATTACCACCCTTATGACCTACGAGAGTTTGAAGGAAGTACCCACCGAAACTAAAATCGTTAAAACTCCCCTTGAAACTTGCGAGCAACAAGTAGTAGTAGACAACTCTATTGCAATCGTTCCTATCCTTAGGGCTGGTCTTGGTATGGTGAACGGCGTTCACGTGCTTTTCCCCAGCGCAAGAGTGGGACATATCGGTATGTATAGAAACGAAGAAACGCTCGAGCCTTGTGAGTACTACTGCAAACTTCCCGACGGTATCGAGAATAAACTCGTTCTTTTGGTTGACCCTATGCTTGCTACGGGCGGTAGCGCTTGCGACGCGATTGCGCTCCTCAAAAAGCGCGGTTGCAAGAACATTAAGTTTATGGCAATCATCGGCGCGCCCGAGGGCGTAGAAAAGGTTGCTGAGGCGCATCCCGACGTAAATATCTACGTATCCACGCTCGACCGTTGCTTAAACGAGAACGGATATATCCTTCCCGGTCTTGGCGACGCAGGCGATAGACTTTTCGGAACGAAGTAGTGGGCTTAGTTGCTCCATCGCCACTAAAACAATAAATAGACTACTAAAACGACAAAACGGACCATAGCGTATGCTATGGTTTTCGTTTTTTTAAGGTTAAATTAGCCGTAAAAACGGCGTAAAGTGTTGACAGTTATATAAATCAATGTTATAATTAAATATATACCATAACCTTTGGAGGTTAAAGAAATGAACGAAATCGTTATCGTACTTATGGTCGTTATGATCGTGATGGCCGCCCTCTTCGTAATAGTTGCTATTTACGAGTTTATTCAAGGAATGATTGAGGGCTCGAAGAAAAAGGAAGAACCGCGCGTAATCTATTACGACCCTACCGCAGTTCAGCCTCAGGTTCAACCGGCTCGCCCCGTGGTTAACCCCACCCCCGTCGTGCCCGTTTCTCAGCCTCAACCCGAGGTTCAGCCCGTAGTACAACAACCTGCGCCTGCTCCAGTAGTAGAACCTGCTCCTCAAGTTGCGCCTGCTCCTGCGCCTCAACCGGTGGTAGAACCTGCGCCCGTAGACGACGGCAATACCGTAGCGTTTGGCGTAAGCGCAACCCGTCTTACGATTAAGGAAGAGTACGAAAAACTTGATAAGCGCAATAAAAAGCGTTTTGACGCGATTATGGACGCTGCTAAAGGTTTTGAAAAGGCGCGCGTTAAAGAGTCGCAATACGCAATAACCATTATGCAGGGTCAAGACTCCATAGGTAAACTTAAGTTTGCTAAAGGCGTTCCCACCCTTGACGTTACTATCGTAAACCCCAACCTTAAAGCGTACGGCAAGGAAAAGGGTACGAAGATTAAGAATAAGCCGATTAGGTTTAAGATTGTGGACGACGATACTTTGTCCGATGCAATCTATACGCTTAAACTTGCTAACGACACCTCGTTCGAGGCTCGTCAGAAAAAGAAGGCGGAATAATAATTTAGAGAGAAAAGGGCGAAATACTCGCCTTTAAGGTTTTGCCTTGCCGTTTAGCAGGGCGGTTTTGAGCGCGCAATTTAGCGCGCCGACTTTTACGCGCGTACGCGTATACGCGAAGGAGCAAAATGAGAATTCCTTTTTCACCACCCGATATAACTCAAAGCGAGATTGACGAGGTTTGCGACGCTCTTCGCTCGGGTTGGATAACCACCGGACCGAGAACGAAACGACTTGAAAGCGAGGTAGCGCAGTTCGTGGGCGCAAAGAAGTGCGTTTGTCTTAATTCGCAAACCGCTTGCGCAGAACTTGCGTTAAGGCTTTTAGAGATAGGTGAGGGCGACGAGGTTATAACTTCGGCGTACACTTACACCGCCTCTGCATCCGTAGTTTGTCATACGGGCGCAACTTTAGTGCTCGTTGACACGCAAAAAGATTGCTTTGAAATGGACTACGACGCTTTAGAAAAAGCAATCACTCCTAAAACTAAAGCAATAATCCCCGTAGATATTGCGGGAATTCCTTGCGACTATCAAAGGATTTTTGATATCGTCGAGAAAAAGCGCGCGCTCTTTAACGCAAAAGGCGAACTTCAAAACGCGCTTGGACGAATTGCCGTGCTTGCTGATACCGCGCACTCGTTTGGCGCGAAGAGAGGCGAATTAATGGCAGGTATGCTCGCGGACTTTTCCTCTTTTTCCTTCCACGCCGTAAAGAACTTTACCACGGCAGAGGGCGGAGCGCTTACTTGGAGAGATATCGAGGGCGTAGATAACGACGAGATTTACCGTAGACTTCAACTGCTTTCCCTTCACGGACAAAGCAAGGACGCGCTTGCAAAAACGCAACTTGGCGCGTGGGAATACGATATCGTAGGGCCTTGGTATAAGTGCAATATGACGGATATTGCAGCGGCGATAGGTCTTGCGCAAATGAAAAGATACCCCTCTCTTCTTGCCCGTCGTGAGCAGATTATAAAGAGATTTGACGGCGCGTTTAAGGGGAACGGAATTTTAACGCCTAACCATTATACCGACGCGTATAGTTCGTCCGGACACTTGTATTTAACGAGAGTAGAGGGCGTGGGCGAGGCTGAGCGAAACGAGATTATCATTAAAATGGCGGAAAGAGGAATTGCTTGCAACGTTCACTATAAACCACTTCCTATGCACACCGCATATAAGAAATTAGGGTTTGATATTAAGAACTACCCTAACGCGTACTCGCTTTACGCTAACGAGATATCGTTACCGTTACATACTCTTCTTACCGACGAAGAGGTCGAGTATATCGTCGAAAATTATTTGGAGATTGTCAAGAGTTATCAATGCTAATTAAGAAATGGGAAAAACTTCCCGAAGAGTTTCAAAGGGAAGAAATACGGCCTTACTACGAGAAGTTAAGGAAAAAGAATTTTAGTCTATTCTTTAAGCGCGCGTTCGATATTTTTGCATCGCTTATTTTGCTTATAATTCTCTCGCCTTTCTTCTTGATTTTGGCTATTGCGATTAAAATTGACAGCAAAGGTCCCGTGTTCTATCGTCAAGAACGAGTAACGCAGTACGGCAAGCGTTTTAGAATACATAAGTTTCGTTCAATGGTGCAAAACGCCGATAAAGGTTCGCAGGTTACCGTTGACGGAGACAGTCGAGTAACCAAGGTGGGCAAGTTCATACGAAAATGCCGTCTTGACGAAATAAGCCAACTTATCGACGTGCTTTTGGGCGATATGACTTTCGTAGGAACGCGCCCCGAAGTTCCCAAGTACGTTGACGCGTATACTCCCGAAATGCTCGCAACGCTCTTGCTCCCTGCAGGCGTAACCTCCCTTGCAAGCATTTATTACAAGGACGAGGCTAAACTGCTTGACGGGGCGGAGGATACTGATAAAGTGTATACTGAAACGATACTTCCCGGTAAAATGAAATACAATCTTCGCGCAATCGAGAACTACGGATTTTGGAAAGATATCGGCGTAATGTTTATGACCGTGTTTGCGGTTTTAGGTAAGGACTACACCGATAAAGAGCAAGCGGTAGAAAAGATCGAAGAGGCGAGCGAAGTGGAAGAAACCGCTACCGTTAGTGAAATTTTAGAGCAAGAAGAAGTAACGGTAGAAGAGATTGCCGAGAGTGGCGAGGGCGAAGAGGAGGAAGACAATGGCTGATTTTTCCGTGCTTATGTCCGTTTACCATAAGGAAACTCCGCAAAATTTAAGAGAGTGTCTGGACTCTCTTTTAGCCCAAACCGTCAAGGCGAGCGAAATAGTTATCGTAAAGGACGGTCCGCTAACGGACGAACTTGAGCAAACGCTATCGGAGTATATAGCAAAGGACGAGGGGCTTTATAAAATCGTGCCCCTTGAAAAGAACGTAGGGCTTGGGCTTGCGCTCCGCGAGGGTATGTTACATTGCTCGAACGAACTGGTGGCAAGGATGGACACCGACGATATTGCAAGAGAGGATAGGTTCGCCCTCCAACTTGCCGAGTTTGAAAAAGACCCCGAACTTGATATTTGCGGAAGTCATATTATTGAGTTTGAAGAGAGCGTGGATAAGCCCGTCGCTACCCGTACCGTACCACTTACCGACGAGGCGATTAAAAAATACCAAAAGCGTCGCGACGGCTTTAATCATATGACGGTAATGTTCAAAAAGAGCGCCGTTCTTAGAGCGGGTAATTATCAATCGTGCTTGCTTATGGAAGACACGCTTTTGTGGGTAAATATGTTCAACGCAGGCGCAAAAGCAATGAATATAGACGATTCGCTCGTTTACGCAAGAGTAGGCAAGGATATGTTTGAGCGCCGTGGCGGATGGGAGTATTTTAAGAAGTACAAAGAAGGCAGAAAACAAGTCAGAAAAACGGGCTATATCGGTTTTTGGGATTATCACAGCACGCTGTTCGTTCAGTTCGTAGTGGCGCTTATGCCCAACAAACTGCGCTCGTGGGTTTTCAAAAAATTCTTACATAGGTAGAGAAAATGAAAATAGCGATATTGATACAGTGTCATTGCAATCCCGAACAGATAAATTTAATGATTGACGTTTTGGGTGAAGAAAGATTTGATTTCTACGTCCACGTAGATAAAAAGTCGAATATTACTGCTCAAATTGTTAAGAAAGAGAACGTTTATTTTGTTGATGAAGAGAAACGAATAGATGTTAGATGGGGAACAATTTCGCAAGTTGACGCTACTTTGGCTTTGCTTAAGTTGGCTACGGGAAACGGCAAAAACTATGGTTATTATGCATTAGTTAGCGGACAAGATTTCCCCATAAAGACGGGTTCACAGATAGAAAAGTTTTTTAATGAGAATAACGGCAAAAATTTTGTCGGACTTGAAACGACGAAAAGCATTAACGGTAAATACACGAATCTCGATAAGAGAAACGATTTGATTTTTCCAGCGTGGTTAATGAAAAGGGACTTTTTTACGCGTCTACTTCGTAGGTTATATGTTGCCGTTACTGGCGGATACGGAAGGACTTTTGGGATATTTAAGAGAAAAAACATCTTAAATACGCAATTTTATTTTGGTAGTCAATGGTGGTGTATAAGTGAGGATTTTGCGAATTATATAATCAATTATTTATCGAATAATCCGCAGTATAGAGAATTTTACGCAACTTGTTCTTGTCCCGATGAGAGTTTTTTTCAAACTTTGCTTATGAATTCAGAGTATGCGAATACCCAAACGAATTATCTGCATTATATCGTTTGGGAACAAGGCAAAAGTTCTCCTAAGAATTTAACACTTGACGATTATGACCGTATTAGAAAATCTGAATATCTTTTTATGAGAAAAGTTGACAAGAATAACGATGGTGGACTTGTCGAGAAAATAGTACAAGACCTCAAGGAGTAGAAATGGTTATATTGCATTTTGCTAGCATAACGGACAGTAAATATAGTGGCGTTTGCGTCGTTGTTCCGCAACATATTATTGCGCAACAACGAGAAGCGGAGGTTGCTTTCGTTAACGTTCGTAATTATAGAATTAAAAACGTGAGTTGTCAGTATGATTATTATAAAAATTTTAAGGTTAGTCAACTTCCTGCTCCTTTTAACAAACCTGATATAGTCGTTTTCCACGAGGCGTATAGAATAGAGTATCTTAAAATAGCAAAAGAGTTAAGAAAAAATAAAATACCATATATCATTATACCTCACGGCGAACTCACTAAAGAGGCCCAAAAGAAAAAATGGCTTAAGAAAAAAGTCGCGAATTTATTATTGTTTAATCGTTTTATAAACGGAGCCAAAGCGGTTCAATGTTTATCTAAAAGAGAACTTGATAGTACGGAGTTTGGAAAACAAAAATTTATTGGCACTAATGGAATAGCATTGCCGATAAGAAAGAAAGAGAAGTTTTCCACTGAAGGATTCAAATTAATATTCATAGGACGATTAGACGTCTATCATAAAGGGTTAGATATTTTGATTGACGCCGTATCTTCTATAAAGGAATACTTGAAAGAAAGAGGCGCAAAGATTGAAATATATGGTCCCCCCTGGAATAATAATCTTCTTTTGAGTGAGAAAATTAAAAATAATTCGCTTGAGGGATTAGTGGAAGTGCATTCGGAGATATCTGATGGCAAAGAGGATAAACTGTTGGATGCAGATGTTTTTATTCAAACCTCAAGATTTGAAGGTATGCCTATGGGTATTTTAGAAGCGCTTTCTTACGGGCTTCCTTGCATTGTAACAGAAGGAACAACGCTTGCTGAGAAAATTAATGAAATTAACGCAGGCTGGGGGGTGGAGACTTCCGCAATTACCGTAGCAGATTCGATTAAAAAAGCGATTGAAGAGAGAGAAACTTTGACTGAAAAGTCAATTAATGCAATAAAACTCGCTGAAACTGAATTTGCTTGGAATAGCATAGTTTGTCAATGGTTTAAAGAGGTTAGGGAACTTATTAAGTAAAGTGGACGGTTAAAATGGGCAAAGGACAATTGTTGGACAAAACTAAACAAAGTTTGGAAACGAGAATAATAACGACGGGTATCGTTATATTCTTGTGTTTGCAGTTGATTTTTCAGTTCTTAAACGAAGAACAGTATTTTCTATTGTCCGGATTTTATTTGCCACTTTTGGGAGTGTGTATTTTAGGAATAATGTTGACAATTAAGAAGATAAATCATTTTAATGGGAATACGATTTTGGCTATCATTTTACTAATGATTGTACTTCTTAATTGCGTTCTTCATCCTCAACACATAGATAGAGGGTATCTGCTTACTTATATTCTCACATTTACCGTGTTTTTTGTTTTCTCATTAATGGAATTATCCCATAATCAACTTAAAATAGTTCAGTTTGGATACGTTTTATCCGGGGTAATAATATCTCTACTTATGATACTTTTCCGAGTAAGATATTATGAACTTGACCCAACGAGAATAACGATAAACGTTTTCGGTAATCAAAAAATAGATCCTAACTATTTGGCGGGTTTTTTAGTCGCTCCATTTTTCTTGGCGGTTAAAGGCTGGCTTGAAGGGGAAAAGTCCCTTCAAAAAATCTTTTACTTTATTGCTTCCGTTATGATTGTTTTTGCTGTATTTTTAACTGGCTCGAGAGGTTCTTTTTTAGCCGTTATAGTAGGTGTTATAACCATTTTACTTAATGCGAAAATAAAGTTGAGCGAAAAGCGAATGAAGTTTATCTTGTTAATAAGCGGGTTCGTAATAATAGGGGCGATATTATTAGTATCATTTGTTATTCCTCAAGAAACGATATCGAGAATTTTTGACGTAAACAATTGGGTGGATTCGTCTAATTCAAGGCGTATAGCATTGTGGGAAAATGCTTTAATCGCAATATTTAAGTCGCCGTTTTTGGGGCTTGGTATTTATCCGACCGCACAACTTATTGGACAAGTTACCGGTGAGTTTTCTCCTGCGCATTGCACGTATCTCGAAGTATGGATACAAATAGGTATCGTAGGTGTTATAGCGATAGTATTCTTAGCAATTACAAGTTTTTATAAAAACAAAAACCCGTATATGCGCGCAATTATCGTGTCGACGGTAGTAGTTGCGATATTTATATCCGCAGAGGCAAATTTCTTCTTTTGGCTCAATCTTATATTGCCGATTATGTTCAAAAAAGAAAAGATGGAAAAACAAGAGGCAAAACTATGAAAGAGCAAACGATTTCAGTTATAATTCCAGTGTTTAACGTCGAGGCGTATTTGTCTGAATGCGTAGAAAGCGTAATAAATCAAACTTATTCTAATTTAGAAATAATTTTAGTAAACGACGGCTCTACGGATGGCAGTTTGGCTATATGCCGAGAGTATGAAAAGCGTGACAATAGAGTTAAGGTTATTGATAAGTCTAACGGCGGATTATCGTCAGCAAGAAACGTTGGTATTGACAATTCAAGCGGTTCATTTCTATGTTTCGTGGATAGTGATGATTGTTTGGAAAAAGATGGTTTATTGCAACTATATAAGATAATTGAAGGCTGTGACCTGTCGATATGCTCTATGAGTAGTGAAAAAGAAATGCTAACTGAAGGGATTACGCAAGACCATTATATAATTGAACCGAAGGAGGCAATTAAGTTAATACTACAAGAAAAAAAGATTAATACTTCCGCCTCTGGCAAATTGTTCAAAAAGGAATTGTTTGAGGGAATTTATTTTCCAGAAGGGTTGATTTATGAAGATTACGCGACTATCTATAAAGTGATTGACAAGGCAAAGTCGGTATCGGTTGTTAATAGTAACAAGTATTTTTATCGATACAATGTAACGGGGATAACAAAAAGCAAGTTTAATAGAAAACGTTTAGATTATTGCGAGGTATCGAAACAAGTTCAAGAATACATCAAAGAGAAGTATCCTCAGTATGAGAAATTCGTAAAATTAAGAGAAGTCCGATATATGATATCATTTTTCAAAGATATTTCTACTTCTGGGTATGACGATAAAGACGATATAAAAAAAGTTATTGATATTATACGAAATGGAATATTTGGATATTTATTTAGTGGGTATAAACTTACCAGTAAACTTTACGGAATATTTATTTCAATCTTTCCATCGTGGGCATTAAAGGTTTTTAGGAGTAAAGATAATGATTAAAAAGATTAAAAGTTTTTTTAGAACTTTTCCATTAACGCGGAAACTGTACGTTAAATTATACAACATGAAACACAAAAAAGAGTTTGAGGCAAAAAGAAAGGCTTTGCAAGAAAACGGCATAAAACTTATACATTTCTTGCAAGATACGATGAGCGAGTACGAGTTTTTCTTTGATATGGGAACTCTTTTGGGGATTATAAGAGAAGGTAAACTGCTCGGGCACGATTTAGACGTGGATATGGCGGTACTTCCTCGTGATGAAGGAGAAAGAGATAGAATAATAAAAACTCTTCAAGACGCAGGCTGTGAATTAAAGTCGTCTTACGAAACGGAAGGAATAGGTATCGTTGAGGATTCTTTCGTAATAGACGGAATTAAGTTTGACGTCAATTATTATCGTCAAGAAGAAAAGGACTACTGTTACCTTATGTATCAAGGAAATGATAAAGAATATGCGGAAGGAGAGATGTCCGTTGTGCGCCTTGAGTGTTCGCATATAGAGATGATAGTAAAGACGGAGTTTAGTGGAAAAGAAATAAACGTTCCACAAAATCCTGAAAATTATTTAGCGGAAAGATACGGAAAGAATTGGCGTATTCCCGACAAAAACTACGTTTACTGGTGTGGGCCGAGCGCAACGCAAATAGACAATAAAGGCAAACAAATTACTTACAATAAATAAGGAGAAATTACAATGAAAGCATTGATACTAAATTCTGGTTTGGGGCATAGAATGGGTGTTCTTACTTCTGAGCACCCCAAGTGTATGACTGAAATTTCCGGGAAGGACACTATTTTAAGTAGACAACTTAAACTTATTGAGGAGGCGGGAATAACCGAAGTCGTTATGACTACGGGATATTACAATGAGATTTTGGTAAACTATTGCCACTCTCTCGGGCTTTCTCTTCATTATACCTTCGTAAACAACCCTATTTACGATAAAACCAACTACATATACTCAATATATTGCGCAAAAGAAGTGCTTGAAGGAGACGATATCGTTCTAATGCACGGCGACCTGGTTTTTGAGCAGGGCATTTTCGAGGACGTGGTAAACAGTCCGATTAGTTGTATGACCGTAAGTTCTACCTTGCCTTTGCCTGAAAAAGACTTTAAGGCGGTTATTAAAGACGGATGCATCACGGCAGTTGGTATAGAATTTTTTACTGACGCTTTATCTGCTCAACCTCTTTATAAATTAACTGCAAAAGATTGGAAGGTATGGCTTGACAAAATTTGCGAGTTTTGCGAAAGTGGTAATCGCAAGTGTTATGCGGAGAACGCGTTTAATCAAGTTTCCGACGAGTGTAAGATTTATCCTATGGACGTAAAAGACGCTCTGTGTTCTGAAATTGATACGCCCGAAGACTTGGCGGTAGTTTCAGCAAAGGTTCACGAAGTGGAAAATAGAACGGTATATATGTGTTTTTCCACCGATATTATCCATAGTGGACATATTGCAATAATCAAGAAAGCATCAAAACTTGGAAAACTCACGGTGGGCGTTTTATCAGACGAGGCGGTTGCGAGTTACAAGCGTTTCCCCCTTGTTCCTTGTGAAGAAAGAAAAACTTTATTTGAAAACATTGCAGGAGTAAACCGCGTTATTGAGCAGAAAGAACTTTCGTATTCTGCTGTTTTAAAAGAACTACGCCCTGATTTTGTCGTGCACGGCGACGATTGGAAAACGGGTTTCCAAAAGCCCGTTCGCGACGAGGTTGTGGAAGTTTTGGCAACTTACGGCGGAAGACTTATAGAGTTCCCATATTCGTCTGATGAAAAATATGAAGAACTCGAGCGACTTTCTCGAGCGCAACTTTCAATGCCCGACTTCCGTCGCGGTAGATTAAAGAAACTTATATCAATGAAAGGTTGCGTTTCCGCGCTTGAGGCGCATAGCGGAATTACTGGACTTATTGCCGAAAACACCAAAGTTTTACAGGACGGAAAAACATATCAGTTTGATGCTATGTGGGTATCCTCGTTGTGCGATTCTACGGCAAAAGGTAAGCCGGACATTGAACTTGTTGATATGACTTCTCGTTTCCGTACTATTGACGATATAATGGAGGTTACCACGAAACCCATTATTTTCGACGGAGATACGGGCGGACTTACCGAGCATTTCGTTTATACGGTTAAAAGTCTTGAGCGTATGGGCGTGTCGATGGTAATTATCGAAGATAAAACCGGATTAAAGAAGAATTCGTTGTTTGGTACGGAAGTGGAACAAACCCAGGATAGTATTGAAAATTTCTGCGCAAAAATAAAGGCGGGGAAAGAGGCTCAAAAAACGAAGGACTTTATGATTTGCGCAAGAATTGAAAGTCTTATTCTTGAAAGAGGAATGGACGATGCGCTTGAGCGCGCGTTTGCATTTTCTAAAGCAGGGGCAGATGCTATAATGATTCACAGTAGAAAGAAATCGCCTGCTGAAATTTTTGAGTTTGTAGAAAAGTTTAGAAAAAAGGACAAGGTTACGCCTATCGTAGTAGTGCCCACCTCATTTAATTCCGTAACTGAAGAGGAGTTTAAATCGCGTGGAGTAAATGTGGTTATTTATGCTAATCAACTTACTCGTAGTGGGTTCCCGGCTATGCAAAAAGTCGCAAGAACCATTTTGGAAAACCATCGCGCGCAAGAGGCAGACGAGATGTGTATGTCCATAAAAGACATCATTACCCTTATTCCGGAGGATTAATTTTTGGAACAAAGAATTTTAAGTGGGGCGCAAGCGTTTCTTTCCGTTGCGCAAGTCTTTGAGGAGAAGAAAATCAAAAAGGTTTTGGTTGTTTGCGGTCCGTTTTATGAAAGCATTAAAACAGCCGATGATATCAAAGCGTTAGGAGTAACCGTTATAAAATTTAGCGATTTTACTCCTAACCCCACTATAGAACAAGTAAGAGAGGGTATTAAGGTTT
The DNA here is from genome assembly GCA_045532295.1 of Pumilibacteraceae bacterium. Lineage (GTDB taxonomy): Bacteria > Bacillota > Clostridia > Christensenellales > Pumilibacteraceae > UBA10677. Next base: position 46,739 of record JAZSFP010000012.1, on the reverse strand, counting down.
TTCGTCAAAATGATTGTGATGCTATTATCGCAGTTGGTGGCGGTAGCGCGATAGATACTGCTAAATGTATTAAACTGTATTGTCGCGAGGATCTCAATGCAGATTTGGTAGAATTGCCCCATAAAGACACGGGCGTACTCTTGGTGGCTATTCCTACCACCGCAGGAACGGGTAGCGAAAGCACGCGTTTCGCCGTGGCGTACAAAAAGGGTGTAAAACAGTCGATAACTGATGTTAGCATTATACCCGATATTGCGATTTTAGACGGGGAACTTTTGTTGGGCTTACCTCTTTATCAAAAGAAATGTACCTTGCTTGATGCCTTTTGCCAAGCCATAGAATCTTATTGGTCAGTAAATTCGACTGATGAGAGCAAAGAATTTTCTAAAATAGCCATAGATAAAATTCTTCGTTACGGCGAAGATTATTTAAAAGGGAACGAGACGGTCAATCAGGAAATTATGCTTGGCGCGAACTATGCCGGAAGAGCGATAAACATAACGCAAACTACGGGCGCTCACGCAATGAGTTATAAGATTACTTCTTTGTACGGATTGCCTCACGGACACGCAGTGGCAGTATGTTTGCCGGTATTGTGGGAGTATATGATTAACAATATTGAAGATTGCGTTGATGATCGTGGAAAAGAGTATATAGAAAGAACTTTTAATGAACTTGCTCTGTTACTTGGAGAAAATAGCCCTATTGACGCAGTAGGCAAATTTGACAGATATTTGGAATTATTAGGACTTGAAAGACCGAATATTTCGGCAATCGAACTTGAGGAACTTTCGAAATCCGTTAACACGACAAGACTTAAAAACAATCCGATAAGGTTAGATGAAGAAACGCTTAAAGAGTTATATAAGAGGGTATCTAATAATTGAAAAAACTGTTTGAAAAACTTAAGAGTTTACCTGCTGGGGTAAAAGCGTCGGTTGCGTTTTTCTTGGCGAGCGTGGTAACTAAAGGCATAGCGTATATCGTTACGCCCATTTACACGCGTATTCTTTCGCCCGAAGTTTACGGTCAGACGACCATTTTCACTACTTGGTTGGAAATTTTTGGAATAGTAGCGATGTTCTCGCTTTCCGCCGGCGTGTTCAATAACGGTATGGTCGACCACCCTGAAAAGCGCGACGAGTTTTCCTTTTCAATGCTCGTCCTCTCCAACATTATAACGCTGTTTTTCTCTATCTTACTGCTCTCGCTTTATCCCTTTATCCAAGAGTTTATCGGGCTTGACTACGCGTTCATATTCTTAATGTGCGTAGTGTTCTTGTTCCAGCCTGCCTATAACTTTTGGTCAGCGCGCCAGCGTTACGAACTTAAGTACAAAGCCTCGATTTTTTGGACGATATTATCCACGATAGTCTCGCCCGCAACGGCAATCATTTTAATATTGACCACCGACGGCAACGACCTTTACGCGCGTATTTTTGGCGCTAATATTTTCACCATTATAATGTACATAGGCTTCTATATTTTCTTAGCGAAAAAGAGCAAGTTTAAGGTCAACGTCAAATACTGGAAAGACGCAATTCTTTTTAACCTTCCCCTAATTCCTCATTATCTATCCACTTACCTTTTGGGTAACACGAATAAACTACTTATCCAAAATATAGTGGGCGACGCCGCGGTAGCGTATTACGGCGTTGCGTACTCGGTAGCGGCGGTTGCGCTCGTCGTGTGGACGGCGGTCAATTCGACGCTTATCCCACATACCTACGAAAACTGCAAGACCAAAAACTACTCGGCAATCAATAGAGTAGTTATGCCTATCTTGACGGTGTTTGCAGTCGTGTGCGTTCTCGTTATGCTGTTTGCTCCCGAAGTAGTGGCTATTATGGCGACTGCTGAGTATATGGAGGCAATTTACATTATTCCTCCTGTGGTGGGCGGAGTATTCTTCCAAGTTCATTACTATATCTACGCCAACGTCGTGTACTATTACAAAAAGCCAAAGTTCGTAATGATAGCGAGCATAACCGCTACGGTGCTTAATTTCGTGCTTGGTTATTTCTGTATCACAAACTTTGGATACCTTGCAGCAGGCTACGTAACGCTCGTTTGTTTCTTAGTGCAAGCAACGATAGACTATTTTGCAATGCGAAAAGCAATCAAGGATAAGGTTTACAATATGAAGTACATAGGACTTCTTTCTCTTATAGTTATCGTTTGCGCCCTACTTTGTAACTTCATTTATCCATATCCTATTCTCCGTTACGCCATCGTTTTGGTAATCGTAATCTTGGCGATAGTCTTCCGCAAAAAGATTATAGATGCAATTAAATCCATAAAAGAAAAACCCAAAACTGAAGAAAAGCAAGTTGATGAAGAAGAATCGTTGCGAGAAGACAACGATGAAGAATTTAGAAAAGAAGGAGAGAACAACGATGAAACTTGATTTTTTGAAAAAGTACGAATTTTTTACGGGGGTACCCGATTCACAACTAAAGCCATTATGCAACTGGCTTATTGCTGAGTACGGAATTTCGGATAAACATATTATTAGCGCAAACGAGGGTAATGCTGTCGCTCTTGCTGCAGGCTATCATCTTGCAACGGGCAAAACTCCCGTTGTGTATATGCAAAACAGTGGCATAGGTAATATAATAAATCCCGTAGCCTCTCTTATGAACGATAAGGTTTATGGGATACCGTGTGTTTTTGTAGTTGGTTGGAGAGGTGAGCCTGGCGTTCACGACGAGCCTCAACATATATATCAAGGAGAGGTTACCATTAAACTTCTTGAGGATATGGATATTGCTACTTTCGTTATAGATAAAAACACTACTGACGAGCAAATTGCGGAAACTGAAAAGAAGTTTGACGAGTTACTTAAAGTGGGCAAACAAGTAGCGTTCGTAGTTAAAAAGGGCGCGCTTGAATACGACGGTAAAGTCAAGTATGAAAATGCTAACGCTATGGTTAGAGAGGATATTATCAAGCATGTCGTAGACTATACGGGTGATGATATTATCGTTTCTACAACGGGTAAAGCCAGCCGAGAATTGTTTGAAATTCGCGAAGCAAGAGGAGAAACCCACGCCTACGATTTTCTTACGGTTGGCTCTATGGGACACAGTTCGTCTATTGCACTTGGAATAGCAACCGTTAAAAAGGACGCTAAAATTTGGATAATCGATGGCGACGGTTCGGCGCTTATGCACCTTGGGTCAATGGCTGTTTTGGGCGCGAAAAAACCGAGCAACGTAGTTCATATAGTAATTAACAACGGCGCTCACGAAACGGTTGGCGGTATGCCTACCGTTGCAGAGCAGATAGATTTTATCAAAATTGCAGAAGGCTGTGGTTATAACAACTATGTTTGTGTTGATAATTTTGATGATTTAGATAAGGCACTTGTTGTAGCAAAGAAGAAAAAAGAACTTTCGTTTATTGAAGTTAAGTGTTCGATAGGCGCTCGTGAGGATTTAGGTAGACCTACCACTACGGCAAAGCAAAATAAAGAAATGTTTATGGATAATATAAGGAATAAATAAATGCACGTAACGCGTTTGGCACTTACAAATTACCGTAATTATCGCACGCTCGGGATTGAACTTAATCCCGGGCTAAACGTGTTTACGGGGCAGAACGCGCAAGGCAAAACTAATCTTTTGGAGGCGGTATATTTTTGCTCGATAGGAAGAAGTATGCGTACGCCAAGAGATAAAGAACTCATACTTTGGAACGAAGAGCGCGCTCGGATTAAGGCTGAGGCGACGGGCAGGGGCGGAAAACAACGCGTCGAGATTATAATTGATAAACGCGACAATAAGCGCGTAGCAATAGGCGGAGCGCAAGTAACGAGACTGGGCGAACTTATGGGTGTTATAACCACCGTGCTATTTTCTCCAAGCGAAATCGCAATTATTAAGGACGGCCCGGGCGAGAGGCGTAGGTTTATGGATATTGCCATTTGCCAACTGTCTAAAGCGTACTTTTATCTTTTATCAAGATATAACAAAACACTCGCTCAGCGCAATAGACTGCTCAAAAGCGGAGCGACTTCGGACACTTTGGATATTTGGGACTTGCAACTTGCTAAAGAGGGCGCAAAGGTAATCAAAACTCGCCGTGGCTTTTTGTCAAGAATTGAGCAAAAAGCGAAAGAGGCTCATTTATATTTAACCGAGGGCAAGGAAGAACTCGTCCTTTGTTACGAAGGCGTAGAAGGTCAGAGCGAGGAAGAGATTTACGATAACCTCTATAACGCGTTAAAGAAGGATAGGGAACGCGACCTCTATCACGGTTTTACCCACTCGGGCGCGCAAACGGACGACTTTTCCGCGCTTGTAGGCGATATAGACGTTAGAAAGTACGGCTCTCAAGGTCAACAAAGAACGGTTGCGCTTTCTTTAAAACTTGCCCAACTTGAACTTTTCTACGAGGAAACGGGCGAATATCCCGTACTTTTGCTCGACGACGTGTTCTCGGAACTCGACGAAACCCGCCAAAAACGCCTCGTCGAACGCATCGAAGGTCATCAAACTATCGTAACTTGTACGCATATCGAAGACCGTCTTGCCCCCTATTTTGAAAAAGCCAAATTTTTTAAGGTAGTCGGCGGTACGATTACCGAAGAATAAATGAAAAAATCCTGACTTAGCGGTCAGGATTTTCCATAAAAGGAGGAATAATTACCTAATTTTCGTAATTATTTTAGGCTCTGTCTCAATATCCGACTGATTTTTAACGGAAAATATCGCTAAACGCTAATCAGTCATCTATTGCGCCATAGCCTATTTTAACAGGCAATTAAGTGTTAGCCTATGCTAACAACTATATTATACACAAAATTTCCTTGTATGTCAAGAGATTTTACATAAAAATTATTCAAAATCAAATAAAATATTTGGGGTTATATCAAATCTACGGCAAAGGTAGACTATTTTTTCGTAGTCAAGTTGGATTTTGCCGTTTTCGTACTCGCTATAATCGGATTGATATTTATGCAGTTCTTTTGCAATTTCAACTTGTGTAATGCCTTTTGCTTTACGCGCATCTTTTAGATTTTTACCAACTATCTTTGCTATATCCATATTTATTGTATACTCCTTTTTTATAATTATAGGAATAATTACAATAAAATACTTGACATATAGGAAAAAACCCTATATAATAATATTAATATATCAAAAGAAGGAGGGTGTAGATATGACACCAAGAAAAAAGGCATTGAGTAAAAATACGATTGCAACGATAGTGTGGTTTTTGATAGGGCTTGCAGTAGCAATTGTGGGAGTTGTGAACGCAGATACGACCGACTGGGGTGGGTTTGTTGCAGCGATAGGAGCGCTTTTGATAATATTTGCTTTATCGTCGGGTGCTAAAACGAAAAAACAAATCAAGCGCAGTTATTGTCCTAATTGTGGTGCAAAGTACGATTATAACGACGACGTAGAGTATCAGGTTAGTGAAGAAGTTCAAAAACAGTCGTCCATTGAGGCTGTTGTTGAATTTGAGTGCACTTGTGGTAATTGCGGAAACACCACCGAGTTTACGGAAAAGTTTACCATTGCAAGCATTGATAAAAACGGAAACGTCGTATATAAAAACCTTGGAACAGAGGCAAAAAAATATTTTCAATGTTAAAAGAATAAAAACTTTGGCGGATAGCCAAAGTTTTTATTTATTAGGCGGTATTTTATTTGCGTTTAAGGTATAGATAGCCTTCTAAGTTATCGTGTTCGGACACTCGAATTTCGTCAAGTCCGAGATATTCGACGAGAGAAGAAAGCATAATTGCGCCGTGTCCGATTACTCGGGCGCGGTTTTTTGAAAGCGTGGGGAAGTCGAGAAGAAGATTATTCGAGGCAAAAATTCTATCCGTTAGTGAGCGAAGAGCAGAAAGAGTAAGGATATGATTATGCACTTCGTTTTGGTCGTAAAGTTTTTGTCCTAAGTCCATTGACGCAAGCGAAGTGGCAGTTCCGCCGATAGCGACGGCGTCCGTTCCGCTCACGATACCAAAACCGCTAATTTTATCTTGAACGAACTTTTCGATATCCTCTCGCTTTGAGCCGACGGTATCAATAAGTCTTACCATACCAAGCGGAAGTGAACGCGCGTAAGAGAGGCGTTTTTCGTTACCTCGAACGACCTCTACGCTTGCCCCTCCTATATCCACCACCGTAAGTTCGTCTTCGCCGTCGTACGCGCCCAAAAGACCGAGTAAAGCCTCTTGCTCGCCACTAACGATATCGACTTTGATATTAACGAAATTTTGAATACGGTTAGCGAATTCTTGACCGTTTTCAGCCGAACGCATAGCCTCGGTAGCGAAGATATAGATATTATCCGCGCCCTCGGTTTTAGCCTTTTGAACGAACGAAGAAACGGCAACGAGCGTGCGCTCCATTGCCTCGTCTGAAAGAAACCCCGTTTTAGCCAAGCCGTCTGAAAGAACGGTGGAAACGAGGTCTTTTTTATTAACCGCCCAGCCCCTATCGAGCATAAGGCGGACTGAGTTTGAACCTATATCAATAACTGCGTCCATTACTTACCCGTAAAAGCCTCCTCGCCCTCGCCTTGCATATTAAGGTATTCGCGCGCGTAACGGTCAATATAGTCGTCCGTGCCGAGATAATCAATGGTGTCGGAGTTTTCTTCGATTTGGCGTTCGATTTGGTCGAGTTTTAACTGAAGTTCCGCCTTGCGATTATTGAGTGAAGAAAGTTTAATAATATTGATAACGAGCGCGATAAACAATAGCACGAGCAGTACTATCGAGGCAATCGTAATAATTTTGATAGTTGAAGATTTTTGCATAGAAATACTCCTTACGCTTGAATTATAGCACAAAAACTGCCGATATGCAAGCGTTAGAGGGGCAGGGCGTAAATTTTTATAAAAATAAGCCTCAAAACAGTTGACAATGTAACGACAAAATAATACAATATGTTTGTTTAGTAAAATTAAACCAAAAGTTTATTATTAACAAACCTTGTAAACTTTCAGTAAAGTTTTACTAATCTTTTTCAAAAGAGAGGAAAAAAATGGAAATCGGAATTAAAATTAGGGAACTGCGACTTAAAAACAAACTTACGCAGGAAGAACTTGCGGATAGGTGCGAACTTACTAAGGGCTACATATCCCAACTCGAAAACGACCTAACGAGCCCCTCCATTGCAACGCTAAAGGATATTTTGCAAGCGCTTGGAGTAACTCTAACTGACTTTTTCGCGTCGGAAGAGAGCGAAAGTTTGACTTTTTCGGAAAACGATTACTTTTCCAAAGAGGATAACGGCGCAAAAATAACTTGGCTCGTACCCACTGCGCAAAAGAACGCCGTCGAGCCCATTGAACTTGAACTTTTAGAGGGGGCGAAGACGCAAAAGGACTTGCCCCACGACGGAGAAGAATTCGGGTTCGTTTTGCAAGGAAAGGTCAAAATAGTAGTAGGAAAGCGCGAGGGCGTGGCGTCCAAAGGCGAGAGTTTTTATTACCGCGCGGACAAAGCGCATTATATAGAGAATATAGGCAAAAGTAAAGCGATAGTTTTGTGGCTTAGTTGTCCACCTAATTTTTAAGAGGTAATTATGAAAGAAACGAGAGAAAGCAGATTTGATAAAATCATAGAAGTTAAAAACGTAACCAAGATATTCGACGACGTAACGGTAATTGACGACATCAACTTGTCTATTCGTCGCGGTCAGTTCGTAACGCTCCTTGGCCCAAGCGGTTGTGGAAAAACGACGCTACTTAGAATGATAGCGGGCTTTACCGTGCCCGACAGCGGTAATATTTATATCGAGAACGCCGACGTTACCTCTATACCACCCTATAAGCGTCCCGTAAACACGGTTTTCCAAAAGTACGCGCTCTTCCCCCACCTCAACGTGTTCAAAAACATAGCGTACGGTCTTAACCTTAAACGCATTAAGACTGAGGACGGCAAAGAGAGAAAGTACACCAAAGCGGAGATTGCCGCTAAAGTAAACGGCGCGCTTAAAATGGTAGGTCTTGAAGACTACGGTCATAGAAACGTAACCTCGCTTTCGGGTGGTCAGCAACAGCGTGTAGCAATTGCTCGCGCGCTCGTTTGCGAGCCTAAAGTATTGCTTTTGGACGAGCCTTTGGGAGCGCTCGACCTTAAGATGCGCAAAGAAATGCAAATCGAACTTATGAAAATGCACCGCGAACTCGGTATAACCTTCGTGTACGTGACGCACGACCAAGAGGAAGCGCTCACTATGTCCGACGTAGTGGTAGTGCTTAACGACGGCGTAATTCAGCAAATCGGTTCGCCCAAAAAGGTTTACGACGAGCCTGCTAACGCGTTCGTTGCAAACTTTATCGGCGAGAGTAATATTCTTTCAGGCGAAATGGTAAAAGACTTTACCGTTAAATTCCTCGACACGCTTTTCCAGTGTGAAGACAAGGGCTTTGGCAAGAACGAACCCGTCGACCTCGTAGTTCGTCCCGAGGATATTAAGATCTATCCTGCGGATAGCGAAAAAGGTCAACTTGAGGGCAGGGTGCTTACCGCGGTATTCAAGGGAACTTGGTACGAAATGGAAATCGAGGCTAACGGATACGAGTTCACCGTTCAGTCCACCACCGAGGCTTTCCCCGGTCAAACCGTTCGTCTTGGAATTAAGCCCGACGGTATCCATATTATGAAAAAATTGCGTACGGTTAACGAATTCCGTGGCGAAATTACCGATATCAATACTGTTGAGTTCTGCGGAGGCGCGTTCGAATTTGATAACGCGGAGGCGCTTGAAAAGGGTACGAAGGTTAAAGTTATCGTGCCTTTCGACGCCGTTGAACTTACTGACGACGAAGATGACGGCGTAATCGGAGCGAACGTAACCCAAACGCTATATAAGGGAACTTATTACCAAGTACAAATCTACACCGATACCGACGAAGACTTTTACACCGACACAACTGACGAGTGGGATATCGACGACCGCGTTGGCGTTAAGATTGACAAGAGCAAGATAACGGTAGAGGTAATGGAGGAAAGCGATGAAGAAGATTAGTTTTAAGCGTAAGTACTTTGCTTTCCCGTACGCGTTCTTGTGTATAGTGTTCGTGGTCGTTCCCCTTGCAATCTTGCTTTACTTTGCGTTCACCGACTTTGAAGGCGCGTTCACTTTCTCGAACTTTGCGTGCTTTTTCACTGAGAGCGACACTCAGAACGTGTTATGGCGTTCAATCGGTATGGCGGCTCTTGCAACGCTCATTTGTTTCGTGCTTGCTTACCCCTTAGCGTATATTTTGGCAAGTTCGCCTTTCAATAAAATAGCAATCTTAGTCGTACTTTTCATCACTCCTATGTGGATAAACTCTTTGCTCCGTATCTACGCAATCAGAACGCTTTTCGAGATGATAGGTCTCTCGCGTGGCGGTTTTGCGGTAGTAGTCGGTCTCGTGTACGACTTTTTCCCCTTTATGCTAATGCCCATATACACTTCGCTTGCTAATATGGATAAGAGTTATCTTGAGGCGTCGTACGACCTTGGCGCAAGCCCCATAAAGAGTTTCTTCTCGGTAACTTTCCCCCTCTCGCTTTCGGGAGTAGTGAGCGGAATACTTATGGTGTTTATGCCTGCAGTTTCTACAATCGGTATTACCGAAATGCTCGGAAACAAGGATATATATCTTTTCGGTAACCTTATAAACGACTACCTCGGCGAATTCTATACTTGGAATATCGGCGCGGCGTACTCGTTCATTATGTTAATACTTATCGCCCTTTCAATGTTTATAACTAATATGGTGGGCGGAGGAGACAAGGACGAGAAAGGAGGTACGGTATGAACTCTACCTTTAAGAAAGTATTCGGCTGGATTTTTATCGCGCTTATGCTCGTTTTTACCTACTTCCCCATTATTATTCTAATTATCTTCTCGTTTGCGCCCGAAACGAAAGCAATCGGCAACTGGGAGGGTATTAGTTGGGGCTTTGACCTTTATTCCGAACTCTTCCAAAGCGAGCAAATCCTCGAGGCAATCGGTAACACCTTTATTATCGCGCTCGTGTCTTCTACTCTCGCTACCATAATCGGAACGGTAGGCGCGGTAGGTATTCAACAACTTGGAAAGAAAAGTAAAGCGTTCGTAAACGGTATGAGCCAAATCACCGTTATCAACGCCGAAATCGTAACCGGCGCGGCGTTTATGCTCTTCTTTACTCTTTTTCCACGCGAAATCGAGGGCTATCCCGCGCTTATCATTGCGCATACTATTATTACGATGCCCTACGTTTTATTATCCGTTATGCCCCGTCTTACCCAACTTAACCCAAATCTTTACGAGGCAGGACTTGACCTTGGCGCAAGTCCCATAAGAACGCTAATTACCATTATTCTTCCTCAACTTATTCCCGGTATGCTCGCAGGCTTTGGGCTTGCGTTTACCTTGAGTTTGGACGACTACGTAATAAGCAAGTTTATCAACGGTGGAGTGCAAACGATATCTACGCTCATTTATAGCGCAACGAAGAAGGGTATCCCTGCCGTTTGGCGCGCAGTGTCTTCGCTTATCTTCGTGCTCGTTCTTGCAATCTTGATTTCCGTTAATATCGCTAGCCAAAAGAAGGCAAAGGAGGAGAACAAGTGAAAAGAATACTCGTTATAATCCTTGCGCTAATGCTTGCTTTTTGCGCTCTTCCCCTTACCGCTTGCGGTAACAGAGCGGAACTTCTTAAAGTTTACAACGTAGGCGAATATATGGACGAGAGCGTTATTGAAGGCTTTAGCGACTGGTATAGAGAGAAAACGGGCAAAACCGTTACCGTTCAGTATAAAACCTATATAACGAACGAGGATATGTACACCGAAATTTACAAAAAGCACGCCGACTACGACGTGGTTTGCGGTTCGGACTATATCGTGTCGAGAATGCTCAAAAACGACCTCATACTCCCCGTTGACCGTGAACTTATCTACGGTGAGGCAGGGGAAGAGGGCGTAGTGTCTTCGCAAATTCTTAAGTTCGTTAACGATTACGAAAACTACGATAACGCTCAAGACTATACCGCTACTAACCGCTATTCCGTTCCATATATGTGGGGAACTTTCGGCATAATGTACCGCAACGACTTGGCGGTTGACGAGAACGGCGAACGCCTTTTCGACTGGAAAAATCTTTCTTGGGACGCGCTGTTTAAGGAGGGTGTACTCGAGAACAAACGCTATATGAAAAACAGTATCCGCGACGCGTACGCCTCAGCCTCAATCGTGGCTAACACGAAGGCTTTAGAAGAGGCGTCCAACGGTTTTACTGACTACAACGCTAATTATAAAGCGCTACTTCAGAATGCTATCAACGATACTACCGCAAGCAATATGCAAGCGGTGGAGCAAACGCTCAAAAACCAGAAAAAATATCTTTTTGCGTATGAAAGCGACGACGGAAAGGACGATATGATAACCACTTCGCCCTCGGCTTACTACGGCTTATTTTGGTCGTGTGACGCAGGATACGCGATGGAGGATAGCAACGACCTTTACTACGGCGTTCCCAAAGAAGGCGCAAACGTGTGGGTTGACGCGTTTATGATACCCAAGTTCACTCAAAACGAGCACGCCGCTCAATACTTTCTAAAGTATCTTTGCGAGTACGACCAAGCCTACCTTAACCGTGATTATGCAGGCTGTTCTTCGCCCGTTGAAGAGGTTGCGCTCGACGCTAAGGAAATTATCGAACTTGCTTGGGAAGAGGCGCAGGGCAACAACCCCGAATATGACGAAGAACTTGCGGAAGATATCGAGTACTACTTGGACTTTTTCGAGGGCGCTGAGAGCGACTTTGGAGAAATGTTCATCGATATGCTCTTCCCCTCCGACGAAGTACTTTCTCGTTGCGCGGTAATGAAAGACCTCAGTAAAGACGCTTGCATAGAAATGGCAAAAATGTGGATAAGAATAAAGGCATCTTGATATGATTGATTACGAAAACATAAAAAAAGAACGCTACTACGACGCGGTAGTAGTAGGCGCTGGACACGCCGGCGTAGAGGCGTCGCTTGCCCTTTCTCGACTTGGACTTAAAACTATCGTTCTATCTATAACGCTCGACAATATCGGCTACCTTGCTTGTAACCCTTCAATCGGAGGAACGGCAAAAGGTCACCTCGTTCGAGAAGTGGACGCGCTTGGTGGAGAAATGGGAAAGGCTGCGGACAAAACGCTCACGCAACTTAGAATGCTCAACAAAAGCAAGGGCGCGGCGGTTCAATCTTTGCGCGCACAAGTGGACAAATACAAGTACCACGACTATATGAAAAGAACGCTCGAGCGGGCGAAAAATCTTACGCTTCGTCAAGGCGAAGTCAAGGAACTAATCGTTGACGGCGACAAGGTTTTGGGCGTAAAAACCGTATACGGTATGGAATATTACGCACCGGTAGTCGTGCTTTGCTCGGGAGTGTACCTCAAATCCACCATTATCGTAGGCTCGGTAATCGAGGAAAAAGGCCCGGTAAGTTTTTGCCGTTCTAACTACCTTTCGGATAATCTTAAAGCGCTTGGTATTGAAATCCGTCGCTTTAAGACGGGAACGCCGGCAAGAGTTAAGCGTTCAAGCATAGATTTAAGTCAGTTAGAAATCCAAGAGGGCGAGGACGATATCTATTCGTTTTCGGCAATGTCTAAAAAGGTCAACGCGAAAAAGCGTTGTTGTTATCTCGGTTATACCAACGAGGATACGCACACCGTTATTCGCGATAATATCGACCTTTCGCCCAAGTATTCGGGACTTATCGACGGAGTGGGTGCGAGATACTGTCCGTCCATCGAGGATAAAATCGTACGCTTTGCCGACAAAGAACGCCATCAATTCTTCCTTGAACCCGAGGGCGAAGGCACGGAAGAAATGTACGTTCAAGGACTTTCGACGGGCTTACCTGCGTTTATTCAAAACGGTATGTACCGCACCATTAAAGGCTTTGAAAAAGTAGAGATTATGCGCGACGCGTACGCAATCGAGTACGACTGTATTAACCCCCTCGAACTATACCCGACGCTTATGCACAAAAGGATTAAGGGCTTGTTTTTTGCTGGTCAAATCAACGGAACTTCGGGCTACGAAGAGGCGGCTGCGCAAGGTATCGTCGCAGGTATTAACGGCGCAAGGTTTTTCAAAGGGCTTGAACCTATGGTTCTTACCCGCGATAACTCCTATATCGGCGTGCTTATCGACGACCTCGTAACCGTAGGGACGAACGAGCCGTATAGGATGATGACTTCAAGAGCGGAATTTAGACTTTCGCTCCGCCAAGACAACGCCGACCTCCGCCTTACCCCTATCGGCAGAGAAATGGGGCTCGTAGACGATAAACGCTGGGCGCAGTTTAACAAGAGAAAAGAGGCGCTCGCAGAGGCAAGGGAACGCCTAAACCGCAATCTCTCCCCCAAAGAACTTACCGCCCTCTACGAAAAAGCAGGTGAGAGCGCGCCTAAGAGCGGAGTAAACGCAAAAACGCTTATCCGCCACGCGTTCGTTACTCCCAAACTCGTCAAAGAATATACCGATTTATTCGACGGAATTGATAGCGCGGCAATCGAGCAACTTTTCGTTGAGGTTAAGTACGAAGGCTACTTAGCAAGAGCGGAAAAGGCAAGAGCGGAACAAAAAAGACTGGAAAACACCACCCTCTCGCCCGACACCGACTACGCCCAAATCAAAGGCTTACGACTTGAGGCGGCGGAAAAACTCAACAAAATCAAACCTCTTTCCATAGGTCAAGCCGCAAGAATAAGCGGAGTAACTCCAGCCGATATCAACGTGCTAATCGTAAACTTAAAGAAATAAAGAAAACGGAGACTTATAAAGGTCACCGTTTTAATATGTCGTCAAGTTAAAATGTTATCAAATGTTTCGTCAAAAATTTCGCATAGTTTTGAAAGCAAAGAAAAACTTGGCTCGCAAATGCCCTTTTCCCACGCGCTAATCGTTCGTTGGTCGACCGATAAAAGTTTCGCTAAGTAACTCTGCGTCATATTTTTGCTCTTTCTCAAAGTTTTCAAGTTTTCTGAAAATCTTATTTCCTTCATCACACCACACCTCTATAATGATTTTACCAAAAACAATGGTAAAATACTTGATTTACCAAAAATCTTGGTATATAATATTAATAAGCGTAATAAACGTAAGCGGTTCGTTCGTATCTTATTCTGAATTAAGAGGGACGAAGAAAAAACAATTAGAGAGCGCGCTAAGCAATCTAAATTATAAACTTAGGGAAATAAAGAAACACGCTAACCTTGCTTAAAGGGTTAGCGTGTTTTATTTTAATGAAGAACGGTGTCGCCGTCCTCGTTCGTTTCCTTTGCTTTTTCAATGCCTTTGAGCATTAAAAGAGCGGGCTCGAAGTTCGGTTCTATTTCCAAGCAAGCCTTAAAATCGGTTTCGGCGTGGTCGGGCATATTCATACCAAGACGGGTAAGACCGCGATAGTAGAGGAAGTAGTGGTACTTTTTAAGGGGCGTCTTAAATGCGTCGTTGATGATATTAAAGTTATCCGAGAGTAGTTTTACTCGCTCTTCAAGACCAACTGAGGGGGCGAGAGATATGCGCGCGGAGACGTTAAGAAGGAGTATTTCCTCGTCGTCGGGGAAGGAATTAAGAAGTTTTTCCGTGCCCCAAAGCGCGTACGCGTAATCGCCAAGGGCAAGCGCGCGTTGATACTTAGCGGTTTCTCTACTTACGCCCTTTTCGTTCTTTTCGCACTTCCACTCAACGAAAGGACGGTACCAGTCGGCGATAAAGGGGTGCTCGGCGTTAAGTTCAGCGGTAGTACAGCAGATGTTATCGGCGTATCTGTTTTCGTTAGTTACCGAAAAGACTTCGGCGGTATGCACGATTTCTTTTAAGTTGTCGTAAATATCGTACTCAACGGGCGCGCCGATTAAGAACACGTAGGGGAAGAACACGAGCCAAAGCCCTTTAAGTTCCGCCGTAGCGTTAGGAAGAGAGCAAACCTTATAAGCCATTTCAAAGAGCGTGAGTTTTTCGGGAACGGTTGCGTTTAATCCCTTAATCTTGCCCTCTCTAACCGCCTTAGCCCACACGGGCGAGCCTGCGTCGAATTTATAAGCGACTTGACCTTTACTATCCTTAACCTCGTAAACGTGAGCCTCGTTTTTAATTTTAGCGTCCGCAGTAAAGAAGGAACAGCCGTACTTAACTAAAACGCTGGAAATGGAGTGAAGAGGCGCGCTATCGAAAAGACAACGGAAGGAATAGAGCGAGAAGAGAAGATTGCGCTTTTCTTCTCCGTTAAGTTCGCTACGGTCAACGATTGCGTAGGAAAGTTTAATCGCGTAATCGAGAGAGGCGAATTCGTTAACTTCAGCAGTCGTGTTTTTGTTTTCGTTGCAGGTGTCTTTACTACTACACTCTCCGCAAGCGCCGTTACATTTATTAGGTTCTGTCATTGCTATGCTCCCAAAGAAAAATTTTACCATATAATTATAGCACGGCAAAACGGTTTGGTCAAATGGTTTTTAGCAAAAACCCCTCTAATGCGCTTGCCACGGCGAAAAATTTGGTATATAATATAGAAGAAAGCGGTAAAAAGGCATATTTTCACACGCTTATCACATAATCAAGACGGTTTTCACTTAACTACACTGTATAATTTTCTTAATAAAAACTACGGGAGGTCATTATGGCAAAGGTACTAATTGCAGATGACGAGCGTAAAATCCGCGAGGTTCTTCGCGAGTACGCCGAATTTGAAGGACACGAATGCGACGAGGCGGCTGACGGTATGGAGGCTGTGCTTAAAGCAAAATCGAGAGAATACGATATTATAATTATGGACGTAATGATGCCTAAACTTGACGGCTATTACGCGGTTAAAGAAATCCGCAAGGTTTCTTCCGTTCCCATTATGATGCTATCTGCTCGCGTTGAAGAGTACGATAGGCTTTTTGGGTTCGAAGTAGGCGTTGACGACTACGTAACCAAGCCTTTTTCGCCCAAGGAAGTTATGGCGAGAGTGGGCGCAATCTTAAAGCGCACTAACCCCACGCAAAAAACGATGATAGTATCCGACGGGCTTGAGATTGATATGGCGGGAAGAAACGTATTCGTTGACGGCGAAAAGGTTAACCTCACTCCCAAAGAGTACGACCTTCTCTTTTTTATGGTAGAGAATAAAGGTCTTGCAATATCGCGCGAAAAATTGCTCGCTAACGTTTGGGGTTACGACTTCTACGGCGACGACAGAACTGTGGATACGCACATAAAAATGCTCCGCTCTTCGCTTGGTAAGTACCGCGACAAGATAATAACTCTTCGTGGCCTCGGCTATAAAATCGAACTTTAATGAAAAAGCCCAAGCAACAAGTAAAAAGCGGTAGCGTAATGCTCCGCACTTGGATTTACTTCGTGATTATGACGGTTATTATTTTCGCGCTGTTCTGGGTGACGGAAACGATCCTCTTTAATACCTATTCTCGCTCAATGAAGGAAGAGGGTATAAAGCGTGAGTGTAATAATCTAATTAACTCGTTTAGTGGCGAAGTCAGTCCTACTTATATGTCTGAGGTAGAACGCTCGGTAGTCGTTCACTCAATGCATTTTTCTATTTTTACGGTGGACTGCGCGCTTAGTGAGGCAGAGGACGATAACGTCAATTTGATTGTAAACGCGGATATGTTCGACGGTCACGCGCCAAGCACCGAGGCAAGAGCGCGCGCCCTTTCCGTTATTTTAGATGATCGTTATTTTGACAGTATCCAAAGCGGTAGCGGAAATTTTAGAATGCGCCTTCCTATGATTGATGCAGGCGACGACGTTTACACCTTCGTGTTTAGTGGAAAGAGCGAAATTGAAGGAACGGTATATTATTTTTGCGCGTTTGCGCCCGTTACGAGCATAAACAACACCTCGAATATGATTATCGGTCAGATGATAACGGTAAGCGTAATCACGCTCATATTCTCCATTATGGTGTCCTATGTTTTTGCTCGGAATATCACTAAACCTATATCCGAGTATGCAGAGACTGCAAGGCGTATGGGTAAGGGCGAAAAGGTAGTGTTCGAGGAAGTTGGGCTGGACGAGTACGACGAACTTGCTCGCGCTCTTAACCACTCTAACAGCGAACTTGAAAAAACGGAAAAAATGCGTAAAGACTTTCTTGCTAACGTTTCGCACGACCTTCGCACGCCTCTTACTATGGTAAAAGCGTACGCTGAGATGATACGGGATATTTCGGGCAAGAACGAGAAAAAACGCGTGGAGCATTGTGAAGTAATCATTGACGAAGTTGATCGTCTTACCTTACTCGTAAACGATATTCTTGACCTATCCAAAATCCAGTCGGGAACGAGAAAGCCTGAAAAGAAAAAAGTGGACGTCAGCGCGGTCGTAAACGAAGTGATTAAACGCTTTACTATATACGAAAAAGACGGCTATGCGTTTAGCGTTGACATTGAAAAGGATTGCTTTGTGGTAACGGACGAGCGCATGCTCGAGCAGATTTGCTATAACCTTATCGGCAACTCCATAAACTACACGGGCGACGATAAAAAAGTTAGCGTTAAGGTGATAAATAAGGAAAATAGCGTAAGGGTAGAAGTAACTGATACGGGTAAGGGCATTGCGCCTGCTGAACGCGACAGCGTTTGGGAAAGATATTACCGCGCAAGTCAAGCAAAGCGAACGGCTATCGGCACTGGTCTTGGACTTTCTATCGTCAAGAACCTCTACGAAGTTTTAGACGCAACCTACGGAATAGACTCCGCCCTTAACCTCGGTTCAACTTTCTGGTTTGAGTTATCCAAGGAAGAATAATTCGATAAATCAACATTGATTTTTCATTATATTAACACATTTTGGTGGTATATTATAAGTAACCTCATTAGTTTCCTATCTTTTTCCGAGAAGTCCCGACGGCGAAAAGCCTCGGGGCTTTTTGGTTTATAATGCTCTTAATAAAACAAAATCCGTCAAAAGCAGTAAAATTTCGCCCTCTCTTTGCCGTTATAATGGTAGGTAAGGAGGTGGTTATGGAAAATATATTAGCGCGCTTTGGCGAAGAGAGGGAAGAGAAGAAAAGCAAAAAGAAAAACTACTGGCAATATATTCTCTATTTAGCGGTGTATTTAGTAACGGCGTTTTCTAAAAGTGGAACGCTCAATTCCTTTAACGAAGGCTTTTTCATAGCCTCCTCGTTTTTTGCAAACGCCTTTATTCTTGCGCCCCTTTTCATTTTGTCTTCCCTTCTTTATCTTTACGATTTTCCTCGCTTTATAGCCTCGCTCATAGTTGCAATTATTACTATGGCGGTAGCAGAAACGAGCAAACGCTTTAAGGCAAAATACTATAAACTTTTAACGCTCCTTCTCTCTACCGTAACGCGAGTATCTTGCGCTTTTTTCTTTCCAAGCGAAATCCTCACTTCGCTTATAAACGCGTTCTTTCTTCCGCTTAGCGCAGTGCCCTTTTCCATTGCGCTCACGGGCGTTTATAATAAGCCTTATTCGTACCGTCAAAGCCCCGTTGAACTTGGTTGCTCGCTTATATTCTTAGCCGTCGTCACTACCGCCGTCGCGTCGGCAAAATTATATACCGTATACGGATTTTTTGTATTTTTAACGCTAATAACCTTTGTCCTTTACGGTAAAAGCGAAGGCGTTTTTACCGCTATAAGCATAGGCGCTGGCATAACGCTCTATTCCTTTTCAGTAGAAGGGATTGCCTTTTGCGCCTTCGTCGCTCTTCTTGGCTCGCTCTTTGCGTCCGCTCCACGCCCTCTAACCTTACTTTCTATGCTAATGGGCGCGATAATTTTTAAGTTATACTTTATTGAGAGCGTTGATAACGCGCTGTTCGTTTTGCTCGCTATGACGGTGGGCGGAGTACCCTTTTGCCTTATCCCTAAAAAATGGTTAGAAAAAATGAAAAGCGTTTTACTTAGTCCAAACGGTAAAGGCGCGCTCGCCTACCTCGTAACGTTTGAGCGCAATATTTTGTCAAAAGAACTTAGTAGAGTAGGCGCGGTGTTTGGGGAAATGAGCAGAGCGCTTACTATTGATAGACCGCCCCTCGCGTCGCGTCGGCAAATGGTTGACTCAATCAATACGGCGGTTTGTTATAACTGCAATAAGTGTTCGATAGAAAGGGTGAACGCAATAGAAGAATTGCTTAAGGTGTCCGAGAAGAAAGGACGGGCAAGCGTTACGGACGCGCCTTATTTTCTCGATAAAGACTGTCCGCATATCGCGCACTTGATATCGCTTACGGCGGAGAGCGCGAGCGAAATTAAAAAAGCGCAAGCAAGAGCGAAAGAGGAAGAGAGAACGCGAAGTGAACTGGCGCAAAGTTTTGAAAGCGTTCTTCAAATTCTCAAGCAAAAAGCGGAGGACTTATCGAAAACGCCCTCTCAAGAATTTAACAAGGAAAGCCTGCTTATTGAAGAACTGCGCACGGACGGAATAGTTGCGCTTGAGGCGTTAATAAGCAACGAGAGAATAACGCTCGTAGTGAGCGAGAAGGTGGAAGAGAGCGAACTTTTGACCTCGCTTTTGAAGTTTACGGGTACGCCCTACGCCGTTAGCGAGTGGCAAAACAGTGGAGAGTTTAGCGTAGTAACGGTAAGTGAGCGCACGCCTTTTGACGCTGTATTTGCGGTATCTTCTCGCTCGAAGTCCGCAGTTGCGACGGGGGATACTCACTCGTTTATTCGTATTGACAAGAGCAAATTTTTAATGGCGCTTTGCGACGGTATGGGCAGTGGCGAGAGCGCAAAAAAAATCAGTGAGAGCGCAGTTGGGCTTGTGGAGAGTTTCTATAAGGCTGGTTTTACTTCCGAGTTCGTAATTGAAAACGTCAACCGTTTCCTATCGTTTTCCTCGGGTGACAGTTTTACTGCGTTTGACATTTTGGTTTGTGACTTGCGTTCGCTTGAGCGTTCCATTATAAAACTCGGCTCGCCTTCGTCCTTTATTCGTAACGGCGAAGGTGTTTCGGAAATTAGCGGGTGCTCGTTGCCTCTCGGCGCGCTTGGACAAATCAAGCCTTCGGTGTATATCGACAAGGCGAGCGAGGGGGATACGGTGGTGTTTATGAGCGACGGGATTAGTGAGGTTTTTAGCGGAAACGAACTTGCAATGCTTATATCCGGAGCAAGCGATAAAAGCGTTCAAAAACTGACCGACACACTGCTCGAGAGAGCAATTGCGCAAAAAAAAGGCGAAATTACGGACGATATGACGGTAATTGCCGTTAGAGTTATAAAAAGAATTTGATAAACTATTGACATTTTGTTTTTTAACAGTTATAATATAAGTATGGTAGATTTTTCTGTACAATTTAATATTTTCGCCTACGGCGCAATCGCGCTACTTTTCGTGATAATGCTCGTAAGTAGCGTAAGCGCGCTTTTTATTATGCATAAGCGCCGTTTTGGCGCGTTCAGCGTTATTCACTACATTTTTTCGTGGTTAGCGTTTATCGTTGCCCTCGCCCTTACCTTGCTTGCGCTTGATTACCGCTTGCAACTTATCCCGATAGATAAAGCGCCCTTTGGTATTCCCGTCGTAACTGAGTTCTTAACGCTCGTCTTCACGACGCTTATGACGGAAATAACCGTTTACGCAACGCTCTTAGCGTCTATCTTCTCGCTCATCGTAATACCTTTCGGTTGGGGTGAGAGAGCGAACTTTATGCTCCCCGTAATGCCTGCCGACGGCGACGGCTATATCGAGATAACCGACCGTAGCCAAATCCATTGCGCGCCTACCGAGCAAGAAAATATCGAAGAGACGGTGGAAGAGAGCGTGGAAGAGATTAGCGAAAACGAAACGGTAGACGAAGGAGAGTGGATTGCTCATACCGCCCAAGAAGAGCAGGTAGAACAACCGCCCGCTCGCCACGAAGTCGACTTCGACGAACCCGTTCCCCAAGAGGAAGAAACTTCTTTAGAGGAAGAGACGCCCGCCTTTGAACCCGTAGTAGAACAAGAGCAGGCTGAAGAGCCTACTGCTGAAGAGGTAGTGGATGAGAGGCTTGAAGAAACTTTAGTAGAAGAGCAAGAGGAAACTCCGCAAGAAACGGAGGAAGAACCCGTTTGCGAAAATGCTGAAGAGTCCGTAGAAGAACTTACGGAACAAACGGTTGAGCAAGAGGAAAAAACTTCTTTAGAGGAAGAGACGCCCGCCTCTGAACCCGTAGCCGAGGAACAAACGCCTATCGTTACGGAAACGGTTGAACAGCCCGTTGAAGTTCCTGCTCCAGAACAAACGCCTATCGTAGAACAGTCGCAAGAGCCCGTTCAGACTAAAAAAGAAGAGGTTGCGCCTCCCCAGCCCACCGTAATCGTGGTTAACGAGAGGGGTGAAGTGCTTAATCCATCCGGCGCGCCCGTTATCATTATTAAAGAGCAAGCGCCTGCGCCTATTCCCGAGCCAAAAGAGGAAGAGGGAAAGAAGAGAGTGAGGGTTAAGAGTAGAGCGAGCGAAATGTTTAAGGCGTATTTAAGCGAAAAATCCACTGATGAAAAGCATAAACTCGAGGATTCAATCGACCATATAGTAAAGAACAAAAAGAACTAAAAATATAATCCCTACCGTTTTTGGTAGGGATTTTTTCTATCCGCTTTAAGAGGGAGGAAGAGCGGATAGGGAATTAGGTTAAGTAAGTGAGGGGAATTCCGTAATGCTTTTCATAGACTTCTTTATTAAAGGCGTAAATTTCTTCCATAAGTTTTTGGCAAGCGTCTTTTCTACTAAGCGACTTATCGGGATAAATGGGCGCTCCTAAGTATGGGGTGTAGATTTGAACCTTGAACCCGTCGCTATCGTAGAATTCGCTATCGTCCATCGTGATAAAGCAAGGCACTACGGGAACGCCGTTTTTAACGGCAATATCGAAAGCGCCCGGCTTTAAAGGCTTGGGCTTGCGATAATTCCACCACATACTCTGCTCGGGATAAACCAAAATGCAGTCGTCTCTTTTAAGCGCAGTCTCGGTAGCCCTCAAGAATTTTTTCATCGTAGCCATATTACTGCTTAAGGGGAGCGTATCGCAGTTGCGCATTAAAAATCCGTAAAAGCCGGGGAAAGAGGTGTAGTTGCCCTCTCGAATAACCCTATACATTTTGCCCTTTCGCTTAGATTCGTCGAAAACTATTTGCATTACGAAACTGTCGAAGGGCGAGAAGTGGTTAGCGGTTACTACCGCGCCTTTAACTGACGATAAAATTTCTGCGTTTACCGTGGGGTTTTTGAAAAACTGGTTCTTTCTTTTAAGTTTTCTTACGAACGCGTAAGCGGACGAGAACGCTATTTTTCTCTTTATCTTCGCCCAAAGCGAATCGTTAAGATATTTTATATCCTCTGGAAGTAAAGGCTTAGTCGGAGGGTCTTGCTCGATATCTTCGTCAAACCGTCCTTCTCTTTCTAAAACTTCCATTTTTTCCAAAACGGCAAGTCTTTCTTTGGATTTTTCAGGTTCTAAAATCGTTTCCATTGCGCACCTCAGATCGTTGCGTAGCGTGCGAAAATTTTACTAACGGTACGCGAAATTCGTGAATTTTCCGACTTATTTTCGCCCTCGCTTTTTGCAAGAGCAACGAGCGCAAGCGTTTCTTTTTCCGCCTTTATAAGTAACGAAAGGTGGAACGCTCTACGCGCTTCGTATATTTCTTTTTTGTACGGACAAGCGTCGGCGTAGTGCCAAAATTTATCCGCGTAAAGCACACCCTCTTTATGCCAAGGCTTAAAGTCAAGGTTGTAGTGAATAAGTTTAGCGTTTTCGTTTACCGTATTTTGAACGGGCATTTCGTTCCACTCGCCTCCGATTTTAACCACCCTATTTTTGCAAATAACGTTAAGATAGTCTTGGTCTTGAGCGACGGTAAATTTAACGGAAGAGAGTAGGTCGGTAAACACGCTTGAAAACTTTTCCTTGCGCATTTTGTCAAGGTTCATTAAAAGCACGCCGGCGTTAAAATAGTCCTCGCGTTTGTCGACGCCAACGCGGTTAAGCACGTAGGGAGCAAGGTCGTCGAGTGTTATAACGAACCCGTCTGTTACCGCGCCTACTAAGTTATCGGCAAGGTCGGTATCGTAAAGTTCGCTTATATCCCCCGTAACGATAATATCGCAGTCAAGATAAAGCGCCTTGTCTAAATCTGGGAAAAGTTCGGGAATAAACAGACGATAATAAGTGGACTTTGAGTAGTAATCGCGAGTGTGTAAGCGTTCGGAAATGCGACTGACAGCCTCGCTTATGTCGTAAAATTTAACGGTAAAGAACGGGCGAGTATAATAAGTGGTAATTTTTTCGATATGTTTTTCGGAAATTCCCGCGTGAAGAACGCTCACGAAATACGAGCGCGTTTTGTCGCAGTTATCCACGATCGAGTGCAAAGTTGCGGACAAAAAGGGAATATAGTTATCGTCGCAGGAAAAGAATAAATTAATTTGCTGTTTCATTGTCGTAAACCTCCTTGAATTGATCTTTCAATAATAAATATTCGTTAAAAATATCGTCAAAGCATTTGTACTTAAACACCTTTTTCACTCTATCGACTTGCCATTGCTTAACGTTCTCAACGCGGGGATACGGTAGATAGAAAAGTCGTTTTGAAAAGTGGCGTATAACCGTTTTCTTTCGCAAAAATTTTTGGTCGTTAAACCGTTGAGAAATCAATTTTCGCTTTGTCGTCGAGCGAATTAGCGCGGACTGGTCGGCAAAGAGCATTTTCTTTTTCCTAAGCCACTCTCTCGCCTTGCTAAATAAGCCACTCTTTTTACAAGCAGGCATATTAAAAAGCAGAACGCCTGCGTTAATATAGTTCGGATAGAGCAAGAATTTACCGTAATGGTCGCGCGAGGCGGCGTATTCGTAGCCCGTAATATCAATATCGTAGAGAAGTGAAACGTCACGGTTAAGCAAAATATCGCAGTCAAGATAGAGCAGTTTTTCGGGCATATCGTCCACTAAGTCTGCAAGTAATCTTAGTAAAGTATAAGGTGAGCAGTAACAGTCCTCGTTAGCGTTTCGGTAAAGATGTTCTTCGTAAAGCGCGGTTACGTCAACGAGTTTAACCGAAGAGAGCGGATTGTGAACGCGTAAAGCCTTTTCAATAAAGTCGGCGTGCTTTTTCGTAAGTGGAAGATAGTCGTCGCGTAGCCTTGAAATGTCCATAGTAAAAATGATAATATTGAGCGGACGAGGTTTTTCCATACGCTTAACTACCGAAAGCGAGGCGGTCAAAATTCCGTCGAAAACTGAGTGGTTACCGCAAAAAAGCAAATTAATCATTAGTCCTCCCGTTTCTCGTAGCGAATATACTCGCAGTTACTAAGTTTGCTACGCTCCACCATAGCGTCGTAAATCTCGTTGCGTAGTTTTTCCGCGCGTTCTTTAGGGCAAACGCTCATATCGGGATAGAACGGTCCGTCGATATAGGTAATAGCCTGAGGCTTAATTCCGCGTTTGCGTTTTTGATAAGTGGTAGTCATTGCAAACGAGGGAGCGTTAAACTCAACGGGATATTTGAAAGAAGTAGAGGGGAAGGGACGAATACCCGTATAGAACGGCCAAATATGCGCCTCGGGATAAACTGCTATTACCGCTCCTTCGATTAAACGCTTGTCAATGGCGTTTTTGAACGAGCGCATCGCTTTAAGGTTAGAGGGAATAGGTAACGCGCCAAGGTAGGGCGTTAATTTTCCAAAAACGGGCATTGATACGTTGTTGGGATGCACGATTACGTACACGCTACGAGGGAAAGTTACGAGCGAGGGAATAAAAGCGTCTGCCGTCTCTTGCGTGTGATTGCCGTAAAGGAAATATCCTTCGCCTTTTTCTACGCTCTTTAGTTTTTCCTTACCTATTACCTTGTGAGAAAGCGTCGTCTTGCAGTAAAGAGTGGCAAGAGGCGTAGCGATACCACGATAAAGAACCGCCCGAATAACTTTAAATAAAGGTCCGCCTAAATAGTCGTATTTTTCGTCAATTACTTTAGGAGTAATTTTCTTCGAGGAAAACTCGTCTTCGAGTTCGTTTTCGTAATAAACGGTCTTAATAGGAAGAGTTTTTTCGTTGTTAGAGCAAGGCGTCGCTCCGTCCGTTAGGGTTTCGTAAGTCTGCATAATTGCCTCCGTCTTTTGCGTGAGTTTAGTATATAATGAAATACGAAAAAGGCAAAGAGAATTTAACCTATTTGCGCTCTACCGTTTTGGAGCGAGTTTCGAGAGGAAAAAATACAGTGGCGAGAAAAGAAAAAAACAACTCTCGCCAAGCGAGAATTTGCATAATTTAGCCCTAAAATCGTTGACTTTAAGGCTTTTTTGTTATATACTTAAGGTATGGAAAACGTTAAAGAAATCGTAAGAGAAAACTTAATAAAGTTTCGCAAGGACAAAAAATTAACGCAAATGGAACTTAGCGAACGCGTCGGTTATTCTGATAAAGCAATATCAAGATGGGAGACGGGCGAGGTAACTCCTGACATTGAAACGCTCAACGCTCTCTCCGAACTTTACGAAGTGCCCCTTTCGGCGTTCTTTGAAAAGTACGACAAAAAAGCCGTTACCGCAAAGCGCGTTAAAAACCTTCAAATAGGCAACAAAATGGCGGTTTCGCTCGTGTCTATCATTGCCGTTTGGGTGCTCGTTACTATGCTCTTTATCGGGCTTAATTATAGCGTACCAGAAAATCCTAACTGGCTTTGCTTTATTTGGGCAATTCCCGTAACTTTTATCCTCGCGCTCATTTTCAACGCCATTTGGGGTAGAAGAGGTTGGACTTTCGTGTTCGTCTCTTGCTTAGTGTGGACTATCATTTTAGCAGTCTACCTTCAATTAATGGTACTGTCTTTACATATTCCCCTCCTATTTATCGGAGGCGCGCCCGTGCAGGTATGTATTATTTTAGCGTCGTTTATTCACTCTCCGCGCTCGCAAAAATAATTTTACCTAACTTCTCTAAATTTAACCTAAAAATAAAACCCCGACCTTTTCGTCGAGGTTTTTTGCTATTTAAGTTTTGCGCCACAGTTCGAGCAGAAGTATTTAGTGCCGAAGAGCGTCTTTTTCGCCGTTTTTGTAAAGTACTTATTGCACGAAGGACAACGGTTATCGAGCAGTGATTTTCTTATTTCGTTTACGCTTGCCTCGATTGACGGAACGTGCGAAATTTTTAATACCGTATCCGCTTTTTCGAGGTATTCCATAGCCTTTTCGTAATCTTTTTCGGGGCTAAAGCGCGAATAGTAGAGCGCCACTTGAAGACACGCCCACGCGCTTTCTTCGTGCTTTAAGTAGAGGGGAATAGCCTTTTCCGTCTCGTTCCAACTCTTAAAGTAAATATCGGCAAGGGTAAGTTCAAATTGCGCGTTACCGTTTTGGCACTCTCGCTCGTAAAGAGCCTTTAATTTATCGTGCTGATTAAAGCGCTTGTATGCGTTTATCATCGCGTCGATATCCCCGCTCCTCTCGGCGTCCGTAACTTCTTGAAGAGGATTGATTTGATAGAGGAAGGTTTTCGCCTCGCTATATCCGTAATCTATCGCTCTTTGTAGCCACTCTTCCGCAGAGCCCTCAATCTCGCTTGCGTTTAATAGCGTTATAACTTTCTCGTAGGGGGTAAAGAAGTGTTTGTTGACGGCAATTTCCGTCATTGCTCTAATATAACCTGCGTTTGCAGAGGCGAGCAAATACTTTTTTGCCTTTTCTCGTCCGTCAGTGCGAGGGTAAGTGCGCGAATAACAAAGCGCCATATTAAAAAGCGTTTCGCCGTCGAGCGCGTTGCCTTTAGTGAGCGCATCGTCAAGACCTTCCATTTTTTCAAGGTAGATAAGCGCCTTGTCAAAATCCCAGCGTCCCTCGGGGGAGAGGAAATAATCGGCAATCTTTTTGAGCGCTTGAGCGTCGCCACTTTCTAAAACGGAGGCAAAAATCTTGTCGCGGTAAATCGTAAGACCTTTTTCAATATCGTTTTGGGGAATAGTAGCAAGGTATTTTTCCGCGTCGCTTACGCCAAGGTTCATAGCCTCGATAAAATAGGACGCCGACTTGTCTTGCTCGTATTTTCCGAAAGTAAATCCTAAAGCGCAAATAGCGTGCGCGTTTCCTAAATTCATTGCCTCGGTAAAATACCCCTTCGCAGTCTCGAAAGGCGCAGTCCCGCGAGTGTAACTATCCATCTTGTCGTATTCCGTCGTAAAGATAAAGCCAAGCAAGAAGTTCGCTTTATCGTTACCCTTTTGGGCGGACTGTTTTAAAAGAGGCAAATATTCGCCCTGACGCAAGTAAGCGTACTGGTCGCGATGACGAATACAAACCGCCTTGCGATAAAGACTTTCGTCGTCCTCGCCGTCGTAGTCCGTCTCTTTTCCTACTGGCGTGTCGTAAAGCGCTTGAACGCTCTCTAAAAACAAAACGAGCGGACCTTTTTCCCTATTGATATTATAAGCGGGATTGCTTACCGGGGTAAACCCAAAGTACGCTCTATTAAGTTCGTCGGCGCTATTTTTTGACCGCCTTATGCTGTCTAAAAGACGGCTCGCTTTAGCGGTAGAAAGCGAAGACTTTTGCGCGCTTGGACTTTCAGTAGTGGTGGTAATTCTCGCACCCGTTTGCGCTTTTTTACTCCACTCGTCCGCAAGAGCGAGGTTTTTAGGAAGTAATCGTCCCTCGCGATAGCACTTTGCAAGATACTCTTGTGCCTCCGCTATATTGCACTCCGCCGAAAGCGTAATAAGCCTAAGTCCTTCTTTCTCGTCCTTAGCGCAAGCAATACCGTCCATAAGAAATAGCCCTAAAGCGCACGCCCCGTAAGCGTTACCGCCGTTAGACGATTTTGCATAGTAATAGTAAGCCTTTTGGAAGTCTTGAGCAATTCCGCCCTCGCCACGCTCGTAAAGTCTTCCTACGATATGCTGAAAAGCGGAGTCGCCGTCGTTAGCCTTTTTAAGAAGTTCTTCAAAAGTGTATTGCATTATTCTTCGTCCTCGCCGTTCTTTTTGTATTTATCCCAAAGATTGTATCTATCGGGGTTGGTAATCGCTCCGAAAATTCTGTCTTTAGCAAAGGGAATATCCTTTTGGATAGTCTTAATCAAGTTTTTCATATATTCGCGCTGAGTTTTATTGTCCGCAGGGCAGGGGTTTTTCGCGATAGGCAAGCCCTCGCCCACGGCGTAAGCGTTAATGTTCTTTTCTTCCGTGTAGATAAGCGGACGGATAAGCGTAACACCGCTCTTCGACATAAAACTAACGGGCGCAAAAGTGGAAAGTCGTCCCTCGTAAAGAAGAGAGAGGAACATAGTCTCGATAAGATCGTCCGCGTGATGACCGAGCGCAAGTTTATTACAGCCAAGTTTGATAAGCGTAGAGTTGAGTGCGCCTCTGCGCATTTTTGAGCAAAGCGAACAGGGGTTTTTCTCTTTGCGGATATTGAAAATAATATCGCCTATGTCCGTTTTTTCGATATGATAGGGAACGGCCTCGCTCTCGCAAAACGCTTTAAGAGGCTCGAAGTTAATGTTGCCTATGCCCATATCGATAGTGATTGCGCGGAGGGAAAACTTTTGAGGAGAAAAACGACGATAAGCGGACAGCGTTTTAAGAAGAACGAGCGAGTCTTTTCCGCCCGAAAGACCAACGGCAATTTCGTCGCCGTCCTTAATCATATTGAACTCGGAAACCGCTCTTCGCATAGAACTTAAAAGGTTTTGAAGGGTCATTAGTAATCTCCAAAAAGGTGGGTTTTATTAAAGTATATACTTTTGTATGAAAAATTGCAAGGATTTAACGGTTAAAATATTGAAAAACAGTTGACTAAACTTTAGAATTAAGGTATAATTAATCGGTAACAATAGATTATAATAGGAGAATTAAGGCTATGAAAAGAACTTACCAACCCAAAAAGAGAAAGAGAGCAAAAGTACACGGTTTCCGTCAAAGAATGAAGACTTCTTCCGGTAGAAGAGTACTTTCCCGTCGTCGCAGAAAGGGCAGAGCAAACGTTGCAGTTAAGCCCCTTGGCGCAAACTAATTGATTTTTATCACAAATCGCGTAAAAGACAGGTTATAAAACCGCACGAAAACGCCCCTTGTAAACTACGGGGTGCTTTTTGTGTAAATATCAATCCTACGGGCGATAAAGGAGAAGGAAGATGCTTTCTAAAAAATACCGCTTAACAAAGAACGGTTCGTTTTCCTATCTTTACACCCACGGCTCAAAAGCGAGCGTAAGGCTAATTAAACTCAACTACGCGCCCTCGAAGAGCGGAGTAAAAATAGGATTTTCAGTAAACAACAAAATCGGACACGCCGTTGTTAGAAACAAAGTAAAACGCCGTATGCGCGCTATTGCGGGAGAACTACTGCCCCTTCTTAAACCGTGCCAACTCGTTTTCGTGGTATCGGTAGGAGTGGACCAACTCAGTTTTGCCGAAATAAGAACGCGTATGTACGCCCTAATCCACAAAGCAGGGCTTATGAGGGAATGATGGCAAAGAAGAAAAACGCAATCAAGGAAATATTGTCTTTCCGTTGGCTTGTAAAACTACCGGTACTTTTTTACCGCAAGTGCATCTCGCCCCTATTCCCCTCGGTATGTATCTACACGCCCTCTTGTTCAGCGTATATGTTAGAGGCTGTGGAAAAACACGGGCTAATAAAAGGCGCGTGGCTTGGAACGAAGAGGATTTTCCGTTGCGTTCCTTGGAAAAAAGGCGGATTTGACCCCGTGCCCGATAATCCAAAAGGAGATATGAAATGGCTTTTTTAAGCAACTTTATTTGTGCAAACGTGCAAGCGCCCACGGGACTTTGGGAGTGGCTTGTGCTCGACGTGTTTTCCTTCGTGGAAAACTACGGCTGGAGAGTAGTACTCTTCACGCTATGTCTAAAACTTCTTCTTTCGCCCCTTGATATTTATCAGCGTTATAAGGCGAGACAGAACCAAAAGATAAGCGAAAGACTTAAACCTCAACTTGAGAAACTTCAACGCCAGTACCCCGATCCCCAAGATTTCCAACAAAAGCAGATGGAACTTCAGAAGAAAGAGGGCTTTTCCTATTTTTCTTCCTGTCTTCCCACTATACTTACCTTGGTAATCTTCATTACGCTACTTACCGGACTTAACAACATAAGCGCGTATATGAACTTTAAGGAGTACGACCAACTTTACGAAGTATATAATACTTCCGTGTCCGAGTATCAAACGCTTGACGACAGCGCGAAAGCAGAGTATAGCGACGAGGTTGACTACGCTCAAAGCAAGGTTTACGACTACTATCAAAACAACAAAATCAGTTGGCTCTGGGTAAGCAACATTTGGAGTCCCGACGTTCCTTGGAAGAGCGAGGTTAACGACCTTGATACTTTCAAAACGAACATAGGCGATTACGGTAAAGACCCGGCAAAGAGTGGACTTACTACTACTGAAATTAACGATAGAAACGCTATGTACCCCGTAGTTATGGGTAAACTCTTAAAAGAAGAGAATAACGGCGCGAACGGTTTCTTAATCTTGCCCGTTTTGTCTATACTTTTGAGTATTGCAACGCAGATTATATCGCAAAAGCAACAAAAACAGAGTGGTATGACTACGGACGATTCGCCGTCGGCAAGTTCGATGAAGATGATGATGTGGATTATGCCTATAATGATCGGTATATTCTCGTTAAGTTACACCTCGGCGTTCGCGTTATATCTCGTAGTAAACTACCTGTTCTCGCTAATTATTTCTCTTTCTTCGCAACTAATCATATACCTTATCGACAAGAACGAAGAAAAGAAACTCAAGACTGAAGTTCATCACTACGGCAGACCCGACCCCAACGACACAAACAAATAGGAAGGTTAAAAATGAGACAAATCGAAGCGACCGGAAAGAAAATCGAGGATGCGATTGCTAACGGTCTTAAAGAGTTAGGCGTTGAGCAACACGACGTCGACATCGAAATAATCACTATGCCCGGAGGCTTTTTGGGACTTAGAAAGGCGAAGGTTAGACTTACCGTAACTACCGACGCAAAGCCTGAGGTTAAGGCTGAAGTTAAAACTGAGGTTAAGAAACAAGAACCCAAAAAGGCAGAAGATAAAAAGCCCGAAAAGAAAAAGTTCGATAAAAAGAGCGAGCAAAAGAGCGAGCAAAAGAGCGAAAAGAAAGAGTTTAAGCGCGAAGAAAAGCAGGATAAGAAGGAAAAGAAAGCGGAAGTAAAGGCTGAAAAAAAGGAAAAGCCCGCTCCCGTTTCCCCTCGTCCCGTAGTAGAGAGTAAAACGAAGCCTGCTACCGAACAACAAGTAGAGCGCGCAAAAAACTATTTAACCAAACTTCTTGAACTTATGGGAATTAAAGCGGAACTTACCGTTGACACTTCCCACGGCGGAATTGATATTGATATTCTTACCGACGATACCGCGGTAATCGGGCATCACGGCGAAGTCCTCGACGCTATCCAAGTTCTTACTAAGCGCGTTGCGGAGGAGAGCGAGGATAAATTTATTCGCGTAGTAGTAGACAGCAAGGGATATCGCGTTAAGCGTGAAAAAGCGCTCGTTTCTCTCGCAGAGCGTATGGCGGCAAAGTGCATCAAGACGGGTAGAAAAGTCGTGCTTGAGCCTATGAACAATAACCATCGCAAGATTATTCACGCAACGCTTTCTGCTAACGACAAGATTATCACTCGTTCCGAGGGTAGAGAGCCTAACCGTAGAGTAGTTATTATGGTTAAGAAGGATAATAAATAAAAGGATAAAGACCTGCTTTTACGGTAGGTCTTTAAGTTTAGATTATGAACAAAAAAACGATAGAATTTTTAGTGGTGATCGGGCTTGGCGTAATCGCGTTCGCTCTTTCATTTATAATAGTAGAAATAAAGACGGTGCTTTTAGTGGTGGGGCTCGTTCTCATCGCGCTTGCCGTAGGCTACCTCTTTTATAAAAAAGACGCGCCTCAGCCCGTAAACGAGGGGTATAAATATAAAAAGAAAGAAACGCTTATGAGTGAGAGCGAGAAGATTTTGTATTACAATCTCTTGACGGTGGTGGGAAAAGAGTACGATATTTTTCCTCAAATCGCCCTGCTTTCGCTCGTTGACAAAATAACGCAAGCCTCGTACCGGAACGAACTTTTTAGGATAGTGGACTTTGCGGTATGCGACAGAAAGAGTGGCGCGCCGTTGCTCGTGATTGAACTTAACGACGCGAGTCATAATAGAGAGGACAGAAAGGCGCGCGACGAGAAGGTTAAGTGTATATTAGAGCGAGCGGAGTTGCCTCTTTTAACGCTTACGCTTGAAGATATCAACGCTCCTGACCTTAGAAAAAGAGTGATTTCCGCGATTAAGAAGTAGGACGCTCGGTATTCATATGCGTGTAGAAAAACCTACGGCGAAACTGTGAGGGCGTAGAAGAAGTGTGGTACTTGTAGAACTTAACGAAAGCGTTTTCGTCCTCAAACCCACAAATTTCCGCTACCTCTTTTATGGAGAAATCGGTATTAAGAAGTTGCGATTCGATAAAGTCGAGTCGCTTTTTTATTATTGCGCGCTTGCAATCGTACCCAAACTCTTTGGAAAGTAGCCTTGAAAGATGGTCGGGGGAATATCCAAACCTTTCGGCAAGAGTGGAAACGGACAAGGCTCGGTGCGAGTTTATGCGGATATACTCTTCTACTTCGTACGCAATCTTATTTTTTGCGCCCGAAGGTTTATCTCGTTCGAGCAAAAATTTAAGGAAAGTAACTTCCGCAACTCGTTTGTCCGAGTATTGATAGTGCATAATTTCGCGCATAGTCCTCTCGCAAACGGACGAGGGCTTGCTTACTTTAGGGGGCAAAAGAGCGGACGAGGAGCAGTAAAAGTGCAACCAAAAGAACGAGGTATGCCCCTTGCTTTCTTTGTATCCTTTGTGGGGAATAAAGGGCGAGAGAAGTAACATATCCCCCTTAAAAAGTTCGTATTCTTTTCCGCCCTCGGCAATATAAACGCTCCCCTCGATTACGAAAATAAGTTCGTAACTATCCACGGTAATTTCGGGATGAATCCACTTCGTTTCGCTATCGAAAAGCCCCATATTTGAAAAAGTAAGCGATTGTCCGTCAATATTAATCATATCGGATTTTTCCACCTAATAAAAGATTTTTGCATTGATTATACGCTATAAATATAGTATAATTTAGTCAATAAGTCAAGAAAAAACAAGGAGAAAAAGCAAAATGGGAAAATTCGTAGACTTTTCGTGCGTTGACTTAAATGACGGATTTTGGCAGGACAGATATAATCTTAACAAAAATACGACGATACCTGCCGTTCGCGACCGCTTTGAAGAGACGGCGCGCTTTGATGCTATGCGCTTTAACTTTATTAAGAACGGCAAAAAGGTACATTTTTACTACGACTCGGACGTTGCCAAGTGGGTAGAGGCGGTTGCTTATATTATCAAAAAGGACCGCTCGTCAATGGAGGAAAACGAGAAACTCATTGACGATATGGTAGAGGATATGGCTCGCGCGCAAAGAGACGACGGTTATATTAACTCCTATCACCAGCAGTTTGAACCTTCGCAAATTTTCAAAAACCGCGACCACCACGAACTTTATTGTTGCGGACACTTTATCGAGGCTGCGATTGCTTATCACGAGGCTACGGGCAAAAGGAAATTGCTTGATATTATGGAACGCTATTGCGCTTGCATTGAAAAAGCGTTCATCATAGATAAAACGGCAGGGTTCGTAACGCCCGGACACGAGGAAATCGAACTTGCGCTCTATAAACTTTATCGTTATACGGGCAACGCGAAGTACAAGAGTATGGCGGAATTTTTCCTTGTTAACCGAGGAAAGACGGGTGAAGTTGCAATCGGCGTACCCCTTTACGCGCAGGACGAAGATATTTATACGATAAAAGAGGCGCAAGGTCATAGCGTACGCGCGCTCTATCTTTACTCTGCTATTGCCGATATGGCGAAAGAGAACGACGACAATAAACTCAAAGAAGTACTACGGGGACTTTGGCGAGATATGGTGGACAAGAAAATGTATATTACGGGCGGTTTTGGTTCAACGCCCTCTAACGAAGGCTTTACGGTAGAGTACGACCTTCCCAACCTCAAAGCCTACGCTGAAAGTTGTTGCGCTATTGCAATGTTTAACTTCGCTCTTCGTATGCGCGCGCTTGAAAAAAACGCCGAGTACGGCGATATTATAGAAAGAGTTATGTATAATTCTCTCTTGTCTTCAACTTCTCTCGACGGCAAATCCTTTTTCTACGTAAACCCCCTCGAAATTGCCCTCGAAGAAGTGGATAGAGAGCGTTCTTCGCGCGTAGAGGCAAGGGAACACCTTCCTATCCGCCAACGCTTAGAAGTGTTCGGTTGCTCCTGTTGTCCGCCTAATATCAATAGGAAAATGGCGGACTTTGCAAGCGCGATTTGTTACGAGGACGAAATAGCGTATATCGAGCAGTATATTCCCTCGGTGGTAAACGGACGGTTTGGCGCAATCTTTATTAGTGGCGAGTACGCAATAGACGGAAAAGTTTGCGTTTCGTCAAGAAATTATAAGGCGAACGAAATCGCTTTCCGCGCGCCCGCGTGGAGCGAAAAAATCGAAGTTAAAGTAAACGGCAGAAAGTTTGACGCGAAAGTAGAAAACGGCTATATCCATATCCCCGTTTCCGTTGACTTTACCGTCGAACTTGACTTTAATATTAAGCCCGTATTCGTCGCCTCTAACCCCAAAGTAAGAGCAAACGCAGGCAGAGTAGCCTTAACTTACGGTCCAGTCGTTTACTGTATCGAAGGGGTGGATAACGGCGAACGGCTCAACCGCATTTTCGTTGATATTCGTCCTAAAAAAGTTAATACGTATAAGGATTTTCACGGACTTTTATCTATTGAAATGGCAGGAAAACGCGATAAGGATATTTCCGCTCTCTACGTAAAAGCCGACCAAATAACGCAAGAAGATATAACCCTAAAGTTTATTCCATACTTTGCCTTTGCTAATCGCGGAGAAACGAGTATGCTCGTATTTATAAGAAAAGCGTAAAAGAAAAGGACGACGGAAAAACCGTCGCCCTTTTTTAGCGTCGCGTATTATCTTAATTTAGATGCGATTGCGCCGAACACTCCGCCAAGCACGACGAGGGTATAGTCGGCGTCGAGTTGGTTAGTGTTAAGCGTAAGCGTAAAGGAAAGCCCAGATTCGCCAGGACGGAAGGGGGTAAAGAAACAAGTCATATCGCCCGTAAAGTCTTCCGATTGAACGGTTTGACGAACGAGAGAGGGAATAGAGGCGGCTACCTGTCTTGCTCTTGCGGTAGAAAAATAAACTTCGCACTCAAAACCGTTATAGATAGAATAGCTGAAAGTAACCGTACTCTCGTAGTCTCCACCGAACGAGCGTTTAAGAAGGGGATTGAGTTCGTCGCTAATATAGGAAACGAATTCGCGCTCTTCAATCTTGTCGAAGGAAATACCTTGGAATTCAGCCGTGGTTCTAATGTAATTTTGAATTGCTCTGCCTGCTTGTGAAACGTTCATAAAAATTTTAACTCCTTATCATTTTTTATATTACTATAATTATAGCACTATGGTTTCGTAATGTCAACGAAATAAACAAAAAAGCGGTGAAAACCGTTATTTCACCGCTCATTTCGTTATTCAGATTTCTCTTGTTCCTCTTTGGCTTTTTTCTCAGCGTTCTTTTTGGAAATAGAATTCATAATCATAGTAACTACGATTACGGCAATCATAACGATAGCGATTGCTAAAAGACCTTTCCAAAGGATTTCAATAGACGCCCAAAAGTTTGCCCAGTAGGTGTCCCAAGACATATTAGGATCGATAAAACCTGCTGCAAGAATAAAGATATTCATATTCGTTTCCCTCCTTAGAATATTCCACCGACGAGTCCGATAATAAGACCGCCAACGACCGCAGAGGCGATTTGACCCGAAACGTTCGCGCCAACCGCGTGCATAAGAAGATAGTTCGTGTTATCTTCTGCAAGACCCATTTTATGTACTACTCTTGCAGACATCGGGAACGCTGAAATACCAGCCGCGCCCACCATAGGATTGATTTTCTTCTTGGAGAAGAGGTTGATAACCTTTGCGCACATAATACCACCGAAAGTATCAATGCAGAACGCTGCAAGACCGAGCGCCATAATCATAAGGGTTTCAAGGCTCAAGAACTTGTCTGCTTGCATTTGGAAAGCAATGGTAATACCAAGAAGAAGAGTAATGAGGTTAGCGAGTTGGTTTTTAGCGGTGTCTGCAAGCGAGCCGAGAACTCCGCACTCTTTAATGAGGTTACCGAACATCAAGAAACCGATAAGAGCAAGCGATGCGGGAGCAATGCAACCCGAAACGACGGTAACGACGATGGGGAAGAGAATTTTAACGGTTTTGCTAACCTTAGTTCCCGTATAGTCCATACGGATAAGACGCTCTTTTTTGGTGGTGCAAAGTTTAATAACCGCGGGCTGAATAATGGGAACGAGCGCCATATACGAGTACGCTACCACCATAATAGGTCCGATATAGTTACTGTGGAGTTTCATTGCAACCAAGATAGAAGTGGGGCCGTCAGCCGCGCCGATAATACCGATAGACGCAGCGTCGTTTAGTGGGAAACCGAGAAGGACTGCAAGCGTAATGGTAAGGAAAATACCAAGTTGAGCGAACGCGCCCAGTATCATAAGTTTAGGGTTAGTTATAAGCGGTTCAAAGTCAATCATCGCGCCTATACCTATAAATAAAAGAATAGGCAACGCCTCGCTCGCCTCAATGCCCACCTGGAAAAGCCACTCGATAATACCCGTTCCGTCCGCAGTGGTAAGAACGTTCGTTCCCGGGATATTAACCAAAATCGCGCCAAATCCGATGGGGAGAAGAAGAGCAGGTTCCATTTCCTTCTTAATTGCAAGGAAAATAAGTACTCCGCCGATAACCCACATCGCAACACACTTGACGATATCAATCCAAGTCAAGTTAAGCCACGCTTGAATTAAAAACTCCATACTATGTACCTCCATAAAAAAAGCCGTCCGCAAAAAGCGGTACGGTCTTGTCATTTCAAATTAAACCGGGGCAAAAGGACGCCCGTGTTAGCGATTTAATTGCGACCTCATTTAGTCGCCGACTACTCCCCATAACCGAAAATAGTGAATTATGCTAATAGTATAAACCTTTCCCTGCGTTTTGTCAAGCAATTTTCACTTCTCCAACACAAAAGATTATACGCTAAACCGCATATTTATGCAGAAATATATGCATAAAATCAATTTTATACGGAAAATTATACAAAGTTTTTGCAAGTTTATAAAAAAATTTTGAATATTTATGCAAAAACAGTTGACAAAGCGAGCAGTGGTAGTATATAATATGAGAGCCTTAAAGGTAAAATAGATTAAAACTTTAAAAAAGGAGAATAAAAATGAAAAAGTTTTTAGTAGTAGTTCTTGCGCTTATCGTAGCGCTTGGAGCAATCAGTATGACGGCTTGCACGAAGGAAGATATTAAAATCGGCGTTCAAGCAGGCACGACCGGTCAGTACTTCGTAGACGGCGATGCAGACTGGGGATTTGACGGTATCGCAGGTTACGCGTCCAAGGGCTTTAGCAACGGCGGTATGGCTGTTCAAGACCTTAAAATCGGTGGCGTAAGTTACGTATGTATCGACCGTGACCCCGCTCTTCGTCTTGAAGAGAAGATTGACGGCATTAAGGTAGTAGATATTCCTCTTACCGTTGAAGAGTACGCGTTCGGCGTAGACAAAGAGCAAACTGATCTTCTTAACAGCATTAACACAATCCTCGATTCCGACGCAGGTAAGGCTAAACTTGCATCTATTTTCGAGGCTTACGCAACGGGTACTGGTATCCAACCTTTCGAGAGCGCTCAACTTGATAACAGCAAATCCGCTGGTCAACTCGTAGTTGCTACCAACGCTAACTTTGCTCCCTTCGAGTACAAAGAGGGTAATATGTTCGCAGGTATTGATATGGAGATTGCAAAGTACATTGCGGACACTCTTGATCTTGAACTCGTAATTTCCGATATGGAATTCGACTCAGTAGTAACTTCCGTTGGTAAGAACAACATTGATATTGCAATGGCAGGACTTACCGTAAACGAAACTCGTAAGCAATCGGTTAACTTCACTGCGTCTTACTACAACGCAGCGCAAGTTCTTATCACTAAAGCAAACGATACTTCTTTCGACGCGTGCGAAACCGCTGACGACGTATTAGCAGTACTTGCAAGCAAACTTAACTAAGAATTATGTCTGCTTGGGAAATTTTTATTGACCAGTTTATCACCAAGGGCGGTTACAAAACCGCCCTTGAAGGTTTATTGGCAACCGTTGAAATAGCGGTATTCGGTCTTATTATAGGTATAGTGCTCGGTACTCTTATCGCGCTCGTTAAAATTATGCCTAAGTACAAGACCTTACCGAAAATACTCGAAACGATTTGCGATATATACGTAGGATTTTTCCGTGGTACGCCTATGGTAGTTCAACTACTTATAGGCTATTTCGTGCTTATGCCCGCCCTTCATATTTCTATGGACGGAGTGTTAGTTGCGATCATTATCTTCGGATTAAACAGTGGCGCTTACGTGTCCGAGATTATGCGTGCGGGAATCCAGTCCGTTGACTCCGGTCAACTTGAGGCAGGCAGAGCGCTCGGTTTAGGCTACTGGACGGCAATGCTCAAAATCGTTATTCCGCAATCAATTAAAAATATTTTGCCCACGCTCGGTAACGAATTTATCGTGCTCGTAAAAGAGACCTCGGTAGTAAGTTTCATTGCAGTAGTGGACATAACCAAAGCGTTCAAGTCGATA
Source organism: Pumilibacteraceae bacterium (assembly GCA_045532295.1). GTDB lineage: Bacteria > Bacillota > Clostridia > Christensenellales > Pumilibacteraceae > UBA10677. The sequence goes on along the minus strand of JAZSFP010000012.1, from coordinate 7,945 downwards.
GGCGACGCAACTTACGAGTATATTATTCCATATATTATGCTTGCGCTCGTGTATCTTATAATGGTAATACTTATTACGCTTGGAATTAAGGCAATTGAGAGGAGGTTTAAGAAAAATGAAAGAACCTAAAGGCGAAGTTCTCATTAAAATCGAAAGCCTCCGCAAAAGTTTTAAAGAGGTAGAAGTTCTTAAAGGCATTGACCTTGAAGTGTGCGAGGGCGAAAAAATAGCGATTATCGGACCTTCGGGTTGCGGTAAATCAACTTTTCTTCGCTGTATCAACTGTATGGAAGACCCAACGGGCGGAGCAATCTACTTTGGTGGCGAAAATCTTGCCGATATGAAAGTGGACATCAATATCCACCGTCAAAAAATAGGTATGGTTTTTCAGCAGTTTAACCTCTTTAATAATCTTAACGTTCTCGATAACATCACGCTTGCGCCCATCACCATTGCAAAAAAAGAACGCGCCAAGAAAAAGAGCAAAAATTTCTGGCGTTCCATTGCCAACTTCTTCCGCAAAAAAGACAAGAAAAAGCCCTTGCTTGACCTTGGCGATAGCGTAAAAGAGATTAAGGAAAAGAATGAAAAACGCGCGTATGAACTGCTCGAACTTATCGGGCTTTCCGATAAGGCAACGGCGTACCCCTCCACGCTTTCTGGTGGCCAAAAACAGCGTATTGCAATTATTCGCGCGCTTGCAATGAACCCTAAGGTAATCCTTTTCGACGAGCCAACTTCCGCGCTCGATCCCGAAATGGTAGGAGAGGTTCTCGATCTTATGAAAAAACTCGCTGACGGCGGTATGACGATGGTTATCGTTACTCACGAAATGGGCTTTGCTAAAGAAGTGGCAACGCGCGTTCTGTTTATGAACGACGGTATAATCGAGGAACAAAACGCCCCTGCCGAGTTCTTTGGCAACCCTCAATCCCCCAGACTTAAAGAATTTTTAAGTAAAGTTTTATAAGGAGTAAAATTATGGAAAAAAGCGCAGTAGAAATGATTTTGGACGAAAACTGCAACGACAACGTAGTTCTCTACGACGAGGACGATAACGCGTTCGAGTTTGAACAAGTTTGCGTTATCCCCCAAGTAATAGGTGAAGATAACGTTATCATCTACGTTATGCTCCACCCCGTTGATGGTTTTGACGATATCGAAGAAGACGACGCGCTCGTCTTTAGAATTGACGATGTAGACGGCGAACCTATGCTTATGCTCGAGGACGACCAGAACACTATTGACTGGGTTTTCGAAGAGTATTACGCTTTGCTTGAAAACGCCTAAATTTCCCCTCTATATCAAAAGTAAATTTATTTTTGATACAATATTATAGTAGTTTTACAATTCGTAAAAAAAATTAAAATTCTGTAAAAATATTTTTTCATTTTGGTATAATTTTCACAAAACTATCACATTTCTCGTTTATAATATATGCAGATATAAAGCAATTTATATCTCACATTTCTTCCTTTATTTAATGTGAGGCGTCGCGTTCGAAAGAGCGTGGCGTCTTACATTTTTTTTTGGACTTTTGTTCCCAAATTCAGCACACGGGTGCTGATTTTTCTAACTTAGAGGTATAAACTTTTTGTTTTGAGCGTATAATTTAGAAGAATATTTTGGGAGGAGAGTATGGAACTTAAAGGTAGCAAAACTGCAAAAAATTTAATGACGGCGTTTTCGGCGGAGTGTATGGCGAGGGTAAAATACTCGCTTTACGGTGAGCGAGCAAGAACGGACGGCTACGAGGAAATAGGGGATATTTTTGATACAATAAGCGGTAACGAATACGCGCACGCGCGCTTGTTACTTCGTTCAATGCTTGGTAAAGGCGTGGACACACTTGCTAACTTAAACGACAGCGAGAGGGGTGAAAACTTCGAGCAAAGTGAAATGTATCCCTCTTACGCTACCGTTGCAGAGAGCGAAGGCTTTACCGATATAGCCCAAACCTTTCGCCTTTTAGCCGAGATAGAAAAAAGCCACGAGCAAATTTACTCGGACCTTATTAAGAAAATGGAAAAGGGAGAAGTCTTTAAGAGCGATAAAAAGACCGCTTGGATTTGTCTAAATTGCGGACATATTTACGAAGGCACTGAGCCTCCGCTCCGCTGTCCAACTTGCTCCCACCCTCAATCGTACTTTAAGATAAAGGATTAAGGTAAACGAGAAGTTTAATAAAGAGCAAAATAAAAGCATCTACCTAATTGATAGATGCTTTTTGATTTATTAACCTTTATATTTAAGCGTTCTGACGTCGGTAATCTTTTCGAAGGTGTCGCCGTTACGGGTTAAGAACTCTTCAGCAAGAGCCTTATAAGCAATTGAGCCTACGCACTTAGGTTCGAAGAGCATAACGGGTAGACCGTAACTGGGCGCTTCGCCAAGACGGATATTTCTTGGGATTTTAGTAGCGAAGACTTTTTTGCCAAAGAACTTATGTATTTCCTCGGTAACGTTCTGCACCAAGCGAGAGCGGTTGTCGTACATAGTAAGCACTACGCCCTCTACCTCAAGAGTGGGATTGAGGAACTTTTTGGCAAGTTTAATGGTGTTCATAAGTTGGCTTAATCCCTCGAGAGCGTAATACTCGCCTTGGATGGGGATGAGTATTGAATCGGCCGCAGTAAGCGCGTTTACGGTAAGAAGCGCGAGCGAAGGGGGACAGTCGATTAAGATATAATCGTAGATATTGCGAAGAGGGGTAAGCATTTTCTTAAGCACCTTTTCTCTATCCTCAACGCTAACGAGTTCTACTTCTGCGCCGGCAAGGTCGATGTTCGAGGGGAGAATATCGAGGTTTTTAACGCAGGTAGGAATAATAGCGGTTTTAGCGTCCACTTCGCCGGAAAGCACGCTATAAGTTGAATAGCGCACGGAAGCCTTATCGACGCCGAAACCACTCGAGCAGTTGCCCTGGGGGTCGATATCTACTGCCAGTACTTTTTTGCCCATAAGAGCAAGGTAACTAGCAAGGTTTACACAGGTAGTAGTTTTACCTACACCGCCTTTTTGGTTAGCAATAGCGATAATTTTCTGCATAAAAGTAATCTCCATCAAGTAAAATTACAAGCGACTAAAGTTATTCATACTAACATTTTACCACAAAAATGACTAATAATCAATCGTTTTAACGCATATTTTCCCCGTTGCAGTAAAAAAATCTTAAAAAGAAAGCGCAAAGGGAAGACGAAACCGTGATTAAAGAAAGATAATTTAGAGAAAAATTTGCTCTACCGCGCCGTTTTGCTTGCAATTCTAACCCTAAAAGGATATAATACAGTAGATGAGTATAATAGAATTAAAAGAAGTATATTTTGCATACGACCACGGACAAAAAACGGAAACCCGCGCCGTCCGTGGTGTTTCGCTTACCATTAACGAGGGCGAATTCGTAGCAATAGTTGGGCATAACGGTTCGGGCAAGAGTACGCTTGCTCGCCTTATCAACGGTCTTCTTACCCCAAATAAAGGGGAAATACTCGTCGACGGATTATCAACTAAAGAGGAAAAGAACCTTTTTGATATTCGCAAGACGGTAGGCGTAGTTTTCCAAAACCCCGATAATCAAATGGTAGCGACCATTATCGAGGACGACGTGGCGTTCGGCCCTGAAAATATTGGACTTCCCTCTGGGGAAATTCGCCGTAGAGTAGACGACGCGTTAAAGGCGGTTAATATGTACGAATACCGCGAAAGTTCGCCTCATCGACTTTCGGGCGGACAAAAACAGCGTATAGCAATCGCAGGCGTGCTTGCTCTTCGTCCGCGCGTAATGATATTCGACGAATCCACCTCAATGCTTGACCCAGAGGGCAGAGCGGAGGTTATGAAAGTTATAAGAAAACTCAATCGAGAAGAGGGCGTAGCGGTAGTAACGATTACGCACTTTATGGAAGAGGCGGAACTTGCCGACCGCATTATCGTTATGAACGAGGGCGAAATCCTTATGCAAGGAGGCAAGGAAATTTTCGCGCGTGAAGAAGAATTAAAGGCGGTAGGACTTACCGTTCCTCTTGCAAGTAGAGTTGCGAACGCTTTAAGAAACAACGGCGTGGATATTTCGCTCTCTGCAACTAATATCGACGAACTAATAACCGCGCTTAAAGGAGTTAAGAAATGATACGGGTAGAGCATCTTAACTTCATATATAACCCTAAAACGCCCTTCCAGTCCACCGCGCTATCAGATATTACGATGGAAGTTAAAGAGGGCGATTTTATGGGCGTAGTAGGACACACCGGTAGCGGAAAGAGTACGCTCGTGTCCCACTTTAACGCGCTTACGAGAGTGCAGAGTGGAACGCTTTTCGTGGACGGTATGGATTTATCCCCCAAGAAAATTGACTTTAAGAAATTGCGTTCAACGGTAGGTATGGTTTTCCAGTACCCCGAGTACCAACTCTTTGACGAAACGGTAGAAAAGGACGTGGGCTTTGGACCGCGCAATCTCGGTCTTGACGAAAGCGAAATTGCAAGTAGAGTAAAGGGCGCAATTGAACTCGTTGGTCTTGACTACGAAAAGGTAAAGGACCGTTCGCCCTTCGACCTTTCGGGCGGACAAATGCGTAGAGTTGCCCTTGCAGGCGTAATTGCAATGCGCCCTAAAGTGCTTATTTTAGACGAGCCTACCGCAGGGCTTGACCCCAAAGGCAAGCGCGAAATTCTTGCCCTTATTAGAGAAATTAAAAAGACCTGTTCAGCGGTAATTATGATATCGCATAATATGGACGAGGTCGCAGAAAATTGCAACCGTATAGCAGTTTTAAGCGCAGGAAGGCTCGTTGGAGTGTTCACTCCCCAAACTCTTTTTGCTGATAAAAAACTGCTTGAAGAGAATAAAATCGAACTTCCCTCCATCCTCCTTCTTGCGGATAAACTGAACGAGGCGGGGTTTGAAGTTTGTCAAAATCCTCAAAACGAGACTGAACTAATAAGTTCTCTTTTGTCAGATTTAGAGAGGAGGGGATTATGCGCGAAATAACGCTTGGTCAGTATTATCCCGTCCGCTCCGTTTTGCATAGTATGGACGCGCGCGCAAAACTCATTTTGATGATTGCGTACATCGTTATGATTTTCTTCGTAGACACCTTTATAGCCTACGGATTAGTATTACTTTTCTTGCTTTTGGTAATCGCAATAAGTAAAGTACCCCTTCTAAAAGTTCTTAAAAGTTTGCAAATGATAATATTTTTGGTGCTATTCACCGTAATTATGAGCACGCTTTTCTACCAAGGTCAACCCGACGATATCCTTTTTGAGTGGTGGATTATAAAGATTTACGGGAACGGACTTATTAACGCTGGAAAAATGTCGCTCCGCCTCATTTTCTTGGTGATAGGACCAACGATGATTACCTATACTACCACGCCCGTAGAACTAACCGACGGGCTTGAAAGCCTTCTTAAACCGCTCTCGCTCATCAAATTCCCCGTGCACGAACTTGCAATGATAATGAGCATTGCGCTCCGCCTAATCCCTACGCTCGTGGAAGAAACGGACAAAATTCAAAACGCCCAAAAAGCGCGTTGCGCCGACTTTGAAAGCGGTAATATTTTTAAGCGCGCCAAAGCAATGCTCCCCGTCTTAATCCCCCTTTTCGTGTCTTCGTTTAGAAGAGCGGACGACCTTGCCGACGCTATGGACTCGCGTTGTTATAGAGGAGCAAAGGGAAGAACGAGGATGAAAAAACTAAAAATGCACGCGCGCGACTTCATAGCGCTCGCTATTTTCGCGCTGTTCTTCTTCGTGATTTTGTGGCTCAGATTTAACTTTTTCCCTGGGATCGTGGACCTTTCCTTAGTTCCGTGGTTCGTGTGAGGTAAACTATGCGAAGAATTATGTTAACGCTTGATTATATAGGCTCTGCGTACTGTGGATGGCAACGCCAACCGGGGCTTGATACGGTGCAAAGTAGAGTGGAAGAGGCGCTTAAAAAACTTACGGGCGAAAGCATTACCGTTACTGCAAGCGGACGAACGGACGCGGGCGTTCACGCGCTCAGCCAAGTAATCCACTTTGATACGAATAGCAATATTCCCGTTAAAAACTTTATGACGGGGACGAATCATTTTCTCCCTGCAGATATAAGAATTTTGAAAGCGAAAGAAGTTTCCCCCGACTTTCACGCGCGCTTTGACGCTATCGAAAAGACCTATTGCTACGCAATGTACGAGAGCGAGGTGGATAAATCCGCGTATTTTGGTAGAGCGGTTAGAATTAAAGGTAAACTTGATGTTATAAAGATGCGCGAAGCGTCTAAGGCGCTTGAGGGCGAGCACGACTTTACCTCGTTTATGAGTACGGGAGCAGATACGAATACTGCCGTTAGAACGATTAAAAGCATTAGGGTAGTGCGCAGGGACGGACTCGTTAAGATTTACGCAACGGCAAACGGCTTTCTCTATAATATGGTGCGCCTTATCGCGGGCGTGCTGGTTAGGGCAGGCAAAGGCGAGATTGACAGAGAGGGAGTTCAAAGACTTCTTGAGTTGAAGAGTAAGGATGCCGTAAGAGAGGTTATGCCTGCGGACGGGCTTTATCTTAAAAGCGTTAAGTACCCTTCGCGTCGCCAAAAATAATAGTATGCAATTTTGCTTGTAAAAAGCGTAAAAGTGTGGTATAATATAAACCTAAAGGCAAATCGCCTTTTAAGGAGACGAAATGAAAGCGTGGAAAGTAACGAGTGAAAAAACGATTGAACTTGCCGACCTTGGCGCGCAAGCGGTTTCTCCCTCGTGTGTAAAAATTAGGATGCTAACGGCATTAGTGGATACTGCCGAGGCTGCGGTGTATAACGGTAACGCCTCTCTTCCGCTTATCGTGGGCAGAAACGGCGTAGGAATGGTGACGGAAACGGGCGAGGAGGTTACCTCTTTTAAGCGAGGCGATAAAGTCTATATTCGTCCCGTATCGTCCTGTGGAGTATGTTCTGCGTGTAAAAAAGGCAATCGTTCTGCGTGCGAACGCGCCTACACCTATGGCAAGACCGAGGACGGCGTACTTCGTGACTTTATAACCGTTCCCCAAAGCGATATTATCGCTCTTCCTCAACAAGTAAACGAAACGCAAGGCGTGTTTATCGAAGACGTGGCGCTTGCGGTTGAGGCTCTTGACAAACTTGGTATTGAAAAGGGTGAACACGTAGTAATCGTTGGCGCAAGCAGAATAGGACTTATCTTAGCGCAAGCGGCAATTTATTATCAAGCAATTCCCATTTTAATTGATATTCGCGAGGACCGTCTTGCCCTTGCCGAAAAAATGGGTATCTATTACACGATTAACGCAGTTTCTTCCGACCCCGTAAAGAAAGTTTTCTCAATTACTTGTGGAAAAATGGCGGAAACGATGATGTTCTCGCTGGGCGCAGGTTTCCCCGTAAAGCGTTCGTTTGAAATGCTTACGAGCGGTGGTAGAGCAGCGTTCGTCGGTTACGATAACATTGATTGCGACCTTACCGTTGACCTTACCGTTGCTTTAGAAAAAAATATAGTTATACATATGGTTTCCGACGCTGGTAATAACTATCACTCCGCAATCAATATGCTCGTAAGCAAAGCCGTTGACGTCCTTCCGCTCGTTTCTAAACGCGAGCCCTTTGACAAAGTTGGTAAGGTAATTAAGGAAGTCGCGAAAGACGCAAAAAAAGAAATCGCCGTTATTATAGACGCCGAAAAGATTTAAAAAAACGCTACCGTATATTAAAATTCGTAACGAAAAAGCCGATGAACTCAATCATCGGCTTTATTTATTATTTCGTTTTAGAGGGTTTATCAAGTTTATAGAAATGTTCAGCAGTTAGTTCCTCGCTTTCGCAGTCAAGAGTGTAAGAGTAGAGGTCTGCTCTGTACATTTTAACGCGAAGTCTATGCGGTCCAGTCAGTTCGGAAAGCGGACGCGCCCACTTAACTTCGTATCTGTACTCGTCAATAGGCACGAGC
>JAZSFP010000016.1:0-74426 GCA_045532295.1 Pumilibacteraceae bacterium | reverse complement strand
AACGCGAAGTCTATGCGGTCCAGTCAGTTCGGAAAGCGGACGCGCCCACTTAACTTCGTATCTGTACTCGTCAATAGGCACGAGCGTGCAGTCCTCCCACGAAAAGCCCTCGGCAGGCTCGTTAGTGTGGGGAACGGTTATCGCAATCTTAATATAAGAGAAGAAAGGAATATCGGCGTTAATAACCATACTGTTTCCTAAGTTGTGGGGAAGAGTAGTAAATTCGCCCGTGCTTTCCGCTCTTAGCGAGGTGTAGCCGTCAGGACGGAATATCATACGACGAATACCGCCTTTTATGTTGGGGTTTGCTTTGTAGCCGTTATGTCCTCCCTCGGTAGTGCAGTAGTAGTGAACCCATCTGCCTCTCTCGTCAATGGTAAGACCTATATCGGAATAGTTTTGGTACCTTACCCAACTTCCCGGCACGAGTTTTTCGCCAACGTAGTTCCAAGTGTAGAGGTCGCGACTAACCGCCATATTTATATCAATGTTATCCCAGTTTCTGTGATAGACTTGAGGAAAGAGAATATGCGCGTTGTCAGTGCCAAGCCACTCGTGGTAAGCCACGCCGTAAATATCGTCGTCGGGCGGGTCGAGGGGCGAGCCGTGAAGAATATAACGGTGTCCCGTGTAAGGACCGCGGAAATTATCGCTTTCCATATAGAACATAGTACGGCGAGCAAGGTTTTCGGCGTCTTGAGCCTTAGTAATTACGCGATACTTCTTGTTTTTCTTGTCGTAAACGAGCGAGGTTTGACAGTCTCCGCCCTCAAAAAGCGGTCCGATTTCGTTCCAGTGAATTCCGTCGCTTGATACCGCGCCGTGAATAAAGACGGTATGACCGTTACCGCTCGTGTAGTCAACGCGCGTAAACATCATCTTAAACTTTTCCTCGTCCGGCGCGTCATCTTGGTAAATTACTACCCAGCCTTCGTCCACGATATCGGGGGTATCGTTAAAGTTAATAATGTTATTATCAAAATTGCCCTCGGGGAATTCAACGAGCCCAAGCGAAGGTTTTTCCCAGTTAACGCCGTCTTTACTCGTAGCGTAGCAAAGCGCAATGCGAGGACCGATAGCGTCGTACCAGCAGTGGTAAGTGTCGTCAATCTTAACTATGGACGCAAAATCCCCCACGCGCATATTTTCCCAAGGTTTGTCCTTTTTTATAACGGGTTCAGCGTCGATTTCGGGCTTGTGAGATACGATTTTAATGCCGTAAGGCGCGCCGTTAGGTGGAAAATATCCTTCAAGCGAAACGCCGTAACCGGGGTCGATATCGTTCCAGTCAACGAATACGTACTTTTTTCCCATAATGTTTCTCCGCAAGTTATTTGTAGGTTATCAATATTATAAATTTTTGCTGATAAAAAGTCAACCTTTTTGGTAAAAACTTCGCTCTATATTGCGGACATCTTTTTGCAAGTGGTGTCCATTTTTTAGAGTTTATCGTCGAACTTTAATTTTTAACGAAAATTTGATAACGCTTAAATGATATAAAAAACTTTACATTTTCGAGCGTATGCGTTATAATGAGAATAGGAGAAGAAAACTATATGAAAACTGTCATTAGGGAAAGTATTTTTGAAACGAACAGTAGCAGTACCCATAGCGTAACGCTCAAAAAATACGATAAAGAGGGCGAGCGTTGTCATTTTGCGGTAGTTTCGCCCTTTCAAAAGATTGTTTTTTTACGCGCTCTCGTGGCTAATAGCGAAGAGCGTTATAAGTATGAAAAAGAAGCGGTAGAGGATAGAATAAATAGAAAACGCGAAGACGCAGGCTATACGCAAAAGCACCTACGCGACGAACTTGAAAAGCGCGTTTTGGCGAACCTTGAAAAGAACGGGTTCGACGCAGACTATTTTGACCCTATCGACCAAGAAAGTGAGGGCGAACTTTTTGAGTTTTATGAAGTCTGGGCGGATGAAAGCCCCGAAAAAGAGGCGTTTTGCGCGTTGTTTGAAAGCGTTTGGTACGAAGAGCACCGCGCCTTGACGCTTGAATTTTTATCCGTAGCCGAAGAGGAATACTGTAAGAGCAAAGGCATAGATAAAAGCGGGCTTGAAAAAGAGATAGACGAAACGCCCGTTCGCAGATGCGGTCGCACTTATACCTCTAAATTCCCCGTAACTTGCAATAGGTTCTTTGGCGAGGGCGCGCTATACGACTGCGATTGCGGTTTTGGAACTTATTACGAGATTGCAAACGCCCTTTGCTTATCGCTTGGTATTGATAAGTATCGCTGGAAAGCAGAGGAAAACTTTACCGAGAAAGTCAAACTCTTTCTCTCCGACGAGTACTGTTTTGCCTGCAAAGAATACTACTGCGGTATGGGAAAAAAGAGCGAATTAAAACCCACCGACGAGATTTACTAATGGAAAAAGAACTACTTTATAAGTATAATAACGGCAATTACGAGGTTCTGCTTTATAGCGACGGCACTAAAATCAAACGAACGGAAGAAAAGGAATTTATTGCTGATTTTCCCGATAGTATCGACCTTAAAATTACCGATTACTGCGACGGGAATTGCCCTATGTGCCACGAAAACTCTTCCGTTTTAGGCAAGCACGCCACTTTTGACGCGCCCTTTTTAAAAACGCTCAAAAGAGGAACGGAACTTGCAGTGGGCGGAGGCAACGCCCTCTCTCATCCCAGCCTTATTCCTTTTTTAGAACAAATGAAAGCGCAGGGAGTGGTATGCAATATTACCGTTAACGAACGCCATTTATTAAAAGATTACGCGCTCGTTGAAAAACTTATAGAAAAAAACCTCGTCTACGGCGTAGGCGTGTCGATGGGCGAGTTTTTGCCCCAGGCTATTGACTTTCTCAAAACTCACGAAAACGCAGTCGCGCACCTTATTTGTGGAGTAGTGGACGAGAGAGAAATTGACAAACTAAAGGGTTGTAAAGCGCTCTTTCTCGGTTATAAACTAAAGGGGAGGGGCAAGGAGTTTTTTAGTCCTGAAGTTCACAAAAAAATAATACGGTTAAGGAATTTCATTACAAATATAACCAAAAACCTGCTCGTAACGAGTTTCGATAACCTTGCTTTATCGCAACTAAAAATCAAAACTATAATAGGCGAAGACGAGTGGGCGAAAAGATTTATGGGCGACGACGGGGAAAGTACTATGTTTATCGACCTCGTTCAAAAAAATTGCGCCTCTTCCTCAACTTCCACCCTCCGTTATCCCCTATCCTCCACCATAGAAGAGTGTTTTAGTAAGGTGAGAAAACAAAAAACAACTTAAAAACCTATAAAAAGCGGGCAAAAATACCGCTTTTTTTATTTATTTTAAATAAATAAGCGCGAAAAGGGCTTAAAAAGGGTTGACAAGGCTATAAAAAATTTGCTATAATTGTTAGGCGTGCGGAAAAAATCCGTACGCTCTTCGGCTGCGGTTCGAAGAAAACCCTTACGACCTGCTTTTTAAGAGCGGGGCGATACTACTAAAAGGAGGTAGAGTAATAATGCCTACTATAAACCAGTTGATTAGAAAAGGCCGTGAAAAGGTACAGTTCAAGTCGATGAGCCCTATCCTTGAGAACAACCCCCAAAAGCGTGGTGTATGTCTTTCGGTAACGACTACGACCCCCAAAAAGCCCAACTCGGCACTTAGAAAAATCGCGAGAGTTCGTCTTGTAAACAAGATGGAAGGTACTGTTTATATTCCGGGAATCGGACACAATTTGCAGGAACACAGCGTCGTGCTTATTCGTGGTGGCAGAGTGAAGGATTTGCCCGGTGTGCGCTATCACATTATTCGTGGTGCACTTGATACCGCAGGCGTTGCAAAACGCAAGCAAGCCCGCTCTAAATACGGCGCAAAACGCTCCAAGTAAGCGTAGAGCCGTATAGCCAAAAAGTAGGACGCCGAAGGTTCGAAAGACGCGAAGAAACGGAGCAGTCAGCCTTACCGCAGAAGGGTAGACGGAGCGAAGTTTTACCGCGCGCCTTATTTAAAAAGGTAAAGAGAGAAAAATCGGCTCCTTAAATGCCCCGAGGACTTGGGGGACAAGCAAGTCCGAAATATTATTTAAGGAGAAAAAATTATGCCTAGAAGAAGTGGAGTTCCGAAGCGTGACGTGCTTCCGGATCCAATGTATAACAGCAAGGTAATCACGAAACTTACCAACCAAGTTATGCAAGACGGCAAGAAAGGAACGGCTCAAAGCATCGTGTACGAGGCTTTTGAAATCGTAAGAGAGAAATTAGGTGGCGCGCCTGAGGAAATCTTTATGCAAGCGCTTGAGAACATCAAGCCCTTACTTGAAGTAAAGGCTCGTCGTGTAGGTGGTTCTACCTACCAAGTACCTATGGAGATCCGTCCTGAGCGTCGCCAAACTCTTGCAATTCGTTGGATGGTAGACTTTGCTCGCAAGCGTGGAGAGAAAACCATGAAAGAAAGACTTGCAGGCGAGATTATCGACGCATACAACAACACCGGCGCATCTATCAAGAGAAAAGAAGAGATGCACCGCGCTGCAGAAGCCAACAAGGCGTTCGCGCACTATCGTTGGTAATAGAGGAGAAACAATATGGCAAGACAGTTTAGTTTGGAAAACACCAGAAATATCGGTATTATGGCGCACATTGACGCTGGTAAGACTACCACCACCGAGCGTATTCTTTTCTACACTGGAAAGACGCACAAAATCGGTGAGGTTCACGAAGGCGCTGCAACGATGGACTGGATGGAGCAGGAGCAGGAGCGTGGTATAACCATTACTTCCGCTGCGACCACCACTCAATGGAAGGGAAAGAGAATTAACATTATCGACACCCCCGGCCACGTTGACTTTACCGTAGAGGTTGAGCGTTCGCTTAAAGTACTTGACGGCTCGGTAGCAGTATTCTGCGCTCGTGGTGGCGTACAGCCCCAGTCCGAAACCGTATGGCGTCAGGCTAACAAGTACGGCGTTCCCCGTATTGCTTACGTAAACAAGATGGATAGAGACGGAGCAGATTTCTTCAACGTAATGGAGATGATGCGCACTCGTCTTAAGGCTAACCCCGTTGCAATCCAAATCCCCGTTGGTTCTGCCGACACCTTCGTTGGCGTTGTCGACCTTGTAACTATGAAGGCTGATATCTACACCGACGACCTTGGTACCGTAATGGACGAAACCGAAATCCCCGCAGAACTTAAAGACGTTGCTGACGAGTACAGAGCAAAACTTATGGAAGTAGTTGCAGAGAGCGACGACGACCTTATGATGAAGTACTTCGAAGGCGAAGAGTTCACCGAAGAGGAAATCAAGACGGCTATTAGAAAACTTACCCTTGAAATGAAGATCAACCCCGTATGCTGTGGTTCTTCCTTCAAGAACAAGGGCGTTCAGAAACTTTTGGACGCAATCGTAGACTATATGCCCTCTCCCCTTGACGTTCCCGCAATCAAAGGTACGCTCCTTGACGGAGAGACCGAAGAAGTTCGTGAGAGTAGCGACTCTGCTCCCTTCGCAGGACTTGCCTTCAAGATTATGGCAGACCCCTTCGTTGGTAAACTTGCGTTCTTCCGTTGCTATTCGGGTACGCTTAACTCTGGTTCGTACGTTCTTAACTCCACCAAGGACAAGAAAGAGCGTATCGGCCGTATCCTTATGATGCACGCTAACAACCGTAGCGAAATCGAGGAAATCTACGCAGGCGATATCTGCGCGTTCGTAGGTCTTAAAGACACCACCACCGGTGATACCCTTTGCGACCCCGCGCACCCCATCGTATTAGAGAGTATGGAATTCCCCGAGCCCGTTATTAGAGTAGCAATCGAGCCCAAGACCAAGGCTTCTCAAGAGAAGATGACTATGGCTCTCGTTAAACTTGCTGAAGAAGACCCCACCTTCAAGACCTACACTGACCAAGAAACCGGTCAGACCATTATTGCAGGTATGGGCGAACTTCACCTTGAGATTATCGTAGACCGTCTTTTCCGCGAGTTCAAGGTAGAGGCTAACGTTGGTCGTCCTCAAGTATCTTACCGCGAGGCTATTAAGAAACGCGTTGAGGTTGAAGGAAAGTACGTTCGTCAGTCCGGTGGTAAAGGTCAATACGGTCACTGTAAGATTATTATGGAACCCCTTGAGCCCGGCGAAGGTTACGTATTCGAGGACAAGACCGTTGGTGGTTCTATTCCCAAAGAGTATATCCCCGCAATCGACAACGGTATTCGCGAAGCAAAGATGAGCGGTATCCTTGGCGGTTACGAGTGCGTAGACTTCAAGGTAACCGTTTACGACGGATCGTTCCACGAAGTCGACTCTTCGGAAATGGCGTTCAAGATCGCAGGTTCAATGGCTTTCAAAGAGGGTATGAGAAAAGCAGACGCAATTCTTATGGAACCCATTATGAAAGTAGACGTATCCCTTCCCGACGAGTACTTCGGCGACGTTATGGGTAACGTAAGTTCCCGTCGTGGTACGATTATGGGTACGGACGACGTAAACGGTAGCAAAGAAATCCACGCAGAGATTCCTCTTGCAGAGATGTTCGGTTACGCTACCGACCTTCGTTCGCGTACTCAGGGCCGTGGTAACTACACTATGACTTTCGACCACTACGCAGAAGTTCCCAGAAGCATTGCTGAAAAAGTAATCGGCGAGAGAGCAAAAAAGGACTAAATAAATAATTTTTCTTGAAAATCGGTTCAAAACGATTGTAAAAAAAGAAAAATTCATATATAATGTATATAATCGAGGGTATGGGGCGAAAACTTAAACGCCCCAAGCCCCAAAAACAAAAAAGCCAAATTATAAAATAAAAAAAATTATTTCGGAGGAAAAATAAAATGGCAAAGGCAAAATTTGACAGAAGCAAGCCCCACGTTAACATCGGTACTATCGGCCACGTTGACCACGGCAAAACCACCCTTACCGCTGCAATCACTATGACTCTTGCAGCAAGAGGTCTTTCTCAAAAGATGCGTTACGATGAAATCGATAAGGCTCCCGAAGAGAAGGCAAGAGGTATTACCATTAACACCTCTCACGTAGAGTACGAAACCGCAAACCGTCACTACGCACACGTTGACTGCCCCGGCCACGCAGACTATGTAAAGAACATGATTACTGGTGCTGCACAGATGGACGGCGCAATCCTCGTAGTTGCAGGTACCGACGGTCCTATGCCCCAGACCCGTGAGCACATCCTTCTCGCTCGTCAGGTAGGCGTTCCCAAGATCGTAGTATTCATCAACAAGACCGACCAGGTTGACGATGAAGAACTTCTTGACCTTGTAGAAATGGAAATCCGTGAACTTCTTAACGAGTATCAGTTCCCTGGCGACGATACCCCCATCATCAGAGGTTCCGCTTTCAAGGCGCTCGAGGCTGCATCTGCTGACAACGCAGACGATCCCGCTTGCGCAGCAATCTTTGAACTTATGGATGCAGTAGATGCTTACATCCCCGCACCCGACCGCGACACCGACAAGCCCTTCCTTATGCCTGTCGAGGACGTATTCACCATTACCGGTCGTGGTACCGTTGCTACTGGTAGAGTAGAGCGTGGTACTATCAAAGTTCAAGAACCCGTTGAAATCGTAGGTATTAAGGCTACCAGCACTTCCGTTGTAACCGGTATCGAAATGTTCCGTAAGTCCCTTGACTTCGCTCAAGCAGGCGACAACGCTGGTATTCTTCTTCGTGGTGTTGACCGTAAGGACATCGAGCGCGGACAGGTTATTGCTAAACCCGGCACGATTAAACCCCACACCAAGTTCACCGCTTCCGTATACGTATTGAAGAAGGAAGAGGGTGGCCGTCACACGCCTTTCTTCAACAACTATCGTCCCCAGTTCTACTTCAGAACTACTGACGTAACCGGTCAAATCACTCTTCCCGCTGGTACCGAAATGGTAATGCCTGGCGATAACGTTGCTATCACCGTAGAACTTATCGCTCCCATCGCTATCGAGCAGGGACTTCGTTTCGCTATCCGTGAGGGTGGCAGAACCGTTGGTTCGGGTGTCGTTTCCACCATCATCGAGTAATTTCGATAATTTAACGATAAGAAAACGAGAGTACGAAAGTACCCTCGTTTTTCTTATGCTTAACTAATAGCATATTAAAAAATAAAAGCATCGCCTATAATAAGGCGATGCTTTTAAATTAGTCTTATTTATTTTTAATGGTGACGTCGAGTTGATTAAAGGGAATTTCAATGCCTTCTGCGTCGAACGCTTTCTTAACAGCCTCGGTAACGTCAAAGAATACCGTCCAGTAATCTCCGTTCTTTACCCAAGCGCGAGCAGTAAGATTAATACTTGACGAACCGTGTTCCTTTACGCGAACTACGGGAGCGGGATCTTCAAGTACGAGTTCGTGCTCTTTGAAAATGTTCAGTATAATCTCTTTAGCCTTTTCAAAATCGTCACCGTAGCCGATTGAAAAGTCTAAGTCCACGCGACGAAGGTCTTTTTCGGAATAGTTAACTATTTCACCGTTAGCAAGCGTGCCGTTGGGAAGATATATAACCTTGTTATCTGGAGTCAAAAGTTTAGTGTTCGTAATATGAATATCAACAACGGTACCCGAATAACCAAGCGCTTCGATATAATCGTCAATTTTAAAAGGACGAGTAAGAATAATAAGAACGCCACCTGCAAGGTTGGACAAAGCGCCGTTTACCGCTAAGCCGATACATACGCCTAACGATGCAACTAAAGCAGTAAGTCCGCTCGTGTCAATACCAAGATATCCAATTAAGCAAATTATGATTACGATTTTTAGCCCAAGTTTAAATATATAGGCTAACGTTTTCATAATCGTTTTGTCGGAGTTTTTATTATCCGCTTTTTTCTCAATTTTCTTTGCAATTGCGTTGATAATCTTAAACGAAATAAACAAAATAAGCAATGCAATCAAGATTTTTACGCCTGTGCTTGTCGCCCATTCGAGCAACGTGTTAAATAATGTATTCCAATCAATTTCCATTATTTTTTCTCCTTGTGATTTATTGCACAAAGCATTATAGCACTTTAAATGTAAAAAATCAACTAAAAAACACTCGTTTCGTGGTAATAATGAAATTATTCTAAATCCTTGACAAAACTATTTTGTTATGCTACAATAAAAGAGCCAAACAAACTTAATATGCAGATAAGATAGGTATATTTTCTTTTTAAAGGATAACTCTATCCATTTTGGGTAATGCTATTACTACAAGAATTTGACAAATTGCAAATTCCATATAGTGATAGCATAGAGCCTATTTTCTGTATATGTTTGTTTGGCGACAACCGGAGTTTGCGTTTGGGTGCGTCGGCTTCGGCTGGCGCATTTTTTAATTTACGGAGGAAAAAGAAAATGTATAAATGCAAAGAAACAAACAAGCCGTTAACCGAATATGATGTAATGTTTTATAAGGAATTGTTTCCCGAGAAAAGCATAGATGAATACGAAAGTTTTGAGGGTTTAGTAACTCTTGAGGATAGAAAATTATTGTATGATCAAAGATACGGCAACAGCGAAGTGTGGTTTTTTCTATTGCCGTTATTTGCATTAATACCTGTATTAGCCTTATTGCTTGTTTCGCTAACGGCGAAAGTAGATACGGTAATTTGGTTGGTCGGAACGCTTATTCCGTTATATATACTCAACATTGTAAGCGTAGTGTTATATAATAAAAATAATTCACAGGCAAAATGGGACGAATATGTTAACGGAACTCATTATATCGTGTCGTTGAAGATAGATGGCGAGTTAAAAACAAAAGACGATGATGAGGACGAGGAAGAAAAATCTTTTACGGGACGAAATAACAGTGATATTGCAAAAACAAGAGGGGAGGCAGTAAGCGAAGAGAGGATTGATAATTCTTCTTTAACAGCATTAGCGGTATTATTTCCACCCATATATATTATAGCAGTAATTAGTATAATGATACAAACGTTAGTTGATAGAAAAAGAATTAATAACCGAGTTGCAAATGAGATATTATCCGAAGTAGTAACTATATACAATAAGGTTGAAGATGAAACGGAAAGATATAATATATCCAAATTAGACGTAGATAAATACGTAAAATCCTTGACTGAATATGAAGAGGAAGTTAGAAAAACGAAAAAAAAGTATGCAATTTTAGGTGAGGAGGCAGTGAGCACAGCCATTAAAAGATTATCTTTTGAAAAACCTATGTTAACGATTAGCGTTTCAGGGAAAGAATATTTTATTTTAGAAAAGAAAAACGATATATCTTTCTTAATGAGACAAAACGAGAACGGCAAGAGTGTAGGTATCGCTCTATATAAAAACAAAAAGATTTATTTTGATAGCGATGATTGGCAAGAAGAATTTATACAACTTGGTATGAGTAATGCGCTTGCGAATGCCATTAAGGAAAGAAACAAATTATCCAAATAAAAACAAAAACCGTATGCAAAAAACGCATACGGTTTGCTTTTTTATTACATTTTTACACGAATAGGTTTAGACAAAAGAGAGGACAGCAGTCGCTACGCTACCTTGCATTGCTATACTTTGGTCGGGACAGCAGTCGCGCTCCTCGGCGCTCCCTTGGACTAACGCTTACGCGTTTGGAGGAAGAGGGACAGCAGTCGCTACGCTCCCTTGCATTGCTATACTTTTGTCGGGACAGCAGTCGCGCTCCTCGGCGCTCCTTTGGACTAACGCTTACGCGTTTGGAGGAAGAGGGACAGCAGTCGCTACGCTTCCTTGCATTGCTATACTTTTGTCGAGATAGCAGTCGCGCTCCTCGGCGCTCCCTTGGACTAACGCTTACGCGTTGGTCCGCGAACCACAAAACACTAAAAATAGTGTTTTGTGTTCTTATCGCCATACTCACTCACGAAAAAACACCATCACCCCAAGGGCAATGGTGTTTTTTGGCGGAGGAAGAGGGATTCGAACCCCCGTGGGCTTTCACCCAAACGGTTTTCAAGACCGCCTCGTTGTGACCGCTTCGATATTCCTCCGTAAATTAATAAGTTATAGTTGTGGTAAAGATTAAAAGTTTGGTAAACCTCGGCGAGCCTCGTTATACTCGCTAATGCTCGTGGCGTTCGCTACGCTCGGCTGAGGACCGCTTCGATATTCCTCCAAGCAAAAGTATTATCTTAATGCTCAATAATAATAGCACAAAAGGGAAGGAAAGTCAAGCAAAAGAGTGAGTAAAAATGCGAAAAAGCCTCGAAAAAGATAAAAGCGCCACGATTTTGTGACGCTTGCTTTATTATTTAGAAGATTTATTCCTTTCAAGCATAAGTTTATATTTAATTTCAGCAAGTTGCCAGTCTGTTTCGTTATCAATATCTTGAACCTCGAGTTCGTCGATTTTCATTGATAAACGCTCGTCACTATAAATAATCTCATAGTTATTCAAGCCAAAGCGCTGCCGCGCCCAAAAGTCCCGCCGAGTTCTCCAAAGACGCAATTAAGATTTCAACGCTCGGTCCTTTGTCGCCTGCGTAGATTTCGCGAGCAAGGAATTCCTTTAAGGGTTTTATAAGGTTGTCGCCTTGAGCGCAAACGCCACCGCCCAAAATAATCGCTTCGGGACGGAAAACGTTAGCAATATTAGTAATGCCCACGCCAAGTTTAGAAATATAATTATCAACGACTGACTTTGCCGTCTCGTCGCAGTCCTTATAGTCGAACGCGGTTTTTCCGCTCACTTTATCGAGAGAGCCGATTTCCCACATCTTGCTATTTTTGTCGTTTTCCATAGCGCGCTTGGTGTCTCTGATAAGCGCAGTAGCGGACGCGTAAGCCTCTAAGCAACCTCGTCTTCCGCAACCGCATTGTTCTCCGCCGGCAACGATAACCGAGTGTCCCATTTCCGCGCCTGCAGACTGATTGCCCTCGAAGAGTTTACCGTCGATAACGATACCACCGCCAACGCCCGTTCCAAGAGTAAGCATAACGGTGTTCCTATATTTCTTGCCTACGCCGAACTTAGTCTCGCCAAGCGCTGCAACGTTAGCGTCGTTCGCAATTCTAACGGGAAGAGAAGTGAGTTTTTCTACGACCGCCGAAACGTTATAGTTTTCCCAACCAAGATTGCACGAATAAGTAACTTCACCCTTTCTGCTGTTGATAATTCCCGGGCTACCGATACCAACGCCTACGATATTCTCAGCGCTCATATTCGCCTTTTCAAGTAAAATATTGCAAAGTTTAGCAATGTTTTGAGCAACGCGCTCGCCACCAAGATTGCGCTCGGTGGGGATTTTATCTTCAAGTAAAATCTTGCCCGTTTTATCCACGATACCGCCCTTAATGAAAGTACCGCCTAAATCAATCCCCAAGTAATATTTATCCATATAAGTTTTCCTCCAAGAAGAATATATTAAAATTATACCGCTTTTTAGCGTTAAAGTCAAGAATAATCGCCCCAAAAGAGTGGGGCGATAGAGTTTATATTACGTTTTCTGCGCGCTCAATGTAAGCGTTCTGTTCAGCAAGCGAAAGATTATTCCAAAGAACGTTCCATCCGCATACTCGAACTTGCAAATTTTTGTACTTTTCAGGTTCTTTTTGTGCATTGCGTAACAGTTTTCCGCTCATAACGTTGAACTGAATAGCAAGACCGCCCCGTTTTTCGTAAACGGTAAGTAGCGAGCGCATCGCGTCAAGACCGTCTTCGCCTTCACAAGCGGAAGGGTGTAGCATAATATCTACGCAAAAATCTTCCGTGCATAGCGACGGCTCAAGGTTTAGCGCGGAAAGAACGAGCGCCGTTGCGCCTTGACGGTCCGCGCCAACGGAGGGCGTAGCGTTTTTGCTGACTTCTTCGCCTCGTCTTCTTCCGTCGGGCGTAGCAGGAGTGCTTTCTCCGTAATGGAGGTAGTAAAGAGCGGTGTGCATAAGCGTCTTGTAAACGCCTCCGCGAGCATTTTTCTTGCCTGCAATCGCTAAAATAATATCGTCGTAAACGCGCTTTGCTATTTCGTCGGCAAAAGCGTCGTTGTTTCCGTATTTATGCTTACTGTTTTTTGCAATAAGTCGAAGTCTTTCTCCGCCCTCCCACTCGCGTTTAAGAAGAGAGTTAAGGTCCTGTAAAGATATGAGTTTTCGCTTATAAACCAGTTCGTTAACCGCGCAAAGAGAGTCAACGGCAGTGGCAAATCCGCAACAGAAAATGCCCGTATTATTGTGCTTAACGCCCTCTTGATAAGCGTCAACGCCCATTTTCAAAGCGTTTTCTATCGTGGCGGTAAATACGACCGAGGGGTTTATTGTCGATAGGTATTTTTCGGTAGCGTCAAGATTTTCACGCACCTTTATCATCATCTTTTCAAAGACTTTTTCGTACGCAAGCGTAAACTTTTCAAAGGTGTCAAGCGTCGTTATGTCAATTTCGTCAATTTCAAAAAGCGCGCGAACGCTCTCGTTCTTTAACCCGTCCAAAAGATAGAGGAGGGGTTGGGCAAGATTTATATACGCTCCGAGCGTAACTATTTCGCCCCCTCGCAAATGCAGTTCGTAACAACCGCTAATATCGCAAGTAAGAGCGTCCTCTCTACTTACGCCGTAGCGCTCCATTGCCTTAACCGTACCCGTTTCGCCCACGAATACTATACTGCCCTTATTTCGCCTAATCATATCAAGAGCCTTGTTTATAAAGGAAACGGGGGTGGTGGGGGTTAGTTTTATTTGGATTTTAGGATTATAAACGCCGAGGTCGTCGTAAACGGATAAAATCGTATGGCTAACTTCGTTTACGATGCACTCGCCTTTTTCGTTACTTCCGCCAAGATAAGTGGGCTGTCCCCAGTAATTGTGCATTGAATTATACTGAAGAAGGAAGTAACCGATGAACGAGCGCAGTTGCTCTTCGTCGTACCGCTTGGTTTTGAGGTCGTTGCGGTAAAAGGGCGTAAGCGTTCTATCAAGTCCAGAGGCTAACGAACGAACCTGATAACAGTCAACGCACTCGCCGATTAAGTGATAAAGATAAATGAGTTGCAAAGCCTCGTAAGTATCAGTAGGCGCGCCGTTTTGTAACGATTTAAGACAACGCGCTTGAAGTTCGCTTTTTTTTGAAGGATGCGAAAGAGCGTATTCTTCTAATCTTTTAAGCAAACGAAGAATAGCCGAATAAACTATTTCCATAGCATCGAACAGCGCGTCGCTTTCTATCTTATCGTTCTTTTGTCGATATAGTTTTACTCTATCTAATAGCCCCTTAAATCCAAGCGCAATAACTGCGTCCCAGTCGGGAATAGAGTGGTCGTAATCGGGATAAATAGTTGCAAGGTTAAGCGCGCGAAAACTGTCGATAGCCTCTTTTACCGCGTTCTCTTTTTGGAAAACTTCCTCTTTCCAAATATCCGAAGTAGTGGGAACGGTAATTCTCGTCCACGAATAAATGCCTACGAACCAGTCCTTTTCGTTGACGTCGACGGGCGTGTTGTCAAGAACGAATTCTATCTGCTTAGCCTTTGAAAGAGCGTGCTCTTTATCCTTAAATTGCTCGGCAATTTTCCTCAACCCCTCTTTCATTTTCTCATCGCTAAGCCCGGTCGAAAGGTCGTACTCTCCGCCGTGATAGGCGCGGAAGTTATACGGCGAGAAGGGTTGAGAGGTAAAATGATACTTATTCTCTATATATTCTCTATCTTGTTCGTTAATTGTAAACATCATATCGTCATTATAACACTATTAAGGCTACTTGTCAATACGCGAAAGAATAAAACCCCGTTTTATGTTATGATTTCCGCAAATTTTGTAACAAAAAAGGACAATCCGTTGATTGCCCTTTCGCGTTTATTTTTGACCGAAAAAGTCGTTTTGGCGTAAAGCCTCGTAAAGAATTATCGCTACCGAGTTCGATAGGTTGAGAGAACGCAACGAACCGAACATAGGAATACGAATAGCGTTTTCGTAGTCGGAGAATATTAAGTCTTCCGGCAGTCCCTTCGTCTCTTTTCCAAAAAGGATATAAGAATTATCGGGGATAGCCATTTCGGTATATGACTTCTTCGCTTTGGTCGTAGCGTAAAAGAGTTTGTCTCCCTCGTGCTTTTGCAAAAAGTCTTCAAGACTGTCGTAGTAAACTATGTCCACTTTATCCCAGTAATCAAGCCCGGCGCGTCTGAGCGTTTTGTCGCTAATTTCAAACCCAAAGGGGCGAACGAGATGAAGACGAGTGTTCGTGCAGGCGCAAGTACGCGCAATGTTGCCCGTGTTTTGTGGAATTTCGGGTTCAACTAATACGATATTTAGCATAGTTTAGAAAGGACAAACCGTAACGTTGCCGGCAAAATCATTGTATCCACCAAAGGTATAACCCTCAGCATTAGGTTCGAGCATAGACTCTTCGAATTGAACGATTTTCTCAAGTTTGCCGTCAATCCACGCTTTGAGTGTTTCAATATTGTGCTTGGTGCGTTGGATAAGTCCGCCGATGCGGTAGTCCTGAACTTCAAATCCGTTAGGCTTATTTTCTTTCATCCATTGCTCTTTGAAAGCGTTATAGAAAGCGTCAAGGCGTTTAATAAGAGGAAGGTAATTAGTCTTTATAAGTTTCTTAACGGCAAGTTTATCACCGCACTTATAAGCCTCTCTCGTCTTTGCGCCAAGGTCGTATTTAAGTTCGAGAACCTCACACAAAAGTCGCAAAGTTTTAAATACGTATGCGTAATTTTTAGCCGTTTTTTCCGTTTCGCGTAAAGTTTTAGCGAATTCTCCGTAAGTCTTTCCGCCGTCCTTTTTGAACGCGTAATCGAGCCAACCGCCGATAGTATCGGAGTAGAGGGCGAACTTACAGGGGTTAGTCGTGGTGGGTTTATTTTTAGGGGGAATAACCTTGTTGGGAAGGTCAATAGTGAGGAATTTATTAAGGTCAACGCCCGTTAGCGTTTTGAACGCTTTGTCGTAAGTATCGTGACCGTAAACACGCTCAGCCGTGTAGCAAAGAGTGGGAAGAACGCCTAAAGCAGAACACTCTGCGCCGTTGTCACCCCACATCGTGAGGAGAATTTTATCAACGTTTTTCTCTAAACAAGCGTCTATTGCAAGTTTAGTGGTATAGAGCGAAAATTCGTTCATAGGAGCAAAGCCTTGCCAAGTCCACGCGCCGCCTGCGAACATAACTTCGCGATTGAAAGCGAGGTGACCGTCAAGCATATCCAAATACGGTTGATAGTCGCTATGGTAGTAATCCCAGTAAACGAGGCGTAAATTTTCGGGGACTTTGTTTCTAACTTCTTCGGGGATTTCGGGTTTTTGACCTTCGGGAAGGTAATAACTACCGTTAAAGGCGAGGCGGAAAAACATATCCGACCACATCATAGGCTTGTAGCCGTACTTGTCGGCAAGTTCAACTACCTTTTTAAGATGCTTTAAGATAAGTTCGCTTTTGTTGGGCACGTGGCCAAATCTATCTTCGTACGCGCCTCTTCCTACCATATGCGCCTCGTCCATACCGATATGGATTTTGCGAGAACGGAAAGTCTTTGAAAGAGTGTAAAACATATTGTTAATAAGAATATGAGTGCGCTCTTCGTCAATAAGAAGTATATCCGCCGTATCTTTTACGCCGTAGTAGGCAGGCCAACGGAATATGCAATTTAGGTGAGCAAGCGTTTGAATACAGGGTACTACTTCAATGCCGAACGAGAAAGCGTAATCGTCAATTTCCTTCATTTCGGCAATAGTGTATCTACCTCTGCCATAGCCAAAGTAAGGCTCGTTCTCAACTTCGTAAGTGTCTTCGGTATAAAGTTGAAGTTGGTTGTAACCCATAAGCGCAAGGTGTCGGATAATTTCCTTAAGATGAGTAAGGTTTCTTACCGCGTTTCTCGAACAGTCAAGCATAATACCCAGTTCGCTTGCGTGACAATCTTCGCTAACCGAGAACTTCTTACTGCCGTTTTGCGCCAAGATGAAAAGCGCGCGGAAATACTGATTGAGCGTAGGATAAGTAATCTTTACGCTCTTTCCGTCGCAAACGACGGTAAGTTTTTCGCCCTGTTCAGCCGTTAAGGGAAGACCTTGAAGAGAGGGCTCAAGTCCGATTTGATTAGCAACTTCGTTCGTTTTTGCTAACAGTTCTTGACTTAATGTAGAGAAGTTGATTTTCATAAGTTCCTCCAAAAAATTGCATTGATTTTATGTTATTATAACAAAAGTATTATAAAAAGGCAAGACAAATAAGCCATATTTTTCAAACTTTTTCAATATAATTAACTATGAGTATTTTAGAGGCTTTAATTATGGGAATAGTTCAGGGAGCAACGGAGTTTTTGCCCGTGTCGAGTAGCGGACACCTTGCCCTTATGTCAAGAATTTGTAAGGTGGAAAGTTCAATGTATTTCGACCTTATTTTGCACCTTGCTTCCGCTTTTGCAATCGTTATAGTTTTTTGGAAAGATTTAGTCAAAATACTCAAAAACCCCTTTGGAGAAAAGGGCTTAATGCTAATAATTTCGACGGTACTATCGGGGGTGGTGGTCCTGTTTATTAAAGACTTTGCCGAAAGTTTTTTCGACGGGAAAGCGTTGCCCGTGTTCTTTATTCTAACCGCTGTTTTATTAACGCTTGGCTCAAAATTTAACAACCGTATGCAAAAATCTATGACGAAAATGGACGCAGTAATCGTAGGAATTAGCCAAGGATTTGCCATTTTTCCCGGTCTTTCGAGAAGTGGCGTAACCACGACTACGCTCTCGCTTTTAGGTATTGAGCGGGAAGAGGGCGCGTCGTATTCGTTCATAATGTCTCTTCCGCTTATAGTGGGCTCGGCGGTGCTTGGAATAGGCGAAAGCGAGAGTATGAGCGTATCGTTTTTAGCCCTTGCCGTAGGTTTTATTACCGCTTTTATAAGCGGACTTGTTGCTCTTTATATAGTCAAAGGCGAGTTTAAGAAAAACAACGCAAAACCGTTTATAATCTATCTCGTTTTGCTTTCAGTAATTATAACTATCAACGATTTATTCTTGCATATTTTCTAAGTTTTGCGTTAAACTAAAGACAAAGGAGAATTTTATGCAAGCGGTAATGTCAAATAAATGGAAAGAACTGTTAAAGGGCGCGGGCGTTTCCGCGCTTATCGTGGGAGCAGGTTGGCTCGTGGGTATGCTGTCAGGCGCAGATAGTGGTTATACGGGATTAGTTCGCCCTAACCTCACTCCGCCCGACTGGGTTTTCTCACTCGTGTGGCCCGTCCTCTACGCGCTTATGGGCGCGTCACTTTACCTAACGCTTAGGGAAGAAAACGGCGCAATGAAAACGGCAAGTTTAGTGTTATTTGGTATGCAACTTTTTCATAACTTTGCTTGGCCGTTTACCTTCTTTTTGATGCGCAATTATCTACTTTCGTTCATAGTGCTATCGGCAACGGTGTCGTTAACGCTTGCGCTCATTATGGTAAACTTTCGCCTAAATAAAGCCTCGGCAGTTCTATTAATCCCCTATCTTGCGTGGCTTATCTTCGCGGAGTATCTTGGTATTATGATTTACGCCTATAATCTATAAAAAAAAGCCCTCCATAAAATATGTGGAGGGATTATTTTATCCAAGGAAAAAATCAAAAGCAAGCATAACGGCAAAACCGATAAGGAGCGCGTAGGTTGCGCTACGCTCGTTGCCGTGCGAGTGCGTTTCAGGTATCATTTCGTCGCTTATAACGTAGAGCATCGTTCCGCCGGCAAAAGCGAGAGCAAAGGGAAGAATAGCGGTGGAAATTGATACTGCGAAGTAGCCTATAAACGTCCCAACTACTTCGATAATGCCCGTAAAAAGCGCAATTAGAAAGGTTCGACCTTTTTTCATACCCGAGGCTATCATAGGCGCGATAATTACCATACCCTCGGGAATATTTTGTAGCGCGATGCCACCTGCAACGGTTAGCGCTTGAGCGTTATTGCCCGTGCCGAAACTCACGCCTGCTGCTATTCCTTCGGGAAGATTGTGGATAGCAATAGCAATAACGAACAGTAAAACCTTATTAAGCCTCGTAGCGTTATCTGGGTGAGATTCTTGGTCAATACCCGTCATCTTGTGAAGGTGAGGCACGAGTTTATCTACGAGGTTAAGACAGATTGCGCCTGCAAAAAAACCAAGAACGGTTATAAGCAGTGAAACCCAAGAGCCGTCGCCGTGTTCAAGAGAGGGGATTATAAGTCCTATTACCGCCGCAGAAAGCATAACGCCTCCCGCAAACGAAAGAATTACGTCGTTGAATTTATGGGAGGGGTTTTTGAAAAGAAAGCCAAGACCAGCGCCTATTACCGTTGCTCCGCCTACTCCAAGCGCAGTAAGAATAACGATATCCATACTTTTTCTCCTAAAGTGAAGTTACGATATAATTATACACTGCTTTGCTCGTTTTGGCAAGCGATTTAAATAATTATCGTGACGGACGAAGAGAAAAGCGAATAAGAAACTAAAGACGGCGCGAGCCGTCTTTATTAGACTATCCTTATTTAGTCGTTTGTGGTAAATATTCCTTCTTTCCACCGTGTCCGCCAAATATACTCCACGCGCCAACGCCTAATCTTTGCAAGAAAGCGGAACGCTCTTTTGCGCAAAGTTTTGCATCGGTATCTACTGAAGTCATCAATATCGGAGCGTATTGATTATATTCGGCTTGTTTTTTGGTTAAATCGCTAAGATTAATAAATACGTCGCCCGTAAAAGCAAGTTTATGTTCGTAATCGATCAAAATAATTTCTCCAAGCAAATGACCACCTTTACCCTCGTAAACTTCAAAATTAAGTTCGCCTAAAGAGAAAAAGCCTATTTGTTCTATCGGCGCGGTTAAACTTGATTTATTCCACGAAGGACGAAGTTTGCTTTTGTCAACCGTTCTATAATCAGTTAAAGTCTTACAAATGTTCACGTACGGCAAATGCAAGTAATTTCTTTCCCTAAAACCAGCGCTTTTATCCGTTTCTGCGCTCAAACTTTCAAAACTTCTCTGGCTTAGTATAACTTCGTCAAACTCGTTAAGCAAACCGCAGTGGTCGACGTCCGCGTGCGTAATAATCAATCTTTCCGCGCTTTCTCTAAAATTTGGAACTAAACTTTTAATTAGTCCAAGCATTTCATCTTTATAGCAAGCGTATCCCGAATCCACGAACGCTCTTTCGCCGTCGCTCTCTATAATAGCGGTATTGCTACCACAATTGGGCTCTATTAAAGTAATTTTCGTCTTTTCGGTTATTTTATGTACGGTAACTCTGGGGTTAAAGTTGCGTCCTCTACTTTCAGCCAAAAGTTCTGCAAATTTACTTATGCTATCAAAAGTTTTATAAGGCGAAAGCCCTTGCTCGTCAAGCGTTTGCATCGCTAAATTTACGTTAACTAAAAGGTCTTCTTTCTTTTTCTCGGAAAGTTTCATCGTTTTAACCAATCCGTCAACGTAAGAATTATAAAATATACTGTTATCAAAAACTTTTTCGGTATTGTTATAATCAATTACTTTAACTTCGCAAAGTTTTTCGGCTTGCGCTAAAAATTCGGTTAAATCTTTCGTTTCATCAACGTATAAACCCATCTTAAAGTACTGATAATCGCTCCCGTTTTCTTGAGAACTTATATATGAAATGTTAAAATTAAATTGACTGATTAACTCTAAAACACTCGTTACGCTACCGGGTTTATCTTCTAAACGGAACTCAAGTAAAACGATTTTAGTGTTTGCGTCGCCGTTTGAAAGATAGCCTATTTCTTGTAATTTTTTATTAGCCTTTTCAAATTGCGCCTCTTCGCCGTCTACTTCAATAAATAGCGTGTGGGAATCAACTGCTTTATTGTAACTTACTCTCGTGATATTAATGCCCAGTTCTGAAAAACATTTACTTGCTTTTAGAAAAGCGCCGATGTGATTAGGCATTTTCGTTACGTACGTCTTTTTCATAATAATCAAAGTTCGCTCGTTAAAGTTTAATTGCTAAACGTTTTTGACGGCTTAGCGTAGAATAGAAAGAGCAAAAACCTCCTTAAAAAATCTTTTAGTATTTTTAAACAGAAAACCCGTCTCAAGATTTTCTCTTTGAGACGGGTATAACATACTCGCGGTACCACTCAAATTGTAGTTAAATAAACTACCGCCTTCAGAGTCCAACAACTCCTATGCACTAACGTAGCAAACACGGAAAACGCCTACTTGAAATCATCTTTGGGGTTTCCAACTCGGAAGTGATAAGTCGTTAGAAACGATTACGCTGGTTTGCACCAACCACCAGTTCTCTGTAATAATCCGTTTCAAGACCGTCTTCGTCATAGTTTTTATATATCGTTTTCTAAATTATATTCCTCCGCTTTAAATTTGTCAACGATTTTTAGGGGAGGTTTTAATTTTTTTGTTTATTGAAGAGGAGTGGCGTAAGGAGTAGCGGACGCGTTCTTGCGCGTCCTTTGGAACTAACGCTAAAGCGTTGGTTCGCGAATATTGCTCCTGTGGAGCAAATTCGGGCTCGTGCAGGTAGACAAAGAAAAAGCCATCACACAAGGTGATGGTTTTTTCTTGGTGCACCGTAAGGAGTTCGAATCCCTAACCTTCGGTTCCGTAGACCGACGCTCTATCCAGTTGAGCTAACGGTGCAAAAAGTACGCTTTTCAATCAAGCCTTATTATTATAGATAAAAAAGCGTGGTTTGTCAACTAAAAAAGGGGCTTTTGGCGGAAAAATTTATAAAAGTGGTAAAAACCGTGAGAAAAGCCACACTAAAGGAGTAGTGTGACTTTTCCATATATAAAGAAGGAAGGAAAAAGGCTTTATTGATACTACTATTATAACTGTCGTAAGTTAAAAGCAAATAGCGAAAAAGCAAAAACTTAATAAAAGTTATGTTAAAAGCAAGTGAAAAAGCCACCCTCAAAGAGAGAGTGGCGTGGTTTTTAGTCTTGAAGAATTTCGTCGCAAACGCGATTGATTTCGTCAGCGTACTTTTGCTTACGAGTAGTAAGGATTTTAAGATAAATAAAGTAGTTAACGCTAACCATAACGATACCCACGACGCCGATAGCAACGCCCACTATCATAGCGACGGTAAAGTCTGCGATGAGAGAGGGTAAAACGTTCATAGCAAGGCACATACCAAAGCCGAGAACGAGCGCTCCGATTGAGCCGAATACGTAGGCAAAGACGAGCGCAGGGAGGTTGACTTTGCGGTCAAGCGCGCGAAGGGTGTCCGCTTTGGTTTGGGTTTTGGGTTGGTACTGAGCGCGGATATGGCGCGCGTAGTTCTTTTCTTGATCTGTCATTTTAATAAATCTCCTTTGGGTTTGCCCCGTTTGTTTTTACGAGCATATTATACCGAAGATTTATTAAGATTTTGTTGATTACTTTTAAATGGTTGTAAATAGATTGTAAAAGAATTGTAAAACTACTTCAAAATAGAATTTCCTCGCCCGTCAACGCCCACCATAAGGGGCATATCTTTAACGGTGAGGCGGTGGAGCGCCTCGCACCCAAGGTCTTCGTAAAGCACCTCTTCGTTTTTGATAACGCACGCTTTATAAAGCGCGCCGGCGCCTCCAACTGCAATAAGGTAAACTGCGCCGTTTCGTATCATTTTTTCAATAACGGTATCGTTTCTTTTGCCCTTTCCTATCATAATTTTAAGCCCGTTATCAAGTAGCGTGGGCGCGTAATCGTCCATTCTCGACGAAGTAGTCGGACCGCAACTGCCTATCACTTCGCCTTCAATCGTGGGCGTTGGACCGCAGTAATAAATTGCTTTATCACGGCAGTCCCAGTCGGGCGAGCCAAGGTTTATGCTATCGACGAGACGCTTGTGTCCGGCGTCGCGCAAGGTATAAATTTCCCCCGAAAGCATAACCCTTTCGCCTGCGTTAAGCGAAAGTAATTCTTCTTTAGAGAGTGGAAGGGTAAGTCTTTTCATAATCCTCTCCTTAAAGCGTAATCTTTCCGTGGCGAACGGAGTGGCACTGAATAGTAACGGCAACGGGGAGCATACCGATATGCGTGGGGAAAGTCTCTACCGCCACCGAAAGCGCGGTGGTTTTACCTCCTAAGCCTTGCGCGCCCACGCCCGTTTCGTTAACTTTCGTTAGAATTTTTCGTTCTAATTGAGCGACCGTCTCGTCCTCGCTGGGCTTACCCGTCTTGCGAAGTAGAGCGCGCTTTGAAAGAACGGAGGCTTTATCCATAGTCCCACCAACGCCTACGCCTATAACGAGGGGAGGACAGGGGTTTGCGCCTGCGCTTTTAACGCAGTCAACGACGCTATCTATAATTCCGTTTTCGCCTTTAGAAGGTGTTAGCATATAAACCTTACTCATATTTTCACTGCCTGCGCCTTTAGCAAGATAGGAAATTTCGAGATATTCGCCCTCGACGATATCCGTGTAAATTATCGCAGGGGTATTGTCGCCCGTGTTTAAGCGAGTGAGGGGATGCGCGCACGACTTTCTTGCGTCGCGGTAACCTCGGCGAACGCCCTCGTTTATGGCGTCTTCGAGCGAGCAAGTCAGTTTTGCATCACGCCCAAGTGAAACGAAAACTAACGCAAGCCCACAATCTTGGCAAGCGAAACAGTTTTCTCTTTTAGTAATATCCGCGTTTTCAATAATGCTCTCAAGCGCCCACCTACAAGGCTCGCTGTCCTCACGCTCAAGAGCAGAGTGAAGAAGATTAACCGTTTCCTCTTCGACGGAGCGGAGCGTTTCGTCGATAAGAGAGGCGAGCGAAGACGCGATATACTCAAAACCAAATTCTTTCATAAAAACCTCACATAAACTTCACGGGGAGTAAACTTACATATATTATTCTAACATAAAATAAATTAAAAGGCAAAAAGATTTGATTATTTTGTTCATTTAATGTATAATAAAAGGTATGAAAGTTTGTGTACTTGGTAGCGGAAGCACCGGAAATTGCATATTTGTGTCGGCAAACGGCACTAAAATCCTCATCGACCTTGGCTTGCCGGCAACGAGAGTAGAGAAAAGTCTGAGGGTTTTAGGCGAGAGCGCGGAAGATATAACGGTGCTCGTTACTCATTGCCACACTGACCACACGAGCGGAATAGAAACTTTTTGCCGTCGCCATCCGTCCACCAAGGTTTACTGTCATAGCGATTGCGCGATAGGGGTTTGTAATAAGTCGAGAGTGGATAAGATAATATCAATGACGGGCGACTTTTTTATAGGCGCGATTACCGTTTCGCCCTTTAAGGTCAGCCACGACGTGCCTTGCGTAGGCTACTGCCTGCTTTGCGAGGGCAAAAAGGTAACGATTGCTACCGATATAGGCAAAATGACGGACAAAATTCTTTCCGTTTTAGTGGATAGCGACCTTATAATTTTAGAGAGCAACCACGACGAGACGCTCGTTAAGAACAACGAAGTTTATCCGCTTATGCTTAAAAACCGCATACTTTCGGATAAAGGTCATCTGTCTAATAGGGCTTGCGCCGATAGCGTTAAAACGCTCGCGCTCTCGGGCGTTCGTCAGTTCGTCTTAGCGCATTTATCAAAAGAGAATAATTATCCTGAACTTGCTTTTGAAACGACCAAAGAAAAACTTGTTGAAATAGGTCTTAAAGAGGGCGACGATTTTCTCTTGGAAGTAGCCTCGCCCGATAAAATGAGCAGTTTGTTTGAAATCATTTAGGAGAGAATATGAAACTATTGTTTGCAAAAGAGGACGCTCGTTCACTATCTGCGCACGACGGCGCCGGAGTGTATTTAACTTCAATAATCTTTATATTGCTCCTCCAAGTGCTTGGCTCGATCGTCATATCTTTTATTCCCACTCCTGATAGCGAGAGTGAAATGACGATAAATCTACTGCTTATGTGCGTTTTTCAAATTGCGAACCTTGGGGCAGTGCTTATTGCTGTTAATAAGAAAAAACTCGCCCTTCCGTACGCTATACGCCCTATAAAGTGGTACGGCTATATACTTAGCGCGCTTTTAGCGATAGTTTGCGTAGTGTGTTTCGTGCTTTTAGGAAACTGGTTCGTGATTTTTCTTGAAAACATCGGCTATAATTTTCTCGCTCCGCTTGAGTTTACTACGCCTCTTCATATCGTACTTGGAGTAATAGCGACGGGAATACTTGCGCCCGTTTGCGAAGAAATGGTTTATCGTGGTGCGCTTTTGGGTGGACTTACTAAAAAGATGGGCGCGCTCCCCGCTCTTATTATATCCTCGCTGTGCTTTGCGCTTATGCATATGAACCCTGAACAAACGGTTTATCAGTTTTTCCTCGGATTTACCGCTGGATATCTTGCTATTTGTACCCGTTCGATAATCCCTTCAATTTTGCTCCACTCAGCAAATAATTTAATTGCAATAGCAACGAGTTTTATACCGGTAGCGGAGGGTGGAGAGAGTGCGCCGTTTGACCCCGTAGCAACGCTTATTGCTACCGTAGTTTTGTTCGTTTTGGGCGTAGCGGTTATTTCCTTCGTTGGTAAGATTGTTGCGAAAAAACACGACCGTATGCGACTTTTTGAGGAAAAAAAGTTGGAAATAGAGGAAGAAAAAGAAGTGGAAGAGGGCGTTCGCCCCTCGGCAATTATGGGCAAGAATACCTATATAATATTGATTGCAATAGGACTTGGGCTTTGTATATTTACTTGGGCGTTAGTGTTCTTGGTAAATATGTTGCCTCTTGTGTAAATAGGAGAAAATATGGATAACTTATTACTTCAAAGACAAAAACAATTTCGCTCGACGGGTCTCGTGCTTTTCGTAGCGGCGGCAGGATTGCTTATCTCGAGAATATCTGCTTATTTTATAACGGGAATAGGCGACGAACTTATTGAGGATTTAATCTTCAGTTCGGTTATGCAAATAGGCTTTTTACTTATTGCGCCCTTTTTAATCTATAAGTTGACGCTCAAAAAGACTTTTAAAGGAGTGCTTGAGTTTTCTAACTTTAGAAAAGTAGACTGGAAAATTCTACTTCTTTGTATTCCTTTCGGCGTGCTTGCGCTAATGATTAGTTCGGGCATATCGCTCGTTTGGTATAATATTTTAGTGGCCTTTGGTTACTCTGGCGGAAGTGGTACGCCTCTACCTGAAACTTTCAGCGTTTGGAGACTGTTGCTTGAACTTTTCATTACTGCGCTGTTACCGGCAGTTTGCGAAGAGTTTACCAACCGCGGAGGATTTTTAACTACTCTGCGTGGTTCGTTCAACGAGACTCAAACGATTATTTTAGGAGGTATAGCGTTTGGTCTTTTCCACCAAAATATAACGCAAGTGTTCTATACCTTCTGTTTTGGTATGCTTATGACTGCGCTCGTTCTAAAGACGAAATCGGTTTTCCCCGCAATGATTATTCACTTCGTAAACAACGCGCTTTCTGTTTATTCAGACTATGCGACTACCTATTCTTTACCGCTTGGGGGAATTTTCAACTGGATAGACTTTATGCTTGTTGAAAACTTCCAAATTCTCGTTCTTCTTTTCCTTGGAGTAGTGGCGCTTGCCGTTGCCCTATATCTTCTCATTATTCGCCTTGCTAAAAAGAAAAACGCAAACGACGGAGTAGAAATATCTGCGGTTGACGGCGAGGAAATCGTGCCTCCGCTTTGCGATAAAACGCTCTATAAACCCACTACGCTTGATAGCGCGTTCTATATCGGCGCAATAGTTATGACCGTTCTTACCACTATCGCAACTTTCACTTGGGGATTATTATGAAAAAGGTAAATCTCGTTTGCGTGGGCAAAATCAAAGAAAAATATCTTCGCGACGGTATCGAGGAATACGCAAAGCGATTATCGAGGTTTTGTTCGTTCAATATCGTTGAACTGCCTGATGTAGCCGGCGAAAACGAAGTTAAAAAGGAAAGCGACGCAATTTTATCTAAACTTAAAGGTTTCGTTATCGTTTGCGATATCGGAGGAAAACTACTCTCAAGCCCCGAACTTTCTTCCGCTATGGACAAAGCGTATTTAACTAATAGCGACGTAACTTTCGTTATAGGCGGAAGTGAAGGCTTTGACGAGCGAGTGCGAAAAGAGGCGAATTTAAGCGTCAGTTTTGGTAGAGTAACTTTTCCTCACCAACTTATGAGACTAATGCTTACCGAACAAATTTATCGTGCGTTTAACATATCGGAGAACACTCCGTATCATAAGTAACGAGCGAATTGTTTAAAGCATACAAAGAGTTATGTTCACTTATTCGTATCTTTTAGAGGAACTTAACTACTTTGTAAAAGCGGGCGCAACCGTAGGGACGATAGGCTCGAGCGAAAGCGGAAATCTTATCCCGTATATTAAGATAGGCGAGGGTGACGGCGTGATAGTCGTAGGTTCAATACACGCGCGAGAAAATTTAACTTCCGCCCTTATTCTTATGCAGGCAAGATACGCCTTAGAGCAAAAATTCGAGGGAGCAATATACTTCGTGCCTATGCTCAATCCCGACGGCGTAACGCTAATTGAAAAGGGCGCGTACGCTTTTCCTAAAAAAGCGGAAGAACTAATTAAAATCAACGGCTCGACTGACTTTTCGTTATGGAAAGCGAATATAAACGGAGTGGACCTTAACGTCAATTTTGACGCGCGTTGGGGCAGGGGCGAGAGTAATATTTTCTATCCGTCCTCTCAAAACTTCGTTGGGAACGCTCCTCGTAGCGAGAGTGAAGTTAAAGCGATAGTGGACTTTACGCTTAAAGTAAAACCCAAGGCGACCGTTAGTTATCACGCGAAAGGTGAAATGCTACTTTGGTACTTTCATCAAACGCCACTTCGTCAAGAAAGAGATAGGGCAATAGCGATAAGATTGAACGAAAAATTGCAATACGTATTGCAAAATTCGATGACAAATAGCGCAGGCGGATACAAGGACTGGTGCATATCTAAACTGGGAATTCCTGCTTTTACCGTGGAAATTATAAGCGATAGTTTTGCTCATCCGCTACAAGACTGGGCGCTAACGCGCGAACAAATACAGAGGAATATCGACCTACCCGTAACGCTACTTGACGCGGTAAGGGAAAAGAGAGGATAAAATGAGCGAAGACGAAAAGTACATAGGACAGTGCATTAAACTTGCGGACAAAGCGTCAAAGATGGGTGATATCCCCGTTGGCGCTTTAGTAGTGTGCGAAGGTAAGGTTATAGCAAGATCGGGAAATCGCAGGGAAAAAGATTACGATCCTACCGCTCACGCTGAAATTTTAGTACTTCGCCGAGCGGGTAAAAAGTTAGGACGGCGTAACCTTTCGGGCTGTACTCTTTACGTGACCTTAGAGCCTTGCGTAATGTGCGCGGGTGCAATCGTAAATTCGAGAGTGGACAAGGTGGTTTTCGGCGCGTTCGATAAGCGTTTCGGCTGTTGCGGAAGCATTATGAACCTTGCAACCGATACTCGCTTTAATCATAGAGCGGAAGTAGTTGGTGGAGTGAGAGAAGAAGAGTGCGCGGAGCAAATCAGTTCGTTTTTTAGAGCCGTACGCGAACGGAAAAAGAAAGAGAAAAACTCGATAGTGGAAAGCGAAGATAAATAAAAGTAAAATTTTGTCCGATTAAGGTTGACAAAATTCGTCAAATGTGTTTATAATAGAAAAGTATGGGAAAGAAATTTTGCGGTTTAATATTAAAAACGGCGTACGAGCGGATGGGAGAGAGCGCAAGCGTTGAAATCCTCGGCAAGAGTATGCTTGACTGGGTAAGGCTTTCGTTGGGCGATACTGAGGTAAGCGTTACCGACTATCAAGCAGAAGTTGAAATCCCCCTTCTCGTAAGACCTTTCGTCAAAGAAGGGTACGACTATATCGTCGTGCTTTTTTCTGACACGCCGCTTATTACTCGCAAAACGGTACTTTCCGCAGTAGAAGAGGCGCATAACAGCGGAAGAACGGTAGTGAAGATGACCAGAGGCTACGTCCTTTCTTGCGCGTACGTTCTTGGTTCGGACAAACTGTACACGAACGACACCTTCTACTTTGACGAAGAGGACTTTATAACTGCGTTTAACTACCGCCAAGTAGGGCTCATTACTGACGTCCTTAAAAACAGAATACTCGAATTCCATATGGAAAAGGGCGTTCACTTTAAGGAAATTGCAAGTACTGTTATCGGATGCGACGTGGCAATCGACGAAGGCGTTACGATAGGTTACGGCAATATTATAACGGGCAGAACGAAGATTAAAAAAGGCGCGGTTTTGGGCGATAATAACGCTATTTGCGATTGTATCGTGGACGAGGGCGCGGTTATCGAGAGTTCACGCCTTACGAAAACTTTCGTTGGCAAGGGCGCGAAGGTAGACGCTTACTGCGTTTTGTCAAACGATACGATTATAGGTGAGGGCGCGATTTTGGAGGCTCGCGTAACGGCGAAAAATTCCAAGGTAGGAGCAAACGCGAAAGTGGGTAGCGGAACGGTAATTACGGACGCTGAGACGGGCAAAGGCGTAGTAGTAGGCGCAAACTGCGTAATTCTTCCTTCGGTAAAAATAGGCGAAGGCTCGTTCGTAGCGTCAGGGTCGACGATAAGCGAAAGCGTACCTCCCAAGCACACGGCGATAGCGAGAGCGCGTCAAAATCAACAAAGCAACAAGTCCGATAACTGATCGGCAAAAATACAACGAACATTTTATTTGGAGGCAAAAAAATGATAGCACACGGTAACAAAATCAAACTTTTTGCAGGTAACGGTTCGCCCCGTCTTGCGCAACAGATTGCAGACGAACTCAAGATGCACCTTGGAAAAATCAAGGTAGGCAAGTTCAGTGACGGCGAAACCAGCGTACAGATCGACGAAACCGTTCGTGGATGCGACGTATTCTTGATTCAGTCTACTTCCACCCCCGTAAACGACAACCTCGTTGAACTTTTGGTTATGATTGACGCAATGCGTAGGGCGTCTGCAGGAAGAATTACTGCAGTAATACCTTACTTTGGTTATGCTCGTCAAGACAGAAAGGCTCGCGCTCGTGATCCCATTACTGCAAAACTCGTAGCAGACCTTTTGACCGCTGCAGGCGCAGATAGAGTACTTACTATGGACCTTCACGCTCCCCAAATCCAAGGTTTCTTCGATATTCCCGTAGATAACCTTCTTGGCGCAAGCGTGCTTTGTAACTACATTAAAGATATGGATTTCGCAAAGCAGGAAGACCTTATCGTAGTATCCCCCGACGTAGGCTCGGTTTCTCGCGCTCGTTCTATCGCAACCAAACTTGAAAC
The DNA here is from genome assembly GCA_045532295.1 of Pumilibacteraceae bacterium. Classification (GTDB taxonomy): domain Bacteria; phylum Bacillota; class Clostridia; order Christensenellales; family Pumilibacteraceae; genus UBA10677. Next base: position 44,330 of record JAZSFP010000016.1, on the reverse strand, counting down.
TCCTCTTGCAATCGTGGACAAGCGTCGTCCCAAGGCTAACGTTATGGAAGTTATGAACATCGTAGGCGACGTAAAAGGTAAGACCTGTCTTTTGATGGACGATATGATTGATACCGCAGGTACGATTACCCAAGGCGCAAGAGCGCTCGTTGAAGTAGGTGGAGCAAAATCCGTTATCGTATGTTGCACTCACGCAGTTATGAGTGGTCCTGCAATCGAAAGACTTCAAGACTCCGTAATTAGCAAGGTTTATCACCTCAATACCATCGACCTTCCCGAAGATAAGAATATCGACAAGTTCGAAGAAATTAGCGTTGCTCCCATTTTTGCAAGAGCAATCGAGAGTATTTTTGCGGAACTTCCTTTGTCTCGTCTTTACGAATAATTTTTACTGCAAAACAAAATAAACGAAACGGCAAGAACGGTAAAAAATTATACCGTTCTTGTTTTTTCGTTACTTTTGCTTATAAAAATAGAGTTTTAGCGAAAGAATTTCGCAATTCTATATTTACAATATAGATAATTTTTTTTCACTTTATTCAATAAATTCGCTTGCATTTTACCTTTTCGTGTGTTATAATACTCGTATATAATTTTGTTTATTTATTTTTTTCACAAAAGAAAATAACAGTGAAAAAATAGTGATATTTATAATAGTGATATTTATAAAAGGAAAAGGGCGAGCGAATAATAATAAGTGAGCCGTAATCCTAATTAAATATAAAGGTAAAAACCGAAAATCTGTACGAGAAAGGAGGATATATGAGAACGAAGACTTTTTTAAGAACTCTCATTGTCGGATTATGTTTTGTTGCGTTACTTGTTAGTAGTGTCGTTTTTGCTATGCCTACGAGCGTAGCAGAGGCGGACACCGCGGTAGTTACGCAAAAGAGTTTAATCGGAAAGACTACGAACGTAAGTCTTACTGAAAACGCTACTGCTGAGGGCGAGGGCATCGAGGGTATGGACGTAGGCAAGAGTGGTTTGCTTATTGAAAGCACCAAGACGGGTTCTGCCGCTAACGGTAGTGGGTTTACTTTTGCAAAGAATATGCGTGGTAAATTCTCTATGGAATTCCGTGTGCTTACCGACGAAACCTTTAGATATGAAAGTAACGGCGACTCCGTAGGCAACGGCGTTAATTACGACAACCTTAAAATTAATCCCTTTGCTGACGTAAAGCAACTTGATATTACCATTGCGGACAAGACGGCAGGTAAAGAGTTCGTTATTAATATTATAAGCGGAACGAAGTACAACCGTTGTACGCCCATAGCAGCGGTAAAAACAAGGGATATGGTAGAGGCGAAAGGTATTAAGTATAGGGACAGTTGGGCTGACAATATTCAGGCTAACGTGAATAGACTTTCCAGTAACTATACTACGCAACTTATCGGTTCGTCTTTTATGGCGTACGCAAACAGTACGATAGGAACTGATGAAACGCACGCTCAGTTTGGCGTGGGCGGTATTCCCACGAAAATTGAGTTTGACCCCGCAACGGGCGAAGTCTTTGGCTACGGTCTTGCGAAGGCAGGGTCTTCAGTAGTGCTTGAAAAGAGAGTAATTCTTAACCTTTCCGACCCAAGCCACGTAGGTAGCGGTAACGAAATTAAGAAAAATGAAATTCAAAATTACTCCGTATCCGTTAAGTTCACTACCGTTATTCCCAACGATTACTCCGTAACGCTTAACGAAAACACAGACAACGAAGTAGTATATCCTGCTCGTACGAGATACGCAAAAATGCTCCTTTATTCAATTAACGGACAAAGCGTAGTAGGAACTAACGACGGTAACGGCAACTACGTGCTTACCGATACTCAAGGCGCAGTAGGATATATTAATAGTATGGTTTACGAAAAGGAAGAGAACGCTCTTTCGCTTAAATCGTACGACTTCTTCGAGGGCGAAGGCGAGTACGACGAGGACCTTTCCTATTATATTATAGATAAATTCGGCAACAAGAGTGAAACTAAAACGATTACTAAGGCGGACGGATATAAAATAACGCCTGAAAAAATCGGCACGCTTTATATTACCGTACCTGGCGAAGAAGATAGCGAGGGCAACGTAGGCGAGGAAATGCAGTACGAAATTCAAATTAGGAGTAAAAACAAACTTACTCTTGCGCCCTCCGACACTATGCAAAAACGCAACGTGTTTGATATTAGCGCAATCTTAAATAGCACTCAAAATCCCTACATTTATCCTACTGATATTCAAATTACAAACTACGACGGCAGAGATTACAACGTTAAAACGCGCGTATCAACCCCCGACGGAAAGACGCACTCTCTTAACGTAATCGCTCTTCCGTATAACGTGCTTGGTACTTACGTTGCTGAATACATAGTAACTGACGAGTTCGGTCATCAGGCTTTCTATATTCGTGAGTTCGTAATTACCGATACCGAGGCTCCCGTTCTCGTTATGAAGGACAATAACCCCGTAATAACGCTTGGTGACGACTTCAACCTTGCTCCCTATTTTATAGGCGACAACTACGACGATGCCGTAAGTTATATTTGCCAAGTGTACAAGGGTGAAAACCTCGTAGCAACGCTTAACGGCGGAATATATACTCCCACCGAGGCAGGCGATTACAAACTCGTTTATACCGCAACCGATGGCCACGATAACGAAACGGTTAAAGAGATTAAACTTACCGTTGCACCTAAAACGCAAATCACGGCAGGGGATAATGGATTGACCCCGTTCATCGTAATAGGCGTAACATTAAGCGTGCTTATTATCGCAGGCGGAGTGGTATTATTCATCTTAGCAAACAAAAAGAAAGGAGGACAGTAATAAATGAAAAATAAAATAACTATCCTTATTGCAAGCGTAATCCTTCTTGCGACCTGTCTTATGACTTCTTTCCAAATAAACCCCCTCGCAAACGCCGAGGACGGAATATTCTGGTCGTTCAATTTTGACAACGCAACGGAACTTAGCAAGCATTTCAGCGTAGAAAAGTTCAACGCGTCAAGTAGCGTTTCTATCGTAGACGGCGCGCTCCGTATCGACAACGTTGATACCGATACGAGTTCTATGACTGACCGTCCTACCGAAGTAACCCTTCCTACCGTTTATAGCGACGACTACGTTCTCGAGTTCGATATGACGAGACGCGCTGGCGATGGCTCGGTAGCAATTCGCTACGCAATGCAAGAGAGTGGTAAAGGCTACGAATTCCGTATTCACCTCCTCCAAGGCGACCCCGGTCAAGGTTGGCACTATGCGATTAATTCTGCGTCTAACGAAAAAGCGTGTGAGTACCGTAGAATTTACACCAGCGACGTTACGACTGATACTTGCGAGTGGCGTTTTTGGGATTTCAACTTCTACGAGAGTAATTTTGAAATCGACCAAACTTACCATATCACTTTCCTCCGCCATAACGGTTGGAACGACCTCTTCGTAAACGATCTTCTTATTCTTCATTACGAAGACGATAACCAACTCTACGATGCCTTCGATACTAGAGCGCAGTATAGAGAGCAGGACGACAAAGGCAGACTTACTTTCGGCGACCTCAAACTTCGCGTTAACAGTACGGCTACGGTAGACTTTGACAATATGAAAGTTCAAACGGTAAGTAAGAACCTTGCAGACCAAGTAGACGCCTTTGGCGATACTTCCACTTGGGACGACGCAAAACTTATTGAGAACGAAAGAATAATCAAACAAGTTTACGGACTTTTCCAAACCAAACTTACCGCGAGCGAAAGAGAGGCTAACGATAGGTACGACGATATGCTTAATCTTTATAATAGATATAGAAAAGCAATCGCGCCCACTCTTAGCGTAAAATGGACGGTGGGAAGTAGAGTAAAGCAGGGAACGGAAATTAACCTTCTTGCGCGCGCCACTGCAACCGATAGGTTTGGAACGGCGCTTAGCGTAGTAGTAGAAGTTAAGTTTGGTGACAAATACTTGCTCGTTGAGAACGGTAAAGTTAAACTTAACGAGAAGGGCGATTACACGGTGGTTTATACCGCGTACGACGTAAACGGTAACAGCGTATCTAAAGAATACGCCGTAACGGTAGCATAGGAGGGCAGATATAATGAAAATTAAAAGAATTATTAGCGTTATACTTACCTTAATGCTCGCCTTTGCTGTGTTTGCTTGTACTCCTGCGAATAACTCTATCGTAGGTGGCGACAACGGTAATAAGTACACGGAAAAACAAGAGAGCAAAGTTACAGCGAGATGGCTCGACGGTAGCGAGTTCACTCCTATTCTTCGTTTCGTTGCAGGCTCCGACGTTCACGTTTACGAAGGTGAAACTTATTCCGCTCCCAGAATTGCAAAGGCAATAAGAGGCGCGTACGAGTATGCAAAAACGCAAGAGTACGACCGCGTTGATACCATTATTCTTAACGGTGACCTTTGCGAAAGAGGTTTAGAGACGGAGTACGAAAGACTTATGGAGGCAATCCACGCTCAAATGGATTATTCCGAAACCTCTATCGTAGCGTCCTTTGCAGGTCACGAGGCGATTTACTTCCAAGACCTTGGAAAACATCACGAGTGCGTAGACTACATTACCGCGTATACGGGCAACGAGGCTTGTACGCACCTTAACATTAACGGTTTCCACTTCATTATTGCGTCCAACCTCCGTGATATGTCCTATCCCGAGGGCTACGGCAACGAGTGGGTAGAAGCGCAGTTTGATGCGGCGGTAGCGGACGATCCCAGTAAGCCTATCTTCTCTTTCTACCATCACCCCGTTAAAGGCACGGTAATGGGCTCTCTCAATACTACCTTCGATAACGGCGTACCGCCTTATGACGATATTTTGCCAAATTATCCTCAAATACTCCAGTTCTCGTCGCATACGCATAGTAACGTTACTCACGCAATGGCGATTACTCAAGACTATTGCACTCACCTTAACACCGGCGCGATGAACTATCAGTCGGCGGGTTGTACGGGCGTGATTAGAGACTACGAACTTGACGACATAAGAGAGGCGCTTTCTCAGTTTGATACCTTTGAAGAGCAAAAAGAATATATGCTCAACACCGTACTTACTTACGAAAGACAAGGTCTTGCTCATCCCACTTCAGCGTCTATCGGTGGACTTACTCCTAACGCATACAACTGGATTACTGAGAACGACCATCATCTAAACCATATGGTAAAAAACCGCACCTATCTTGAAACTGCGCGCGATACCGCCGCTAACTACTCTTGGACGACTGAGGATTTAGTAGGGGCTTATAAATACTGGATAGCATCTCACACGTCATGGTCCGGTGGTAACGCAAGCAACACCGGTGTCGTATCTAATATGTATATCATTGAGGTTGATAAAGAAAACCGCGTTCGCATTATGCCTTACGACGTTAATCTTAGCAGTTTCTATAATCAACACGGTGACGGAAAGACTAACGAGCAACTTATCTACTACGTAGAAGACGTTACTGATCCAAGCACTTGGCTTTATTCTACCGACAGAGTATATTCGTCTGAAGAGAGACCTTACTTTGACGAAGAAACGATTGAGAACTTCACCGCTACCGTAACGAAAGAGGATAGCGAGGAAGAACTTTACACCGTTGACTTTAGATTTAAGCAAGCGCACGACGCCGTTGGTATTGAGAATTATCACATTATTCTTAAAGAAAAAGGCGTTAACTCGGTTGAGGCGGTAATCAATCAGGTTATGACTTCCAAGTACTATATGGTGCCTAAACAGTACTTTAGAGAGTTTACTATTGCGCACACAACTCTTGAGGCTGGCAAAACCTATTCGCTTGAAGTTTACGCGAAGAATATGTATGCAAGCGTAAGTTTACCCGAAGATTCGCTTTACTACGAGTTCACTATTCCGGGAGGTAACGCGTAATGAAAAGATTTAATCTTATTATTTGCATAATCCTCTCTCTCGTAATACTCTCTTTGGTGGGTTGCAGTGAACAGACTGTAAACGGCGACAATAGAACGACCAAAACGCTTATCGACTTTGAAAACGTTTCTTCGCTTGAGTACGTAACGCTTGATAGTGACTACGGTAAAACGACTTTCTCTAAAGAGCATATAGGTAAGGGCGCGTACAGTCTTCGTTATACTATTGAAGACGACGACTACAAGGACGGAACTTCCTATCCTACGCTTAGCGTTAACGTTGCAAGTATGAAAATTGAAGAAATCGAGAAACTCAACTATTTTGCTCTTGACGTTTATAGCGAAAAAGACCTTATGCTTTCGTTAGCGTTAGTAGACGGATACGGCGCTACCGTTTGCTCGGAAACGACGAAAGTGAACGCGAAAGAGGATACCGAGGCTCGTTTCTATCTTAATTTTGACGACGAAACCGCAATTAAGAAAGCAATACTCGTTATCTATCAAGAGGGCGTCCATAACGACGGTCTTGATATTTACCTTGATAACTTTAGAGCAGTAAGCGGAGCAGAGAATAAATTTAACAAAGTACTCAAGTACGGTGAAATTCTTTCCTTCGCGTCTTTCGACGATACTAAGTTCGTAACTTGGGAAGGCAACACGACCGTTTCTACCGTTTACAAATCCTACGCTGACTGCGCGCTCGTTCTCGAGCAGTTCGCTCACAGCGGTATTAACGGAAAAGCAAATAACGAAATTACTGTGGAAGAACAAACTTTCTCGTTCGTGTTTAGCGAAGAAGTTTTCGATAGAATTGACCTTACGGCAATCAATAGCGTATCGTTCGATATTTTTAACGAAGGCTTTAAGCAAAGAACGGTAAGAATATGGTACGAAGTGGACGAGATAAGAAATTATCAAATCGTTACGCTTAACGCGAACAGTTGGCAAACCGTTCAACTCCGCACCGGTAAGAAAGCAGTAGATAAAATGGGTATCGAGTTCAATTCAACCGATATCTCGACCACGACCAGAACCTTTATTCGTTCGGTTAGATACGCTGATTAAGGAGGTGCGCTATGAAAAAATCATTTTTAAGTAAAATAATAATCGCTATACTCCTCCTTGTTATGATTATTCCCGTTACTGCTTGTTCAAACAACGGCGAAACTACGGAAAATATCGAATACGGCGTAGCGTACACCCTTCCTTACGGGGCAGAAGTGAGCGTTACCGCTCCTAACGGTAAGCGCGTTAATATCGTAAACGACCAGTTTATCCCAGACCAAGACGGTACTTATAAACTCGTCGTTAAGTCCGCAGAGGGAAACAAGGTAACCAACCTCGTAGTAACCGACACGACTGCTCCCGTTATTAAAACTAACTATATTATCCGTTACGCGCAAGTAGGCGACGCCGTTGCTCTTCCCGAAGTAATCGTATCGGATAATCACGACAAAAACCTCACCTACGAGGCGTTCGTCCGTTCTGGCGATACCGATACTAAGTTAACCGCTGATTATACTTTCTCGAAAGTAGGTAATCACGAAATCGTTCTTAAGAGTAAAGACGCTAAGGGTAACGAGGCGGAAAAGAGTATTACTTATTCGGTAGTGGAAAAGTACTCCGATAAAGCAAGCATTATTGCTGAGTTCACTCAAAGACGCGGTCTTGAGCATATCGCTAATAAGAACGGCGTTAACGCAACCTATCAAAAAGCGATTAAAAGAGCGGGCGAAGAGGGCGCGGTTAAGATTACTTCTAACGGCTTGAATAAAAATAGTGACGATAGTTTTACGCTCGTTAACTTAGCCGACTACGACCTTTCTGATAAGTACGCGCTCTATATGAACGTTTACAATCCTAATTCCTATAACATTAAATTTGTTTTGAACGGCTCGGTAAAGATTTTCCTCAAGCCTGATTGTTGGAACGAAGTGTTCGTTAGCGACCTTACTCTTCTCGAGGGCGAGAATGAGGATGACGCAAGTACTTTAGCCTACACGAGTAAAAACATCAACGGTCTTACGATTAAACTTAGTGGCTACGACAAGAATTCAAATACGAGCGTTTATTTTTCCGACTTGTACGCGTTCCCTTACGCAGACTCTGAGGCGATGGAAGAGCGTATCGCTCGTCTTCCCGAGGTATTCACCAGCGAAGTAATGGACGAGGTTAATATGCTTAATAAGCATTTATCGAGTATGCCCGTTGGTAATAAGGAACAGATAAGCAACTACGGCTCCTATACGCAAAGACTTAACGCGTTTTACGCAGAAAAGTATCCCACTACGCCTAACGACGATAAGGCTTATTACTTTGACTCTCCCTTGGGCGAAATGCAGGTAGGTGATGCTTACTGCGAGTACAGTTCCGGTAACTTCTTACCTATGACGGTAACTTTTACTGATGAGAAAAAATACGGCGAAGAGGGTGGCTCGATGAAACTTGAGTTAAACCACGACTGCTGGAATTTCTACTTCATTTTGGGTGTTGATAACCTTGATGCTGTGAGATATTCGAAAGCAATATTCCGCGTTTATCACGAAATTGAGGATTGTTTCCTCAACTTTAGCACTGCCCTTGAAGAGTACAAAATACCCAGTGGCGAGTGGTACGAGATTGAATTTATGTTCCCCAGTTGGAGCGACGGCATAATTAACGAGTCTTTCTATATTTACGGTAACGACTGGGCTAAACTGTTTAATACGGGCGAAGCGATTTACTTCTCCGCAGTTTACTATGCGTAAGGAGGCAAATATGAAAAAGATAATTATAACTATTTTAAGTATTATAATGCTCCTCTCGTTAGTTTCTTGCGCGAACGCTCAAAACCAAACCATTGCGCTTTCCGACGACGCGCTTACTATCGCGAACGGCGCAACGGGTACGATTACGCTTGACACCGATAGCGCAGAGGGAATTACTTGGAAATCTTCCAACCTCTCAATCGTGGAAGTGAAAGCCAACGAAGAGGACAATCGTTACGCAACCGTTAAGGCTAACGGCGTGGGCGTTGCGACTATCGAAGTTATGCAAAACGGCGAAGTCGTAAGATGCTCGGTAAAAGTTGAGAATATTACCATTTCCCGTGACGGAGGTAATAAAATAACGCTCAACCTCGTAGACGGTTACGCTCAAGCGAACTTGGAAATGAAGACTAACCTTTCCGACGGTAACGACCTCTATTACTATTGCGCAAACTCCGATATAGTTAAAGTTTTTGCCGACGGTAAGGTCGTTGCAATTAGTAAAGGTAAGACCTCTATTACCGTTCGTCATCCAAGCGGTTCTGAGTACGTAGTTTACGTCGAGGTTACTGAAAAGGAGGTAGCATAATGAAAACGAAATTTTTAACTAAATCGTTATCCCTTATTCTCGTGCTCGTTCTCGGCGTTGCGTCCGTTTGCTTAGGACTGTTCGCGTTTAACCCCACCGTAAAGGCGGAAGAGGGGGCGACGGCAGTTTCGCAAAACGGTTTAGTAAGATTTACCGACGACTTTGCGCTCACGAGTGTAAACAAGATGGGTATTTCCGGTGGCTACGTAACTAATATTAACGGTAGTAAAATTTCTAACACGACCGTTGCTCATCTTATAAGCGACGGCGCGGGTGGATTCGTTAAACAGAATTTTAGCGTAGACGACGCTGCAAACGGCATATCCACCGGCTTAAATAACGGACTGTTAGTAACCTCTACTAATAGTGGCGACGAGGCGGAAGGAACTTCCGTTATGCTTGGAACTTATAGCGGTAAGTTCGATATCGACTTCCGCGTGTTCTCTCAAAACACTTACGAAGGTGCTATTGCTCATAGAGATATTACTAACCATAAATACGATTTATTAAGTGATAACTTTAACCCTTATAACGACCTTCAAGAACTTACTCTTCGCTTTACTGAAAAGGAAGAGAACGGCAGAAGTTTCGATGTCGTATTGCGTGGTGGCGTATCTACTTGGGGTGGACCAAGAGCGAACAGCGTTCAAGCAGGCGTTAAGTCGGATAAAATGTCCGTTCCCGTAGGTTATGCAAGTGGAAGTTTATGGGGCGCGCTTAACGGTGTAAGTTACAACCATGAAACTACCGGTTTCCAAAAAGATAACGATATGGTATTTAACCTTGACGGTTGGAACGAAGTAATTAACGCAGAGGGATACGATACCGTAGGCGTAATGGACGGAAAGGAAAACGGCTCGGTTATTTACGGCGCGACCTTTTCTAACGGCGAACCTTATACCAAAGATTATTACGCGCCCACTTGGATACACTTCGACCCTGCAACGGTAAGCAAAGCGGATAGTGCCGTTACTGCTCCTGCAGTTTACTACGTAGCAAGAGGATATAGCGGTGCATTTAAGTACCTTCGCGCAATCAGTGTACTTAACAACACAACGCTTATGGGCGAAGAGGGAGTGATTGACGCAACCGACTTCCAAGGCGAATACACCGTTGAGGCAATCTTTAGCGGAATAACTGCAAACGATACTCCCGTAACGGTAAACGGCAAGACCGAAAAGTACGACCGTTACGCAAATATGCTTATTTACGGCATTAACGGCGTTAAGCCCACTGCTCAAACGCTCGGCGCAACTTTTACGGCAACTGAAGAGATTAAGAGTTCTTACGCTGAAGGTAATATAACTCTTCCTTCTGCTAAGTTGAACCTTGACACTACTGCTCCCGTAACGGTAAGCCTCACTAAAGAGGGCGGTGTAGAGACGGATATAACTTCTGCTCTTACGCAAGCGCTTACATACGGAAAGTACACCGTAAAATACAGCGCAACGGTAAGCGATAAGACTTATACTCACGAGATTCCCTTTACCGTAGTTAGAACTAATTCGATTATTTCTAACCTTAACGGAGTAAGCGTTTCCACGGGTTCTATGAATCCCGTAGAAAAATCTAACGGAACTCGTCAAGGACAATTCTACGACGGTTTCGTCGATCTTGACGGCGACGAAGACGGACTTTTGATAACTTCAGTTAAGAGCGGAACTGAGGCAAACGGCTCAAGTTTTAGGCTTGGTCCTACGATGCAAGGAAAGTTTGACCTTGACTTTAGAGTATTCTCCGAGCATACTTTTGAAGGCTCGAATAGAGTATGGGGAACTCAAGAGGGCGAGTTTGGTAGATACAACCACGATACTAACCCTGCTAACGACCTCCAAAAACTTATCATTAAGTTTACCGATATTGACACTAATAGATGGTTTAATGTTGAACTTTTCGGCTCTGAAGTATACGCAAGTAGAGCAGTAACTATCGGCGTAAAGACCGATAATATGCCCGTTGCTCTTTCACTTAACGAAAGCGGTGCATTAGCGCCAAATGCGCACTACAATACTAATATTAGAAGTTGGGCGTTCTCGAACAGCACTATGAACGGCAACACTATGCCTAATATTCACTTCGACCCCAGCACTATGGAAGTTTACGTAGAAGACGTACAATTAGAGAAAGCAATACACGAGAAGAAACTTCTTCTCGACCTCGATAATCCCAACCACACTATAGACGGCGAGGCTTACGATAGTTGGAACGCAGACGAGACCATTTGGTACGGCAACCAAATTCGTACTTTTGCAGGTACTGGCGAAGACAATATTATCCCCTCGTTTGGCAAGTACACCGTAGAAGTAATTTTTGCGGAGGTTACCGACAATAATAGAGAAACTCTTCAAACGCTTATTAATTACACTGACGCTAACTTAAACGAAGTAGACGCTACCGTAAATAACCCCAAAGTTCCGGCAGAATATACTACGATTAAGTACGACCGTTACGCAAAGATGATGCTCTACGCAATTAACGGACAAAAACTTGGCGCTGAGGCTGAGGCTTTAGTAGACTCCGTTGCGCCTACGGTTGCTCTTAAAAACACCGTAACTGAGTACGCGCTTGGCGCGAGCAATATTGACCTAACTCCCGTAGCGTTCGACTTCTTTGAAGGCGAAATTGATTATACGGGTGAGATTAAAGTCGTAGATATCTTTGGTAACGAAACGATTGTTACGCCCGTTGACGGAAAGTATTTAATCAGCAACCTCGGGGTAGGAAGTTACGAAGTGATTTATTCGTCAATTACCGATAGCGTCCTTAACCGCTCCAACGAGATTGCTCAACTTATTACGATTTACGACGAGATTGCTCCAGAAATTGCGTTTAAGCCCGACCTTCCCACAAGTCTTTCTTATAAGGACTTCGCAGTAGGTATCGACGATATAACCGCCGTTGATAATTCAGGCTCGTTCAATTTCACTTGTACCGTTTTTGACCCCGATGGAAAGGTGGTAAAGAACGATAAAATTACCAAAGCAGGCGTTTACACGATTAAATATTCCGCTCTCGACGGTAGTGGTAACGAGACCGTAATTACCCGTCAAATTACCGTTAAAGACGACGTTAAGCCCGTCGTTTCCTTCGTAGAGCACTCTCAAAAGTTTATTGAAGGCGATATGGTATCTTTGCCCGTAGCAGTAGCAACCGACGAGTTTGGCGGAACGCCCGTCGTAGAGTACCGCGTGTTTAAGAACGGCAAAGAAGTGCAAATTTCAAGTGGAAACCGTTTCGTAGCAGAGCAGGGAACTTACACGGTAATCGCGTACGCTACCGACCAGTTCGGCAATAAGTCCAAGTCCGTTACTACTACTCTTACCGTTGATAAAGCGGTAACCGTTGATAATAATATCGGCTGGAAAGTAACGCTTATCGTAGTACCCGTAGCGCTTGCAATCGGCGTTGGCGTAATGGCAATCTTCCTCTTTAGAAAGAAAAAAGAAGACGATGCCGAGAATAACGACTGATAATTAAAACACAAAAAAACGGCGATGAAATACTCGTCGTTTTTTATTTAAAAAAATTTAAAAATATTATGAAAAACGCTTGACAATATTTTTTAGATGTTATATAATGTACTTGTAAATCGAGGCAATCAAGTCCGTTTACATTAAATCGCTCATCATTTTCCCCCTTATCATATAGCAAGTCCGTCGGTTGAAATAATCGGCGGATTTGCATTTATGGGGACATTTCGTGGTTAAATAGAAAATTTTTTGGAGAAAAATATGGACGAAAAAGAAATCAACAAAGAAGGAAGTTCGGTAATAGTAACTAACACGGGTAAAGAAGTAGTAGTCCCGAAAGACGAGAAAAAGTGGCTTGACTATTTAGTGATCGCCGGGCTCGTGTTTTTAGCGTCTCTCGTTCGCGCGGTTGCAGCGTACTGCTTTATTGCGCCTAACGGCTTTGCTATCGGTGGAATAGGTGGTATCGTCGTAATGATTAAGTACTTCTTTCCAAACTTTGCGTATATGGGATACATAAATATCGTGCTTAATATTCCCTTGCTCGTACTTGCGTATTTCTTCCTTTCTAAAAAGTATTGTTTCTTAACTACCGCTTTTGCAGTCGTAAACAGTTTATTACTTCTCATTATCGAGTATATCGACGAGCAAACGGGTGGAGCGCTTAAGTATATCGAGCCTGCTGGTAGCACGCCTCTTCTTCCTGCAATCTACGGTGGAGTAATGTGCGGTTTTGCGCTTGCGCTTATGATAAAAGCAGGCGCGTCAACGGGCGGAACGGACATTGTCGGCTCAATTATTCAGAAAAAACGCCCTGACATAGGAGTTAGTTGGTTTATTTTTGCAATCGACGCAGTAATCGTTATCGTGTCTTTTTTCGTCTACGAGGACGGTTTTACCGCAGTTTTACTCGCGCTCATTGAAACTTTTGCAGGCGCAACCATTACCGATAAAATGGGTAAGGGTAGCAAGTCCGCCATTAAAGCGGAAATCGTTACCGACCACGCTGAAGAAATCTGCGCGGAAATTCTCGAAAAACTCGATCGTGGCGCAACTATTTGCGACGGCGTTGGTATGTATACGGGCGAAAACCACAAAATAGTCCATTGCGTAATCCGTAATCGTCAAGTGGGTGACCTTCAAAAAATCCTCAAAAAATACCCAAACACTTTTAGTTATATAATGCCTGCCAACGAAGTCTACGGTTTATTAAAGAAATAGAGGAATAATTATGCTTGACTTCTTGCAACGATATTATCCTATAATCGTAGCGGTTTTATTGCTCGTAACTGCTCTCGTCGTAGTATTTTTGCTTATTAAAAAACATAGAGCAAACAAAACCTCGTCTGCGCCCGATTTTTATGAAACGAGCGACGAGGCGGAAGAGAGCGAAGAAGAAAACTTATTACCTACTTCTCCATTTAAAACGCTCCCCGTGGCGAAAAGTTTTGAAGAGAAGTTAGTAGAGTCGGAAGAGGGAACGAAGATAGCCTACGCAACGATAGTAAAGGCGCTTAAAGACCTAAAAATGCGACGCTCGAAAAGAATAGAGAGTTTTAAAAAGGACGATAAAACGCTCGCAAAACTCACTTTTTCGGGCAAAACCTTAAAACTTTACCTTGCCCTTTCGCCTTCTATTTTAGACGAGAAGGAGTATCGACACGAAGACGCAAGCAAGACTTCAATGGGTAAAGACACGCCTACTTCCATTAAACTTCGCAATAAACTTGCTCTAAAGAAAGCAGTTGAGATGATTAATATAATGCTTGAACAAAAATAAACACGCCCGTATCGAGCGTTTTTTTAATGCTATTTTTTAATAAAAGTTAAACAACTTGCCTCTTTTAAGCCGTCGTCGGAAACGGTAATGCCGTTAGCAACGCACTTGCCTTGCTTGTTAAAGAGGCACTCGGCGTCGCAAGAGACGGCGGTATCGACGGAATAATCGGCTTTAGCAAAATCGTTTGCCGACTCGAACGAAGAACGGCGTTTTTGCTCGTCCGGAGAAAAGGTCTCGCAGTCCGTACCTTTAGAAACGGAAATTTCCTTGCTACAACAACAATAACCGCGGTTAAATTTACACGCGCGTAAACCACATTTTAAATCTTTCATAAAAAACCTCCTTGTGATATAACTTATTATGTATAATATTATGAAAAGATATTCGCCTAAAAGCCCAGAAAACTTGACAAAATCGAAGTTTAATTATACAATATATAGTGAATAACCACATAAGGAGATTATTATGAAAGTAGTATTACTTGCAGACGTAAAAGGTCAAGGCAAAAAGAACGATATTATCGAGGTAAGCGACGGTTACGCGAGAAACTATCTTATAAAGAACAAACTTGCTCAAGAGGCAACAGCAACGCTCGTTAACTCCCTTAAGTTAAGTAAGGCTGCAGACGATAGAAGAAAGGCGATTGAAAAGGCAGAGGCTCTTGAACTTGCTAAAAAACTCAACGGCACTACCGTTACCGTAAAGATTAAAGCGGGCGAGACGGGTAAACTTTTCGGCGCGCTCAACACCCAAGCGGTAGCGGACGCGCTCGCTTTAGCAGGCTATCAAATCGACAAAAAGAAAATCGTGCTTAACGAGGTAATCAAGGCGGTAGGCGTATACGAGGTAGTAGTTAAGCCCTACGCTGAGGTTTCCGCTAAAATCAAGGTAGAAGTCGTAGCGCTCTAATATGAAGTGGTGGGATAATTTCAAAGAAAAACGCGCAAAAAAAATCCAAGAAAAGCGTGATAGACTACTAAGAGAGGGTAAACTTGCAAAGAGAGGTAAGGTTGCGCTCTGTCTTGGCGGTGGTGGAGCGAGAGGCTTTGCTCACGTGGGGGCAATCAAGGCTTTTATTGAGCGAAATATCAAGTTCGATATGGTCGTAGGAACGAGCGCAGGCTCGCTCGTAGGCGCGCTATACGCAGGCGGAGCAAGCGTAGAAAAGATTATGAGTTACGCGGACGCCCTTTCGATGAAAGATATCAAGTCGGGTTTTTTCCTCAAACCTGGCGACCCCAAAAAAGTAGGCAAAATCGTAACGGATATTATAGGCGAGAAAAATATTGAAGACCTTTCCTTGCCTTTTTACGCCGTTGCAACTGACCTCGTGGAAAGTAGGCAAGTGATTTTGGATAGTGGCTCAGTTTCCGACGCCGTATCCGCTTCTTGCGCAGTCCCGCTTGTCTTTAAGCCCGTAGTAATGGGCGAAAAGCACCTCGTTGACGGAGGGCTACTTAATAATATTCCTGCTGACGTTTGTCGAATGCTTGGCGCGGATATCGTAATTACCGTTGACGTAAACCCTACGCGCGGAGAGGGAACGGAGGAACTTGGGCTCGTCCCCGTACTAAAGGCAACTTTTAGTATAATGAGCGCAAACTCGTCCGAGCGCGGACTAATCAATTCGGATATTATTATTGCGACTGACCTATCGAAATTTAGGTCAACTAAAAAGGACGGATACGAGGAAATGGTCGAACTTGGCTACCGCGCAACGATGGAGAAAATGGACGAAGTAATCAAATTAATCTATAAATAACGGAGAAAATTATGGCGAAGAAAAAGAAATATAACTGGGGTGTGAGAATACTTATCGTGCTCGTCGTGGGCGTTTTATTGCTTTGTAGCGTGCTGTTCTTTGAAAAGGAAATCAACAAGGCGCTCGGGCTTGAAAGCGTGCAAGAAACTGACTACGACGGTACGACCAACGAAGACGTTTTAACGGAAGTCGTGGGCGAAGACTTAGTCGTTCACTTCCTCGACGTTGGTCAAGGCGACGCGTGTATTATCCAGTTTCCCGACTATAAAACTATGCTTATCGACGGCGCGAACAACGGCTACGGCGATAAAATAAACGCTTATATCGAGCAAAACATCAAGGACGAGAACGGCGAAACGATAACCTATTTTGACTACGCTATGCTTACTCACTCCGACTCCGACCATTGCGCGTCGATGGACGAAGTGCTCAACGCGTATCCCGCAAAAACCTTCTACCGTCCTAACGTTTTAGCGTCGCGCAAGGGTTATACTGACCCTAATCAAAGTCTTCTTATCGGCGATTATACCGAAAAGGACACCGTAGCGTACAAGAACGCTATCGAGGCAGGGGCAAAGGGCGCTGACACAGTCATTATTAACGACGCGGATATGCAAGACATTACTGGTACGAGCGCAAGCGGAGAGGCGTATTCGCTCACTTTCTACGGTCCTAACAGCGATAGTTACAACGACTGGAATAATTATTCGCCCATTATGATACTTGAGTATAAGGGCGTAAGAATGGCGCTTACGGGAGACTGTGAAAAAGAGGGCGAGGAAGAATTCGTTAACCTTGTAAACGAGGACAGCGGAGAGTTCGCTCAGTTTGACGATAACTACCACGTGGACGTTATAAAAGCAGGACACCACGGTAGTAGAACGAGTACGAGCGTAAATTTTGTTAACGCTATCACTACCCAAAGCCAAATCCAAAACACGCTCGTCATCGTATCTTGCGGTTTTGATAACAGTTACGGTCATCCTCACACTGAGTTCTTGAATAATATGAAAACGGTGGGAGTAGCGGACGAAAATATACTTAGAACGGACCAAAACGGCGATATCGTGCTTTCCGTTAAAGCAGACGGAACGCTTATGGCTGGCGCAAGCCCTATCGTAAGAACGCCCCAAAAACTCGTTGACTGGCGTTACATAGCAATCACTACCTTTACCGTGGTTGCGCTTATCGTCTTTATTCAACCCCTTGCCCAAGCGCTTGGAATAAAAACGGACAAAAAGAAGAAGAAAAAATCCTAAAGAAAAGGCGTAGCGGATTAACTGCTACGCTTTTCTTTTTCCGTTAGTTTTTGCTAACTGCTTGACAGTATTTTTGATAAAGAGTATAATAAAGGTATGGAACAGTACGATATACAAGGAATGAGTTGCGCCGCTTGCTCGGCAAGAGTGGAGAGCGCAGTCTCTAAAATAGAAGGCGTCAAGTCTTGCTCGGTTAACCTCTTAACGAACTCAATGAGTGTTGAGGGAGAAGTTGATAGCGTGGTAATAATTTCTGCTGTTAAAGAGGCAGGCTACGGCGCGAAAATTAAAGGTGGAGAGCGGATAAAGAATAGCGAAACGAGAGCGCTCGTTCGTAGACTTTTGCTCTCGCTCGGCTTTTTAGCGTTACTTATGTATATTTCAATGGGAGTAGTAATGTGGTCCGCGCCTTTCTTCCCCGTTCCTACGGTTGCGCTCGCGTATATCGAAATGGCGCTTGCTATCGTCGTAATCGTTATAAACCGCAAATTCTATATAAGCGGAGTTAAAAGCCTCCTTAAAGGCGCGCCTAATATGGATACGCTCGTATCTTTAGGTTCGTTCGCATCCTTCGTCTATTCGGTAATTTTGACGATATTAATGACGATAGATAGCAAAAATTTACACTATATTCACTCGCTTTACTTTGAGTCCTCTGCAATGATACTTGCACTCATTACGGTAGGAAAAACGCTTGAGGCTTACGCCAAAGGCAAGACTACTTCCGCGATTGAGGCTCTTATGAGCCTTGCGCCTAAAACGGCGACAGTTCTTCGCGACGGTCAAGAAACGGTAATCCCTGCGGTAAACTTACAAGAGGGCGACCTTTTCGTTCTTCGCGCAGGCGGTATCGCGCCTTGCGACGGCGTTATCGTCGAAGGCCACGGAGCAATGGACGAGAGCGCGCTTACCGGCGAGAGCGTCCCCGTTGACAAGGGCGTAGGAGAAGAAGTGTATTCTGCTACCGTTAACGGATCGGGCTATATCGTAGCAAGAGCAACCAAAATAGGCGAGAATAGTACGCTTGGTGAGATTATAAAAATGGTAGAAGGCGCAAACTCAACCAAAGCCCCTATTGCTAAACTTGCCGATAAAGTATCGGGCGTTTTCGTTCCCATTGTTATGTGTATAGCGATTATTACCACGATCGTTTGGCTAATAGTAGACGGAGCGGTAGGCAACGCTCTTTCTCACGGCATATCCGTGCTCGTAATAAGTTGTCCGTGCGCTCTTGGGCTTGCTACTCCCGTAGCGATTATGGTTGGTAGCGGAGTGGGAGCAAAAAAAGGCGTATTGTTTAAGAGCGCGTCCGCAATCGAGATGGCAGGACGAATTAAAATCGTTGCGCTCGACAAAACGGGAACGGTTACCGAGGGTAAGCCCTCCGTCTGTGATATAATACCCTTGCTCGCAGAAAAGAGCGAACTTTTAGCGCTTGCCTACGCTCTTGAAAAGCGTAGCGAACATCCGCTTGGGAAAGCAATAACGGAGTATGCTAAAGATAGCGAAAGTTTTGATATCGACGAATTTGAAGTAATCGTCGGTAAGGGCGTAAAGGGTGAAAAAGAAGGCAAGGAAGTTTACGCAGGCAATCTTAACTTTATTAAAACGCTTGTTACTGTTGGCGAGGAAATCGAAGAAAAGTGCAACGCTTTAGCAAGCGAGGGTAAAACGCCTATGCTTTTCGTTGAGAACGGCAAAATCGTGGGCGTTATAGCCATCAAAGACGCGGTTAAAGAGGATAGCAAAAGCGCTATTGAGCGTATGAAAAAAGCAGGCGTTCGAGTAGTAATGCTTACGGGCGATAACGAACGAACGGCTTTAGCGGTAGCGAAGGAAGTGGGCATTGACGAAGTTTACGCCTCCCTTCTTCCTAAAGATAAAGAAAGTGTAATACGCGCGCTTATGGATGAGGGCAAGACCGCAATGGTAGGCGACGGTATAAACGACGCCGTGGCTCTTACTTGCGCAGACCTTGGAATAGCGATCGGCGCAGGCGCGGAAGTTGCGCTTGAATCTGCCGATATCGTACTTGTGTCAGGAAGTCTTAATAGCGTTGTAACCGCGATCAGCCTTGGAAGAAAAACGCTTAAAAATATCAAAGAAAATCTATTTTGGGCGTTCTTTTATAACTGTCTTACGATTCCCGTTGCAAGCGGAGTGTTCTCTTCGCTTGGCTTAAATATAAGCCCTATGCTTGGCGCAGGAGCAATGAGTTTAAGTAGTTTCTGCGTAGTGATGAACGCGCTTAGGCTTAATCTTTTTAACGAAAAAAATGCATACGGTAGCGAAAAATCGTTACCAACGGAGGTAAAAAATATGACTATTACGCTTAAAATTGAAGGTATGATGTGTCCTCATTGTGAGAAAAGAGTTAAAGATACTCTCGAAGGGATTGAGGGCGTAGTTAGTGCGCTTGTAAGCCACGAAGACGGCACGGCAAAAGTAGAGGGCGAAGTTAATAGAGAAACGCTCGTAGAGGCTGTTGAGGCTCAAGGCTATAAAGTTATAGGTTAAGATTATGATAACGGTAGTAGGAGTAGGTATCGAGAGAGGCGATATTACCTTAAAGGGTAAAAAGGCAGTTAAAGAGGCGGACAAAGTTTTTTCACGCGTTAAACTTTATATAAAGAGCGAAGTTTTAAGTAAAGATTTTGATGGCGACGATTATTCTGAACTTGATCGCTATATCGTTGATAGACTTATTAGTGAGGACGAAGAGGACAAAAATATCGTCTATCTTGCCCTTGGCGACGGTTTTACCGATACCGCAGTTAAACTTTTAAGTGAAGAAAAAGCGATTAAAATTATTGCAGGCGTTAGTGAATACCGTGGACGCGAGGCAAGAGAAGAAGTTCGCTTTATATCCGCTTACGAACTTAAGAACCGTCCCGTTTACGATACTGACGCGCCTTTAGTCGTGTTTGGTATTGATAACGCCTTCGTTGCAAGTGAGGTTAAACTCGTTCTTTGTGATTGCTACGGCGACGAAATGCTTTGCCGTTTTTCGAGCGGAAAGGATAGCGTAACTATGCCCCTTTACGAACTTGACCGTCAAAAGAAATACGATATGTCGGCAGTGGCAATCACGGGCGGAGAGAAACTTATTGATAAAAACCGCTACGTCTTTGGCGACCTCATATCCGTAATGCGCGCCCTAACCGCGCCCGACGGTTGTCCTTGGGATAAAGCGCAAACGCACGAAAGCATTAGAATAAACCTCTTAGAAGAGGCTTACGAGGCGGTGGATGCGATTGATAGTAAAGATATTGACAATCTTCGCGAAGAACTTGGCGACGTTCTACTCCAAGTAGTTTTCCACTGCGATATGAGTGAGCGCGAGGGCGAGTTTACTATGGGAGAAATAGTCCACGAACTCGTGCATAAACTGGTTTTCCGTCATACGCATATCTTTGGAAAGAATCACGCGGAAAATGCGGGCGAGGCGCTTGATTTTTGGGAAAAAGCCAAAGCGGTAGAGAAGAGTTATTCCACTCTTTCCGAGCAAATTAACCGTCTTCCCGATTCCTTTCCTGCCCTCTTATTTGCGCAAAAAGCGTACAAAAAGAGCAAAAAAGCAGGCGTTAAAGTGGAAAATATCAAAGAAAAACTTGAAATACTTTTAAACGAGGGCGTAAGTGAGAAAACTTTAGGCAGGATTTTACTTTATACGGTAATGCTTGCAAGCGAAGTGGACGCAAGCGCCGAGGTTGAACTTTCTAAAGCGACCAAAGAGATGGCTGATAAAATTAAAGACGCGGAAAAAAGCGGAACGCTTGATAGCGTTGGCGAACAGTTATGAGTCTTAGAATAGGAAAAATTGAACTCTCGTCTCCCTATATTTTAGCGCCTATGGCAGGGTATAGCGATTGCGCTATGCGAAAGATGGCGTCTATGTACGGGGCAGGGCTTACCGTAACGGAAATGGTAAGCGCGAAAGGTCTGCTTTATAGCGGAGAAAAGAGCGCGGAACTTCTCAAAACTACGCCCGAAGAAAAGGTCAAGTGCGCTCAAATTTTTGGTTCTGACCCTAACGATTTTTATAGGGTACTGACGGAGACGAACTACCTTGACGGCTTTGATATTATTGATATCAATATGGGTTGCCCCGTGCCTAAAATCGTAAAAAACGGTGAAGGTAGCGCGCTATTAAAGGATATTGAGCGCGCAGAAGACATAGTCAAAGCGTGCGTTAGCGGAGCAAACGGTCGTCCCGTAACCGTTAAGACGAGAATAGGCTTTTTCGAGGGCGAGGATATAGCGGACGAATTTTGCAAGAAAATGGAAAACGCAGGCGCAAGCGCGATTACTTTGCACGCTCGAACGAGAGCGCAAGGATACGGCGGAGAGGCGGACTGGCGAGTGATTGAAAGGGTAAAGAAGAACTTATCTATTGCGCTTATCGGTAGCGGAGACTGTAACGAGACGAACGCAAATGAAAGGCTCGCTCTTTGCGACGGAGTTATGCTTGGACGAGGCGCGGTAGGAAACACTTCGATTTTTGCAAGGCTTATAGGGAAAGAGGTTAAAGAAAGCAAACGGGAGCAACTTCTTAAACATTTAGAGTATATGCTTGATTTTTACGGCGAAAGGTACGCGCTCGTAAATATTCGCAAGTTTGTAGGCGGATATTTTTCTGGCGAGAGAGGAGTTCGTGAAATAAAACAGGCGATTTTTTCGGCAAAAACGACGGACGAAATTAAACGTATAATTAAAGAAAAAAAATAGTTAAAAAGGGCAAAAAATCTTTTGCCTTTTTTTTTATAATAAAGTATAATATACTTAGTATAAAAAACAATTTAATTAGGAGAAAAAACAATGGAAAAGTATTACGAGCAAAGCAGACCCGTCAACGCCCTTCCTACGCACGCATACTACATCCCCTTTGGTGATAGCAAGGATGCTTTTGGTTGTCGAACCAAGTCCGACCGTTTCTTTAGTCTTAACGGCGAGTGGGCGATTGAAGAATACCCAAGTATTTTAGACGTTGCAGACGACTTCTACCTTAATACGCCTAAAGACAAAATCCCCGTACCTTCGTGCGTTCAAATCCACGGCTACGATCAAATCCAGTATTTAAATACTGCCTTTCCCTTCATGGTAAATCCCCCCTACGTAAGCAACGAGAACCCCTCGTATCACTACGCGCGCTATTTTAACGCGAAAGTGGACGGCAATAAGAAATACATCTGCTTTGAGGGTGTAGATTCTTGTTTCTATCTTTATATCAATAATAAATTCGTAGGCTTTTCGCAAGTTGCGCATCGTCTTTCAGAGTTTGATATTACCGACTTTATCGTAGACGGCGAAAACAAAATCGACGTTTTAGTGCTTAAGTGGTGCTTTGGCTCTTACCTTGAGTGCCAAGATAAGCGTAGATACACGGGTATTTTCCGTGACGTGTATATTCTTTCCCGTCCTCAAAACCATATCGTTGATTACCGCATCGACACTAAGATGGACGGAACGGTAACCTTCACGCTTGAAGAGGGCGCGTCCGCATCCGTAACGCTTGACGGCAAGACCAAGAAGGTTAAAGAGGGCGAAACGCTTGAGTTTAAGATTAAGAACGCTAAACTTTGGAGTGCGGAAAACCCTTATCTTTACGAAATGCTCATTGAAAGCAACGGCGAGTATATCGGCGAAAAAGTAGGCGTTAGAGAAGTTGAAATTAAGGGAGGCGTTTACCTTCTTAACGGTCAACCCGTTAAAATGTGCGGTGTAAATCGTCACGATATTCATCCCGAAAAGGGCGCAACCGTAACCGTTGAAGATATCGTCAACGATATTAAACTTATGAAACGCCTCAACGTAAACGCTATAAGGACCTCGCACTATCCTAATATGCCCGAATTTTATCAGATTTGCGACGAAATGGGTATTTACGTAATGAGCGAGTCGGACGTAGAAATGCACGGCGTATGCTGTAAAGTTCCCTATTACGCAGGTTACGGCAACTGGTACGACGACTACGCTAACGACCCCTTGTTTGAAGAGGCAACGGTGGATAGACAAAAATGCAACGTTCTTCTCAATAAGAACCGTCCCTCTATCGTGTTCTGGAGCCTTGGTAACGAGGCAGGCTACGGCACGAACTTCGTTTCGGCAAGCGCTTGGATTAAATCCTACGATACTACTCGTCCCGTTCACTACGAGCGCGCGATTTCTATTCCTTTAGATAAGGACGGCGGAAGAGCGTACTTTGAAAGCGCGGTAGACGTAGTAAGTTCTATGTATCCCACGATTCAAAGAGTACACAATATCTTAAACGAGCCAAGAGAGAGTAGACCGTTTATCCTTTGTGAGTACTGTCACTCTATGGGTAACGGCCCCGGAGACTTCAAGGCTTACTGGGACATTATCGACAACAACGACCGTTTCATCGGCGGATACGTTTGGGAGTGGGCGGACCACGGCTTGTGGAACGAGGAAAAAACCGGTTTCCTCTACGGCGGAGACCACGGCTCTTTCCCCAACGACGGCAACTTCTGTATGGACGGTATCGTAACGGCTGACCGTCAACTCACTCAAAAATCATTAGAGATGAAAAAGGTTTACGAGCCCGTTCGCTTTACCTACGGTATGGGCAAACTTACCGTAAAGAGTAGATGGTTCTTTGAAAACGTAAAGGGTACGCTTACCATAACTTATAAGAATAAAGGAAAGGTAGTAGGCGAAGAGAAGTTCGCGCTTGACCTTGCTCCCCAACAAACGATAGAATATACTCTTAAAAGAGAACACGTAATCATCGCGTCGCTTACGCTTGACGAGAAGTGGCAATCGCTTGAAAAGGGCTTTGAGGTTGCTAAAGAAGGCTGGACGGATACTAACGTTAAAATGGACGAAGGCGTAGAAGATTGCGCAGTAACCATTTCTCAAAAGGGCAGATATATTATCGTAAACGCAGGCGAGACCACCTTTACGCTTAACAAGGCAAACGCCGAGATTACTATTAACAAGGACGGCGAGGTGCTTGAAAAACCCCTTGCGCTTTCAATTTGGCGCGCGCCCACCGATAACGATATGTATATTAGAAAGCAGTGGGAAGAGTCGTATTTCTATATGGCGACCAGTGAGGTTAGAGATATCGAGATTGCAAATAATAGCGTAACTTTCAAAGGCTATATGACCGCGTCCACTCGTCTTCCCTCCGTATTCTACACTCTTACCTATACCTTCTCTAAAGACGCAGTAACCACTTATATCGACTACAAGTGCGCGAAGTATGTGGATTACCTTCCCAGAATAGGATTTGTAGCCGCGCTCGATAAGGCTTACGAAAAGGTTGATTACTACGGATACGGACCTTTCGAAAGTTATATCGACCGCCGTATTTCTTGCATTAAGGACGTTTATTCTGATACCGTAACGAATATGGAAGTTGACTATGTAATGCCCCAAGAGAACGGTAGCCACTACGGTACGGAGTGGGTAGAACTCTCGGGCGGTAAGCACACTTTAAGAGTAGAGGGCAACTTCTCCTTCTCCGCTCTTCCACACTCGGCTAAAGAATATACCGATGCAAAGCACGACTTTGAACTTCCTCAAAGAGAGTATACGCATCTTTCGCTTGACTACTTTATGGCAGGAATAGGTTCTAACTCTTGCGGACCTTCTCTTGACGAGAAGTGGAAAACGCCCAAAGAATTAAGAGCGTCGTTTACCATTAAGATTAAATAATAACAAGCAATAAAAAAGAGCAAGCCGTGCGCTTGCTCTTTTTGTTTTTGTAATAAAATTTTTAATACGGTAGTGGATTTTTATAACGTTCCAAGCAAAGTAATAGCAAAGAAACAGTAGATAGTAAGCGAGAGAACGTCAACGATCGTAGTAATGAAAGGCGACGCTACGACCGCAGGGTCGAGGTGGCAAAGTTTAGCAAGAAGAGGCAAAATTGCGCCGATAAGTTTAGCGATTATTACCGTAGCGTAAAGGGAAAGACAAACGACGAGAGCAACGAGCATACCACCCTCTACCGCCCAAAGCGTATCGACGAGCATAAGTTTAATAAAGCAAGCAACCGCTAACACTGCGCCGAGCAAAATAGAAACTCTAATTTCTTTCCACACGACTTTGAAAATATCCTTAAACTCTATTTCGTCAAGGGCTATTCCGCGAATAATCATCGCCGACGCTTGCGAACCTGCGTTACCGCCCGTTCCCATAAGCATAGGGATACAAGCGGTGAGGATAATTCCGTAAACGTCCATATTGAGAGTTGCCTCGTTAGCCGAGATAATAAATCCAGTAAAAGTAGCGGATACCATTAAAAGTACGAGCCAGGGCAAGCGGTTAAGGAAAATACTGAAAACTCCCGTTTTAAGATAGGGCTTATCGGAAGGCGTTACTGCGTTCATCTTCGCAATATCTTCGGTATTCTCTTCCTGAAGAACGACCATTGCGTCGTCTACCGTTACGATACCAACTATTCTTTGTTCGCTATCAACGACGGGCATTGCCAAAAAGCCGTACTTTGCGATTTGACGAGCAACTTCTTCTTTGTCAGTAAGAGTGTCGACGTAGATAGGGTTATCTTCCATAATATCGCCGATAAGCGCGTCGGGGGAGGCGAGGAGCACGTCTTTAGCGGAAACGATACCGATAAGTTTTTTGCGCTCGCCCGTAACGTACATAGTATAAATCGTTTCTTTGTCTACGCCCTGGCGACGAATTTTGCCAAGCGCGTCTGCTACCGTCATAGAAGAAGAGAGCGAAACGAACTCAATCGTCATAATACTGCCTGCGCTATCACGGGGGTACTTGAGAAGTTCGTTAATATACCCTCTCGTCTCTGCGTCCGATTGAGCGATGATACGCTTAACGACGTTTGCAGGCATTTCTTCAATAAGGTCTACCGTATCGTCGAGGAAAAGTTCGTCCATCATCGCTTTAAGTTCGCGGTCGTTCATAAGTTTAATAAGCGTTTTCTTGTTATCGCTATCAAGTTCGACGAAAGTATCGGCGGCGAGTTCTTTGGGCAGTAAACGGAAAATAAGCGCAACGTCTTCTTTTGGTACGCTTTCAAAAATTTCTGCTATATACGTGGGGTTAAGAGAGGCGAGCAAAGGCTTTAAAACCTTAAAATTACGCTCCTCGATAAGTTGCAAGATTTCTTCGTCTTCGGCAATACGCACGACGATTTCGGTAGGTAGATCCTCGATTATGTCAATAGTATCTTCAAGCGTTACCTCTTCCATAACCGTTTCAAGTTGTTCGTCGTTTAGTAGCCCGATTATGCGCTCTTGAAGAGAGGGGTCGTCAACGCGCACCAAAAGAGTCGCGGTAAACTCGCTGTCCGTTCCGCGACAAAAATTACGAAGTTCGTCGTCTGAAAGCGTGAGGATAAACTCCTTAACGCCCTCGTCTGGCATTTCGTTAAGTTTCTCCGCAAGTTCCTCGTACGAGGTAGCAAGCAAGAGATTTTTCAAAAATTCGTTATTCATTATTCGATTATAAGCACGCAACCGCTAAGTTGCCGTGGCAAAAATCGACCGCTTATTTCGTTTCGGGAAGAAAGCAATTCTTACCGAAACGCTTAATACTGGGCGGTTGACCGTCGCCGTTTACGCCTTGGGCGTTCATTGCTTTCGTCCTCCTGTTTTTAGTAGTCAGTCCGCATAATTACAAAGGACTGCCATTTCTACCATTATTATACGCTTTTACGCGCACTTAGTCAATTAAATGAGTAAAATATTTTTAAAAAGCGTGTTTTTGAGAGGAAAATCATTGAAATTTTTTTAATTTTATGCTATAATAAAGGTTCGCAAAAAGGAGAGAATACAATGTTTTTCGATTTTGACGCAATCTATAACGAGGCTCAGGGTAGCGTTTTTGCCTCCGGCAAAAGACGCTATTACGACAATAAAGTTAAAAGCATAACGACGGCAACCGTTGACGGCAAGTTCACGGTGTCTGCGAAAGTATCGGGCGATAGAGAATATAACTGTTCAATCTGTTTTGACGAGCAGGGCGGTCTTTACGATTATTCGTGCGACTGCGACGGTTTTTCGCTTGCAAGCGGACCTTGTCGCCATATCGTAGCAACGGCTCTTTCCTTTGAAGAGCGTAATCCTACTTCCTCTATGGGCGCGGTAACGGTCAAAAAAACGGACGCAGGCGCGCTCTCGCTAATATCCGAGTACAATAAACGCAAACATCGTCGTTTAATAAAGGCGGACGGAGTGTTAACCGAACTCGTTCCCTATCTTGAACTTGGCGACTTCGTGTCCCTTCGTTTTACCTTGGGCGCAAAAAAGCAGTATGTTCTCAAGGATTTGTCGGATTTCGTGTCCTCGCTCGCCTCGTGCGGTTATAGAAGATACGGCGTAGACCTTGAACTTTATCACACGCCGAGCAGTTTTACTGAAAACAGTCAAAAACTTATAGACTTCGTGCGTAAATGTTACAATGAAAAAGTGCAGTTTGACGGCAACTTTATGCGTTTTAAGGACGAACTCCGTCTCTCTTACGGCGATATCGACGACTTCTTTGCGCTATACGAGGGTTCGCTTATCCACTTGGGTAAGAGCGACCTCGTGTTAGTCGCGCCCTTTACTTCGCCCTTGCCCATTAAAATTAAAGTACAAAAAGAAGACGACGGATATTCCGTCTCCCTTACTCAACCCGACTTTAGATTTATCGAAGGAAAGGACTATAAGTACGCTCTCGTTGACGAACGAATTTTTAGGATAACGAACGAATTTTACGATACCGTATGCGCTTTTTTCCAAACTTTAGCGGTTAAAAGAACGCTATTCGTTTCCGAAAGCGATATGTCCGCGTTCTACAACGGAGTGCTTTGTCCGATAGGCGCGTTCGTGGAAACGGAAAGCAACGGAGTGGATCTTTCGGTTTACGAGGCTGCGCCCCTAACTGCAAGCGTTTATATTGACGCGGAAGAGGGGGGAGTGCGACTTACCGTTAAAGCAAGTTACGACGAAACGCCCGTTGACCTCTTTAGCGAGATGACGAGCGGAGACTTCGTGCGCGACTGGGAAACGGAGAACGCGCTAAGAGGCGTACTCTTAAAGTATATTTCTCGCTATCCCGACCTCGTTATAAGCGACGAGGAAGAACTGTTCGTGTTTTTAACGGAGGGAGTGAAAGAACTTTTCTGTTACGCGGAAGTGTTTATGGAAGAGAGTATGAAGAGCGTTACCGTAAGGAAACCGCCTCGTCTTCACGTGGGGGTGCGCCTTTCTACCGATTTGCTTAATCTTGATATTACCGCAGAGGGTTATACTCAGAGCGAGATTGCCGAAATACTTAAAGCGTATCGCGAAAAGAAACGCTACGTTCGTCTTGGCGGAGGATTCGTCAGTCTTGAAGACAGTTCTATTATGGCGCTTGGCGAAATTTTAGCGGTTGCGAAAGCGGAAGAAAGCACTTTAACTCTTCCAAAATATTACGCGCCATTTGCCTATAACGAACTCAAACGCGGATTTTTCACGCTCGACCGCGACGGAGCGTTTAAGTCCCTTATAAAATCGCTCGAAGGCGCGGAAAACTCCGACGAAGAAGTGCCCGTTTCTCTCCAAAAGATAATGCGTAATTATCAAAAAACGGGTTATCACTGGCTAAAATCGTTAAAGAGTAACGGCTTTGGCGGTATTCTTGCCGACGATATGGGTCTTGGTAAATCCCTCCAAGCCCTCGCTTTGCTCGTTAGTGAAAAATCAAGAGCAATCATAGTGTGTCCTACTACGCTTATGCTTAACTGGCAAAGCGAAGTGGAAAAGTTTGCGCCCTCGATTAAAACTTTAATCGTAATGGGCAACGCTTTAGAGCGCGCAGAACTTATTAAAACGGTCAAAGATTACGACTTAACGATAACTTCGTACGACCTTCTTAGAAGAGACTGGGAACTTTATAAGGATATCAAGTTCGACTACGCAATAGCCGACGAGGCTCAACTCATAAAGAATCCCGAAACTAAGAACTCAATGGCTGTTAAAACGCTTGACGCTCGTCATCGTTTCGCGCTTACCGGAACGCCTATCGAGAATAATCTTGGGGAATTATGGTCGATATTCGACTTTATAATGCCGGGATACCTTGGTTCGTATTCTCATTTCCGTGATGAGTACGAGAGTGAAGTGGTAAGAGGGGATAAAAGCGTAGCGGAAAGACTTAAACGCATCGTTCAGCCCTTTATTTTAAGAAGATTAAAGTCTGAAGTACTAACTGAACTTCCGCCCAAAACGGAGATTATAATGCGTACGCCTATGGAAAAGGAACAGCGCGAACTGTACGACGCGAACCTCTCGCTTATAAAGGGCAGTATGATTTCTACTCCTGATATGAGCAAAGTGGTGGTACTTAGTATGCTCACTAAACTTCGCCAAATCTGTTGCGAACCTAAACTTGTTTACCCCGAGTATAGCGGTTCGTCGGCAAAGATGGACGCTTGTATGGAACTCGTTAAAACGGCGTCGGAAGGCGGTCATAAAATACTGCTTTTTTCACAGTTTACGGGTATGCTCTCAGTAATTCAAGCAAGGCTTATGGAAGAGGGAATATCCCACTACGTGCTTAAGGGCGACACGCCTAAGGCTGAGCGTATGCGCCTTATAAGTAAGTTTAACGAAAACGACGTTAAAGTTTTCTTGATATCGCTTAAGGCGGGCGGAACGGGCATAAACCTTACCGGCGCTGACGTAGTAATTCACTACGACCCGTGGTGGAACGAATCGGTGATGAACCAAGCAACCGATAGGGCCTATCGTATGGGGCAAAAGAAATCCGTTCAAGTTTATAAACTCGTTGCAAAAGACAGTTTAGAGGAGAAAATTATGCTCCTCCAAGAAAAGAAAAAAGCATTATCGTCTCTCGTCGTTGGTAAAAATAACGACCTTAAAGAAATTCTCGCGCTTCTTAACGAATAAGAAAAAACACACGGTCGTTTTGATCGTGTGTTTTGAAATTTAATAACCGTATGCGTTTTTTTGCGTCAATAGTAGTAACTTTTTTGCTTTTTTTCTTCTTTAAGAACTTCTAAAACCATAACGTCAAAATCAGTATTTTCCACGAAATCGTCTCGCTTAAAGCGAACGACGGAGAACGATTTTAGTTTGTTAATATGTAGAGGAAGAATAACGGGCGTAGGCAAATCATAGTCGAGAAGTTTATCGTGTAAAAACGCCGAGAGCGTGTCCACGGTAACCGCGCCGTCAAGTTCTAATATTCCGTCGGCGGTAATTTTCTCGCCGAGCATTGTCTTAAGCCAGAATTTCATACCATTAGTATATACTAAACGGGCGAATTTTTCAAGTAAAACGAGCGAATATATCAATTTTTTTCATTTTTGTGCTCATAAGATTGACAAAAGCCTATAAAATCTTTACAATATATGTATTATTATACTTTAGACGCGTAAAGCGAAACGAGGAGACCACTATGAACTTAACTCGAAAAAT
The DNA here is from genome assembly GCA_045532295.1 of Pumilibacteraceae bacterium. Taxonomy (GTDB): domain Bacteria; phylum Bacillota; class Clostridia; order Christensenellales; family Pumilibacteraceae; genus UBA10677. The sequence continues at coordinate 13,446 of JAZSFP010000016.1, read as the reverse complement.
CATCAAAGAACATCTTGTATCGGGCGAAATGATTGCCGGCGAAGAGATTGCAATCCGTATTGACCAAACCCTTACCCAAGACTCGACGGGTACTATGGCGTACCTTCAGTTCGAGGCTCTTGGTATCGACAAGGTTAAAACTTTCCGCTCGGTAGCGTACATAGACCATAACACTATTCAGTCGGGCTTTGAAAACGCAGACGATCACGCGTATATTCAATCCGTAGCCCTTAAGCACGGTATTTACGTGTCTAAACCCGGTAACGGTATTTGCCACCAAGTCAACGTAGAACGCTTTGGCGTTCCCGGTCAAACGCTTATCGGTTCTGATAGCCATACCCCCACCGCAGGTGGTATTGGTATGCTCGCAATCGGCGCGGGCGGACTTGACGTAGCGGTTGCAATGGGCGGTGGAGCGCTCCACCTCATTATGCCTAAAGTGGTTAAAATCGAACTTACCGGCGCGCTTAGACCTAACGTTACGGCAAAAGACGTAATCTTAGAAGTTCTTCGTCGTCTTACCGTAAAAGGCGGAGTAGGTAAGGTTATGGAGTACTGTGGCGAAGGCGTAAAAACGCTTACCGTTCCCGAGCGCGCAACCATTACGAATATGGGCGCGGAACTTGGCGCAACGACCTCTATCTTCCCCTCCGACGAGCAAACCCTCGCCTTCCTTAAGGCGCAGAGTAGAGAAGAGGTTTTCAAACCCCTCTCTGCCGACGAGAACGCTCAATACGACGAAGAAGTGGTTATTAACCTTTCTGAACTCGAGCCCCTCGTGGCTTGCCCTCACTCGCCCGACAACGTTAAAAAGGCGAGCGAACTTACCGATATTAAGGTAGACCAAGTTTGCATCGGAAGTTGCACCAACTCTTCTTATCGCGACTTAATGAAGGTTGCCGCAATTCTTAAAGGCAAGAAAGTAGATCCCACCGTTTCCCTTACCGTTAGCCCCGGTTCTCGTCAAGTTTTTGCAATGCTCGCAAGAAACGGTGCGCTTGCAGATATGATTGAGGCGGGAGCAAGAGTGCTTGAGTGCGCTTGCGGTCCTTGTATCGGTATGGGTCAATCCCCCAAGAACAACGCCGTATCCGTTCGTACCTTCAACCGTAACTTCTACGCTCGTAGTGGAACGAAATCGGCGTCCGTTTACCTCGTTAGCCCTGAAACCGCAGCGTACACCGCGCTCTACGGACACTTCGTGGACGCAAGCAAGGAAGAGTGCTACGAAGTAACTCTCCCCGAAAAGTTCGATATTAACGACAACCTTATCCTCAAGCCCGAGGACTTTACCGATATTACCGTTGAGCGTGGACCTAACATTAAGCCTTTCCCCCTCAACGTAGCCCTTCCCGACACCGTTAGCGGAAAAGTGCTTATCGTAGCGGAAGATAATATTACTACCGACCACATTATGCCCTCCAACTCCAAACTTCTTCCGTACCGTTCGAATATCCCCTATCTTTCCGAGCATTGCCTTGAGCCCGTAGACCCCACTTTCCCTGCTCGAGCAAAGGAAAACGGCGGTGGATTTATCGTAGCGGGTGGAAACTACGGTCAAGGATCGAGCCGTGAACACGCAGCGCTCGTTCCCCTTTATCTTGGAATTAAGGGCGTAATTGCAAAATCGTTTGCGCGTATTCACCGTGATAACCTTATCAACAGCGGAATTTTACCCCTTACCTTCGTAAACGAGGCGGACTACGATAGCGTTAAGCAGGGCGACGAACTCGTTATCGAAAACGCAGTAGAGCAAGTAAAAGCAGGTGGAACGGTTAAGGTTCTTAATAAAACCAAGAATAGTGAAATCGTATGCGACTTGCCCCTTACCGACCGTCAGCGTAACTTCATCTTAAAGGGTGGAGTGCTTAACAGTTTGAAAGCATAAGGAGAAAAATATGGAAAAATTGAACGAGAATATTCTTGCTCTTTTGAAAGAAGACGCGAGGATGGAGTACAAAACGATAGCGAACACTCTTGGCGTAAGCGAAGAGGAAGTTAAGGATGCTATCGCAAAGATGGAAAAAGCGGGTATCATCGTTAAATACACCGCAATCGTGAACGACGAAAAGACCGCAAAAGACTACGTTGAGGCGCTCATCGAAGTTAAGGTTTCTCCCGTAAGAGAGAAGGGCTTTGACGAGATAGCGGAGTATATCTATCAGTTCGACGAAGTTAAGAGTGTTTATCTTATGTCGGGCGCGTACGACCTTGCCGTGTTCGTAGAAGGCAGAACTTTGCGTGATACCGCGCGTTTCGTTAGCGAGAAACTTTCGGGTATTGATAAGGTTCTTTCTACCGCCACTCACTTCATTTTGAAAAAATACAAGACCGAGGGAATTGTCTTGGATAAAAATAAAGAAAAGAGACTGGTTTATCAGCCGTGAATTACGACGAAATCTTAAATCCGCGCGTAAAATCAATGCCTCAAAGCGGTATAAGAAAGTTCTTTGAACTTGCCGCAACGATGGAAGACTGCATATCGTTAGGCGTAGGCGAACCCGACTTCGTAACTCCGTGGGAGATGCGAGACGCGGCAATTAAGTCGCTTCAATCGGGCAAAACGCAGTACACCTCGAACGCGGGACTTATGGGCTTAAGAGAACAAATCAGTGGGTACGTATCCCGCCGTTTTGCTCTTAAGTACGATCCTCACGACGAAATTATCGTTACGATAGGGGCGAGTGAGGCTATTGATATGGCGCTTAGAACGGTAGTGGACTTTGGCGAAGAGGTGCTAATTCCCTCGCCCTCTTACGTAAGTTATTGTCCTAACGTTTCGCTCGTTGGCGGAGTTGCTCGCGAAATACCTCTAACCGACGACAACGGCTTTAAACTTACCGCAGAAAGTTTAGAAAAAGCAATCACAGATAAAACCAAAGCGCTCATTTTCCCTTACCCTAACAACCCCACGGGCGCAGTTATGGGTAAAGCGGAACTTGACGAAATTGCTAAGGTAGTAGTTAAGCATAACCTTATCGTCATATCCGACGAGATTTACGCTGAACTTACCTATGGTAAAGAACGCCATATATCTATCGCAACTTGCGAAAATATGCGCGAGAGAACTATCGTAATCAACGGTTTTTCCAAATCGTTTGCAATGACGGGTTGGAGACTTGGTTACTTCCTTGCTCCAAGAGAAATAACCACTCAAGCGTATAAAGTGCATCAGTACACCATAATGTGCGCTAACACCTTCGCTCAGTACGGCGCAGAGAAAGCGTTAAGTTCGGGCGCGGAAGACGGTTACGACGCGGTAGAGCGGATGAGAGCAAGTTACGATATGCGTAGAAGATACCTCTACGGCGAACTGCTTAATATGGGGCTTGAGTGCTTTGAACCAAAGGGCGCGTTCTATATCTTCCCCTCTGTTGAAAGAACTGGGCTTACTGGCGAAGAGTTCGCCGAAAGACTACTAACCGAAAAGCACGTGGCGGTCGTTCCCGGCTCGGCTTTTGGCGAGGCAGGAAAGTATCATATCCGTTGTAGTTACGCAACGGGTTTTGACGGACTGCGCGAGGCGGTTAAAAAAATCCGCGAATTCATACAAGAAAACGGCTTAATTAAGTAAATCGTGTGAAAAATTGATAAAAATCCCGACTTTTAGTCGGGTTTTTGCGTAAATAGATTGACAAAATTAAAAAAAGAGTATATACTAAAGATAATCGCAATAGAATAATAGCGAAAGTACCGCTCCGAAAGGGGCGGTAAAATCACGAAAAAGACGGAAAACGCTTAAGGGGCGTTTTTTGCAAGCGTGGAAAGCGAATTGCTTTTCCGCGTTTACTATTATAAGGTAGGTATATTGTAATGGCAAAGATGACGGCAAGTAAGAAAGAAGAGTTCGAGAAGGAACTTTACTATCTCAAGAACGACGGAAGACGCGAAGTCGTAGCGAAAATTCAGGAGGCAAAGGCGTTTGGCGACCTTTCCGAGAACTACGAATACAAAATCGCGCTTGAAGAGCAACTCAAGGCAGAGGGCAGAATTGCTGAACTTGAGGGTATTTTAGCGTCTTGCGAAATTTACGAACCCGCAGTGGGCGCAAGCGTCGTTTCGCTTGGTAGCGTAGTAACCGTTGAAGACGTAGACACGGGCAAGAAAAGAACTTTTGAAATCGTAGGAATTTACGAGTCCGACCCCAACTCTACGCCCAAGAAAATCAGTAACGAGTCTCCCATCGGCAAAGCGCTCCTTGGCAACGAGGTAGACGACGAGGTAGACTTTGCGCACAACGGCAAGAACGTAACTTACTTGATAACCGATATTAAATAACAGTTCGAGGTGCTAAACTATGGAAAAAGACGAAAAGATTTTGACTGAAGAAGAATACGGCGAACAAGTCAGAATTCGTCGTGAAAAACTTGCGACGATGAGCGAAGAGGGTAAAAACCCCTATTGCGAAACCAAGTTTGAAGTAAGCGCAACGAGTAAACAAATCTTAGACGCGCCCGACGAGTATATGGAAAAGACCGTAACGGTTGCAGGTAGAGTGCTTTCCCGCAGAATTATGGGTAAAGCAAGTTTTGCGCATATTCTCGACGCTAAAGGCAAAATTCAGATTTATATAAAACGCGACAACGTTGGCGAAGATGTTTACGCTGCTTGGAAGAAAGCGGACATCGGTGATATTTACGGTCTTGAAGGTACTGTGTTTACCACGCACACCGGCGAAATTTCCATTTCCGTAACCAAAATGACGATGCTCTCTAAGTCCCTTCTTCCCCTTCCCGAGAAGTTCCACGGACTTAAGGACAACGACCTTCGTTATCGTCAACGCTACGTGGACCTTATCGTTAACCCCGAGGTTAAGGATAACTTCGTAATGCGCAGTAAAATTATAAAAGCAATCCGCGACCTTCTTGATAGCAAGGGGTTCGTGGAAGTGGAAACGCCCGTTCTCAACACTATCGCAGGTGGAGCAAGCGCGCGTCCTTTCATTACGCACCACAACACTCTTGACCTCAATATGTATATGCGTATTGCGCCCGAACTTTATCTTAAACGCTTAATCGTAGGCGGTTTTGACAAAGTTTACGAAATCGGTAAAATGTTCAGAAACGAGGGTATGGATATTAAGCACAATCCCGAGTTTACTATGATGGAACTTTACCAAGCGTACGCTGACTACAACGATATGATGGATATTACCGAGGAAATCTATCACGCCGCTCTAAACGCCGTTGGCAAGGGCGACAAGATTACCTACGAGGGCGTTGAAATCGACCTTACTTCGCCTTGGGAAAGACTTACTATGCTTGACGCAATCAAGCGTTACGTGGGTATTGACTACGACAAGATGACGGCGGAAGAAGCGCTCGAGGCTGCAAAGTCCGCAGGCGTTGAAATCGACGACAAGAAAACCGCTTGGGGTAATATCGTTTACGCAACCTTCGACCAAAAGGTAGAAGAAAAACTTATTCAGCCCGTGTTCATCACTGACTATCCTATCGAAGAATCCCCCCTCACCAAGCAAAAGAACGAAGACCCCCGTCTTACTTACCGTTTCGAGTTCTTCATCTTTGCTCGTGAAATGGGTAACGCATATAGCGAGTTGAACGACCCCATCGACCAGAAAGAGCGTTTCTTGAGCCAAGTAGCCCTCCGCGAAAAAGGCGACGACGAGGCGCAAATGATGGACGACGACTTCGTTACCGCTCTTGAGTACGGTATGCCCCCCACCGGTGGTCTTGGTATCGGTATCGACCGTCTTATTATGCTCCTTACCGACAGTTCGTCGATTAGGGACGTTATGCTATTCCCCACGATGAAACCCAAAAAATAAGTGGTCTTTTTGAGCGCTTTCGTCAACTTTTTCACTAAGCGTCGTTTTGCACGCCTCCTTCAAAGAGTGAACGAAATCATCTCAAAAATCCTCACTTATTCACAGGTCTTTTTGAGCGCTTTTCGTACAAACGCTCGACGAACGTATAAAAATCAACGCTTGAGTTTTGACGCGTCATAAAAAGAAGGAAAGAAGAGAGTACTAAAAAAAGAGGTAAAAATGGATAATAGAGTTACAAAAAAGAGAATATCTATTCATTTAGAGTACGACTGGCTTAAGTACCTTCTTATTCTTGTGGCGGTAATAATACTGTGGTATTTCGTATTCTATCAAATAAACCTTACGCGTGACTTTGAAAAAGTGGACATATTTTTCACTTGTTACGGTAACAGCACGCCCTCTATTGATAGGGAATTTTTAGACGTATTAGAGGCAGAGAACGACGATTATATTCGCGAAGTTAACTTCAACTTTCAAAGCCCCGACAACGAGTATTACAGTCAACTTTACACTTCGCACGGCTACGTAGCGGACGTATTGATAATCCCCAAGTACTATATGGACAATAACGGGTTCTTCTTTAAGGAGTGGACGGACGAGTTTATTGAAGATCTTTTTACTCCGGCAGAGGGCGAAGAATTTGACGTTGACCTCAACGACTTAGATTTTTATCATTACACCACCGAGGGCAAAGACCCAGACAATTCTTATCCCGAGGCAGAGGGTAGATGTTACGGTATAAGAGTGGACAACCTCTCTAAGATTGCCGTAAACAACCCACCATTTTGGTTTGACCCTCAAAAAATGTATCCCGATAGCGAGATTGACGAGACTTGGACGAGCGAAGACTACACGCAGTATTACCTCGTTATTAGTCCCAACAGTATAAAGATAGGCGACCACGGTAAAGACGAAAACTATCATCACCTCACGCAAACCTTCCGTTTCGTGCGTTGGTTCGTGCAAAAGTACGCTTAATGAACGATATCAAAGACAGTTTTGGCGTTTGCCGTAATATTACCGCTACGGGCGGACGAGCGGATATTCTCGCTTTCGCGAAAGAGAATAGCGAGTATTTGCAGTTTTGCACCCCCGGGCATAAGGGCGCGTTATCCCCACTTGATTTAACCGAACTTGGCGGTGGCGCAGTTTTTCCGCGCGATAGCGTAACTTTAGCGGAAAACGAGGTAGCCAAGCATTATAAAGTTAAAAAAGTTCGCTTTTCTTTAGGCGGTTCAAGCCACGCGATTAAAGCGTCAGTGTTAGCCGTAAGCGGTCCCGTTCTTGCACCCGAGTTTTCTCATAGAAGTCTATTCGAGGCTTGTGAACTTGCTAAAGTAAGCCTAATCACTTTCAAAACGGGCGAAAAGGACGGTCTTCCCTCTCTTCCAACGCCCCTTGATTACCAAAGAGAGTTGGAAAAAAATCCCGAGATAAAACTTGCTTTCGTTACCTCTCCCGATTATTTTGGAAGAGTAGCCGATATTAAAGGGATAAAAGAAGTTTGTCAAAGCCGAGGCGTACTTCTCCTTTGCGACGGAGCGCACGGAGCGCATTTTGCGTCAAGCCCGCTTTTTATAAGCGGTGGAGAAAGAATAGCCGATTTTGCGTCGCTATCTGCTCATAAAACGCTATCAACTTTTACTCAAGGCGCAATAGGCGTATGTAATAACGAGCGCTACTTTGACGCGTTCGACCACGCCTTTACTCTTCTTGGAACGAGTTCGCCTTCGTATATTTTGCTTGGGTCAATCTATAACGGAGTAATGAACGAGCGAGAAAATTTTAAGCACTACGAAGAACTTATAAATGCTATTGACGGTATCAAAAAAAGCATACCGTATCTTAAAAACGACGACAAAATGCGCCTTGTGGTTGACTGTAAATCGAGCAAAATTACGGGCGAAGAACTGTTTAACGAATTGTTAAAGCGCAATATCGTAGCCGAAACTCACTACGGCGATTATTGTATATTTATAATAACGCTATCTGACAGCGTTGAGAAAATCAACGCTCTTAAAAGCGCGTTAGAGCAAATATTAAAGGATAGACTATGAAAGGAAAGTTCGTAACGATCGAGGGTTGCGAGGGCGTTGGAAAAAGCACGCTAATTCGCTTACTCAAAGAATATTGTCAAAGTAACGGCGTTGACGCCGTATTTACTCGCGAGCCGGGAGGAACGCCCGTCGCTGAAAAAATCCGCGCGGTAATTTTGGACGCTGAAAACAAAGCGATGACTTCCACCGCCGAACTTTTACTTTACGCGTCTGCTCGCGCTCAGCACACCGAAGAAAAGATTATTCCCGCGATTAACGAGGGTAAAATAGTCTTTTGCGACCGCTATTCCGATTCGACCGTAGCGTACCAAGGCTATGCGAGAGGACTTGACCTTGACCTTTGTCACAAACTTTGTAAAATCGGCGAGTGTGGAGTAAAGATTGACGCTACCGTGTTTTTAGACCTTGACCCTGAACTTGGCTTTAAGAGAAAGGGCGGAGCGGACAAGGGCGACAGACTTGAAGAAGAAACGCTCGATTTCCATAAGCGCGTGTACGCAGGGTTCGTGGACTTAGAGAGCAAAGAAGAACGCTATATAAGAATTGACGCGAGCAAGAACGAGACGGAGGTTTTCAACTCGGTTATAAACGCTCTTAAAGACCGTGGAATTATAGATTAATGGATTACTTAAAGTTAGCAAAAAATAGCGACGCATACGCGCTTATGAAAAGGGATTGCGCACTTGGAAAAGTGGCGCACGCGTACCTTATCGTAGCGGACGACGAGAAAATGGCATCTTCCGTCGTATCGTTGTTTTTGGCTGATTGCGCTTTTGGAAACGAGAGCGAAGTAGATAGAGTAGAGAGAAACGGTTGCGCGGATATTATTCGTCTTCCTCACGGCGAAAAAGTGTTGACTGCCGACATAGAGGACGTTACCGATACCGTCTACTTAACGCCAACGGAACTAAACCGCAAGTTTTACGTCATCGAGCGCGCGCAAACGATGAACCCCACGGCGCAAAATAAAATTCTCAAGATTTTGGAAGAACCGCCACAAGCAGTAACCATTATCTTGATTGCAACGACCACTAAATTTTTTCTGCCCACCGTACTTTCAAGAGTTAAAAAAGTGGAGGTTGAGGGACTTTCCGACGAGGTAATAGCAGGGCTTTTAGAACGAAAATACGGGGTGAATAATATCGTATATCTTGCGTCGGCTATGGCTGGCGGAAGTTTGTCAAAAGCGGAAGAAGTGGTAAAAAATCCTCTATATAACGAACTGTTTGATACTGTTCTTAATATGTTTAAGGGAATGAAAACGAGTCGAAATATACTTCATTATTCGGCAAAACTAATGCAAAGAAAGGACAATTTATCGGATATAATCGATATTATAGAAATGATTTTAGCCGATTGTATGCTTGCAAGCGCAGGCATACGCGACAGATTGCGTTTTAAGAACGCAGTAAAGGATATTATCGAAATATCCACTCAATATACCGCTGACGTGGTTATAAGATTAACCGAGGTTATTAAGCGGGCGCGTGTAAGGATGGAAACTAACGGCAACGCGCAGTCCGTTTTGGACGAACTACTATTTTCATTACTGGAGGTTAAGGCAAAATGCCTAAGGTCGTAGGAATAAAATTTAAAAGAACCGCGAAGGTTTATTACTTCGAGGCAGGCGAACATAAATACGAAATGGACGCGCTCGTTATAGCGGAGACCGCTCGTGGAACGGAGTACGGCACGGTTGCTATGCTCCCTAAAGAAATTAGCGAAGAGGAAGTCGTATCCCCTCTTAAGCCTATCGTAAGAGTAGCGAACGCAAAGGATATTCAAAAAATTCGCGATTTTGAAAACAAACGCGACGAGACGATGAAGATCGCGTTTGAAAAAATATCCAAGAGCGGACTTGAAATGAAACTCGTTGATATTGAGTACTCCTTTGACGGTAAACTCGTTATCTACTTTACCGCGGACGGCAGAGTGGACTTTAGAGAACTCGTTAAAGAACTTGCAACCGCGTTTAAGATGAGGATTGAACTTCGTCAAATAGGCGCAAGAGACGAGTGCAAGAAGTTAGGTGGTATCGCGCCTTGTGGACGCGCTTGCTGTTGTTCTGACCATATGTCCTCGTACGCGCACGTAACAATTAAAATGGCTAAAAACCAAAGCCTTTCTCTTAATCCTTCAAAAATTAGCGGACTTTGTGGAAGACTTATGTGCTGTTTAGCGTACGAGAACGCGCACTACGTTGAAACCAACAAAAAAATGCCCAAGATGGGCGCGAGCGTGCTTACTGCCGACGGAAGACGCGGAGTAGTGGTTGCACTCAATCAAATCAAGGAAACCGTCAGAGTTAAGTACGAGAACGGTGAGAAACTTGAATTCGTTGAAGTGCCTCTTGCAGATATTAAAAACAAGGGCAAAGGCCCAATGGCGGACGACGTTAAGGACGAGAAAACGCCTGATGAAATAAAAAAGTTAATAGATTAGGTCAAAATCGTAGACAAACGACAAAAAGCGTGCTATAATATAAGTACAATAAATATTCTTAAAAGGAGAGTAATTATCATGGCATTTAAGATTTCTGATGAGTGTATTGGTTGCGGCGCTTGCGAAGCGCAATGCCCCGTAAACGCTATCGCTATGGGTGATGGCAAGTACGAAATCAATCCCGACGAGTGCATTGACTGTGGTTCTTGCGCAGCGCAATGCCCCGTAGAAGCTATTTCCGAGAACTAATCAAAAGAAATAGAAAAACGAAAAAAGAGATGTGAGTTGTAACAGGCGACCCACATCTTTTTTTTGTATCTTTTAATATGCTTTTGTCATAAAATTTGACAACCGTATCACGATTTTTGCGACAAATTGCTTAATCGTTTGAGTATTTTTTGCGATATTCTCGGGGCGTTAAACCCGTCATCTTATTGAAAAATCTTGAAAAATAGTGGATAGATTCAAAGTTAAGTTCTTCCGCAATAAGAGTGAAAGACTTACTTGAATTCGCTACTTTTTCCTTTGCAAGTTCAAGTTTTTTATCTGAGATATAACTTATAAGCGTTTTGCCCGTAGCCTTCTTAAATTCCTTACAAAGAGTAGAACGGTTAGTGCCGAAAAGGAAAGAAAGTTCTTCAATAGTAATTTTTTCTAAAAAGTTCGTATCCACGTAATTGATTATTTCGTCGATAGCAAAAGTTTCCGTAACGCCGTTTGCTAAAGTCGCGTCACTACCCTTAAAACGGCGAACGAGGGTTATAAGGAAATATTCCAAAAGTATGCGCAAAAGTTGTTCTGAGCCGTAAACTTTGCGCTCTTTTTTCTTCATATCGTAAACGGGGATATTGTATGGCGGAGCAAAAACGTTACGCCCCTCCTTTACGATTTCTGCAAGTTTGGTAATTTCTTCGTTAGTAAGAGTAAAAGGACGCTCGCTAAACAGATGTAAATCGTTTTCGTTACAAACGAATCCGATAATAATGACCGAGGGCGAAAACTCAGTAGTACTTTTAAGAAAGTGATGCTCGTTGGGTTTATGTATAATGATTTCGCCCTTATTAAGAGGTCCGGTGTAACTTTCCGCCGTAACGTAAAGCGTGCCCGAGTTTACGTACAAAAGTTCGCAAAACGGGTGGCAGTCGTCCTTAGTTTCGTAGTCGGTAGTAAAATCGAAGAAATGTACGTTAACGAGTCCCGATACTGAAAGCGTATTATTTAAATGTTTAATCTTAAAGTCCATAAGAGTAGTATAACAGTTATAGAGGCGTTTGTCAATCAATAATGCTATAATTTACTGCAAAAAATTTACGAAAATGCAAAAAATAGTTACGATTTTCTAAAGACTATTGCGTAGTAGAAGTGCTATAATTATAATAGGATAAACCTAAACGACAATTTACCACAAAAGGAGAGAGAAAATGGAAAGAGTTTGTATACCTGATTACGAGTACAAAGAGAGAATTGCGCGCGCCGCTACGCTAATACAGGCGAAAGGTTTGGACGCTATGCTCGTTATGAGCACGGAGAGCGACTACGCTAACGCTCGTTATTTTTCGGGTTTTTGGCCACTTTTTGAGCGCGCGGGCGTAATAATTAGCGCTAAAGGCGATGCTGCTCTTTTAGTAGGTCCTGAGTCTGCAATCTTTGGAAAGGACAGAAGTAAGATAGAAAAAGTATTCGTTCTTCGAGAGTTTCGTGAGAGCGCTGATCCCACTTACCCTGAACTTCAAGCGAGCACCTTCCGTGACGCTTTTAAGGCAATCGGCGTAAGCGGAGAGAACGTAAAAATAGGTCTTGGCAGTTACGTAGAGTGTACCCTTCCCGTTTACGAAGGACTTAAGGACGCGTTTCCCAAGGCTGAAATCGTAAAGTGTAACGATATTATGGTAGCGCTTCGCAAAATCAAGTCCGTTAACGAACTTGCTTGCATTAAAGAAGGCTTTAGAATTATCGAACTTGCGACTGACGAGGTTATTAAAAACCTCCGCCCTGGCGTAAACGAACTTCAAATGGTGGGCATAGCGCAAAAGGTTATTTACGAGCACGGCGCAGAGTACGAAGGACTTCCTATGTACGTGTTCAGCGAAAAGAGTACTTCGCACGCAATTTCCCGTTCGTCTTATCGCGAAATCAAGAAAGGTGATATCGTTCAACTTAACCTTTCCGCTAAAATTGACGGATATTCTCCCTCGATAGGTCTTCCCGTTATAATGGGTAAACTTACGGGAGAGAGAAGAGATATCGTAGATTTTTGCCACGCTGCTCACGACTGGACGGAAGCGCAGATTAAAGCAGGCGTTATGGCAAGCGATATTGCGAAAAACTTCTATAAACTGTATGAAGAGGCAGGTTACGCTAAAAACTACGTGTATGGACCTTGTCACGGTACTGGTATGATTGAGGTTGAAGCGCCCTGGATGGAAACTGACAGTAACTACGCTCTTGAAGAGAATATGACCTTCCAAATCGATACCTTTATTTCCGGTCCCGGATTTGGTTGCAGATGGGAAAAGGGTATAGCGGTAACCAAGAACGGTTGTCAAAGTTACACGGATTACCTTAAAAAAGGCATTATAGAGTTGGATTTCTAATGAAAGAGTTAGGTAAAAAATATTGGCTCATCCCCGACTGCGAACTTCCGCCCGAAGGCGAAGGCGAGATGAAGGGACACGAGAGCGTAATAATAGTAAACGACACTAAAAAGAGGGCAAAGATTAAAGTAACGCTTTATTTTTCCGACAGAGACCCCGTTGAAAATATAGAGTGGGTAGTTGAGCCCCAAAGAGTAAAGTGTTTTAGAACGAACAACGCTGACGATATGTGCGGATTTATCGTGCCGTTCAATACGCAGTACGCAATGAAGATTTGCTCAAGCGAAAAAATCGTCGTTCAGTACGGTAGACTTGACAATCGCCAAGCAAACCTTGCCTTTTATACGACGCTTGGATATTAGGAGGCGAAAAAAGAGATGTTACAACCATTAAACAAGAAGAAAAGGATGAGCAAATGGGACACGGCGTTCGTAATAGTAATGCTGGCGATACCCATAATTCACTGGATAGTGTTTTGGTTAATAGTAAACGTCAACTCAATATTGATGGCGTTTCAGTTACCGACGGGCGAGTGGTCGATGTTCAGTATGCAAGACGCGTTAAA
>JAZSFP010000017.1:0-13727 GCA_045532295.1 Pumilibacteraceae bacterium | reverse complement strand
TAAATGTTGCTCTTCCGTATACCACCAGGAGCGTGGCATAATTAGCCAACCTATTAAAGGCACAATTATCGCTATCCCTATTAAACAAAGCAATATTAAACAACCTATCTTAAGGCTTTTATAAGTATTTAAGTCCGCATTACCCATAAACGCACCTCCTTTCTACCTATATTATACAGTGAGAAATTGCTATTGTCAATGCGATAGTTATATATTTAATAAAAACGCTTTAATTTTTTTCATAGAGCCTCCTTTTCCACCTATATTATACAGTGGGAAATTGCTATTGTCAATAGAATAGCGGTATATAAGAAAAGCCGTCGCGTGTGGAGGTCACGGACGGCTTGATTTTCTCTTTAGTTTTTCGTTAGTATGTAGTATTACTTACAGCAACAATCGTTTTTACCGCAGAGACAGTTCAATAATACGAACCAAGTTAAGATATCGCAACAATCGCAACCGCATCCCTTACGGTCGTAGCAACCGCAATCGTTCTTACCACAACAACAAAGTAAAATGAGTATTAAGAAAATATCGTTGCATCCGCATCCACCGTTGAACATTACTTATTCCTCCTTGTTTTATTTCGGACGGGTAGGGTCGCGCGCTCCCCACTCTCCGATTCGCGAAAATCTTTCGTTTTTTGCTTTCGTTTAAGGATTATCCTACTTTATAATATGATTTTCCCACAAGGGTGTGATATTCTACTTGACAAATTTTTTAAAACTTATTATAATACGCAAGTGGAAGGTGCGTTATGCCCTCACAATATAATTTTCGTGGAGTTTGTTATGTCTAAATTAACAATGGAAAAACTTACGGCGCTTTGCAAAGGTCGCGGATTTATTTTCGCCGGTAGTGAAATCTACGGCGGTCTTGCTAATACTTGGGATTACGGTCCTCTCGGCGTCGAACTTAAAAACAACATTAAGCGCGCTTGGTGGAAAAAGTTCGTTCAAGAAAACAAGTACAACGTTGGTCTTGACGCGGCAATCTTGATGAACCCTCAAACTTGGGTTGCAAGCGGTCACCTTGCAGGCTTTTCCGACCCTCTTCTTGATTGCAAAGAGTGTCACGAGCGTTTTAGAGCGGATAAACTTATCGAGGGTTGGTGCGAAGAGACTGGTTATACTTTAGAAAAGCCCATCGACGCTTTTTCTCAACCCGAAATGAAGGCTTTTATCGAAGAGCATAATATCCCCTGCCCTACTTGTAAAAAGCATAACTTTACCGATATTCGTCAGTTCAACCTGATGTTCAAGACTTTCCAAGGCGTTACCGAGGACGCTAAAAACACCGTTTATCTTCGTCCCGAGACTGCTCAGGGTATTTTCACTAACTTCGTGAGCGTTCAGCGCTCTTCGAGAAAGAAACTCCCCTTCGGTATCGGTCAAATCGGTAAATCTTTCCGTAACGAAATTACGCCCGGTAACTTTATTTTCCGAGTACGCGAGTTCGAGCAGATGGAACTTGAGTTCTTCTGCAAGCCCGGTACTGACCTTGAGTGGTTTAACTACTGGCGCAATTTCTGCCACGAGTGGTTGCTTACTATCGGTATTAAGGACGAAAACCTCCGTCTTCGCGACCACGACCCCGAGGAACTTTGTTTCTACTCGAAGGCTACGACGGACTTTGAGTACCTCTTCCCCTTCGGTTGGGGCGAACTTTGGGGCGTTGCGGACCGTACTGATTACGACCTCACGCAACACCAAAACACTTCGGGCAAAGATTTAACTTACTTTGACCCCGAAACCAACGAGCGTTATATTCCTTACGTTATCGAGCCTTCGCTCGGCGTTGAGCGTAGCGTGTTAGCAGTTCTTTGCGACGCTTACGACGAGGAAGTTATTGACGAGGAAAAGAACGATATTCGTACCGTTATGCACTTCCATCCTTTCATTGCTCCCGTAAAAGCGGCGGTTCTTCCCCTTTCGAAGAAGTTGAGCGAGCAAGCAACCGCAGTTTACGAAGAACTTGCTAAGTACTTTAACGTCGATTACGACGAGGCTGGTTCAATCGGTAAACGCTATCGCCGTCAAGACGAAGTTGGTACGCCTTTCTGTATCACGGTTGACTTCGATACCGTTGAAGATAACTGCGTTACCGTTCGCGACCGCGATACTATGGAACAGGTTCGTATGCCTATCGCTGACCTCGTTAAATACATCGAGGACAAAATTAGAATTTAACAATAAAATATGCAAAACGGCGCACCACGTGGTACGCCGTTTTTGTTTTTCTATTCAGTTTTAATTAATTTACTCCGTCACGAATATCTACTAAATCACACGCTTTATCAAAGAGTTCGTCGCGTTCGTCCTCTATCTCTTCGATGCGTTTTTCATAATATTCGCTATTCTCTTCGTAGCGGATAACTTCCGATTTATAAGTTACGCTAATTTCCATATAGCAACGAATAATTTGCAAGAGCGCAACGATGAAAACAACTACGAAAATTGCTCCTATTGCACCGAATAATCCTCCAAAAAATTCGGGCGTTAAATCCGCCTCGGTTAAAGGACTTCCCTCAGGGATAGACACGGAAACGTGCTCAGTAAACGTTTCCAAGGTTATTGCTCCGCCAATAAAAGAGAACGCAAGCCACAATAATAGTACGGATATAGCAAGAGTTGCTATTGCCAAAATCCAAATAAATTTCGAGGGCTTTAACGCGTCGGTAATCATTTTTTTATCGGGCGGACTGTCTATGTAATCGCCCATATAGTCTATCGCTGCTCCGCCCTCGTCGTAGACGCGTTTAAGTTCGAGAATTTCTTTATTTATAGGGAGCGTTTCGTCAATGTCGTAATGAAGACGATAAATATCTCTATCCTCTAAGTATTCCTTCGTTACCGTATAACCAAAAGCCTCGCGCTCACTTATAGTAAGGTTCATTGCTTTTTCGTCGTCCAAGGCGAAGTATTCGGTGTTTTTATCCGTTATATCATAACTCACGGCGCGCCACCTCCTTTTTGTGCATTTCTATTGATGTTGACACGAAAGTTCCCGGGCATTCCGTACAGTACAATAACCACTGGTCTATGGTAGAACTGTTTTCGTAGGTGTGCTCGGTGTAAACTTGACCGTAAATCGGCGATGAAGTGGTATTATGCGAAACGCTACCGTCTGAGTAAGTGGTTTTCGTCGTGGTGTACTTCGTTCCAACCTGAGTAGTTCGAGCAGTAATTTTGGTGCTGTATCCCTCAAACTTACTTCCTATGCTTGATAGTTTTTTCGCCGAATAAGTGTTTATTCTACCACAGAACGGACAAAACTTCGCGTTGTCGCAATAGTTGATTGCGCCGAAGAAATACGCTGATACCGATCCCGGTAAAATTAGGGCGTAATTGAGAATATCAAGCGTATAAATTGCAAAGATATGCTCAACTCCAAAAAGAAAATACAAGACGAACAATAATACCGCTAATCCTAACGCTATAATAGCGCAAACGAACGCGTTTTTCTTGACTACGGTATACATTTTCTCGCCTTTGTGTCCTACCTCGCCGTGATTGATGTCAACGTACTTGTGCATACGCTTTTTACCCATAATAAACGATACGATTGATACCACTACGATTGCCACGATAATGACGATAAGACTTTCAACCATTTGGTCAATCTTAACAGCGTTCGAAACGAGCGTTGACACGATAAGCGCTGCGAGGATATTTGCTAAAAAATTGATTATAAAAGCCGAA
This sequence comes from Pumilibacteraceae bacterium, assembly GCA_045532295.1. Lineage (GTDB taxonomy): Bacteria > Bacillota > Clostridia > Christensenellales > Pumilibacteraceae > UBA10677. The sequence goes on along the minus strand of JAZSFP010000017.1, from coordinate 10,026 downwards.
AGCATATGGGAGTAACCACCCGATATAAATAGTCCCACTTTTTTGTCGTAGTATGGCACTTCGGACTCTTTATAATCAATCAAATGTTGCAAATATTGATTGGTCATACTTTTCCCTCCTTATATGAATTTTTTATTGAAAAGCATAAAACTTTTCTTCTAAGAAAAGTATACACCCCCCCCCGCAATTTTGTCAAGTAATTTTATATAGAAAAAGCAGATTTTTGCGCCAAAAACCTGCTTTTTACACTTTTTTTTTGATTTTTAGTTTCTCGAAGAATAGTTGGGACTTTCCTTAGTAATGGAAATATCGTGGGGATGACTTTCAACGAGCGACGCGGAAGTAATCTTTACGAACTGAGCGTTCGAACGAAGTTCCGCAATCGTGGGTTGTCCGCAATAACCCATACCTGCTCTTAAACCGCCCATAAGTTGGAATACGATATCGGAAAGCGAGCCACGGAAAGGTACTCTACCCTCAACGCCCTCGGGAACGAGTTTTCTTGCGTCGGTTTGGAAGTATCTATCCTTACTACCAAGAGCCATTGCGCCAAGGCTACCCATACCACGATAAGTTTTGAAACTTCTACCCTGATAGATTTCGAGTTCACCGGGGCTCTCTTCAGTACCTGCCAAGAGTGAGCCTACCATACAAGCGTGAGCGCCTGCTGCGATCGCTTTGGTGATATCTCCGCTGTACTTAATACCGCCGTCAGCGATAATCGCTCTACCGTACTTATCCGCAACTTCACCACAATCCATAATCGCAGTTACTTGGGGAACGCCTATACCTGCTACGACGCGGGTAGTACAAATCGAGCCGGGGCCGATACCTACTTTTACTACGTCTGCGCCACGCTTAAAGAGAGCCTCTGCTGCCGCTGCGGTTGCTACGTTACCTGCGATAAGGGTTACGTTGGGACAAGCCTCACGAACCTTTTCTACCGCCTCCATAACGCCGATGTTATGACCGTGCGCAGAGTCGAGAACGAGACAGTCTACTTTTGCCTCAACGAGCGCTCTTGCTCTATCGAGGTAGTTGGAACTGTTGGATATTGCAGCGCCTACTAAAAGTCTGCCGTTCTTGTCCTTTGCGGAATTAGGATACTGGATTGCTTTCTCTATATCCTTTATAGTAATAAGTCCCTTAAGATGATAGTCCTTATCAACGATGGGGAGTTTTTCAATTCTGTGCTTACCTAAAATCTTTTGAGCCTCGGCAAGCGTAGTGCCTACGGGCGCGGTAACAAGATTGTCACGCGTCATAATATTCTTAATGGGCTGGTCGAAGTTCGTTTCAAAACGAAGGTCGCGGTTAGTAAGAATACCAACGAGTTTGCCGTCTACCGTAATGGGAACACCGCTAATGCGATACTTGTTCATAAGAGCAAGCGCGTCGCGGAGCAAGCAATCGGGCTCGAGGAAGAAGGGGTCGGTAATAACGCCGTGCTCACTTCTCTTTACTCTGTCGATATGAGACGCTTGGTCGTCGATACTCATATTCTTGTGAATAATGCCCATACCGCCTTCACGCGCCATTGCTATTGCAAGGCGAGACTCGGTTACCGTGTCCATTGCCGCGGACAAAAGGGGAATGTTAAGTTTAATGTCCTTGGAAAGACGAGTGGAAAGATCTACGTCCTTAGGAAGAACGTGCGATTCGCCGGGAATAAGTAGTACGTCGTCAAAAGTAAGGCCTTCTTTAACAATCTTGTTCATATATCTCTCTCCTGTAAAAATATTTTTCGTTAGTCGTTATAGTTGCTTGCATATTCTTTGACGAGCAATCTAAAAAGTTCGTCGTGAGTATAAACGCTACTTCTAAAGTTTATCGTCGTAGCAAGTTTATTCTCTGAGCCTGCAAATTCTTCTCTAATTCTTTGTTGCATTTTGCCGTAAGCGTACAAGTTATAGAGGTTTTCTACGGTTACTTCCTCTCCTATACCCTCAACGGTATCGTACAAAAAGTCGTTAGCGTAAGAGCAAAGCGCCGTGTCGCTTGCGCCTATTTCGTCGTCTACTCCAAGCATTGCGCAAAGTTGAAGAAGGCTTGGCGCCGTAGGAGAAAGGGCTAAGACTTCCTCTACCGTCTTATATTCCTTACCTACCATTACTCTAAAATCGTTCTTTTTTGCTCTTGCTTTTGCGTTACACTCGCGAAGATAATCCGCATACCCGTAGAGCGATGGGTGAAGTAACGGCGAGGTGGACACGATGGAATAGTCGTCTATCTTTACCGCGCGTTCAAGACACTCGTCGGAGAAAAGAAATTTTTCGGTATGCTCGATAATTTCTTCGTTATATTCGCTACTCTCTTCAGCGAGTACAAGAGCGAGGTTGACGCATTTGATTCTAAGGTTTACCTCTTCTTCTCCTTTCGCTTTTTCAACCGCGCGCTCGTAACAAATATACGCTCTTGGGTTATTGCCTACTTCGTAATAAAACTGGGCTGAAGCGGAGGGGAAAATTAGCGTCCACATTACGAACAGTAGCGGAAAAACGACCACCATTAAAAACAAGGTTTCAAGAGCGGTTAAACCGATTAATTCGGTCTCGCTTTGGGCTTTTGATTGTCGTTCATTTCGTTCCATAGCGCTCCTCTATTTTTGCTATTATATCATAAATTTTCAAAAAATCAAAACGATTTTTACGGCTTTTTCGTAAAAGTTTTCTTTTTGTTTTATATGAATATAAAAAATTGACCGATTTTTGCGTTTTCTAAGGTTGACTTTACTTGCGCTAATGGTATATAATTGAGGTAACGCAATTTTTGCTCGTGAGGTTTATATGATTTTTACACCTTCATTTAACGAAAACGGTATTCTTTTAGAGTATCCCCGTCCGCAGTTTAAACGCGACAGTTATCTTTCCCTTAACGGTGAGTGGGATTACGCCATTCGTCCTCTTTCCTATTTCGACGGAAAGTTTACGGGAAAAATTACCGTTCCCTACTCTCCTGAAAGTGAACTTTCGGGTGTTTCGCGCGCGCTTAAAAAGAACGAGGCGTTATGGCTTAAAAAATGCTTTTCCGTTCCCAAAAAGTTCAACCGTAGTAAGATTTTTCTTAATATCGGCGCTTGCGACCAGATTTGCGAAGTCTATCTTAACGGTAAAAAAGTAGGCTATCACGAGGGCGGTTATCTTTCGTTTAGCGTCGACCTTTCGGACTATATTAAAGAGAACAACGAACTTATAATTAAGGTTACTGATAACGCTGACAGCGATATTTTCGGACGAGGCAAACAGCGTTATAAGAGGGGCGGAATTTGGTACACGGCTACGAGCGGTATTTGGCAGTCGATTTGGCTTGAGAGCGTTCCCACTCTTTTCGTTAAAAGTCTTTATCTTACTCCGCTTTACGCGGAAAGAAAACTAAAGGTTAAAGTCGTAACGAGCGCGCCTGCGATTGCAAACGTAGAAATTATCGGGGATAGCGGAGAAGTTATTGCAAGAGGCGGAACGAACGAGGACGGTGAAACGGTACTTGACGCAAGCAAATGCAAGGACTGGAGCGTAGACGACCCTCAACTTTATAAGGTTTTAATTACTCTTGGCGGAGACAAGGTTGAAAGTTATTTCGGTATGCGTTCTTTCTCGAGAGTAGAAATTGACGGCAAACATTATTTCACTCTTAATAATAAGCCTATTTTCCACAACGGCTTGCTTGACCAAGGCTATTTCCACGACGGAATTTACACGCCTTCTTCTAATAAGGTTATGTACGACGAAGTTAAGGCGGTTAAAGACCTTGGCTTTAATATGCTCCGTAAACATATCAAGGTTGAGCCTATGCTTTGGTACTACTACTGCGATATTTTGGGCGTACTCGTTTGGCAAGATATGATTAACGGTGGCTCAAAATATAATCCTCTTCGCATAATGCTCGCACCGTTTTTTAATCTCAACCTTAACGACCATAACTATCGCGCTATGGGTAGAAGCGAGCAATCTCGCCGTCAATACTTCATCGAGGCTGAAGGTATGATGGATCAACTTTATAACTGTGTTTCACTCTGTCTTTACACACCTTTTAACGAGGCTTGGGGACAGTTCGACGCTAAAGAGGTTACCGAGAAGTTGAGAGAAAAAGACCCCACTCGCCTTTACGATCACGCAAGCGGTTGGCAAGATAAGGGTGGCGGGGATTTGTGCAGTAAACATATTTACTTCCGTCCCGTTAAGATGAAGAACGACAATAAGCGAATTTTGGCGCTTACTGAATTCGGCGGATACTCGATGAAGGTTGAGGGACATATTTTCTCCAAGAAAGATTTTGGCTATAAGAAGTTTAAGTCAGCAGAAAAACTGAACGAGGCTTACGAAAACCTTTACAAAAACGAAATTATTCCGCTTATTCCCGAGGGCTTGTGCGCCACCGTTTACACGCAACTTACGGACGTTGAGGACGAAGTGAACGGACTTTATACTTACGACCGAGTTCTTAAGTTCGACGGCGAAAAGATTAAAAAGATTAACGAGGCTCTTTACGAGCAGTTTAACAAACAATTTAACTAACGATTAAATGAAAAAGGATGGCTACGAACCATCCTTTTTTTGCGTTAGTTGTTTCTATCGTTATGCGTGTCCGGTAACATTATTAAGTAGAAAAATAAGTTTGCTAATAAAGTAAAAACAAAACCTGCGATTAATTCAAACAAAAATCCTATAATGGGAATATATCCTAAAAGAGTAAACAAGATTTTTAGTAATTCCACTACGATATACGGCACGCCGAAAATCAGTAACAGCAGTAATTTACAAAGACAAGCCAAAAAGGACAGCCCTTTAAAGACGAAAATTAGTTTTATCCCCAAAAAAGAATATTCGAAAAGTTCTTTAAGTTCGTCAGACATTCTTGCCTCCTTAACTTTTTAAAGCAATTATATCGTTGCGAGAATTACCGCTTTAATAGTGTGCATACGGTTTTCCGCCTCGTCGAACACGATTGACTGCTCGCTCTCAAAAACCTCGTCGGTAACTTCCATTTCGGTTAAACCGTACTGTTCGTAAATTTGTTTGCCGATTGTAGTTTTAAGGTCGTGGAAAGCGGGAAGACAGTGCATAAAACGGCAATTTTCTCCTGCGTTTTGCATAATTTCTTTGGTTACGCGGTAAGGCGTGAGGTCAGCGATACGCTCTTTCCAAACTTCGGCTGGCTCACCCATTGATACCCAAACGTCAGTATAGATAACGTCGGCGTTCGCAGTTGCAACTTTGACGTCTTCGATAAATTCAAGTTTTGCTCCGCTCTCTTTTGCAAGCGCTTGGCACTGCTCAATGAGTTTAGTGTCGGGGAAGTATTTTTTATTTGTGCAAGCGACAAAGTGCATACCCATTTTTGCGCAACCTACCATAAGCGAATTGCCCATATTGTATCTTGCATCGCCCATATACACGAGTTTTTTGCCTTTAAGCGAACCAAAATGCTCTTGAATCGTCATAAAATCGGCAAGAATTTGCGTGGGGTGGAATTCGTTGGTTAGTCCGTTCCATACAGGTACGCCTGCGTAATAAGATAGTTCTTCGACAATCTCTTGCCCAAAGCCACGGTACTCTATCCCGTCAAACATTCTTCCAAGTACTCTCGCCGTATCCGCGATGCTCTCCTTTTTGCCTATCTGCGAACCGCTTGGGTCAAGATAAACGGGGTGAATACCAAGATCCGCCGCCGCCACTTCAAAGGCGCATCTCGTTCTCGTACTCGTCTTTTCAAACACGAGCGCAATACTCTTATTCTCGCAATATCTGTGCGCTATTCCCTGCTTTTTCTTTGCTTTAAGTTCAATAGCGAGGTCTATTAAACCTTGAATTTCATCTGCGGAAAAATCAAGAAGTTTAAGAAAACTTTTTCCTTTAAGTTGCATAAATTACCTCCTTTACTTACAAGCGTCCGCAATAATCTCTACTGCCTTTTTGAGTAATTCCCAAGGAATATTAAGGGGTGGAAGAAGACGAAGTTTATCCTTTGCTGTTAGACAAAGCACGCCCTTTTCTCTACACTCGTTTAATACCTCTTTAGCAGGCTTTACCGTCTTAATTCCTATCATAAGACCTTTACCGCTTACGCTCTCAATTCCTTCACATTTACTCAAAAAGTCGAATACGTATTGTGATTTTCGCGACACTTCATCTAAAAATCCGTCCGTAAGTCTTTCAATAACTGAAAGTGCGCCAGCGCAAGCGACGGGGTTACCGCCGTAGGTTGAACCGTGGTCTCCAGCGCCTAAAACGGAGGAAGTTTTTTCGTTCATAATGCACGCGCCGATAGGAAGTCCTCCACCAAGTCCCTTAGCGGTAGTTATGACGTCGGGAGAAACGCCGTAGTTCATATAACCGTATAGTTTTCCCGTTCTTCCGTTGCCAGTTTGCACTTCGTCAACGACGAAGATTAAATCCTCGTCCTTACAAATTTGCTCTACTGCTTTTACAAAGTCAAAATCAAGAGGAATAACTCCGCCTTCGCCTTGCACCGTTTCAATCATAATCGCGCAAGCCTTTACTTTTTTTACCGTTTCTTTAAGAGCGTCAATATCGTTTGCAGGGGTATGCGCAAACCCAGGGGTTAAGGGGTTAAAGAGTTTATGGAAAACTTCTTGTCCCGTTGCCGAAAGCGTGGTTAAAGTTCTTCCGTGAAAACTATTGTTAAGAGTTATAACAGCGTTATAATCTTCGCCTTTTTTCTCGCTTGCGTATTTTCTCGCTACCTTGATTGCGCACTCGTTAGCCTCTGCTCCACTATTGCCGAAAAAGACTTTGCTCATACCCGTCTTTTCACAAAGAAGTTTAGCGAGCGTTGCGCAAGGCTGGGTATAGTAAAGGTTGGAGGTGTGTTGAAGGGTGGTTGCTTGTTTTATAACCGCCTCCGTCCACTGCTCGTCGCAGTAGCCAAACGCCGTAACACCGATACCGCTACCCATATCTATATATTCTTTACCGTCCTCGTCTACCGCTATACTCCCTTTTCCGCTAACTAAAGTTACGGGAAAACGAGCGTAGGTATTTGCAACGAAGCGCTTATCGATTTCTTTAAGATTAGTCATTTTTATCTCCCATAACCATCGTGCCTGCGCCTTCGTCGGTTAGGATTTCCATTAGGATTGAGTGATGTACTCTGCCGTCCATTATAATAACGTTCTTTACTCCCTTTTCGATTGCTTCGATACAGCATTCTACTTTAGGTATCATTCCGCCAGATACGACGCCACTTTCAAACAGTTCTCTTGCCTCTTCTACCGTTACTGCCGGGATAAGCGTTCTTGGGTCGTAACGGTCGCGGAGTATTCCTGCAATGTCCGTCATCATAAATAATCTTTCCGCTTTAAGAGCGCCTGCAATAAACGCCGCGGCAGTATCGCCGTTTATATTATAGGCGTTACCGTCCTTATCGCAACCCACCGTTGATATTACGGGAATATAACCGTTGTCAAGTAGGTCGAGAACGGGTTGAATATTAACGGACACGATGTTTCCCACGTAACCGAGTTTTTCGTTTTTCATTTCAGCCTCGATTAAATTTCCGTCCATACCCGATATTCCCATTGCTTTACCGCCCTTCTTTTGAAGAAGAGAAACGAGCGTCTTGTTGATCTTTCCGGCAAGAACCATTTGTACGATATCAACGGTTTCTTTATCGGTTACGCGAAGACCGTCCACGAACTGCGCTTTTTTGCCCAGTTTCTCCATCATTTCGGATATTTCAGGACCACCGCCGTGAACGAGAACTACTTTTACTCCTACAAGCGAAAGAAGAACGATATCTTCCATAACTTGCTCTTTAAGTTCTTCGTTTATCATAGCGTTTCCGCCGTACTTGATTACGACAATCTTGCCGTTATATTCTTTTATATATGGGAGCGCTTGAACGAGCACTTCCGCGCGTTGTAAATTTGAAAAATCGTACATAGTTTTTTCCTTTTTTTAAGTTCTATAATCGCCGTTAATCTTTACGTAGTCGTAAGTAAGGTCGCATCCCCAAGCGGTAGAATTATATTCGCCGTCGTTGAGAGAAACGAGGATTTCTATATCGCGCTCGAGCAAGATTTCCTTGGCTTTTTCCTCCGAAAAATCCACGCCTGCGCCACTTTTGCATACTTCGATTTCGCCTTTGTTTGAACGGAACGAAACGTCAATCTTGTCTACTTCCACTTCCGCTCCGCTGTAACCGATTGCGCAAAGCACTCTGCCCCAGTTTGCGTCCGCGCCGAACATTGCCGCTTTAAGTAAAGAAGAACAGATTACACTTTTCGCTACCGTTTGCGCGGTCTTTTCGTCTTTTGCGCCGTCAACCTTACACTCTAAAAGTTTGGTTGCTCCCTCTCCGTCGCCTGCAAGCAGTTTGCAAAGGTAAACGGTTACGGTATTGAGCGCTTTCATAAACTCGTTAAAGTCTTCGCCCTCGCTTGCTATTTCTTTATTGCCTGCCATACCGTTTGCAAGAACCACTACCATATCGTTAGTGGAGGTATCTCCGTCAACGCTTACCATATTGAAAGTTCTTCTTATGTCGCTCGAGAGCGCTTTTTGGAGCATTTGAGGAGTAATGGCAATATCGGTCGTTATAAACACGAGCATCGTTGCCATATTCGGATGTATCATTCCGCTACCCTTTGCTATACCGCCGATTTTACATTGTTTACCGTCAACGGTAAAGGAAACGGCTACTTCTTTCTTTATAGTATCAGTGGTCATTATAGCCTCGGCGGCAAACTTTCCGCCCTTTTCGCTAAGCCCCTCGACGAGCGGTTTAATTCCACTTTCAATAGGCTCGAGAGAAAGGGGTTGACCGATTACGCCCGTACTCGCTACCACTATATCGTTTGCATTAAGCGAAGTTGCTTTAGCAAGGATTTCACTCATACCCTCGGCAATTTCTATTCCGTTAGCGTTGCAAGTATTTGCGTTTCCACTATTGCATATTACCGCTTGGGCGTAGCCGTCGGAAATATGTTTTTTCGTTACTATTAAGGGCGCGCCTTTTACAAGATTAGTAGTATATACTGCCGCTGCCGACGCTTTTTTCTCGCTTACGATAAGAGCAAGGTCGCGTTTTGAACGGTTTTTTCTTATTCCGCAGTGTACTCCGTTAGCCTTAAAACCCTTCGCAGCGCACACTCCGCCTTCTATGATTTGCATTGTTTTCTCCTTAAATATCAAGTCCCGTGGTTTCATCCACGCCTAAAAGTACGTTCATATTTTGTATTGCCGCTCCGCTTGCGCCTTTACCAAGGTTATCAAAACGCGCGGTTAGTAATATTCTTTCGTCGTTACCGTGAACGGCAACGCTCATTCCATCGCTATTCGCCATTTTGCTTGCCGATAAAAATCCGCCTTCGCTCTCGTCGTCGTATCGAACGACCTTGCCCGTATAATAAGTTTTATAAACTTCTTTGATTTGCTCGGGCTTTATTTTTATATCGTCGGCAAATAGGCTTACCGTTACTTCCATTCCTCGCGGAAAGTCCGCTACGATAGGACAGAATACGGGGGATACGCTAAGTCCGCATACCTTGCTCATTTCGGGAAGGTGCTTATGGTTTTGAGTGAGCGCGTACTGACGGGGAGCATCGTAGAGAAGAGGTTTATTCTCTTCGTACTCAGCCATCATTTTCTTGCCTCCGCCCGTGTATCCCGTAAGAGAAAACGCAGTAAGTTTAGCGTCGCTTTTTATTGCTCCACACTCGGTCAAAGGTTTAACGAGCGCTATAAATCCGCTTGCGTGACAACCTGGGTTTGCAATTCGCTTTGAATTTATTATTGCTTCACGTTTACCCGTAAGTTCGGGAAAACCGTAAACCCAATTATCATTTGTGCGATGAGCGGTTGACGTGTCTATAATTGCGGTTTTATCATTTTTTACAAAAGTTACCGCTTGACGAGCCGCATCATCGGGCAAACACAAAAATACTATATCCGACGAGTTGATAGCGTCGGCGCGCGCCGCATCATCTTTACGTAATTCTTCGGGTAATTTTATAAGAGAAATATCATCTCTTACGCTTAATCTGTCGTATATACGCAGTCCTGTTGT
>JAZSFP010000010.1:0-38428 GCA_045532295.1 Pumilibacteraceae bacterium | reverse complement strand
GCAACCATTAAACGATATAAAGTTTCGTCTTCTTCACGACCTGTGATTTCTGTTTTTCCATCTTTTGTGACAAAATCAGGTATCATATATTGTTCAATATAAACACCTTTATAGTGTTCGTGTAATTTCTTTGCAAGTGTGGTTTTACCAATTCCACTAAATCCATCAATAAATATAATTTGGTGCATGTATTTCTCCTATGATTTTATTATAACACAACATTTAAGTTTTTGTATCTCATTTTATAAACTTTTATTTTTTACAACAAATCCAGCAACACCTTTAATGCAGAAATAGAAAAATCGCACTCCAACAATACTGTTAGAATGCGATTGCTCTTGGCGGAGAGAATGGGATTTGAACCCTTGTATGGGTATCAGCCATAACACGATTTCGAATCGTGCGCATTCAGCCGCTCTGCCATCTCTCCATAGCGCGCTTATATTTATACCACAAAAGCGGTTTTTTGTCAAACGGTTTTGAGCAAAAAACGCAAAGTTATTAGTAAAAACGCAAGCGCGCGTGCAAAAAAACGCTAATTTTGGTTAATTCGTCATTTTTTCCTGCTTAACCTTTTTATCGATTACGTGGCGCGAGGCGAGTTCGCGGTGGATATCCTCGAGCGAAATGCCCATTTGTATCATAAGCACGAGCGTGTGGTAAGCAAGGTCGGCGATTTCGTATATCGTTTCCTTTTTATCGTCCGCTTTTGCCGCGATTATAACCTCGGTACACTCTTCGCCCACTTTCTTGAGTATCTTATCAAGTCCCTTTTCAAACAGATAAGTGGTGTACGAGCCCTCGGTCTTATTGATTTTTCTGCCCTCGATAAGTTTAACGAGCCCCTCGAGTGAAAACTCTTTGAGTTCGTCGTTCTCCCAAACCTCGTTAAAAAAGCAACTCTCTTCGCCCGTATGGCACGCCGGGCCTTGAGGCTCGACCATAACTACGAGCGCGTCCTTGTCGCAGTCGGCGGTAATGGACACTACCTTTTGGAAGTTTCCGCTCATCTCACCTTTAAGCCAAAGTTTTTGGCGCGAGCGCGAGAAAAAGCAAGTGAGTTTTTTCTCCATCGTAATCTTTAGACTTTCCTCGTTCATATACGCAAGCGTAAGCACCTTTTTGCTCACTGCGTCCACGACTATCGCCGGGATAAGCCCTTTTTCGTCAAATTTAAGTTCGTTAATATCAATCATATCGCACCTCTAAATTCTTACGGGAATACCGTTATTTTTAAGTTCTCGTTTAAGTTCGCTAATTTTGACCTCGCCAAAGTGGAAGATAGACGCGGCAAGCCCTGCGTCGACTTTGGGGAGAGCGTTAAAAAGCGTCGTAAAATGCTCGATTTTGCCTGCGCCACCGCTTGCAATGACGGGAACGGAGACGATACTGCATACCGCGTCGAGCATTTCTAAATCAAATCCGCCCTTAACTCCGTCGGTATCAATAGAGTTAAGCACGATTTCGCCTGCTCCGTTATCCACGCCTCGCTTAATCCACTCTAAAGCGTCCATACCGGTATTCTCGCGTCCGCCCTTAGCGAAGACGGTAAAGCGTCCGTCCACGCGCTTAACGTCGGCGGAAAGCACTACGCACTGGTCGCCGTACCTTTTAGCCGCCTCGTAGATAAGCGAGGGGTTTTTTATTGCGCCCGAGTTAACGCTCACTTTGTCCGCGCCACACTTGAGCACTCTGTCAAAATCGTCAAGCGTGTTTATTCCTCCGCCTACCGTAAGCGGAATAAAAATCTTGCTTGCAACCTCTTTCAAAATGTCCGTAAACAGCGCTCTACCTTCAGCCGAGGCGGTAATATCGTAGAAAACGAGTTCGTCCGCGCCGTTCTCACTGTAATACTTGCCAAGTTCTACGGGCGAGGAAACGTCCGAAAGCCCCTCGAAGTTCACGCCCTTAACCACTCTGCCGTTCTTGACGTCAAGACAGGGGATTATTCTTTTCGTTATCATCTTGCCACCTCGATTGCCTCGCAAAGATTTACCGTCTTTTGATAGTACGCTCTGCCCACGATAGCCCCGTACATATTAAGCGCGCGTAAAGCCTTAATATCCTCCATATCCGTAACGCCACCGCTCGCTATAATTTGCACGCCTACGCGCTTTTGAAGGTCGGAATACAGTTGACGGTTAGTCCCTTGCATCGCTCCGTCCTTGCTAATGTCCGTGCAGATAATCGTCTTAACGCCCATCTTTTCAAGTTTTTCGCAAAACGCGAACGCCTCGAGCGACGACTTCTCCGTCCAGCCCTTGATTGCGACGAACCCGTCCTTAATGTCCACGCCCACTGCAATCTTGTCGCCGTACTTACCAAGCGCCTCGCGTAAAAACTGCTCGTTTTCTACCGCCGAAGTTCCAAGTATAACCCTGAACGCGCCTGCGCTTATATACTTGTCTATAACTTCCATACTGCGTATACCACCGCCGATTTCCACCTTTAATCCGCTCTCGCTAATGAGTTTTTTAACGGTTTCAAGGTTGGGAGTGTCGCCCGATTTTGCGCCCTCAAGGTCGACAACGTGCATAAACTCTGCTCCGCTTTTCTTAAAGTCAAGCGCAATGGAAAGGGGGTTATCGCTATATATCGTCATATTATTATAATCGCCTTTAAGGAGGCGTACTGCCTTACCGTTAAATAGGTCTATTGCAGGAAAAATCTTCATACGTATCTCCTTTTTCGTTACATTTGACAAAACGCTTTGAGTATTTTAAGTCCCACTTCGCCACTCTTTTCGGGGTGGAATTGACAGCCCATAACGTTACCGTTTTCTACCGACGCGGTTAGCGTTGCGCCGTACTCCGCGCTCGCTATAACGCTATCACAGTTCGCGCCGTAGTAAGAGTGAACGAAGTACACGAAGTCGCCCTCTTTAATGTACTTAAAGAGTTTACTCTCTTTCTCAAATTTGAGCGCGTTCCAACCGATATGCGGAATTTTATAGTCCTTGGGGATAACTTCGGATATAGGACGAATTTCGCCCTTGATAAGCCCCAAGCCCTCGTGTTCGCCGTACTCGTAACTCTTCTCGAAAAGCAGTTGCATACCAAGACAAATGCCCATAATGGGAACGCCTGCCTTTGCTCTTTCAATCAGCACTTTATCAAGACCGCTCGCCCTAAGTTTAGCCATAGCGTCCCCGAACGCGCCAACGCCGGGGAGAATAATCTTGTCCGCTTTTTCAATCTCTTCTTTTTTAGAAGTTACCGTAACCTCTTCGCCGATAAAAGCGAACGAACTTTTAAGCGAATAAAGATTGCCCACGCCGTAATCAACGATAACCATTAAAGAACTCCTTTGGTCGATAAAATTTCAGTGGCGAACTTCTCGTCGATAGACACCGCCGTCTTTAGACTTCTTGCAACGGACTTGAACGCGCCCTCGATAATGTGGTGAGCGTTCTTACCTGCAAGTTGACGAATATGGATAGCAATGCCTGCGTTTGAGGCAAGCGCTTGCCAAAACTCGTCGTTAAGTTCAACCTCGAACTCGCCTACGCGTTTTGCTCTTATCTTAAAATCGCCCACGTAATAGCCTCTGCCCGAAATATCAACCGCCGAAAGAATAAGCGCCTCGTCCATAGGAAGAAGAGTATCGCCGTAGCGGACTATTCCTCTCTTGTCGCCAAGCGCCTCGCGAAGAGCAAGCCCGAGCGTTATGCCGATATCCTCTGCCGAGTGATGAAAATCCACCTCGGTGTCGCCCTTGCAAGTGAGCGTAAGGTCAAATCGCGCGTGCTTAGCAAAGAGCGTAAGCATATGGTCGAAAAACCCGTTACCGCTGTTAATCTCGCTCTTACCCTCGCCGTCGAGGTTTAACGAAAGGGTAATATCCGTTTCCTTCGTGGTTCTCGTTTTGTCAATCTTTCTCATAATTACTTCTCCAAAATTTCTTTAATCGCAGTAGCAAGAGCGTTCATATCCTCTTCGCTACCGATAGTTATGCGGTTGTAATCCTTAATCCTTTCCTTAGTGAAGTGGCGCACGAGTATGCCCCTCTCTTTAAGGCGTTTATATAAGTCCTCGCCACTAATTTTATTCGATTTTGCGAACACGAAGTTAGCCACCGACGGCGTTACCTCAAAGCCCATTTTCTTGAGTTTTTTGGTAAAGTTGTCGCGATTTTTAATAACCGTATTGCAATTTTTGATAAAATACTCACGGTCCTCAAGCGCGCCTACGCCTGCCGACATAGTCATTTTGTTCACGTTGTAGGGGTTAGTTGAGTAGCGTATGCGGTTAAGGTCGTTTATAATCGACGGGCTTGCAAATCCCATACCAAGCCTTGCGCCTGCCATCGAGCGCGACTTTGAAAAGGTTTGGGTTACGAGCAAGTTATCGTACTTGTCAATAAGCGATATTGCGCTCTCCCCTCCAAAGTCAATATACGCCTCGTCCACCACTACCACGCGCTCTTTATTAGACGCTACTATCTCTTCGACTGTGGAAAGGGGCAAAGCAATGCCCGTGGGCGCGTTGGGGTTAGCAAGGAAAATCGTGCCTTTCGCTCTCTTTAACCCCTCAACATCAATCGTAAAGTCGTCTTTAAGGGGAACGATCTCACTTTTAACTCCGTTAATCTGCGCGAAAACCTCGTAAAAGCCGTAGGTTATATCGGGGAAAACCGCGCCCTCTCGCTCGCAATACGCCATAAACGCAAAGTTCAAAACCTCGTCCGAGCCGTTGGTCGCAATCACGCACTCTTCCTTTACGCCGTACTCTTTGGCTAAAGCCTCGATTAGCGATTTAAGAGTGGGGTCGGAGTAAAGCATAAGCCTCTCCGCCTCTTCTCTTGCTCTCTCGATTGCCTTTTGCGAGGGCGGAAAGGGGCTTTCGTTGGTATTAAGTTTGATATATTTCCTGTCCTGCGGTTGCTCGCCCGGGGTGTAAGGGGCAAGCGCGGACAGTTTTTCGCTTAAAAATTTACTCATTTCAGTCCTCAAATCTGATTACCGCGCTCTTTGCGTGAGCGGTAAGCCCTTCCTTTTTAGCAAAGAACTCCACTTCTTTTGCTACTTTTGCTAAAGCGTCACGGTCGTAATAAATGTACTGCGTTTTCTTCACGAAGTCGTCCACTGACAGTGGGCTTGAAAACCTTGCCGTTCCCGAAGTGGGGAGGGTGTGGTTAGTACCTGCAAAGTAGTCGCCAAGCGCCTCGGGACAATTCCTACCCAAGAATACCGAGCCTGCGTGCTTTATTAAGGGCAAATAGCGGAAAGGCTCGTCTAAGCACAATTCAAGGTGTTCGGGCGCAATGCCGTTTGCTACCTCGATTGCCTTTTCGATATCGTCGGTTACGATAATCTTACCGTTGTCGTCAATGGACGCTCTTGCTATCTCCGAGCGCTCGAGAAGAGGGATTTGGCGTTCAAGTTCGCTCGATACCGCCAAAGCGAAGTCGTAGTCGTCGGTAACGAGCACCGCGCTTGCCATTTTGTCGTGCTCTGCTTGAGAAAGGAGGTCGGAGGCAATATCTTTAGGGCGGTTCTTGTTGTCCGCTACCACTAAAATCTCGCTCGGACCTGCTATCATATCAATGGAAACCTCGCCGAAAACTTGGCGTTTAGCCTCGGCTACGAAGGCGTTACCCGGACCTACGATTTTATCCACTTTGGGAATACTCTCCGTTCCGTACGCGAGCGCCGCTATCGCTTGCGCTCCGCCCACTTTGTAAATCTCTTTTACGCCGGCAACGGACGCCGCCGCCAAGATTACGGGGTTAATTTTGCCCTCTTTGTCGGGTGGGGAAACCATTACTACACGCTCAACGCCTGCAACTGAGGCAGGGATTGCGTCCATAAGCACGGTGGAGGGATACGCCGCCGTTCCACCCGGCACGTAAAGTCCTGCGCGCTCAACGGGGATAACCTTTTGACCGATTATAACGCCCTCGCTCTCGCGCATTTCAAAGCCTTCGCTTTTTTGTTTTTCGTGGAAAGCGCGGATATTTTTAGCCGCTTTTTCCAAGATTTCAAGGTATTTTGGCTCAACGCTATCGCGCGCCTGCTGTATTTCCTCTTCGCTTACTCTAAGAGAAGTCAATTTAGCCTTGTCGAACTTTTCGTTGTAGTAATAAATTGCGCTATCGCCCTCTGCGCGCACTTTAGCGATAATGTCTTTTACGATTGCGCTTACGTCCTTTTTTTCCACTACGGCGGTGAAAATCTCTTCGCGCTTGCTTAATTCGTCCTTAATAATTCGTATCATAATTTCTCCGTTTGGCTGATAAGTGACGCCACGATTTTCTCTATCTTCTCGCTCTTGAACTTAAAACTTGACTTGTTTGCAATAAGTCGAGCGCTAATGTCCACTATTTCTTCAAAAACCTCGAGGTCGTTTTCCTTGAGCGTTGCTCCCGTCTCCACGATATCCACGATTACGTCCGAAAGCCCCAGAATAGGCGCAATCTCTATCGAACCGTTAAGGTGGATTACGTCAATGTCTCTTCCGATGCTACCATAATAACTCTTGGCAATGTTGGTAAACTTCGTAGCAACCTTGAGCGTTCTACTTCTATCGTCCACGAACCCCTTTTTCGACGCTACCGCCATTCTGCATTTGCCCGTTTTAAGGTCGGCAAGTTCGTACACGTCGGGAGCGTACTCGAGCAAAATGTCCTTTCCTGCTACGCCTATATCCGCCGCGCCACGCTCCACGTAAACGGTTACGTCGGAGGGCTTAACCCAGAAGTATCTTACGCCCACTTCCTCGTTTTCAAATATGAGTTTTCTGCTCTCTTCCCTAATGGACGGACACTCAAAGCCCGCTTTTTCAAACATAGCGTAAACTTTTTCGCCAAGTCGTCCTTTGGGCAAGGCTACATTTAAAAATTTAGTCATTTTATCACCTGCCTATCTCGTCAAGGTACACCGCAAACCCGATTGCGCGAGCGCCCCTTTTCATCTTTTTCATCAAGTTATCGTACTGTCCGCCTGCTAAAACCGAGGTGGGTACGCCCTCGATAAATCCGCGAAAAGCAAAACCGTTGTAGTAATTTCCGTTGCTCGTGAGCGAAAAGTCTATTACGATTTTCTCACTTACTCCGCTCTCTTTAAGCCTTTTCACTACGCTCTTTATCTCGGCAATTGACTTTTGCGTTTGCTCGCACTCAAAGAGCGCAAGTTTTTCCACGACTTCTTCCGCCTTGCCGTAAAGGGATACGAGCGCGCACAGTTTTTCCGCGTCTATTCCCTCGCGCTTGGCTAAAGCCATAACGCTCGCCCCGTTCTTTTGCGAGAGCGCCTTCTTTACTTCCTTGATTGCCACCTCGTTAAGAGCAAGGCTTTTAAGCACGCCGTCCACAAAATCAAGGTGAGAAAGTTCTAACACGCTGTCGGGGGAAATTATCTCTAAACTTTGGCAAGCAAGGGTAAGCACTTCGGCTATCTGCTTTTCCCCTACCTCGCCTATGAGTTCAAGTCCCGTTTGCATTATCTCTTTGAAAGTCTTCGTGCCTTTGTCGGGGCGGTACACGTTCTCGTTATAGTAAACCTTGTCTTCCCGTCCGTCCCTGCCGTTCTTTACGATGGATAAGGTTACGTCGGGCTTGAGCGCTAAAAGTCTGCCGTCCGTGTCCGTAAAGGTTATTACGCTTTCGCTCGTCAAAAAACTCTTGTTGCGAGCGTAAAGGTCGTATTCTTCAAACTTGCTCATCTTGTACTGCGCGTATCCGCTCTTGCTGTATAGCGCGCGGAGCGATAGCGTGATGAGTTCTTCTCTCGATAGTACGCTTAAATCAATCATTGCTCTGTCCTCTCTTGATTATTAGTCCGTATCCGCCCTTGCCGTAGT
This sequence comes from Pumilibacteraceae bacterium, assembly GCA_045532295.1. Lineage (GTDB taxonomy): Bacteria > Bacillota > Clostridia > Christensenellales > Pumilibacteraceae > UBA10677. Next base: position 30,629 of record JAZSFP010000010.1, on the reverse strand, counting down.
TAAGACACTTGTTAACCCTCGATATCGTCGCAGTGCTCGCCCCGGTAAGCGCTATTATCTCGTTGTAGTTCTTCTTCTCCGATAAGAGTTTCGCTACCGCAAGGCGCTGACTCAAATCCTCAAGTTCCTTTATCGTGCAAAGGTCCTCGAAAAAACCACGACACTCCTCTACGCTCTCTAAAAGCAGGATTGCCTCGAATAATTCGTCGTACTTTTGAATAGAAAATTTTTCCATAATTTCCTCTCCGTTTCAATTTTGCTTTATCAGTTTACCATACTAAAGCGTTAAAGTCAACTGTTTTAGCGTACTTTTATGAAATTATTTCTCACTGCCGTGAGGGGCACCGTCGCGCCGTAGCAAAGTGAGAGCATAGGCGGTAATTACGCGCAACGAGGAAGTGGGTGGACAATCCCTTTCTTTGTTGCGCGTGGGGGCGGAAGTTCGCGCACCCACGGGGTGTTTACCGTCGCGCCGTAGCAATACGAGAGTATAGGCGTTCTTTACGCGTAACGAGAGAGCGGGGCGCGCGCCTCTCTTCCCCTCTCTCTTTCCTCTCTCTATACTATCCTAACCTATCCTATCCTTACCTATCCTATCCTGTGTTGACGCTTTGTCGACGGCTCGTCCACAAACCCGTTACGAACTCGTTACAGTTTCGTTACGGTTTCGTTACGGAACGCACCCCGTTTTGCCCGTAACTTAACCTACGATTTTTTGCCCCTTCCTTGCGAAAAACCGCCCCTCTATCCCCATCTTCACTCGCATAATATCATATAATTACTGACAACAGTCTGTCAGTAATTCGTTTTCATTTCCCATTATTTTAAAAGAAAAAAGCCAAGCGTTATTCTTTAATTGACTTTTGCGAGGGCAGAGAGTATAATAAAATTATGGAAAAAATGTTTAAATATCCAAAGACGATGCACCTTGAACAGTCGCGTTTACAGTCGGGAGACGCGCAAGAGCGGATTAAATTTTCTTCGCTTTTAGGAAAAAATATCGTTATAGAAGAAAAAGTTGACGGCGCGAACGCGGGAATTTCCTTTAAAAACGGTGAACTGCGTCTTCAGAGCCGTGGGCATTATCTTACGGGCGGAGCAAGGGAACGCCACTACGAACTTTTTAAGCGCGAGGGCGCGGAAAAGCGGGACGAACTTTACTCCATTTTAGGCGAGCGGTTTATCCTCTTTGGCGAGTGGCTATACGCTAAGCACAAGGTTTACTACGACGCGTTGCCCTCTCTCTTTCTTGAGTTTGATATTTACGATAAAGAGCGAGGCGTTTTCCTCGATACTCCATCAAGACGAAAAATGCTCTTCGGCTCGTCCGTTCTTAGCGTTCCTCTTCTTTACGAGGGCAAGGGCGAGAGCAAAAAGCATATCCTCTCTTTCCTAAAAAACTCGGCGTTCATTACCGAAAATCACCTATTAAACCTGCAAAAAACTTGCCTCTCACTCGGTCTTGACTACGCAAAAGCCCTCGACGAAACAGACCCCTCGCCCCTTATGGAAGGGCTTTATATTAAGGTCGAAGAAGAGGGCGTAGTACGGGAGCGTATGAAGTTCGTGCGCGACAGTTATATTCAGCCCTCAGCGGAAAACTGGCTAAGAAAACCGATAATTCCAAACAAACTAAAATAAAGGCTCTTCCAAAAAGGAAAAGCCTTTTTCTTTTTATTTAGTTCCTCCAAACGAGGAAGAGTTGTCGATTAGTTTATCCTCGGTATCCTTGTCGAGCGAACTTGCCACTCGCTTTTGAAGTTCAGCGTAGTAATGCTCGTCGTCAACGGGTAAAGTAACGGTTGCGTTTTCCCAAGTGGAGAGGAGCATTGCGTTTATAAGTTCTACGCAGTTAATACCCTCTTCGCCGTTCACATAAAGTTCCTCTATTCCCAGCAAAGCGTTAGCGAAGTTGTTGATAATTCCCACGTGTTGAGGATTGTCGCCCTCGATATTTATTACTTCTTCGCTAATTTTAGGAAGGGCGAACCCGTTTTGCGAAGTCTTGATAAACTCTTCTATATCGCTATCGAGCCTCGTTACGACGAGTTTGTCCTTTTCGCAAACGAGCCTACCTTTTGAGCAAGTTATCTCCAGCCTATTCGAGCCGGGCGCGTCCGCCGTCGTCGTTATAAACGCTCCCGTCGCGCCGTTTGGGAATTCAAGGTACGCCGTAACGTCGTCTTCCGTTTCCATATTATGCCACTTTCCAAAATGACAGAACGCGCGCACTGAAGTGGGCATACCGCAAATCCACTGCAAAAGGTCGAGTTGGTGTGGGCTTTGGTTCATAAGTACGCCACCGCCCTCGCCTTTCCAAGTAGCGCGCCACGAACCCGAGTCGTAGTAAAACTGCGAACGGAACCAGTTGGTTATTATCCAGTTAACTCTACGGAGCGAGCCAAGTTCTCCGCTTTGAATAATCTCGCGCATCTTCTTATAAAGCGGATTAGTACGCTGATTGTACATCATCGTGAAAAGTTTACCGCTCTTTCTCGCTACCTCGTTCATCTCTTTTACTTGCTTAGTGTAAACGCCGGCAGGCTTATCGCAAATAACGCTTAGCCCCTTTTCAAAAGCCTTAATCGCAAGGGGTGGGTGGGAGTAGTGCGGTACGGTAACGATAACCGCGTCAACCTCTGCCTTTTCAATAAGTTCCTCGCCACTATTATAGCAAGCGTAATCTCCGCTAAACCTCGCTTTCGCTCTCTCCAGTCTTTCAGGGACTATATCGGCAATCGCGCTTACCACGCCGTTAGTAATTCTGCCTGCGGTAAAATGCTCCAAGTAGCCCGTACCCATATTACCTATACCGATAATACCAAACCTTATTTTGTCCACTCTCCTGCTCCTTCCTTAAATCCTTTATCTCTTAAAATCTTCTTTAGCGCGTCGCCTGCAGACTTGAAAGCGTCGCGATTTGTTGCATACGTATAACGATTTTTGAGTTCAGTGCTGTCAATTTGACCGTATCCCGAGAACACTTTAAGGTGTGGCTCAAGCGTAAAAACTACTTCGCCTTCCGCTCCGTCCACTATCTCGGAAATTCTGCCTTCGCCCTCGCCGGCAGGCACGATTTCTCCGCTAAGAGTGGCGTCCTTTATATGATAATAGTAAGTCTTATCTCTTAATTTTTCCAGCGCAAAGGGGATATTTTCTCCGCATTGAATATAGTTTGCTGGGTCGAAAACGAGTTTAAGTTCGGGGAATTTTTCCTTGAGTTTAAGCACTCTTTCCACTCTGTCGCCGTAAATGTCCTTTTCGTTTTCGTGGCAAAAGTTTACGCCGTACTTGTTGGTAATATTGAGAATTTCTTCCACCCTTTTAAACACTTCGCTCTCGCTTTCGTCGGGCGTAGAAGTAAAAAAGGAAAACGCGCGGATATTCTTCGTGCCGAACACCGAGCAAAGTTTAGCGGTATGCTCCACTTTTTTCAAATGCTCTTCGTGATTGCCGTTAATCCCGATTTTGCCGATGGGCGAGCCAAGAGCCCATACTTTTATTCCACCCTCTCTTAGCGTTTTAGCGTACTCCTCCGCCTCGCTAAACTCCAGCGAAGAAATGTTCTTGCCATCCAGTCCGCGAAGTTCAATATGAGAAATATTGTCCTCTCGTAGCGCTTTAATCTGTTCACTCAACTTCTCGTTAGCCTCGTCGGCAAACGCGCTTAAAATAATCTTCGTCATAAACCAAACCTCTCTTTAATATTTTTTCTGCTCCGTCCTAACGCGTCAAACGGATCTTCGCCGTAGCAATCGTCCTGCTCGACGGCGGAAAACTGAACTTTTGCCTTAATTGCCGACTTAATTATGCCGTCAAAGTCCATATTGCCTTCGCCCACCACCGAAAAACGATGCTTAAACTCTTCATCCACCTTCATATCTTTAAGATGAATAACGGAAAGTCTGTCCGCGTTCTCATCGATAAACTTAACGGGATTAACGCCTGCGTACTGCAACCAGTAAGTATCCGCCAAAATGCCGAACTTTTTCGCGTCAGTATGCTCTAACATATACTGCATCGGCGTTACGCCGTCGCGCATAACGAACTCAAAATGATGATTATGGTATAAAAATTTAAGACCGTTATCGTAAATTTTATCCACAGCGTCCTTTATCTTTTCTAAAAACTCTTTAACTGCTCTAAGAGAATCGAACCTTGCGTATCCAAGCCCGACGAAGGGAATTGATAGCATTTTGTGTTCTTTAATTACCGCGTCGGTATCGTTCAGTATTCTGTCAAGAGCGGTATGCGTTGCGCAAACGGAAAGTTCGTTTTTTAACAGTTCGTCGCGTAAAAACTCCACTCTGTATTGTCCAAACCCCGATACTTGAACGGAATTATAACCAAGTTCTTTGATTTTTTTAAGAGTTTTAGCAATGCCTTCTTCGTTTTGGGTAAATCCTCTTACTGTGTAAAGTTGCGCTGAAATTTCCATTGTTTGCTCCTCTAACCGCCTTATGCTTACATTGTATCATAAAATTTTTTGCAATGCAATAGCCTTTTTTGCTCAATTTGATTGCAATTTGTGACTATGCGTGTTATAATTCTATTATGATACTAAATTCTTACGGAAACAAGCAGTTTTTCTTCTCACACGACAGAACGAACGACCATAGCGTTACGCAATTCCAAAGCCACCGCCACAATCAGTACGAAATGTTACTAATCGTTGAAGGCGAAGGCAAGTTCGTTATTGAGGATAAAATTTACGATTTTAAACCAAACACGCTATTTTTAGTTCCGCCCACCACCTTTCACGCTATCGTCGAGCCACCTAAAGCCAACTACGAGCGTTTCGTGGTAAACTTCGCCCCTTCGCTTATTCCCTCGTGCATTGAAAAACCCACTTTTCTTCATATCGCGCCGTCGGAAGAGTTAATCGGCTATTTTAAACGGTTCGATTTTGCTTGCGAAAATTACCCAAAAGAGTGGTTACAATCGCTTTTCGTGTCCTTTATAACGGAAACTTTGCTCTTTTTAGAGTTCAGCGAAAACCATAACGCGCTCGCCTCTACCCCTCTTCCGCCCCTCGTTAAGTCCGCTCTAAATTATATCTCGCAAAATATTTACTCGCCCTTAACGAGCCAAAGCATAGCGACCGCGCTCTTCGTTGACCGCTCGCATTTATCGAGAATTTTTTCTTCCGTTATGAAAACTTCGCTTATGAAGTTCGTCCGCGCCAAGAAAATGTACTCGGCGTACGAACTTCTTCTTATAGGCAACACTCCGCAAAAGGCGTGCGAAATGCTCGGCTTTGATAACTATTCCACTTTTTATCGCGATTTTAAGCGTGAATTCGGCGTTGCGCCCTCGCTTATAACCGATTAAGGAGGCAAAAATGACTAAAAAACTACTCTTTACTCTTCTTATAGTCTTTGGCGCGCTGTTTATCGGGCTTAGCGTTTATATGTGGATTAGCGACGCCGTTTACGAGCGCGAAGGCGTTAAGACCGAGGCTATCATAGAGCGCATTGATATTGACTACGACGACGAAGGCGAAACGGAGCACGACGTGTTCGTGTCCTTTACCGCCGACGGAGAGCGAATTTACGGCAAACTTAACACCTATTTTGCAGGTATGGACGAGGGCGATACGGTAGAAATTTATTATCTTCCCTACTCGCCACACGACTTTAGATACGCAGGCGCAGGCGATAGCCTTGTAAACTTTATTCTGCTCTTTTTCGGGCTTTTTATGGTGGGATTTCCTCTCTCCTTTATTATAAGCGACGCCGTAAAGACTGCTCGAAAAAAACTTATAAAGACGGGCAAAAGAGTGCTTGCGACGATAACGGACTTTACCGTTTCGGAAAATACTTCGGTTTTGTCAAAGCATCCCGCCTCGCTCACTTGCTCGGATATGGAGGGCAATGATTACACCGTTAAGTTCTTGCTCGAGCGCGAAGAACACTATCTCCCCGGCGAGACGATTAGCGTTTTCGTTGACGAGAAAAACCCAAAACGCTATTATATTGATAGAGAAAGTTACCTTTCCGTAACCCCAACCGTCGATAGCGAAAGCGTGGATTAACGACGGTTTTTCAACCCCTACTTTAGTTAAAAAAACTATTCAAAATTTGCTTGTTTTTTCGGCTTGAAAATTTTTCTTCAAGCCGATTTTTCTATTTTTTTAGCCCTTTTTCTTTTGACAAAACTTTAGAGTGATTGTATAATTATATCAAAGAGAAAACTATTCTTAAGAGAGGAAAAAATGGATAGCGCGATATTTTCAACGACCGTTCGTTCACTTTTGGATAAGATTGACTTTGAGCAAAAGGAAAACATTGATAAAGCGAGCGAAATTATCTTCAATTCTATGAAAAACGACGGGCTTTTGCACGTTTTTTCGACGGGACACTCGCATATGATTGCCGAGGAATTTTTCTACCGCGCAGGCGGTCTTATACCCGTTAACCCCCTTCTAAACCCCTTTTTAATGCAACACGAGGGCGCGGTGAGTAGCACTCGCTACGAGCGTCTTAGTGGCGTTGCGAAAATCGTTTTCGAGGGCGCGGACATAAGAGAGGGCGAGCCTATAATCATTGCGTCCAACTCGGGCATTAACACCGTTCCTATTGAAATGGCGCTCGAAGGCAAAGCGCACGGCAATCCCGTAATCGTTCTCACCTCTGCCTCCGTTAGTCTTTCCGCTACCTCGCGCCACTCTTCAGGAAAACGCCTTTGCGAAGTTGCGGATATCGTGATTGACACTTCCGTACCTAAGGGCGATAGCGTAGTAACGGTAGGCGAAGGGCTTAAAACGGGTTCGGTGTCGAGCGTAGTTTGTCTTTACGCGGTTCAAAAAATAGCAATCGGCGTCGTTCAAAAGTTCACCTCCTGCGGTCTTGAGCCTCCTATCTTTAAGTCCGCTAACCTCCCCGGAGGCGACGAGTACAACGCTAAACTTTTATCTAAATACAAGGGCAGAATTCGCTCGCTTTACTAATTATGGAAAAAACTCTAAACTTAGTCATCGACGGTGGCGGAACTAAACTGAAGGCTATACTCTTTTACTCAAACGGAGAAATTATCAAAAATAAGCGCCTTGATATGAACTCAAACACTTCGCTCTCGGGCGGAAGCGAGGCTACCACTGTTTTGGCGGATAACCTCGTCGCTCTTATTAAGGATATTTGCGCCGAACGCTTTGACGAAGTATATTCTATCACTTTTACTATCGCCAACTACGACGGCGCGCTCAAAAATTTGCTTGCGCCTGCGCTCAAAAACAAACGAATTGAATTCTTTGGCGACGCTTATTCGGCGTTTTTTGCCTGCTTTGGCGGAAAGGCGGGCGTTTGTCTTTGCTCGGGAACGGGCTCGTTCGCTCTTTACTCTTCTTCGCCGTCGTTCGAAGTAAAAGATTACGCCTGTATGGGCGGATGGGGAACGCTAGACGAGGACTTAGGTTCTGGATATTTCGTAGGCGTTACCGCTCTTCGCTCCCTTCTACGCGCCGTAGACGACCAAAAATTCTCTCCCCTTCATATCGCAATACTCAGAGAACTGGGCTTTAACGAAAAAGTTAATCGCAACGATTTTGCTAATTTTCTTTACTCTTCACTCTCTCGTCGTGATATTGCTCAACTTTCGCACGTCGTTGCAAAATGCGCAAAAGAGGGCGAGCGCGAAAGCGTGGATATTTACTCGCGTTGTGCGTACCACTTGGCTGATTACGCAAACCGTCTGTATAATTTAAAGGTTAAAAGTGGTCTTTGCCCGGTATCTCTCGTAGGCGGTATGGTTAACGCAGGGGATATTTTGCTTAAACCCCTTAAAGAGCGACTTAGCGTTCTTAACGAAAATTTAGTTTATACCGAACCGCTTTTCCAAAATTACGTAGGGTCAATTCTCGTCGCGCTTAAAAGTTTGGGCGTGGATATTGACGGCGATATTTTGCACGAACTTAAAAATACTGCCTACTTGGCTGAATAAATAAGGAGAAAGTTATGTATATCGAAAAGTATTACGAAAACCTCAAAGGCGTGCTTGCTAAAATCGAGGAAACTCAAACTCCCACCATTAAAAAAGTGGCAAAAGTTATTGCCGACAGTTTGGTAAACGGTGGCGCGTGGCATATTCAAGACTCTGGACATATGCTTATGCACGAACTTATTGATAGAGCCGGCGGGCTTGCGTGCATTAAACCTATGACTATTGAAATTGCCGTTAAGGACGAAGTTCGCGACCGCGAAGGCGACGCTTCCCACTTCAACCCCTACAAAATGCCCGAACTTGCTAATATCGTAATTAACGCAAGTAAACTTAGACGGGGCGATATTTTAGTTATAGGCTCGACCTCGGGCTATTCGTACTTCCCCGTGGCTCTCGCTCTCTCCGCTAAAGAGGCAGGCGTAACCACTATCGCCATTACCGCAAAAGCGTACTCCGACTCGCTTAAGTCCGAGCATCCGTCGGGAAAGCGTCTTTACGAGGCTTGCGACTACTATTTTGACAACTGCTCCAACGTAGGCGACGCTATCGTGCATCTTGACGAGATTGACAAGGATATCGCTCCTGCATCGGGCATAGGCGCAGCGTACATTATGTGGGCGCTTCAAGTGGGCGTTAGCGAAGAACTCATTAAAATGGGCAAAGACCCTGCAATCTTTAAGAGTATTCACGCTCCAAGAGGCATTGAAGTTTACACCGAGGCTAAAGAACTCTACAAAACGAGAGGTTATTGATTGTGAAATCCTTGTTTGACCACGATTATCATATCCACTCTTTCCTTTCCGCTTGCTCGGAAGACCCGTCGCAAGACACGGAGCGCATCTTAAAGTACGCTAAGGACGAGGGGCTTAAAAAAATCGTCCTTACCGATCACTACTGGGACGAGAAAATCCCCCTTAAAAACTCGTGGTACGCGCCCCAAAACACTGAGCATATAAAAAAATCCCTGCCCCTTCCCGTATCGGAGGGCGTGGAATTTTGTTTTGGCGCGGAGGGAGAACTGGACGCTGACTGCGTTCTCGGAATTTCCAAAGAGCGTTTTGACGAACTCGATTTCGTCGTTATCCCCACTACGCATATGCATATGCCCGGGTTCGAGGTTTTCGAGGACGACGAAGAGCAAATAAAAAACCGCGCAAAACTGTGGGTGGAGCGTTTTGAGTGGCTACTTAGTCAAGACTTACCTTTCCATAAAATAGGCGTGGCGCATCTTGCCTGCACGCTTGGTTTTTCTCGCGCGCTTGCCCATCTTCCCGACGCGCTTTTTGCAAAAGGTCTTGACCTTATCAAAAACGACGACCTCTATCGCGTTTTCTCGCTCGCCCAAAAGAAAGGTTGCGGTATCGAACTTAACAAAGCCGATATGGACTATAACGATATTACTAAAAATAGCGTTCTTCGTATTTTCAAAGTGGCAAAAGAGTGCGGTTGTAAATTCTATTTCGGCTCGGATACTCACAAGGTTATAGAAAACGAAGGAACGCGCGAAATTTTTGAACGCGCCGTCGTTGACCTTGGCTTAACCGAGGACGATATGTTCCATTTTTAATATACCGTATTAGTTTTTTAAAGACAAAACACGCAAATTACTTGCGTGTTTTTTTCTTTAGAAAGTATTATATGTTACCGTTTCGATAAAGCCGTTATAGAGCGTGCAACCGTTGTAGCCCTCGGGCGCGGAGTGAAGATAGAGAGGGGTTTCGTCAAGTTCGGGGATAGTTTTATCCGCACCGCTCAAATATCGAAGAATTCGCTCTTTTACTCTTCCGAGCCGTCCGATAAGCCCGTAAAGTCTGTACTCTTGGACTTCCAGTCCTTCGGGTCTATTTTCGCTATTCCACTGCTCAATGAACGCTTTAGTAAAGGTTTTGAGTTTGCGCACGATTGAGGGGATAGTAAACCTTGCAATTCTTTCAAGTCGCGCCCTCTCGCCCGTTTTATAAGCCTCTCGTATTCTCTCGGTTAGAACGCATTTTTCCTCCAAGACTTTACAAAGCAGGCTTTGGACTTTGAATAGATAGGCAAAGGGGCTTTGCTTTTTGCTAAGATTTAATAACGCTCTTGCCGATTTTCGATAGCGAACGGTATAGTCCTCGCGCCCCTCAAACTCTTCCATACCCTTCAGCGCGTCGGCGTAGAGAAGGTATTTAGAGGGGTTGAGGCGTTTATCCATTTTTCTGTCGAAGAGTTTATTCGCCCTATCGAGCGCGAGCCACTCGTCGTGGTCGTAGCCCGTAGCAAGTTTTAAGAACTTCGAGCAAAAGCCGTCGACCTTAAAATTCTTTTCCGCCATAAAGGAAAGGGAGGGAAGAATACTAAAGAACGAACACTCCGCTCCGTTATCGCCCCAAGCGGTCATCTTAAAGTCGCTTACGGAGTACTTGGGAAGTAGTTCCGCTTGAACGGATAAAATATGCTCGCTGTACTCGTTAAGAGGGGCAAAGCCGTACCACTTGTGTACCGCGCCTGCAAAACCGTAATTTAGATTGCTATTTTTAAGCCCGTCTAAGATTTTATGGTAAGGCTCGGGTTTATCGTCAAGGTAGTTCCAGTAAATGAGCGTAGCCTCACTCGGCACGCTTTGAGTGTCCACGCTCTCGCGCCCACGGTAGAACATATCGCCCCAAAGCGCAGGCTTAAAGCCGTACTTTTTGCAAATGTCCACCACTCTTGGTAAGTGCTTTCGCATTATGCTTTCCTTGCTCTCGTAGCCGTGAAGAGCAAAGTATTTGCCCATACCCAGTTCAAAAGCCTCGTCCATACCGATATTTATTCTGCTCGACGAGAACGCTTTTCGGCAAGTCTTGATAATATTCTCAATAAAAGTATAGGTACGCTCCTCGCCAACGAGCAAAACGTCCCCTTTGTCGCGAATAACGGAGGCGTACTCTTTGTAGTGAAGGAATATTCTCGAAAGATGCGCGAGCGTTTGAATACAAGGCACGAGTTCTACGCCAAAAGAGTGGGAAAATTCGTCCAGTTCCTTAAACTCGGCAATGCTTATCTTTCCGCGCCCGTAACCAAGTTGCTCTTCGCCCTCAACCTCCATACAGTCTTCCGTATAGAGTTCAAGATAATTGTAGCCCATAAGGGATATAAGCGGAATAAATTTTTTCAAAGCCTCCACTTTAGGAACGCCGTTTCTTGCGCAGTCAAGCATAACGCCAAACCTATTAAATAGCGTCTCGCCCTCGCTCGCGTTACCAAAACAAAGCGCTTTGGCTATAAGCGGATAAATGTTGCGCTCGTCGTCGCTCGATACGACTAACTTGCCTTTTCTTAATACCGCACCACGCGCGCCCTTTATTACTTCAATTTCGTCTACCCCGTCAAAAAGCATAAAATTCTCGGACAAAAGTTCGAGATTTTTAATAACGGTATCGTTTTTTGAGGATATTTTCATCTTACCTCCGCATAGCGAATAATGGCGCGCAAATTACTTTACGCGCCACTTTCTGCTATTTCATTTTATTTTTTTCTAATTAAGCAGTTGCTTTTGCAAGCGTGCAACCGTCCTTAAGCGATACGGTGAGCGTGCCTTCGTTTTCTACGAAACTCCAAACTGCGCTGTCGTACTTGCTTGCGTCAAAGCCTGCGGTTTTAAGGCCTGCAAGGTCGGTAGCAGTACCATAGTTGGTTCTCGTACCAGCGGTGGTTTCGGGAATATCAATTACTTTGTCAGTCATACCAGACTTGATACCGTAGCAGTTATCAAGGGTACCGTTACCCCACAGGCCTGCGAACGCCGCAACGTTATGCGTCTCTGTACTTTGGTCAGCAAGACATCTTGTTGCCTCGATTTCAACGAAACAGTTAGTTATTTTACTTGCCCACCAAATATTGTTAAATACAAGTGCACTGGCAATGTTCGAAGAGTTATCTACGTTTACCTCAGTTTTTACGTAGCAGTTTTCAATGTAACCTGCGTTAATAGCGCAAATTGCGGCACTATACTTTCTAATCGTATAGTTGGGGAACGCCTCCGCCCAAGCCCAAGGCTCCATTACCATTTCGATATTTTTAATAATACCTTGGTTTGCTCCGAAAAGTCCTTGATATACGCTATTGATACAGAACTTAGCACCACTAATCTTGTAGCCGTTACCATCGAACATTCCTACGAAAAGACTACCCTTATTATTCCAGGTTTCGCTTCTTCCGATAATGGATTTAACGTAATAAGAATTACCGTCTTGAGTAGCAGTGTTATCAAGGTCAGAGTTGGTAAGAACGATATCGTTGGTCATCATATAGTAACCGGGGATAATATTAGTCACCGCACTAAAATCAGACCATATAGTCGTTTGCATACCGGGAAGAGCCTTGAATTCAGATCTTGCAACGGTGTTTGCATTAATTCCGTAGAGGTCAGCCTCGGTGGAAATGGGAACGAAGGTGTTGATAGTAAAGGTTACGGGAGCAACTGCGCCTTCGGTGTTAGCGGTAATGGTTACGGGACCACCAACGGAAGTTGCAACTGCGCTTACCGTTGCTTGACGAGTATCAGAGCCTGCAGTAACGGTTGCGATATTCGCGTCGGAAGAAGTCCAAGCGATTACCATACCGTTTTCCCAACCTTCAACTTCGATTTCTAATTCAGCGGTGTTATTATATCCGCTAACTGCTTTGGTAAGAATAGTTTGAGTGGTTGCGCCAACTGCGGTAAGAGTGTACGAAGGAGCAACGACGTTTACCGTTACGGTAGTAGTAGCGGTCTTGTCTGCTGCGTAAGCAGTTACGGTTACGGTTGCCTCGCCTTCGCTAAGCGCGGTAATCTTGCCGTAACGGTCAACGCTAACGATATTTTGAGGAGTTACGGTATAGCCGTAACTTACTGCTACGACGTCGTTTACTCCGTTCTTGGTAGAGGGCACGATTTGAGCGGTCTTGCCCTCAACGAGTTCCACTACGCTTTCTTCTACGCTTACTACGGGAGTAAGGTCGGAGGATGCGAGAGTGCAACCGTTCTTAAGGCTTACGCTAAGAGCGTCGCCACTTTCAACGAAGTTCCATACTTTGCTATCGTAATTGTTTGCGTCAAAGCCTGCGGCTTTAAGGTCTGCAAGGTTGGTCTTTACGGCGTAGTTTTCTCTCGTACCTGCGGTATTTCTAACGTTAACGATTTCAACTACGTTACTAGTCATACCAGACGCTAAAGCGTAAACGTTTGAAAGAGTACCGTTATCCCAAGTTCCTACGAACGCGCCTACGTTGTAAGGATCAATGTTTTGGTTATAGCATCTAACTGCCTTAACCTCAACGAAACAGTTTTCAATAGCGCTCTCCCAGTAGCCGTTGGAGTAAGTAATACCTGCGGTATAAGCACTTCCGCCACCGTTGTCTACGTTAAGTTCGGTAACTACTTTACAGTTCTCGATGCGACTTACGTTGAGCGACGCGATACCGGCACTAATCTTTCTTAAAGTGTAGGTGGGGAAAGCGGACGACCAAGCCCAAGGATAGAGTTCGACTTCAAGGTTTTTAATTACGCCGTTGTTGGCTCCGAAAATACCTTGATATGCTCCGTTAATGTCAAATCTTGCGCCTGCAATCTTATATCCGTTACCGTCGAATACGCCGGTGAACGCGTAGCCAAGGTCAGCCCAAGTAGTCGAACGGCCTACGATTGCTTTCTTATAATAAGTTAAGCCGGTCTCAGAAGTGCTGGTATTAGCGGGGTCGGAGTTGGTAAGAAGAATATCGTTGGTTAAAATATAGTAACCGGGAATAATACCGTCGCATTGCGATTTAACGTCTGCTACGACGGAATTCGTTCCGCCGGGAGCGGGTACGAAACCGTCAAAGCCTTCAATCTTGTTGTCGTTAATCTTATAAAGGTCTTCTTCGGTGGAAATGGGAACGAATACTTCCACGGTGAAGGTTTGAGTGGTTGCTACGTTACCCTCGATAGTAACGGTAACATTTGCAGTTCCACCTACAACGCCTGCTTTTGCTACGATGCTTACCGCTCTGTCGTCGTCGCCGTAAACGATATCAACGATATCGGAAGTGGTAGCCCACTCGATAATCATCTCTTCAGAATAGGGAGCAACTGCGATTTCAAGGTCAACGCCCGTCTTGTAGCCCTCTACTTCTTTAGTTAAGAGCATACCCTTTTGCTCGGAAACCATAGTGATTTCGTAGTTTTGGCAAAGAGTTCTTTGTACGGATACGGGGATTTCCTTGCTTATGGTCTCGCCTTCTACTACTGCAGAAACGGTAAGAGTTGCCTCGCCTTCTGCAACGGAAGTAAGCACGCCACCTTCAACGGTGAACACTTCTTCGTTAGAGGAAGTATACTCTACTGCAGTTTCCGTCTCAGCGCCGTTTACCCATACTTTCGCGTCTGCCGTATACGAGGTTTGGTCCTCGTCAACGAGTTCGATAAGCGTAAGGTCAATCGCGTTTGCCGTAATTCTAATCTCGATATCGGGAACTACGGTTACGTCGCAAGTAGCCTCAACGCTAAAGCCCATAGCCGTTCCGCTTACGGTAATAGTCGTTTCGCCCTTTGCTACGCCTTTTACTACGCCGTTTGCGTCAACGGTTGCTACGTCCGTGTCTGCGCTGTCAAACGAAAGCGTGCAGTCAACGGGAGTGCCAAGCGAGGAGCATACGCCAGTTAAAGTGAACTCTCCACCCACTTTTACGGAAAGTTCTTCCTTGTTGAGAAGCAAGGTGGGTACTGCCTCTCTGCTGATTACCGTAACGTCGGCGCTTGCGCTCTTGTCGCCTACTTTTGCCGTTACGGTTGCCGTTCCGGGACCAACTGCTACGAGTTCGCCCCCTTGTACTAATACGACTTCTGCGTTAGAAGTCGACCAAGTAGCGTTCTCTTCGCTACCCGTTACCGTCGCTACGATGGTCTTGCTGTCGCCTACCACCATAGTTACGGCGCTCTCGTTGAGCGATACGCTTATCTCAGGTGCACAGCAAACCATTATGATTGCCGTCATAACCACGGTAAGAAGTATCGCCAACTTCTTCACTAAATTGTTTTTCATTTTTTTACCTCCTTATGATTTTTTTATGAAAAACTATTTTATACTCCGCCACTTTTCGTGACGATTAAGTAACTTAAAGATTTGAAAGCGTCCAGTCGTGCTCGTTCCATCTGGTAAAGCCTATCTTCTGGCAGTCGTGAACTACTCCGTTACGAATAGCGTCGTACTCAGCACTACTAAGTTCGCCTGCGTAAAGTTTGTAGTAAAGATAACGAATAGAAATGCTCTCAATCATTATTCTCTCGCTCACCTTTTCATAAAGCGCTCTATCTCTTTCCTTTATCACTTCCGCTTTCTTTTGCGCCTCGTCCATAAGGTCGAGCCAGCCTAAAAGCGTTTGTTTGGGCCAGTAATCAGAGTTGAGCATTTTGTCCGTTCTAATGTCCGCTACGATATCGGGAATAGTCTCGGAAAGATAATCAAAGTGCGCGCGCTCTTGCATAAAGAACTCGTACATTATATCACTTGCCTCGTAGAAATAGTTGTCGAAGAACTCTTCGTAAAGGGCGTTCACGTCTTGGTAGCAGTCCCAAGTGAGTTGAGCGTTAAGCCACTCTTTAAGTCTGTACCAGTCAGAGCCCATGGGAAGTACGTGAGGATGCTGGTTGTAGATGTACATTACCCCGTTCTCGTAGAAGAAACGGTTGTTTTGCGCTATCGTTCTAAAACTATCGAAGGGGATAAAGTAGTTCTTGTAGTTAAGGTAGTACACCCAAACGCTCATCTTGTCGCTTACCGTTTTCCACTTCATAAAGCCGTCGTAGGTTTCCTCGTTAATCTTGTCCGTCATAGGATAGAAGTGGTTTGCGTACTGCGTGGTAAACCAAATGGACGCGTTGGAGGGAAGTTTGAGGTCGTTTTCCATAGGCGTGTAAGTGCCGTCGTCGTTCTTTACTACGGGAGGCTTAATCGTGTGAGAGTACGCAAAGTCCATATAGGTGAGTTTTCTCTCGGGGTACTCTGCGTTAAGCCAAGCCTCAATCTTGCCTGCTAAAAGTTTTTGGAAACGGAGCGCCTCTACCGCTTGCGTGCCGTACTTTTCGTAGTTTTCCTTACTGATTGCGTCGTCGCCCCAACTCGTTCCGTCCTCTTGCGTGTAAGTGAACATTGTGTAATCGGGATACGCTAAAAGGTAAGGCTTAATGTTTTTAAGTACTTCGTTTGCAAGTCCCTCGGGGTCTTGGGTCAAGCAAAGTTGAGTTTGCTCGCTGTTGAACCACTCGGGGTGCGATACGCCGTACACGGAGGGAGGAATAATGTTTATCCAGTTATGTACCGTTTCGCCTGCAATGGGGATTAAGAATTCGTCCTCTTGTTGAACTCTAAGTCTACGAGCGAACGCGCGGTCGTAGTTCTCTTCGCCGTGAGAGGTGTTTCTAAACTCAAAGTCGGGAACGTCCGTTACTTCAAAGTTGAGAAGTTTTTCTTCCATCACGTCCTTGTCGATTACGATTTCGTCGCTCGCGTAGCACTTATAGCCGAACTGAAGTTCGAGGAATTTATAAACCGCGTAAAGATGACCGAAGTTGCCTCCGCCTACCATATACACCGAGCCGTTCTTGTTCCTTATAATATACGCGCTCGTGTTGTTGAGGTTTTTAGCGGTCGCGCTAAAGCCCTCTGCCGTCGCGCTCGCCGTATAACCGATATGGAGGTATTTACCGCCCTCCGTTACTTCGCCGTCGGTAACGATGGGAAGAGTAATTCCCGTTGCCTCTTTGAAGAAGCCTTGAAGTTCGGTTATAGCGTGGTGGAGGTATTCCGCCGTCGCGCCGTCGGGATAAACGATAACGTAGTCGCTCTTGCCGTTTTTAACGAGGTAGTCGCTACTTTCACTGACGGTATAGATATGCGTGCTTTGCTTGTTTTTCGCTACGCCCTTAACTTCCAGCGTTTTTCCACCGTTTCCGTTACAGCCAACTACTCCAACGAGCATACAAACGAGGGCGAGGATTATACAAATTATTCTATTAAATCTTTTCATAACGCCTCCTTAATCGGTTACTCTAATACGGATAAACTCTGAACCCGCATTTCCGTTGTCGTCGTAAGCGTAGTACCATACTTCGTAAATTCCGCTCTCGGCGAACTTTAGGTTTGCAATATCTCTTGCAAGCGTTATTCTTTCTCCGCCGGGCGTAGTTAAGAAGCGTACTTGGTAAGGCATTTTCGTGCCTTCCTCTTTCACTACGAGGTCACTAATCTTTACTTCCGTTGCCTTCTTTACCGTTACCTCGCGTCCGATTGCGCCAAAGTCGGGGGATACGGTGTCTTGAACGGAAATAATTATGTTATAGGGCGCTTTTCTGTTGTTTTTGTCGGTTGCCGTGTAGTTTACGACGAAGTTGCCGTACTTGTTCGCTACGAACTTATATTCCTTATTAAAGGGTACGCCGTCAAGCAAAACGCCGTCCGTCGTCTTTACTATCTCGCCGTCGGGGTCGCGGAGCGTGAGCGTTGCGCTCGTGCTTGCGTCTAACACGTCGCAAGGGATTGCCGAGAAAATCGTAATCTCTTGGTTGTACGAATAAGTGCTCTTGTATTCGCCGTTAATATGAATACTGGGACGGGTATAGTCTATCGCGCCGTCGTTCATATTTTGTTGGTTGAGTTTGCTAACCTTTATCGACGATAAGCCCTCGACGCCTTTCATCTCGCCCTCTAAGTACACGATACCAGAGGGGAAACCGCTGAACTTATTGCCCAGAAGGTCTTCTCTAATAAGCACTGCGCTCTCTACGGTAGAGAAGATACAGGTTGCGTTCTCAAAGGATACGGAAATGCTCGTTCCACTCTTAAAGCCTGCGCTTAAAGCGTATGTCTTGTCGCTATCGTTAATTCTCAAAATCGAACCCGTTCCGCTCGTCTTTTCAAACGCGAACTTGAGTTGAACGCTCCTATCCTTATAGTCGGTAAGGATATATTCAACGCTGGAGAACTGGTTCTTGTCTTTGTCAATGGTGAAAGTGAACGAGAAGTTATCAGCGTTGAGGTAGTTTGCAAAAGCGAAAGTCGTCTTTTTGTTAATCTTGCTTGCGTTGATATCAATAGTATCTTCGTTTGCAAGAGGCGTGATGTTTTCGCCTACGAAGTACTTTTCAATATCGTAGCCCTCGTCGTTCGTTACGCTGATTACGGGAACTTCGTAATACACGCTTTCCGTTCCGTAACTGTTAGAGGCGGAATATCTTATCTTCGCGCTCTCTACTCCGCTTGGGATAGTATATTTGCCGTTGTTTGCAAAGGTGTAGCCGTTGCCGTAGTCTATGCTCGTAACCGCCTTAATGAGCGTTACGCTTTCGCCGTTATAGTCGGTTGCGTAAACATCGTCGAGTTCGTAGTCAAAACCGCTTATTAAATATTTTGGAACGGTAGGCTCGCTCTCGAAGACCACTTTACCGCCGTCTTCTACCGTTACTTTATAGCCCACGCTCTTTACTTCGCCGTAAGCGTTGCTTACTTCGTAAAGAACTTGGTACTCTCCGCGCGCGGTAAACTTATATTCGTTTTCGTTGATTTGTTTCTTTTCGTCGCCAAAAACGATATACGTATTAATTTTTTTGTAATCTCCGCTTGCAGAAGGAAGAGTAAGCGTATGCGTCTCGCCTGCTTTAATCTTTATATCGTTTGCATTAAGCGTAACCGCAAAAGGCTCAGGCTCGCCCACCACCGCGTCGTAAGTTACCGTCTTAATAGCGGTGTTAAAGAAACTGTCCTTAACCTTGTATTCAACGGTGTACTTGCCCTCTTTAGTGGGGATAAAGTATTCCCCGTCGAAGTCAATCGCGTAAGCGGTATTCGAGCCGTAGTTATAGTAAACGGAAACTTCCTCTTTTACTACTTTAGAAAGCGCGTCCGCTACCTTTACTTTGGGAACGGGCATCTTGGCGTTTACGAAACAAGTATCCGCCTCGTCCTCGCCAAGCGTAATAACGGGAGCGTCGTTATCTATAACTACCGCGTTTTTAATGTCGCTTTCACCAAGTTCGGTAATCATAAAGGTAAAGGGAATTTCGTTCTTTCTGTACATAGTTCCCTTAATGCTCATCTTTACTTCACCCGTGGTAAATCCGTCCCAAGGAATATCCATATACGCTATGTCGTCAAAATCAATAACGAGGTTACTTCTTCCTGCGATAACGTTGGTCGAATAAAGTTGCTTTTCGGTAAGGTCCAAGCCGAAGTTAAGAATATCGTCGCCTACCGAGTCCTTAAACCAAGCGTAGCCGTACATAGAGTGTTTAGCGGGGAAACCGGTAATTCCTCTCGTGTCAAGTTCGTAACCGCCGTTTGCAAGCCACTCAAGACCGCCAGGCATCTGTCCCGTCGCGCCTGCTACGATATAAGTATTATTGTATTTCCAACGCTCTTCGGGGGTTTGGGGAACTTGTTCGGGGGCTAAACGCTGAGGATAGGGACGAACGAAAATATCAAGATAGTTTCCGTCGTCGTAAATATCCGTAAGTCTAATGGTTACGCCCTCAAGGTCGAAATAGCCTATCGTTTCGGGGATTGCGAAAAACTTTATAAAGTCGCCCCCGTCCGTCTTTCTAAGGTCGATAATATCGTCGTAATAGAAAGTATCGTTATTATAAAGTTGAACGGTTAAGCCCGTGTGTCCCGTATCGTACTTGGAAGTGTCCTTACCGTAGTACGCTTTAGAACGCAAATACGACGAGGAGGTAAAGTAGAAGTTGCGACGACGAACGGTAAGTTCGTGTTCTTTAACTACCTTTTTGCCCGACTTTTGCGCCTCGTATCTTACGGTGTACAAGCCCGCTTCTTCAAAAAGAACGCTCTTTTGTCTGTACTTTGCGCCGTTAGGATAAACGATATAGGCGGTAGCGTCGAGTTCTTCGCCCTCCCAAGTTATAGTATCGCTCATCTCGAAAGTCTCGCCGACGAAGTACTCCGTCTTAATTTCGCCACTCTCCGAACCGAGAGGCGCGCTGTTTACCGCGTTATCCGCGCATCCGCCCAAAACGGGAGCAAGACACAGCGAAAGCAACAGTAAACAAATTAGTAAAAATTTGGTTGATTTTTTCATTTATTACTCCTTTTAATTGATTTTTTCATTTATTACTCCTTATTTTTTATTTTCTATTCCTTCAGACCGCCCAAAGTAACGTTACCTACGAGCGTATCACGGAACACGAAGAAGAGTAAGAACGCGGGGAAGGATACGATGAGCGCGCCTGCAAGTTGAACGGGCATCGAACTTACCGCGCCTTCGGTGGACTCGCTAAATCTGAGCAAGCCTACGGAAAGAACGGGGTGAGAAGGTAGCCAGAGGTTAGGCGTTTCGTAGTCGTTCCACATTCCGATGAAAACGAGAATATAAACTGCGGTGAACAGTTTAATCGCAAAGGGGATTGCGATATGTACTAATATCTGCCAGTTATTCGCGCCGTCGATTTTAGCCGCCTCGAAGTAACTTTGCGGTATGGACGAGAAGAACGCGTGGAATATCAGGTAATAGGTGCTTAGGAAGTTCGCGCGCATTATCCACATACCCACTATACTATCGTAAAGACCGAGCGCTTTTGCAATCTGCAGTTGCGAGGGGAGGTTACCGATAATGGGAAGAATAAGGGCAACGAAACATACCATATAGATGATTTTGCTGAGTTTGTAGGGAAATCTCGCGGTTAGATACGCGGTAATAGCAATGGTGATACAACTTGCGAGCGCGCCTCCACCTGCGTAGAGAACTGAGTTGAGGAACATATCGGGGAGTTTAGCGTACCAAACGCCGTGCTCGTCCGTTATGGGATAGCGAAAGTAGTCGTAGGCTGTGAAGAAGTTCTCAAGCGTAGGCGCGGAGGGGATATTCCAAGAGTCCGAGTAATACATCAAGGGGTCTTTAACCGCGTTTATAAACGCCCAACCGAACATAAACAGTATAGTAAAGGTGTAAAGGATAAAGAAAATTAAACTTAAAAATTTTGCCACCGAGAAAGAGGACTTAATTTTTGCCGGTTTTCGTGCTTTTTCCATATCGCCCTCCTATTCTTCGCTAGGGCCGTACTTGAACATAAAGTGTCTTATGACCATAGTAATCGGCACTGCGATTGCGGTAAAGAGCAAACCCATTGCGGACAAGTAAGTATAGTCCGAATAGCCTGCTAACATCGTGCTTACGTATAAATAATATCCAAAAGTTTGAACGGTTGAGTCCGCTGAATTACGCCAGAACGCGTAAAGCCCCATTGAGTTAGTAAAGTAGCCTGCAATACTTACGGTAAAGAACACCATAAAGGTTTTCCAGATAAGCGGTAAAGTGATTTGGAAAAGTTCTTGGAGGTATCCGCAACCGTCAAGTTTAGCAGCCTCCGTAACCGATTCGGGTATTCCGTCCATAGCGTTTAAGTAAATTATCATCGAACCGCCCGCGCCAAACCACAGTCCGTATATAAGGATAGTGGCGAACGAGGTTTCTCGGTTTGCGATAAGTCCGGGTTGTCTTACGCCGAACATATCCTCGATAAGAGTAGGAATACCGTTATCAATGATAACTTTGAAGATGGCTACGAAGATGAGCGAGGATATGAACGCCGGCATCATTATCATAATCTTAAAGAACTTACTGCCTGCGCTCTTTTTGTAGATATAGTACGCTACGAACACGCCCAGCGTCATACCGAAAATTAGCCTTGCAATCCACGCTATGAGCGAGTTAGTTACCATACTCGAGAACATAGAGTAGTCAGAAAAGTTGGCGAAAACCTTCTTAAAGTTTACCAAAATATCGTCCCACGGGAAGTAATAGGTAGAGGTGGTAACGTCGTAACGCTGAAAACTGAGCGCGAACGAGTTAAGGTTTACTCCCACGTAGAAGATGAGAAACTGTATAACGGGCCACGCAATAAGCAAACTGTAAAATATCAGGTCGCCTCTCTTTAGTTTTTTCTTCTTTGCTTTTGCCATAAATTATTCCTCTTTTTTAGTCAACGAACGGTCCGTAAAGAGTGTCCCACTTCGACGGCGTGTAATAATCGGAAAGACCTTCGAACATTTGTTTTGCGGTAAAGTTCGGGTGGTCGTATAAACAACGCGAGGGGCTGTGATAGTCTGCGCTACTTACTCTGTGCGTCCACATATAACCTACTTTTGCGCTGTTGCGGAGGTAATCTTCGTCCTTTGAATAGGTAATAAGCGTCTTAACGTTGTTCTTAAGCGCGTATACGTTCTGTCCGTAGTGAGTAAGTTCAGCAAACTCTTCGTCCGTGTAAGTATAGGTGTAAGGACGAGTTGCGCTGGTTACTTTAGTAAATTCGCAAAGCGATTTATTAGTGTGAACGAACTGCATAAACGCTTTTGCAAGGTTAATCTTATAAGGAGCAATATTGCTCTTGACAAAGCCGTAGGAACTACCGGTAATGGATACGGTGTAGTCCTCGCCTACTTTATCGGGGGTTGCTTTGGGAAGGGGCATAATAGCAAATCTTCTGTTCTTTGCGCTTGCCTCTTGGCCGTAGGTTTTAACCATCGTGTCGAAGTGTCCGCCTGCCTCGCCGTACCACCAAGTACCGTCGATAAGCATTGCTACTCTGTCGCGGTTGATAATGTATCTGCCGTTAAGGAAGTTTCTTTGCGCGTCAAGGTGGGTAACGTCAGTACCGAAACAGTTAATCTCGTTATACCAGTCGCGGTTGTCGATGATTTTATCCATAAACGAGAGCGCGTAATACTTTCCTGCGCGGAGGTTGTTGAGTTTGTAACTTTCCGTCTTGGGTACGTCCATCGGGGTAACGATAGGCGTGTTGCCGTCAAATCCCGATACGAGAGGAACTTGCTCGCCCTCGAAGAAGTAGTCCGTTCTCATATTGTCTACGCCCTCGTAGTCGTTAGTCATTGCTTGGAGGAAGTAGGATATGTACTCTTGAACGCCACCGCCCCAAGTGATAGGAACGCAACTTTGAAGTTCGATACGGTCGCAGAGTTTATAGAACTCGTCGTAGGTAGCAGGAAGTCCGTCGTCGTAAGAATAATCAACGCCGTCGATTACGCCCGTCTTATTATTAGGACCTAAACTTCTGGGGGTAGATAAATCCTTAACGAACCCGTCCTTGTCGCCCTTGCCCTCCGCTGCGAAGTAGAAATTTTCCTCTTCGAAAAGGTCTACATCGTAGGAAATTCCAAAGAACGCGTCGTAGAAGGGTACTGCGTAAATCTTATCGTCGTTCGTAGTCAAAAACTCGGTATAGTCGTCGTGGAGGAACTTGTCGATAAGGATTTCGTCCTCAACGCTCGTATCCGTTTTGCCCGTTACGAAGTCGTACTGGAGCGAAGAATTTACCACGTCGCTTATGTCGAGCATATAGCCTCTGTTTACCCACTCGGTGTAGTCAATCGACTCGGTAAAGAATACTTCGTACTGAAGAATTGACGAGGTTATGTTGTTAATTAGCGTTCCGCCCTTGTAGTTTTTATCCTTGTTGATGATAATTTCTACGCCCGTTTTACCCTCTTCAAAGGAATAGTTTTTGTACTTTTCTTCAAAGCGTGGCTTAACGGCGTAAAGCCAAGCCTCTCCGTACGCGCCATCGTAAGTTCCGATGTAAAGTTGCGTCTTAGTTTTGTCGATTTCAATCTCGTACTCTCTTTGGCATCCCGTAAACGCGAACGCGCTAAAGCACATACATACGCTCAGTAGTACAGTCAAAAATTTTTTCATTGTCTTGTCCTCCATTATTTTATCTTTGAAACGAATATCCTCGTTTCGCATTTTTTAAATACCGTATCAATTTTTTCGTGACACTCTTCGCCACTTATAGCGTCTATTACGCTCGCTCCGCTCCCAAAGTCAATCGTAGTTCGCTCTTCATTTCCCGTCGGGTTTGCCACCACCGTTAGCATCTTTCCGTCTTTAGAAAGA
The DNA here is from genome assembly GCA_045532295.1 of Pumilibacteraceae bacterium. Classification (GTDB taxonomy): domain Bacteria; phylum Bacillota; class Clostridia; order Christensenellales; family Pumilibacteraceae; genus UBA10677. Next base: position 6,791 of record JAZSFP010000010.1, on the reverse strand, counting down.
TAGGTGCTTGCTTTAACATTATCGTTTGAAGAAGATACGAGCGAATTTTTATGGTAGGGATAAAACTCTGCCTCGTTAAAGGGGAAAGCGTCGTACACCTTCCAAATCTTTTCCATAATCTCAAGCGGTTCGTCGATTGAGTTTGGCTTGGGTAGCATACCGTGAATAAGCGCAAGCGATAATCCGTCTCTAAAACTCCAGTTGTCGAAAGTGTAGATTAAGAATTCGTAGAAAACGCCTATTCCCTTAAAGTCGTACTCAGCGCGCATATAGTCGAGGGGCAACGCGTCCACGCCCTTTTGATGAAGGTAAGTCTGTATCTGCTCGCCGTCCCAAATTACGTCGCAAAGTCCCATTGACGAAATATTTAGACAGTTGCTCGCGTGCGCGCTTATAATCTTGTCGCCCATAACCTCTCTTAAGTTTTTCATAAACTCTCTTATAGCAAAAACCGGGTAGGTTACGTGCAAATTTCCGCTCTCGTCTCGGTATCCACAACCGTGACTTTCGTTAGCGCAGTGCGTCGGGTAGAGCATACTGTCAAGATAAATTCCGTCGAAGTCGTACTCCGCCATCATCTTCTTAACGCCCTCAAGCATAAGGTTTTTCCACTCACTGCCGTAACAAACAACGTAAGCGCGTTGCTGAGGCACTCTATACCAACCGCCGTTGTTGGGGTACTGACCGCCCACGCTTTGCAAAACCTTATCGGATATTTCGCTCCACAAGGGGTTGAGCGACGATATTTCGTAGCCAAAGTAGGGTATTACTTTAATTCCTCGCTTATGGCACTGTTCAATTATCGTTTTAATTTTTGGCTTATCGCTGTCCACGATTTCCCAGTAGTTCTGTATCTTATTCCACTTTTCGTGAAGATACAGGATTTTCACTCCCGACGAGGCGATTTTGTCGAGAACGCAAGCGTACTCTCCGCACTCCTCTTTTAATAAGTATTCGTAATAATCGCCTTGAATTTTCTTAAAACAGTCGATATGTAGCGTTTTTTCGGGATAAATACAGCAATCAAGCGGTTTTATGGGCGTTGCGTGGAGAGCAAAAGTGAAAGTTACGGGCAAGAAACCGTACTGCTTTAGGAAGTTGGGGTTTTCAGGATATTCCTTCCACTTTTTCGGCTGTGCGTCGAGAAGATGAATTCTCAGCGTTACGCCCTCTTCCTCGCACAAGATTTCAATAGCCTTGTCCTTTTCGTAGTTCCACTGTTCGTCGCTCTCTGCGGAAAAGCCTAATCCCACTTCGCCGTTACCAAGGTACACGAGCGACTTAAAGCCCATACTCATACTCGAGGGGATTGCCCTGCTCATACTAACCGAGGAAAACTCAATGGGATCTTTCTCAAAAATAGGCGACTGCGTTTTCCAGTAGGTAGGCCAGTAATGGAAGTTTTCCGCTACGCCACGCTTAAGAGGAATATCAATCCACAGTCTTTCCAACTTAAAATCTTTTTGCTTGTTTTTCTCAACGCCGAACACTTCGTTTACGGTATAACCTACGGGCATAACCTTTAAGTCTATTTTACAAAATCCGTCGTACTCGAACTCGAGCGCGGTATTAAAAACAAAACTTTTGCTCCTCGTCGTCGAAATTACGCTAACGGTATCGCTTTTTGCGTTCAAAATATACGTTACCGCCTCACCGGCGCAAAACTCTTCGCCGTTCTCTATTCCAAAAATTTTAATGGGAGCGCGAAGAAGGTCTTCTCCTTGCGAAGTTATGGAAGTGAAGAGTAGCGACTTATCGAGCGCGTATTCTCTTCCCCACACTTTTAGCGAAATCTTGCCCTCTCTCTCCGTTTTTTCTATTGCCGTCCAAGGTTTAGGTACAAAGTTAGTCATCTTAATGCATACGAAAATCAAGTTTACCGAGGGGCATTTTCTCGTCTACGCCCTTGATTTTCTCCTCCTCCGTTATATTCTCGTTGCCAAACAGCAGTTCACCGTAAACCCTATACCACAGTTCAGAAATTGAAAGTTCGCCCTCTTTAATATCGCTCATAATAAAGTCTTGGTTTATAATCTCGCTTGCCTCGGCGTTCTTTCCAACTTTATGTAAGCAATACGCTTTGTAATACAAAAGCCTGCCGTTCGCGAGCATTTCCACGGGCGCGCTATCAACCAAGTTGATGCAACGCTCGTACTCTTCCGCCCAAATAAGCATCATCGCGCAGTCCTTATAAAGACTAAAGTGTGGCATAAGTTCCACTGCTTTTAACATTTGCTCAACCGCGCGCTCGCGCTTGCCGTCCTTTTTGTCGAGCATAGCAAGGTTGCGCATCGCCCAGCCGTTTGGTTTTCTCTCAAGCGACTTTTCCCAGTGCTCTCTCGCCTCGTCCTCTTGCTCAAGCCCAAAACACACTACGCCAAGATGATAGCGCGAAAACCAGTTGTCGCCCTCCTCTCTTTGTAAGGATTTTTCCAGCAACTTTTTAAGCGTTTCGCCCGAACCGTAGCCTTTGATTGCCTTTTTCTCGTCGCGCTCTTGCATAAAGCCGTTCTTTATGAGCGCGTAGAAAGGCGCTTGCTCTTCGCCAAGCGAACCCTCGTCAAAGGGACAGTCGCTACTTATTTTGTCCTTTCCGCAAAGCGCGTTAAGTTCGTTCTCAAGCGCGCCCCAACCCGAGCCGTACTGCATAATTTGTACGATTTTCGCATTGCCGTACGCGTCTTTTAGCGTTTCGAGCGTCTTTTCTATTCCGCCTGGGAACATCTTTTGAAGTTCGCTCTTCGTTTTTCTTACCGCCTCGTCGTACTCGCCGTGAGCGGACGAGCCTACGCTGACTTTTCCGTAAGCCTCAATCCACGACCAAGTCGTTCGTGGCAAAAGGGGAAGATGTTGCATTTGCGTATGCGTTAGACCTGCTTGTATTTCCACGTATCCGCCCGTTTTTTCATCCGTTAAAAAGCGTTGCCAGTTCTTACCGCCTTCGCCTCTTCCCCAAATGAACATCTTTCTGCCTTTCAGGAAGGAGGTAGAAACCTGAATAAGCCCTTCGCCGTTGCCGTCTACCGACGCTATCCACTTCTCCTCGTCCTTAGGAATATCGTAGAAAAAGTCGTTTGAACAACGCGCGTTCGACGGATACGAGGTGTCGCGCCCGTCGATAGTGGGGACTGAAAGATAATCCACGAAATATCTATTTTTATCGTAACTGCTCACGAAAGCCTTACTTGCCGGTACTATAACTCTCGTTTTCTCTTCCTCGGGAACGGCGATATTGCTCCACCAGTAGCAGAACTTTTGCTCGTCCTCGGTGTTCTCAATTTTCGGAATAACCAACAGCGTTTCGGAGTTTTTGGGCAAGAAAAAGTCAATCGAATAAACGATTTTGCGCTTTCTCTCGTACTCGTAAACGCGCAGTCCTTCCTCGCCGTTCGCTTTAACCTTTGCAACGAACAGAGGCGAACAGGTAAGAGGGTTATGTCCCTTAATCGACACGTTCCACTCTACTCCGCCCGAAAACCAAGCGTTACGGAGCGAGAGGTTAGCAGGCTGAAAGACGGGGTTAGTGTATAAAATTTCCTTGCCTGCTTTTTTATCGTATAAAGAATAAAGTCTACCGCCAAGTTCAGTAAGCACGGTAGCCTTAAGATTCTCGTTTTCCAAAACCGCTACCTTGAACGCTCTAAGACGACGGTCACGGTCGTAATTATCCTGCTGAAGATAGGGGAGCATAGTGCTAACCATACCCTCCCCAAAATATTCGGGCTTGTTCTTTTGCGCCTCACTCGACAAAGCGAAGGACGCGTGAATATAGGAAACGTTGTGTATATCCACGGTAGGATTACACTCGCCAAGATTCGCCGCAGGTATTAAAATTTCAGTAAAAGATAAAGCCATTTCCCTTTCTCCCAAAGCGTAATTTGCCCTTGATTTTGTAACAAACACGCCTCAATTTTGCGTTATAGTCGAACTACTATTATAATAATAACGCAAAACGGCAAGAAAGTAAATGGCTTAAATACCTTAATATTTGTATAAAACGCTCATTAAACAGCGCTTATTGTTGTGATTTGATTTACTTTTTGACTTTATTTTTGTAGGATTTTATTCTTGTACGCGCGCGGACTTAATCCCGTGCTTTTCTTGAACTCTTTGGAAAAGTGGTACACGTCGCAGTAGCCTAATTTGTCGGCAATCTCGCTCACGTTAAGCACGTCGCTTTTGAGCATATTTTTAGCAATGGAGCAACGAATATCCGCTCTATACTTTGACGGCGTCATACCCGTATACTGAATAAAGACTTTTCTAAAGTACGACTGCGACAAAGCGCACATATCCGCTAAGTCGCTCACCGAATATTCGTCTTGGTAATGCTCGTTAATGTAGCGGAGCGCAGGGAAAATTCGATGCACGCCTTCACTATTTTGCTGAGAGGCTCTACGAATAACGTTAAGCAGTATATCCCCTAAAAGTATGCGCGTCTCTACTATATGACTGTCCGAATAGTTTTTAAAAGTCTTCTCTAAAAGCAAGAACTTTTCGCGAATATCCGACTGCTCGCCAAAAGATACGCAGTAAGGTATTCCGCTCTTTCTAAACTCTTGGTTTTTTCCAAGGCTAAACGCCGTGGTTATATAGTCAAACCCGTCCTCAAGCGCGGAAATCTCGTACTGGTCGTGCTGGTCTACCGACAGTAAGTCCCCAGGGAACAGCGTTTTGGTGTAGTCTTGACACTTGAACTTGCCCTTGCCGTTAAGTATCATAATGTAGCCCGCTCCCACACGCTTGTTAGAGACGTACTTAAAAGTCTTTTTCTCGATTTTTCTAACGATAATCAAAATTTCGCCAAAATAAAGATTACACGCTTTTGCTATCTGCTCCGTCATTTTCTTATTCCTCGAACGAAAGTCTTCGTGCAATTATCATACCATACCTTAAAAACCTTTGTCAAAGATTTTTTGTACGATTTTACCGTTCTTTTGTCCATTTTATCATAAAATATTGTATTTTTTGCTCAAAAAAAGGATAGCGGTTTTATCCGTTATCCTTTTTCACTCGTTAGGATTATTAATTCGTTTATTAATAATTTTCGTTGTGGATTTCGAAATAACTTTGAGGATGAGCGCAAGTGGGGCAGAGGTCGGGCGCGTTAGTGCCTACGTGAAGGTGTCCACAGTTACGGCACTCCCAAACCTTAACTTCGCCTTTCTTGAATACTTCTTCCTTCTCCACGTTTGCAAGGAGCGCTCTATAACGCTCTTCGTGGTGCTTTTCGATAGCGGCTACGAGACGGAATTTAGCGGCAAGTTCGGGGAAACCCTCCTTTTGCGCGGTCTCGGCAAAGCCTGCGTACATATCCGTCCACTCGTAGTTCTCACCCTCGGCTGCAGCGAGAAGGTTAGCCTTCGTGTCGCCTATGCCCTCGAGTTCCTTAAACCACAATTTAGCGTGTTCTTTCTCGTTGTCTGCGGTCTTGAGGAAGAGCGCAGATATCTGTTCAAAGCCCTCTTTCTTTGCCTTAGACGCAAAGTAAGTGTACTTGTTTCTTGCTTGGGATTCGCCCGCAAAAGCCGCCTCTAAGTTCTTCTCGGTCTGCGTGCCTGCGTATTTGTTTGCCATAATTTTTTGTTCCTCCATAATTGATTATACTATGATTTTATCACACGAAACCCACTTCCGTCAAGTTTTTTAGCAAACTTTATTCCTTTTATCCCAAAAACTCCGAATAGGTCCGTATAAGCCTTGCAATACTATAAACCTTCCTATAATCCTTTTCATAATAAGCCTCCTTTAAGTTAAACGAAAAGTTGTATAAATAATAACAAGAATTGATTTGTGCGGAAACACTACTGCTGCCGAATACGTATCACTTCTTTCCCCATACATTTCTGGCTCTGAATAATAATAAGCCTCATCAAATTTAACCGTATATTCTTTAGAAAGTAAACCCATATCTTTGTCGCTCCAATTTTCAATGCAATACTTATTAAATCTTTCTTCGAACTCCCCGTTCGGTCCATTAATGAAAGAGTTTTCACTTAACCAATCCTCAGAAAAGTCCTCAGAATAAAAAACATAATAATCAAATCTGTCTTTAAATCCCGTTCCTTCTTTATATTTTTCATCTACTCTATCAGGTAAAGAAATTCCTGTAATTTCAAATATCGCCTTCCTTTCCCAGTACATCTGACACCCACCAAGCGCGAACACGCTCATTATAACAGTCAATATTATCGCTAATGCTTTTTTCATAGAGCCTCCTTTCTACTTATATTATACAGTGGGAAATTGCTAATGTCAATGCGATAGTTATATATTTAATAAAAACGCTTTAATCTTTTTCATAATAATTCCCCTTATAAATTATACATTACCGCAAATTCAAAATAAACGGCTGGATAGCCTATCATCGTTTCTTTCTCTCCCGTCTCGTTTGATATTAGATTTAAGAATTTATCGCCTCTTTTTACGGCAGGTGTTCCATATATCAAATATATTTTTTCATTAGTTATACCTGCTACTTTAAAGTGGCTTTCGTGATATTCTATTTCTTCCCCGTTTTCGTCTTTTACATATTCTTTATCCCAACCATTTTCGCCTATCTTAATTGAAACAAATCTTTTCCACGAACTATTTGCGTTCGCTTCAAGAACATACATTGATTTGCTCCCAGGCAAAAGTGGAAATGAATATTCGTTAATTTGAATATAAACGAACCCTTGAGGCTTAAACTCAACTAACGCATACTTAAACTCGTCGTTTTCGTTATACACGGGGAAAACTTCGTAATCGGTGTAACCGTATTCGCTATTTTCAGAAAAATAACGCTTTTC
>JAZSFP010000002.1:0-148134 GCA_045532295.1 Pumilibacteraceae bacterium | reverse complement strand
AATGAAGATATTGACGCAGTATTGCGTACGCTTTCTCCTCGTGAAGAGGCGGTTATTCGTTTGCGTTTTGGTCTTAAGGACGGAAGATGTCATACTCTTGAAGAGGTTGGTACCGAATTTAACGTAACGCGTGAGCGTATTCGTCAAATCGAGGCAAAGGCTCTCCGTAAACTCCGTCATCCCCAAAGAAGTAAAAAACTCAAGGACTTTATTGACGGTTGATGGATAGCGCGCGATTAGAAGTAATATGCAAAATGCTCCGCCCCTCGCCACTAACGGCAGACATAGGTTGCGACCACGGGTTCGTTTCGCTGTATGCGTCTAAAAACTGCGGTGGCAGAGTAATAGCCTCGGATATAAGCGAAGGCTCGCTCAAAAAAGCGCAGGAATTACTAAAGGACTGTAAAAACGCTAAAACGCTCCTATCGAACGGCTTTGACGCCTACGACGAACGCGTAACGCAAGCGGTAATATCGGGTATGGGCGGAAGACTTATTATCGACATTTTAAGCCGAATAGACTATCGTCCCGACCTCGTTTTAGGCGCGCAACACAACGCTAAAGAACTGAGGGAATACCTTACTACGAACGGCTATAAAATAGTAGAGGACGAGTGCGTTTTCGACCGCGACAAGTTCTACGAAATCATACGCGCAGAAGAGGGCGAAAGCGAAGAGTTGGACGACCTCGCCCTTACCTACGGAGCATTTTACAAACGCAAAAACCCCCACCTTTTGCGCTATCTAAAGCAAGAGAAAGCCAAGGTTGAGGGCTATAAACGAACGCCCAAAAACGAAAAACGCCTATCCGAAATCAAGGAGGTTTTGATATGGCAAGAGTAAAGGATATAGTGCGCCTCGTGAACGCGATTGCGCCTGAAGTCAACGTTATTCCCGACGACTACGATAACACCGGGCTTATCGTTGGCAAAACTGAAACGGAAGTAGAAAAAGTATTAGTGTGCCTTGACGTAACGGAAGAGGTGCTATCCGAGGCGATTGAAAAGGAAACGCAAATGATAATCGCCCATCATCCTATGCTTTTTATGCCCACTAACAGAGTAACGGACGAAACTTCGCTTGGGCGAAAGATAATCACGGCGATAGAGAACGGCATATCAATTTACGCCTCTCACACCTCGCTCGACTTTACCGCTGGCGGAATAAACGATTATCTTGCAACTTTACTTCGCCTTGAGGAAGTAAAACCCCTCGACCCCTATATATCCGAGCGCGAAGGCTTTGGAAGAGTGGGCAACCTTGACGAAAAAATGTACGTAACCGTGCTTAAAGCGGAAGTTGAAAAACTGCTCTCCGACCCCTACGTTAGAGTAATAGGCGAGCCGTACGACTTCGTTTCAAGGGTAGCGGTTATTAACGGCGCAGGCGGTGGTGATACTAAGTATATCGACTGGGCGCTAAGAGTGGGCGCGGACTGTCTAATCACCGCTGACGTAAAACACCACGTCGCAGTCTACGCAAAAGAGAACGGCATAACGCTCATCGAACCTCAACACTACACGATGGAGCATTGCTACATAGGAAACTTTACGCATATCCTCACCACCGAGGCGGAGGAAATGGAACTTTCGGTTGAGTTTATTCAATCGGAAAAAGACTTAAATCCCAGATTTTAAAAAATGACGTTTTATCGGAGGAAAATAAAATGGACTTTACGAACGTAATCAACTATCAAAAAGCGGACGGCGCAAGAAAGAAAATTCACGACGAAATCCGCAAACACCCCGACTACGCGAAAGCAAAAGAGCACGAGGAGAGATTTAAATCCGCTCGTCAGCACGCGGCAAAATGCGAGGCTTTCTCCGCAAAAATAATGGCGGAGTACAACGGCGCGGAAACGCTTTTAGAGAAGAAGAGCAAAGAGGCGGAAGAACTTTGCGAAAAGTTAAGCGCAACCGCTCTTTCCGAAGAAGAAGAGAAAAATCTTTGCTCCGCTTTAGAGGAGTGCAAAACCGTTTTAGCGGAACTTGACGCTAAACTTAAAAGTCTTAAAGCGGACGCTGAAAAGGTGCTCAGCGAATACAAAAAGGCGCAAATGGTTGGAAAGGACGCGAAAGCGAAGTACGACGAGCATTACGCATCGTATAATAAATATAAACAGGAGAACGGCGCAAAACTTGAGGAGGCTACAAAAGAGAGCGACGCCCTACGCGCAAAGGTTGAGACGGAACTATTAGAACTATACGATAGGCTAATAGCAATCAACGTCCGTCCGCCCTTCGTGGCTAATATGGGCGACGACAAAAAGCCCGTATGCATTTGCGGTATGGGACAATCGCAAACGACCAACGCCGAGTTCGTCGCAAACGGCTACGTTTCGTGCGAGAACTGTCATAGAATAATCTACAAAAAATAAGGAGAGCGCGATGAAAATAACCAAAGCGGTAATCCCTTGCGGAGGAATGGGCACGAGGTTTTTGCCCATAACCAAAGCAGTACCCAAAGAAATACTACCTATCGTGGATACACCCGTTTTAAGTTATATAGTAGACGAGGCGATTGAAAGCGGAATAACTGATATTTTGATCGTAATCAACTCTCAAAAAGAGATGATAAAGAACTACTTTACGCCTTCAAACGAACTGGAAGACAAACTTCTCTCGGCTGGTAAAACGGAGTATCTTGAAATTTTAAAGAAAATCTATTCAAGAGCAAACATAACTTTTGCGTATCAACCCACGCCAAAGGGTAGCGCAGACGCGGTACTCCAAGCGGAGAAGTTCACGGGCGACGAGCCTTTCTGTCTTGCTTGGGGCGACGACTTAATTCTTGGCGAGCCTCCCGTTATGAGCCAACTTGCAAACGCCTACGAAAAGTACGGCGCGTCCATTTTAGGCGTACAAAAAGTGCTTACCGACGATATCGTCAAGTACGGCGTAGCCAAGATAAGCGAGAGCGACGGTAGAGCGCACAAATGCGAGGGTATCGTAGAAAAGCCCGCGCTTTCGGAAATCCCTTCGCGTTTAACCAGCCTTGGAAGATACGCGCTTGACAAAAACGTGTACGAGGCTATTAGAAACACTAAACCGGGCAAGGGCGGAGAATTGCAACTTACCGACTCGCTCAACGATATGTGTTCAAAGAGTGGAGTGTACGCCTACGAGTTCGAAGGCAAAAGATACGATATGGGCGACAAACTTGGTTCGCTTATAGCAACGGTGGAACTCTCTCTTAAAAACGCCGAGTACGGCGAGCGCTTTAAGACCTATCTTAAAGACTTTGTAAAGAACTTATGATAAACGCATTTTTACTAACCGACGATATAGAAATACTTAAAAAGAGTAGAGCAAGTGGCGCGGAACGAATAACCGTCGCCACTCGTTTTCCACAGTTGTTTTGTAACGAAAAAAGCGTAACGGTATTTAAAATCGTGGAAAAAATAGAGGATTGCGAGTACGAAAATCTGTATCTTTCCTCGCTTTACGACGACGAAATAGTGGACGCGGTTTTGGATAAAGCGTTATCGGGGCTAAGCAAAGTAATAGTCCCTTGCTCGTACTCGTTAAACGAGATAGGAAAATGCTTTTCGCTAACTAAACTTTCCCCCATACAGTACCTCCACAAAATAGGATTATTAGACTGCGCTACGGTAGTGGGCGGAGTACACCTTGACCGCGACGATATCGACCTTATGGCGCAAACGGGCACGCCCTTAATTTTATGTCCCACCTCGTCAATGGGCTACGGCTACGGTACGCCCCACTTTTGCGCGCTCGAGGGTAAAGTGGAAGTATCGCTCGGCAGTGGAGATTGCGCTTTTAATAAAAGCGGAGATATGATCCAAGAGGCAAGAGCGTTACTCTTAGGCGTAAACAGCGATATGCGCGAGCGAAAACTAACGGCGGAAAAGTTGGCAAAACTTATCGGGCTAAACCCAAAGAACGCACACGAAAAAATATTTAGGTAGAAAACTATGGATAAAATTGAAAGTTTTAAGATAGACCACAATAAACTTAGCGAAGGAATATACCTTTCGCGTATCGACGGCGATATTACCACCTACGACCTCCGTACGCGTAAGCCTAATACGGACGAACTTATGGATAACGCAACTATGCACTCTCTCGAGCATATGTTCGCAACCTATATCCGTAATAGCGAGATTAAGAACGATATTCTCTATTTTGGTCCTATGGGCTGTCAAACGGGCTTTTATTTGCTCGTAAGAAACGCCGATAATAAAATAGTAGAAAGAGTAGTAAAAGAAACGCTCGAAAAGATAATCAACCACGACGGAGAAGTGTTTGGAGCGTCAGCCATCGAGTGCGGAAACTATAAAAACCTTTCTATCGACTTAGCCAAAGCGGAAAGTAAACGCTACCTTAAAATTCTAAATGCAAAAGTCAATACCTTTAAATACTAACGCGCGCGCATACGCGCATATTAAATAAGGAAAACGCTCGTTCTCGTAACGGGCGTTTTTTGATTAAAATTTACAAAAAATAATTTACAAAAATATACTAAAAATACTTGACAAAAAATCGCAAAGAGAGGTATAATATGTGGCGTTGCTTTGCGCGATTATATTACTATAAAATTCAGCCACGCAAAGAAAAGGAGAAGAAATGAAGAAGAAAGCACTAATTACAAGCATACTTTCGATAGTAATGTGTCTTTGTCTTATGACTGGCGCGACCTTCGCGCTTTTCACCAGTACGAGCACCGTTAATATCGCAGTATCCTCTGGTAAAGTCGAAGTAGTGGCAAGCGTAAACGGTTTTGAGTATAAGACGCTCCAAAACCCCAACTGGACCACTGCAGTGAACAACTACACCGTTTTCGACGACATTAACGGCTTTGCTAAACTCGACGGCAACACTCTTACCCTTCAAGGTATCGTGCCCGGCGACGCAGTAAAGGTAGACGTTAAGATTGAAAACAACAGCACCGTAGACGTTAAGTATAAGGCTAAAGCGCTTTTCTACGGTACGGTAGGTGAACTTAAGGCAAGCGTAACGAACGCTGACGGCACTGAACTTTACCTTGGCTGGCAAGATCTTATTGACGGCGCCGACGTTCAAAACCTCTGCGTAATCGTTGAACTTCCTGAAGATGCAACTATCCAAGGTATCGACGCAAAAGTAGAGATTATCGTTGAGGCAGTTCAGGGCAACGCGTCCGTTCAAGAAGTGCCCGCCGACACCAACTGGTTCGAACAACCTACGGCAGAGGAAAACGGTACTGCTGAAAAGCCCTTTATTCTTGAAAGCGAAGAGGAAATCGCAGGTCTTGCAAAACTCGTAGCAAACGGAACTTCCTTTAGCGGTAAGTACATCAAAATTGGCGATAGCGTAACTTCTACCGTTAGAAATAGCGCAAAGACTTCCGCAGTAAGAAACGTTGAGGCTAATCCCAGCACCGAAAAGGTTATCGACCTTGACTGGTCGGAGTGGGAACCTATCGGAACCGCGTCCCAGCCTTTTATGGGACACTTCGACGGTAACGGTTACACCATCAGAAACCTTCTTATCAATAAAGAAGGACAAAACGACGTAGGTTTCTTTGGCTTTACCGCTGGTGGTAGCGTTAAGAACCTCATCATTGAGAACGCAATCGTTAAGGGTAGACTTGACGTAGGCGTAGTGGCAGGAACTCCCTACACCTCTAAGTATAGCAACATTACCGTAAAAGGTAACGTTAAAGTAGACGGTATGTCTTACGTAGGTGGCGCGTTCGGTAAGAACGTATACGCAAACGTAGACGGCATCACTATCGACGTTAACGAAGGCAGTTACGTAAACGCTAACTCCGTTGAGAACGGCACGGCATATCGTACTTACGTTGGCGGTCTTGCAGGCTTTATGGGCGAAGGCGGACACACCGTTTCTAATATCACCTCTAATATCGACGTTTACGGTTCTACTATTGATATCGGCGGTATCGTTGGTATTGCTCACTACGGCAACAAATTTATCAATATAACCTGCACCGGTAACGTAATCGGCTACGACGCTAACGAAACCGAAATCGGCGGTATCGCAGGAACTTGGCACAACCAAAACGGCACTACCGTTACTATCGAAAACGCAAACTTTACCGGTAGCGTTAAGATCGTAGACGGCGACACCACCGTTACCGATGGCTTTGCTTACGACGGTCTCGTAGGTACTGCGTATAGCCAAAGCGGTACTGGTAAACTTACCCTTAACGGTCAGGCTTATCAATACGTAAACAACGCTAGCACTCTTAAGAAAGCAGTAGAGGAAAACTCCAACATCATCATTACCCTTGCTGACGGCGAGTATAAAACCTCTATGTCCGTTAACGGCGGTAGCAATATCACCATTATCGGTAGCGAGAACGCAGTTATCGACGGACAAATCGCGTCTACTTCCAGCACCGCTGGTACCGTAAATCTTAAAGGCGTTACCGTAAAGGTTAGCGAAAACATCGAAGATAGCACTAATATTTCTCAAACCTCTAAGTCCGCAATCGCGCTTTGGGGTAACCAAACCGTAGTGTGCGAAGGCGTAACCTTCAATATGAGCCTTGCTGATTCCACCGCAATCACTTCTTGGTGGGATACGAACGAAGGTACGACCATTATCGTTAAGAACTGCACCTTCAACTGCGCAGGACAGCGTCCTATCCGCGCAAACGGTAACGTAACCGTTGAAAACTGCACTTTCAACGACCCCTACCGTTACGCAGTTCAACTTACTGCAAAGGCGTCTACCGCAACCCTTTTAGATAAGGCGATCATCAACTTCAAAAACAATACCATCAACGCGGGCGGAACTTCCTCCAAGACCGTCGTTTACGGTATCCAACTCGAAGGCGATTCTTACGGTTGCCGCGACCTCGTAATCAACGGCGAGGGTAACGAAATCAACCTTGGTGGTAACGTAACCGAGGGCGCAATGTACTACTGCGAGTGCGGTAAAGTAGCGCACGACACGATTGCTTGGAACACCGAAGTTGCTCCCGTTCACGCTAATTAATTAAATCTAAAACATAAACGGAAAAGGACTGTTACACCCGTAACAGTCTTTTTTTATTTACCCCCCGTCCTCCCTTGGTCGTCCTTATCCGAACGGAGCGAGAAGTCGCCCCCCCACGCGCCGTGGGTCGTGTCTTTCTGGAGCGTAGCGCGGTCGTAAGACCAAGGGCGCTTGCGCCTGCCTAGAAACTCCCAAGCCTATACAATCGTCCCCCTTGGTCGTCCTTATCCGAGTGGAGCGTATCTATCCCCTCCACCAGCGAGTATTAAAAAAATATTAAAAATATACTATATTCACCCTAAAATACTTGACAAAAATCGCGGGGGGGGGGTATAATTATACTGTATTGTTATAATATGAGAAATTTTGCAAGGAGAAAGCAATGAAAAAGAAAGCACTAATTACTAGTATACTCTCAATCGTGGCGTGTCTCTGTCTTATGACGGGTGCAACCTTCGCGCTTTTTACGAGCACCTCGACGGTAAACATCGCCGTATCGAGTGGTGGCGTGGAAGTGACGGCAAAGGTGAACGTTGACAGCGTTAAGTATAAAACGCTTACGGTAACCAGTTGGACGGACGCGACGGATGGAGTAACCACGTTTGACGGTATCGGAAGCAAAGCAACCGTAACTGAAGACAAGGTTAAACTTGAGAACGTCGTTCCTGGAGATTCGTTGAAATTCGAAGTAGTAATCAATAATGCAAGTACCGTTGCCGTAAAAACGAGAACGGTTATTGAAAACGACGTCTCTAAGGATACGGGTTTATTTGAGTTGTTAGAAGTGAAGGTAGACGACCGTGACTTTAACGACGCAGTGGTATCTGACTGGGAGACTATCAATCCTGGTTCTGCGGACGTAATCGTGCCCGTTGAAATCGTTTTCCCCGAGTCAGCAACTAAGCAAGGAACGAGTTGTGAAATCGTCGTGCTCGTTGAGGCGGTTCAAGGCAACGCAGAAGTTAATAATTCAATGGTTGACGACGGCAACACTATTACCATCAACGATAGATACGGCTTGCAGGCTTTTGCAAAGAGCGTAAATTCTGGAAATACTTATAGTGGAAAAACGGTAGTTCTTGGCGACGATATTGACCTTAATAATATTAACTGGACGCCCATAGGAACTGCAAGTAATATGTTTAAGGGTACTTTTGACGGTAACGGCAAGATCGTTAGCAACCTTTACGTAAACAGACCCGAGGACGGTGGCGTAGGCTTATTTGGATACGTAACGAGCGCAACGATTAAAAATCTTACCGTAGAAAACGCAGACGTAACGGGATATCAAGAAGTAGCCGCTATCGTAGCAGGCGGAAACTATAAAACTTTCACCGTTAGCAACTGTCACGTAAAGGGCGATATCAACGTAAAGGCTAAGTACGCGTACGCGGCAGGTATTGCGTCTTCTGGTTACGCTACCATTGATAATTGTTCGGTCGTAGCGGACGGCGTTGGATATGTAACCGTAGAGGAGAAGAATGCGGCAGGCGGTATCGTGGGCTTTACTTACGAAGACGCAAGCGATATCACTGATTGTGTAGTTAAAAACCTTGAAATAACCGCTTGGGCTAATATCGGCTCGATTGCAGGATTTATTCATCGTGGTTGCTCAATCACCGGTTGTGAAGTGGAAAACGTAAAAATCACCAAAACTCGCGTAGGTGGAAATGGAACTTTAGGATACGCTGCAGGCGGTTGGGATTATACTGCTGGGCATCCTATCGTAATTAGTGACAACGATTTTACCAACGTTTCCCTTAACGGTAACTATCTTGCAAACGCAAACAATCTTAAAGGAATGAACGCAATGTTCGGTGGCGAATTTTACGCACAGGCATCTGCAAATATCGACGCAATCTTTACTATGGAAAACAACACGCTCGTTGATTGTGAAGATAACCGTTATGCAAAAGTAGAAACGGCTGAAGAACTTACCTCCGTAGTAAATATTGCAACCGATGGAATGGTAATCGGCTTTATCAACGATATTCAAGGCAACGCTACTATTCTTCAGAGAAGAGATATTGACCTCGTAGTAGACGGTAGAGGATTTAAGTACGACGGAACTATCGTTCTTCACGGTGGACTTCAAGGCGGAGAAAGTCCTGAAACTTTGGTTATCAAAAATATTGATTTCGTAGGTTTAAACGATTCTATCGACGCAAACAGCACAAACGTAGGTGAGAGATACGTGCACAACGTAACCATTGACAACTGCACGTTTAAGGGCGATTATGCAAACGGCGTAGAAGTAGTGGGTATTCGTTTAAGACAAACTTTCGGCGTAACCGTTAAGAACGTTACGGCAGACGATATGCACTCTTTAATTTGGGCAACTGGCGGAGACGATTTAACTATTGACAACGTTACCTTAACTGCGTGCAAAAACGGCATATCTTTAGCAACCGTTAGCACTATTACTATGAATAAAGTAAATATTACCGCAATAGGTGAATACGGATACGGCGTAAGAGTAGACGCAAACGGCGCTTATACTTTAAATATTAAAGATTCCGTAATTAAGGCTAGCGCTCCCGTACTTCTTCGTAAGGCTACTGGCGCGTATACGCTCAATTTTGAAGGCGTAAACGCTTTAACCGTAACTGGAACTACTAATCCTAACGGTTATCAAATAATTGCTACTCCTAACGATTTTGAAGAAGGAGTAGACTTAACGCCTTCTACTACCGTTACCGTAAACGGCGGAAGTGGTTTTAGTATCAACTAACAAATATAAAATCATAAAAAGGACTGTTACACCCGTAGCAGTCTTTTTTTTATTTAACCCTCCGTCCCCCCTTAGTTGTCCTTATCCGAGCGGAGCGAGAAGTCGCCCCCCCACGCGCCGTGGGAAATTAAAATTGTATTAAAAATATATTATATTTACCCTAAAATACTTGACAAAATCGCGGGGGGGGGTATAATTATACTCGTTAACTTTGCGCATATTTAAACTATAAAATTTAGCCACGCAAAGAAAGGAGAAGAAATGAAGAAGAAAGTATTACTCACCAGTATACTGTCGATTGCGATGTGCTTAAGCCTAATTGCCGGCGCAACCTTCGCGCTCTTTACGAGTACTTCGACGGTAAACATTGCGGTAACTTCGGGAAAGATTGATATCGTAGCGAATATCAACGGAGTTACGACGGGTTACGACGACAGCATCGTAACTTCGGCGAACCCTAATCTTTCAGCAGAGATCGTTGGCGACACGCTTATGCTGGAAAATATGCTCCCCGGCGACACCGCAAAAGTAACGATTGCCGTTAACAACGACAGTACGGTAACAGCGAAGTACAGAACTTTCGTTGAACTTAAAGAGGACGACGGATTGTTCGGCGGACTTATCCTCAAGGTAGACGACGTAGTAACTAACGGCTTTACTTTGGTAAGCAAGTGGAAAACCATTGAGGCTAATACGCAAATTAACGACGTAGTTATTGATATTGCTCTTCCCGACGTGGGCAACGAATATCAAGGCAAGGGTTGCAAAATTGCGTTCAGAGTAGAGGCAGTTCAAGGCAACGCTCCCACCACCGACAACGCTAACAAGGAAATAAGTATTTACAACTTAAACGACCTTCAAAACCTTTCTAACAAGGCAAACGCAGGCGCGCTCGCAAGCGGATACACCTTCAAACTTGAGAACGATATCGACCTTGCAGGCGTTGACTTCAAAGCAATCGGTGCTGATAAATCCTTCCACGGAAACTTCGACGGTCAAAACCATACTATTTCCAACCTCACCGTAAGAGGCACTACCGAAGTAGGTCTTTTTGGCGCAGTAGTAGGTAATATCAGTAACTTAACCGTAATAAATGCGGAAATCAGTGGAACTTACAACGCAGGCGCAGTCGTAGGCTGGATTGTAGGTCAAATCGACAACGTTCACGTTGAAAACGCGACAATAGTGGTAACCCCCGCAATCAAAAACGGCGTTTACGACGACGGTAACAACGTAGGCGGTATCGTAGGTTATCTTTGCAAAGACGGTTTTTCCGACGCTTTCTTAACCAACTCGTCCGTTACTATCGCAGATATTACCGCATATAGAAAAATCGGCGGTCTTGCAGGCGCAGTAAACAACGGCGCGTATATGAAGAACAATACCGGCTCGGGCGTAACACTTCGCTATTCGACTATCGCTGACGGAGTAGAGTACGCTGGCGGAAAGACTAACTGCGATATGGGGCTTGAGTGTGGATGGAACTCCGCGCCCGCCCTTTCCGACAACAATACCGTAACTGGTAATATGGCAAGTGAAAAACTCAAAATTGCTACCGTAACCAAAGTTGAAGAACTTGACGACGTTCTTACCATTGCAGGTCAAGCAGGCGCAGGCGACACTAACGTTGCTCTTCCTGAAAATTCCACTCTTGACCTTACTTCGTCCACTTGGACTCCCATCAAAGTAGACGGTTATCACGGCGCTGATATTATTACCATTGAGGGTAACGGCGCAACGATTACCGGACTTACCGCACCCTTGTTCGCAGGCGGATTTGCAGGCGGTTCGGGTATCGTTATTAGAAACCTTACCATTAAAGACTCCAACATCGTAAGTTCTAACTCTATAGGCTCTGGCGCGTTCATCGAGTCTTGCGACAGTATGGACACCATTACCTTAGAAAACTGCCACCTTATCGACAGTACCGTAAGCGGTTCGAGAACGGGCGGACTTCTCGGTTGGACCGCAGGATACAGCAACGTAAACGACGGCCCCGTAAAGACCTACGTTACCATTAGAAACTGCTCCGTAATCGGTTGCACCATTACTGGTTCGAGCGTAGGCGCAATCAACGGCCACGCTGGTAATAACGACTGGACCTATACCACTATTGAAGACTGTACTATCCTTAACAATAACCTTAATTCTACCGATGACGGCGGTTGGAGAGTAGGCGTAGTAGTGGGCACTGCAAACGTAGGCGAAGTTTATATTAACCGTATCACTGAAAGCGGAAATACCCTCACTCAAACTGATAAAACCGCGCCCGCAGGACAGAGCAATCTTTACGGTCGTTTCGTGCCTGGTTCGACCGGAAAACTCTTTATTGATGGCGTAGAAATCACTGCGTAACTCTCACAAAATTAAGCGTAAGCGGTGGTGAAAGTAACGCTACCGCTTACGAAATTTTGCATACGGTATAAAAAATTTGCGACTATAAACCGAAAAAAGCGTGTATTATAAATATATTAGCGGTCAAAATCGCGAAAAAACAGGTAAAATATTTTAAAATTCCCCCTAAAACCCGTAAAATACTTGACTATGTTTTGATAATATATTATAATATATACACGGAGAATAGTTATGCTCGTAGTGTGCCTAAATTTTTACTTGGAGGAGCAGTATGTCTACAAAAAAAACTATGGTCATAGCAATCTCCTTCGCAATGATGATTATAATGGGCGCGTTGCTCACGATATTCAACATTGATACGCGTAACAACTTCGACAAGAATATAACGCTTCAAGGTCAGTCAAGCGGTTCGTCCGATTACGTTCAAACTGAGCGACTGGAAATGTTCATAGAAAATATCGTCCCTGGCGGAAAGCCGATAGAGTACACTATCAACCTTGACAATAGGGCAAAGGATACCTTCCGTATTTCGATGAACTTTTTGGAAAAGGACGGCGAAGTTTTGAAAGACTACGTCGACGTTACAATCGGTATCAAAGGCGAAGAGAAAGCAAAGTTCACCGGAAAACTTAAGGACCTTTACGAAGACGATGAAATCGTGCTTGGCGACGACGTATCGACTTCCGCAACGATTTACTTAAAGTTCTCGATAGATAGAGAAGTAGGCAATGAAATCGAAAGTAAGGAGTCCTTGTTTGAGGTAGTGTTGACCGCTAAGAAGATTTAGTAAAGGGTTCTATGGGAGAGAAGGTTAAAAAGGTTCTAAAAATAATCGGTAACGTACTGATTTACGTGTTCTTATTCGTTTCAGTATTTTTAGTTATACTAACCTTATCTACCAAGAAAACTGACCAAGACGCAATGTCGTTATTCGGTACGCAAATGCGTATCGTACAGACCGCGTCGATGGAAGAGTGCGACCAAACCGACGTAAGCGGATACGATATTAAATCAATTCCCGTTATGTCGATGGTATTCATTGAAACCGTACCAACCGAACAGTCTAAAGCAATCGAGTGGTACGAAAACCTCAAGGTTGGCGACGTATGTACTTTTCAGTACAAACTTCCCACGACCTCGAAACACGTGATAATAACTCACCGTATTATCGAAAAGATTCCCCTTGGCGATAGCCCCGAAGACGGATACAAAATTCTACTTCAAGGCGACAACAAGTCTGACGAAGATAACGTCGAAATGGGAATTCAAACCATAAACACGGCAAACGTTAATAGCCTTAACTACATTATAGGTAAGGTAACGGGACAAAGCCGAGTTCTTGGATTTATAACTTACATAGTAAAACAACCCATAGGAATGGTGCTTGTCGTAATCGTTCCTTGCGCTATCATAATGATACTTGAAATTATTAAGATAGTGGGAATACTTGGCGCTGAAAAGAAAGAGAAAGCAAAGGCGCAAGAAGAGGCTCGTCAAAGCGAGATAGAGGACTTAAAGAGACAACTTGCCGCTCTACAAAACGCCCAAGCCTCACCCGAAACACCCAGCGTTTCAGTTCAGGAAACTGAACCTAATATAAGTCAGGAGCAAAGTCCCGACGAAGAAACGGCATCGCCCAAAAGCGATGACAGCAAATAGTAAAATACAAACCTAAGTAGAAAGTAAAGGAGAAGACATTATGGAAATTGTATTTATTGCATTTATGGCGTTCACGAGTTTGATTGCAATGTTCGCAATGCTTATTTTACTCCGTGACATCATTAAAGACGGCCGTTCTAACAAGAACGAACCCACCCAGATTGTAGTAGCGCCCGCTCCCCAGCCCGCTCCTCAACCTGTTCCCCAGCCCGTAGCGGTTGAAACTCCCGCTCCTGCTCCCGTAGTAGAAGCGCCTGCGCCTGCTCCCGTGGTTGAAACCCCCGCTCCCGTAGTAGAGGAAGAGAAGGTTGAGCCCGTAGTGGAGGCAACTGAAGAAGTAGCGGCAACCGAAGAGGCTAACGTATCTTTCAATTCTGATAAGACCGTTACCATCGACGATAAATATCTTGAACTTTCGTCCGACTTCAAGACCTACTATGATGAAATCATTAAGTACGCGTCTGCAAAGGAAGGCTCTCGTCGTTTCAAGAACGCGCGTTACGAAGAGTACAAAGTTGGTAAAAACCGCCTCGTTCGTATGCTCATTAAGCGCGGAGTAATCGTATGTGAATTCCTCCTTCCCAACACCGATCTTAAGAACTACATTGCAGAGAACAAGGTTAAGATTAAGTCTGCGCCCACCGTTCTTAAGGTTTTAGATGCAAGCGCAGTTCAGATTGCAAAGGACAGTATTGATATCGCTGTAAAGGCAATCGAGGACGAGAAGGAATTTAAGCGTCAACAGGCTCGCGAGCGTAGAAAACAGGCTCGTCAGGCTCAATAAATATAAGAAAGATAATTTTTTAGGAGAACAAAAATGTCTAAGAAAGCAAGAACCTTAATTATGTCGTTCGTAGTAATTGCGCTCTCGTTCGCAGTTATGGCAGTAGGAACCTACGCCCTTTTCACTCAAACGGCTACCGTTAAAGGTCACCTTATCGCAGGTAATATGCAAATGAGTCTCGTTCGTACTCATCTTCACGGCGAAGATGTAACGGATAAAGATTTCACCAACACTACCGACAACGTATTCAGTTCCGAGGATAGTGACGGCGCTATTATTATCGTTCCCGGCGGTACTTATTCCGCAACGCTTGAACTTGCTCACGCAAACGATAGTACCGTAGGTTACGAATACTACGTAGAACTCAAACTTGCAGATTCGTCCAACGCAGACCTTGCGTCGTTCTTGGAAGTAACGCTTACTTCTGGAACTCTTACGCAAAGCGGAACTCCTACTGCAACCGGACTTTCCATTGCAAAGGACGCTCCCATCGAGGTTGAGACGGGCGATAAGTCTTCCTTCACCGTATCCGTTAAGTTTAAGGATGCTACTAACGAGCAAGAGCAACTTGCCCTTAACGAAGTAATGAAGAAGAACGTAAGTTTCGATATCTACGTTTACGCAACTCAGTTAGCGTAATAGCGATTTAGCAGACAGACTTTTAGGAAAGGCAACCCCTTTCCTTTTTGTCCATACAAAAGACGAAATGCATTTCATAACGAGATGCATTTTTTCTTATTTTTACCATATCTATAATTGACAAATTGCGCGTATATTGATATAATATGTATATAGTAAATATTTACTGAAGGAGTGAAAAATATGGCAGTTAAAGGTGAACAATTCTCGCATAAGCCTTACGTAGTATACGGCAACGAGCGTCCAGTTTATATCGTTAGAATTTCCCCCGATAAGAGTTCCGTTGAACTTGAGTGGCTTGGAAATGGCGAGTTTACCGTTCGCATTTTTGACGGCTATAATGAAGTAAAAAAGCAAACCGTATGCGGAAATTTCGTACGAATTGACGGTCTTGAAAGTGAAAAAACATATCAAGTAACGGTAGAAAACGAGCAAGGCTCGTCCATAAAACGCCTTTTTACTACTGGCAACTATCTTGGAAAAGTTATAACGCATCTTCACGTTGACGACTTAGCGTACGCAAACAGTGGACGATACGTTGCCTCGCCCTCTATCGTTCGTTTTAAGGACGCACTTTACGTTAGTACGGACGTTTTCCGTGGCGCTGAACAAAAGGGAAAGATGAACCTTTCTTTCCTTTACCGCTCAACCGACGAGGGTAAAACTTGGCAGTACGTTACCGACCTTGTTCCTTGTTTTTGGGGAAAACTATTCGTGGCTCAAGATAAACTTTGCATCATAGCAAACAGTGGCGAATTTGAAAGCCTTCTCGTGTCGAGTAGCGAGGACGGTGAGAACTGGTCAACTCCTACTATTATTAAGCATTGCGACGGCGCGAGTGGATTTTGGGTAGCAAACACGCCTACTCCTTACGCTTATAAGGACAATAAACTCTACTTTGCCCTCACTCAAAGCGAGCGTGGTCATAACGGCAGAGAATTGATTTACTTTACGCTTGACTTAAATAAGGAAGTAACCGACTACGACGCTTGGAGCGTTTCTGAGCCCTTCGTCGTTGAGTACGAGTGGGGTGGAGCCCAAACTTTTCGTTACGCAGAAGAGGGAAATATCATTGAGCGCGACGGCGAATTATACGCTCTTTATCGTTTTGCATATAAAAGAGCGCTTATGGTTAAACTCAACCTCGAAGAAAACCGTTACGAATTCCACAAAATCGTTGATTGCGACTTCGGTTGGTGCAAATTCTATATAACGAAGGTGGACGATTATTATTACGCAATGGGCAACACCACTTGCTATCCCCGTAGTAAAATAATTCTCGCTCGCTCAAAAAACCTTGAAGAGTGGGAAACTATAAAAACGCTTGAAGATATAGAAGGTCTTGATCCCGAAACTAACGGCGTTCAGTACCCAAGTTTCGTCTACGAAGACGGCAAGTTCAAAACCGTACTTCGTATTGCTTTGAACGGCGCGCACACTTTCCACGATTCCAACGCAATAGTATTTAAAGAATACAGTATTGATTAATTAGGAGAAAAAGATGAAATACACTATAGGACTTGACTACGGTACGCTTTCCGTTCGCGCTCTATTAGTAGAAACGGCAACGGGCAAAGAGGTTGCAACCGCAGTTTACGAATATCCCCACGGAGTAATGAGCGAAACGCTCCCAACAGGCGAGGTTTTGCCT
This sequence comes from Pumilibacteraceae bacterium, assembly GCA_045532295.1. Lineage (GTDB taxonomy): Bacteria > Bacillota > Clostridia > Christensenellales > Pumilibacteraceae > UBA10677. The sequence continues at coordinate 131,354 of JAZSFP010000002.1, read as the reverse complement.
CCGCTTTTCGCGCTCCAACACCCCCAAGACTATATCGACGGTATGGAGCAAACGATTAAAAGCGTAATGAAAGCGAGCGGGGTAGATAAAAATTCCGTTATCGGCATAGGCGTAGACTTTACTTCTTGTACTACCCTTCCCATAAAAGAGGACGGAACGCCCCTCTGCCTTACTGACGAGTTCGCTCGCGAGCCTCACGCGTTCGTAAAAATGTGGAAACACCATTCGCCCGTTGAAGAAACCGAACGCATAAATAAAGCAATGGAAGAGTACGCGCCCGAGTTCGTGGAAACGTACGGCGGTAAAATATCCTGCGAATTTTTCCTTCCTAAACTCTTAGAAACGATAGAAAAAGCCCCGAAAGTGTATGAAAGCGCAGACCTAATCTTAGAGGCAGGCGACTACATAACCTATATTTTAACGGGAAATTTAGTCCGTAGCGCTTGTAACGCCGGATTTAAAGCGTTCTACGATACCGAAAAGGGCTATGTAAACAACGAGTTTTTGAAAGCCGTTCATCCAAAGTTCGCAACTGTAACCCAGGATAAAATGCGAGGAAAAGTAATGCTTACGGGCAACAAAGCGGGCAATCTTACCAAAGAGTGGGCGGAAAGACTTGGACTTAGTACAGACACCGCAGTAGCCGTATCCACTATTGACGCGCATACCGCGCTACCTTCGGCAGGCTTTAACGAAGAAGGCAAAATGTTAATGATAATGGGCACGAGTACCTGCCACATTACCATTACTTCCGAGCGAAAAAGTATCGAGGGCATAAGCGGAGAAGTTAAAGACGGTATTATTGAGGGCTTTTACTGTACGGAGGGTGGACAAGCCTCCGTTGGCGATTGCTTTAGTTGGGTAGTAGACGAACTTACGCCTGCAAAATACGAAAAAATAGCGAAGGAAAAGGGTATGAATATCCACGAGTACCTCACTTCGCTTATAGAAAATAATCCCCCGAAAGCAGACGGCGTAGTGGCTCTCGACTGGCTTAACGGAGTAAGAACGCCCGTTGATCGCGCAGACTTAAACGCTACGATTGACGGACTTACGCTCAGAACGAAAGTAGAAGATATTTACCGCGCGTTTATTGAAGGAACTGCGTTTGGAACGAAAACTATCGTTGATCTTTTCGAAGGCGAAGTAAACGAAATCTACGCTTGCGGAGGAATAGCAAAAAAGAACCCCTTCGTAATGCAAGTTTACGCCGACGTTCTCCAAAAGCCTATTAAAGTAGTGCGCTCTAACCAAGCAGTTGCGCTTGGCTCAGCAATCTTTGGAGCAACCGCAGCAGGTAAGAGCAAGGGCGGATACGATAGTATTTACGAGGCGATTGAGAATATGAAAAGTGAGATTGAAACCGAGTATATTCCTAATCCCGACTACGCAGAAATCTACGAAAAACTGTTCTTGCGCTATACTTCGATAAGTGTTGCAAAGCAAACGGGAATAATGGATGCAAAGGAGTGCGACTACGACGGATACGACTGTGGTACGGACTTTAACAACTTGTGATTATCTAAATTTAATTGACAAGATTATAGTGAAAGAGTATAATAAAGCATATAAATTAAGGAGCAACTATTATGAGTATACGCGTTGGAATTTACGGCTATGGCAACCTCGGAAAAGGCGTTGAGTGCGCAATTAAACAAAACCCCGACCTCACTTTAGTGGGAGTTTTCACTCGCCGTCCTCCCGAAACCGTCAAAACGCTTACGGGCGCAAAAGTATTTTTAGCGGACGACGCCCTTAAAATGACGGACGAGATTGACGTAATGATAATCTGTGGTGGTAGCGCAACCGACCTTCCCGTCCAAACGCCTATGCTCGCAAAATACTTCAATGTAGTAGACAGTTTTGATACGCACGCTCGTATTCCTGAACACTTTGAAAAGGTAGATAAATCCGCAAAAGAGGGCGGAAAAGTAGGCGCAATATCGGTTGGTTGGGACCCCGGTATGTTCTCAATAGCCCGTCTTTACGGCTCGGCAATTCTTCCCGACGGAAACGATTATACCTTTTGGGGTAAGGGCGTAAGCCAAGGTCACTCCGACGCTATTCGCAGAGTAAAGGGCGTTAAGGACGGCAAACAGTACACCGTACCCGTTGAAGAGGCGCTTGAAGAGGTTAGAAGTGGCAAAAACCCCACGCTTACCGCTCGTCAAAAGCATACGAGAGTGTGCTACGTAGTGGCGGAAGAGGGCGCAGACAAAGAGGCAATAGAGAAGGAAATTAAAGAAATGCCCAATTACTTTGCCGACTACGATACTACCGTGCACTTTATAAGCCAAGAAGAACTCAACCGTGATCACGGCGGAATACCGCACGGTGGATTCGTAATAAGAACGGGTAAAACGGGCTTAGATGGTGAAAATACACATATAATCGAGTATTCGTTAAAACTTGACTCTAATCCCCAGTTTACCGCCTCCGTTTTAGTTGCTTGCGCTCGCGCAGTGGTTAGATTAAATAAAGAAAAAGTATCGGGTTGTAGAACTCTTTTCGATATTCCCCCGTCGTATTTAAGCGCAGTTTCCCCCGAAGAACTTCGTAAAAAATTATTATAAAAATGAATTCGCTCCACAAGAAAATGGAGCGAATTTTTATATACGTATTGCTTTTTTTGTGACAAAACGCGTTAATCTTCGTAAGTATATTGCTCGGGCGTAGGCGGAGAACACTTGATTAATTGACGATACTTTGACGGCGTTTGCCCAGTGTTTTTGTGGAAGATTTTGGAAAAGTAAACGGGGTCGTTGTATCCAACTGCAAGAGCAATATTAGTAATACTGTCAATAGTGTTTCGAAGTAAGAACTTCGCGTTTTTAATTCTTTCGTTAATAAGAAACTGAATAGGCGAAATACCGTACGCCTTTTTAAAACTATTTATAAGATGAACCTCGCTCATATACGCCATTTTAGCGAGGTCTTTTAGTCTAACGTCAAGCGCGTAGTTATTAGTAATGTAATCGCGCACCGAAGGTATATCATAAATGGTAGACTGGTCTTTCTCTACAACGAGAGGTTTAACTTGAGCAATGCGCGCAAACTCAATTTCAAGATAGGTTAAAAGCGCGCGAACGGTTACTTCGTAGTATTCGCTTTTGTTAACGAGTTCGTCGTGAATTGCCTCGAGCGCGTTTTTAATAAAGGGTTTGTCAAGAGTGGAGAAGTGCAGTTTCTCCACTTTTTCCGTGCCCGAAGAATTAAAAGGAAAAGATTCGTCAATGGTAAGCGTAAAATAGGTAAGGCGGTTATCGTTTTCGAGAGAGTGCTCAACGTGAAGAACCTCCTTATTAATAACCACTACGTCGCCGGGCGAAAGAAGATGCGAGCCGTTTTCATAGTGCATAATGCCCTTGCCACCCGTGATATAAAAGATTTCCGTGAACTCGTGGCTGTGCAGATCGAACTTTTTTATGGGAGCGTGAGGCTCTTCAAACATAAAGAAAAGAATAGGAGATTCAAGTTTCCCCGAAATAATCGACTTAAGCCTTGGTTCAATATGATAAAATTTACCCATAACGACCTCCTTATGATAATATTCTACCATAAAGGAGAGAAAAAAGCAAGCATTTGTTTAATTTTGTTATGTTTTGCGTAAATAATTTTATTGCGACAAATAGTGGTTGCGGTATATAATTATAATAGAAGAAAAGCGCTTGCAAAAAGCCAAACGCTAATGGCTTAATTTAAAATGCTAAAAGAGGCGAAAAAAGAGATGTTACAACCATTAAACAAGAAGAAAAGGATGAGCAAATGGGACACGGCGTTCGTAATAGTAATGCTAGCGATACCCATAATTCACTGGATAGTGTTTTGGTTAATAGTAAACGTCAACTCAATATTGATGGCGTTTCAGTTACCGACGGGCGAGTGGTCGATGTTCAGTATGCAAGACGCGTTAAAGAACATAATGGACGGGGGCTCAGATATCGTAATAGGAATGAAGAACACGCTCATTTACTTTATAAAAGATATGGTGATGATACCGTTTCAACTTCTTATTGCGTACTTTATGTACAAAAAGATAAAGTTTTACAGGGGTTTTCAAATAATCTTTTATTTGCCCGGTATCATAAGCGGAGTAGCGATAGCGAATATGTTCTCGAATTTCATTTCACCTGCAGGACCGATAGGAGTACTGTTATCGTCGATGGGAGTAGACCCCGTACCCGAGTTTTTAGCGAACTCAGATTATGCGACTTGGACTATACTATTTTACACGGTATGGCTTGGCTGGGCAGGGAATATGTTATTGTTTGGAGGAGCGCTAGCGAGAATACCGGTAGACGTACTTGAGAGCGCAAGGCTTGACGGAATAAACTCCTTTCAAGAATTCATTTACATAATAATACCGTTAGTATGGAGCACGATGTCGACTATAATAATACTTAGTTTGACGGGAATATTCGGAGCAGGCGGACCGATACTGTTGTTTACGAAAGGAAACTACAAGACGATGACGATAGGATACTGGATATTCGACAAGATAGCGTATCAAGGCGTAGGCGCGTATAACGAAGTAGCGGCAACGGGTCTAATATTTACCGCAGTAGGCGTACCGGTAATAATGACGCTTAAGTGGTTGATAGAAAAAATCCCCACGGTAGAGTATTAAGGGAGGGGATTAGAGATGATAGACGAAAGAAACGGCGTAAATTACGCCAACTTGAAAGGCTACAACAGAGACGGAAGTCCGGTATTTAACAAGAAGATAGTAGAGATAAACGTACTAAACAAGAGAACGAACAGTGAGAAGGTAGTATTTGGAATAGTATTTGCAATATTCGTAATACACTCGTTCACGTTGATATTCCCGACATTATGGATGTTAATGTCGTCGTTCAAGGGAGCGCTTGAGTACGCAGGAGGCGACCCGTTCGCGTTACCTGCGGAGTGGAGATGGAAGAACTTCATAGACGCGTTCACGATGCTGAACGTAGGGCAAACGACTTTCTTTGGAATGATCTTCAACAGTTTATGGTACACGCTGTTAGTAACTGGGTTAGGAGCGTTCATACCGTCGATAACGGGCTACGTAATGAGCAAGTACAACTTTCCTGGAAGGAACGTAATATTCACGATAGCGATAGCGTGTATGACGATACCCATAGTAGGAGCGGGAGCGTCGTACATAAAACTGATTTCAGCGTTAGGGTTATATAACAATCCGATGTACGTAGTAATAACGAACCTTGGAGGGTTTGGAGGAAGTTTCTTAGTATACTACGGATTTTTCAAGTCAGTAAGTTGGAGTTACGCAGAGGCGGCGAAGATAGACGGAGCGAACCCGTTTATGATATTCTTCGAGATAATGTTACCTATGGCAGTACCGATAATACTAACCTACGCAATAACTGGAGCGATAGGAGCGTGGAACGAGTACCAAACGATGATACTTTATCTACCTGATTATCCGACGCTTGCGTACGGGTTATTCGAGTACCAAGCGAACGCAATAAGAATGGCAAACTACCCGGTATACTTTGCGGGATTGATGATATCTATGCTCCCGACTTTGATACTGTTTGGAACTTGCTCGAGTAAGATAATGACGAGTTTGTCATTAGGCGGACTAAAGGGCTAACGAATGAAAAACCACGGGCAGTGGGCGAGCGAAAAGGGTACCCTTTTCGTGTATCTTAACGATAAGATACAAAAAAACACTCCCAAGAGAAAATAAAAAACCAAGAAGAACAAAACGGAGGTTCTAAAAAAATGAAAAGAATAGTAACGCTACTTTTAACGGGAATAATGGTGCTTGCATCGTTAGTAGGCTTTGCAGGATGTACGCCACCCGTACCGAACGACGCTCAAACGCTTGAGATTTATATCGGTAACTTCGGTTACGGATACGCTTGGCTTGAGGACGTCATTGAAAAGTTCAAGGAGCAGGACTGGGTAAATGAGAAGTATCCCAACCTCAATATTCCTGCAATTAAACAGAACTCAGAGAGTGGATACGCGGCAGAGCGTATCGTAGCAGGACCTAACGCAAATACCATCGACCTTCTCTTTACCACCAACCCTGCGTGCGCGTCCTTTAACTCAAAGGATTCTAACGGAAAATATTACTTTGCTGAACTTGAGGACGTTTACGACAGTGAAGTACCCGGCGAGGGCGGAATTAAGGTTAAAGAAAAGATGAAACCCGACTTCTACGAGCACCAAAGAGTAGAGGTTTACGGCGAAACGAACGAAGACGGCTCACCCAGAACTACCTACTACGGTATGCCTTGGGTAGACGGATATATGGGTATTCTTTACAATAAGACGCTCATTGAAACGGCGCAAGGTCTTAACAAAGGCGAAAACTATATTATGCCTCGTACAACCGAAGAGTTTAAAACCTTAATTGCAGAAATCAAGACTGCAAAAATCAGCGTTACTACGGGTAATAGAACCTACACCGCAAAACCTCTTATTTCTGCTGCTAACGTAGGTTACTGGAACCAAATGTTTAATACTTGGTGGGCTCAGTACGAAGGTCTTGACGGATACGAGCGTTACTGGACGGGTACTAACGCGCTTGGCGATATTACTCGCGAAAATATCGCGCAAAAAGGTAGACTTCGCGCGCTCGAAGTTCTTGAAAGCCTTATTTGCTACACCGCAGGTAACAATCACGATATGACTAACACGATGTCGTTCACTCAGGCTCAGTCCAAATTCTTGATCGGCGAAGGTATCTTTATGCCCAACGGCGACTGGTTCGAGAACGAAATGAGCACTACCGCAGCGGAAAATCCCCACGATTACGAAATTATTTATATGAAGATGCCCGTAATATCCTCCATCACTGAAAAGTGTACGACTGTAAAGGACGATAAAGCGCTTGCGTTCGTCGTTCAAGCAGTTGACGATGGTAAGGATTACGATACTACTAAAGCAGAATATAATAGCGCAAAGAGTGGTTTTGCAACCGCATCGCAGGTAGAACTTGCACAAGCAGACTACAATAGAATTAAAGAGGCGCGTGGCGTTATGTACCGCATTGAAGGTCACGAGGCATATATTCCCGAGTATGCAACCGCAAAGGAACTTGCAAAAGACTTCCTTCGTTTCCTTGCAACCGACGAGGCGATCCATACCTTTATGGAGGTAACTAACGGTTGTTCTACCGCTTATCAATACGACTTAGCGACTAAGGACGCAGAACTCTACGCGTCTATGCCTGAAATTCACAAGAGCCGTCTTGAGTATTCTAAGACTGGTACTCGTCTTCCCGCTTGGAACGCGTTCCGTCTTGCATACTACGGCGGACTTAACAACTTCTCTCAATCGGGTAGCGTAGAAACTTGGTTCACCGCTCAAAACGAAGACGACCGTATGACCGCTAAAGAAATTTACGATAAAGATATCGATTATTTTGATACTCAAGACGGTTATTACTGGGATTCGATGCTTATTAAAGCAGGTATGAAGTCCTAATTATACTAAACGAAATCATAAAGTTAAAGCCCTTGTGGGAGAATTTCTCGTAGATTTTCCCACGAGGCGTTTACCCTATTTTACAATTCTCAAAGTAGGAGGATTTTAGATGAAAAAGAAATTAATGTCGTTACTTCTTTGCGGTGTTATGGCGTTTTCCACTTTTGGTTGCGCTCCGCAGGAAAGTGGCGCGGTTGAGGCGACTATATGGACCGCGATGGGAACGGAGAAAATTCTCCGCTCCGAGATTGACTATTCCTCGTATCATAGCAGTAAGACCTTAAAGATAGGCGTGTTTAAGAACGAGAACGAGGCGGGACAGATAATGCTCACGCCAAAGAGTAAAGTTAAAAGTTACACGGTAGAGGCGAGCGACCTTTACAGTGCAAGCGGAGACGTTTTGCCCAAGAGCGCGTTTACGCTTTTCCACGAAAAGTATATTCAGGTACTTCAAATTTTCGACACGGTTGCGACCACTCCGGCAGGCTGGTATCCCGACGCCCTTCTTCCTCTTGAAACGGCGATTGCGTACGGCGAGAACACTATCGAGGCTGGACACAATCAAGGCGTTTGGGTAAACGTTAAACCGTCAAAAGACCAAAAGGCAGGCGTGTTTAAGGGTAACTTTACCGTAAAAATGGACGCTTCCACTTTTACCGTGCCCGTTGAAGTAGAGGTTTACGACTACGCACTTTCCGACGAGCGTCATACGAAGTCATCGTTTATGATTTCCGCTACCGCAATAGGTTGGGCGGAACTTGATACTACCACTGAGATGTATCAAAAGTATTACGACTTTATGCTTGACCACCGTATCGACCCTCAGCACCTTCCCGGTAACGATATGAACGACAGTCAAATAAGTCGTCCCGAGAACGAGAAGGCGTTCCTCGATTACGCGGAAAAATATACCCTTGACCCTCGTTGCAATTCATTTAACCTTCCCTTTGAGATGTCCTCTTGCACGATGTACGAAGTGTTTATTAAGGACGGAAAACGCTATACGGAAGACGAAATAACTGCAATCGTTCGTCCTGAAGTTGAGAGCAAGTATACGACGGACAAAGAAATTAAAGAGGCGCTCGAGATTGCCGTTAAAAATTACAGTAAGATGCTCGACACCGATGAAATTCTTGCTCTTATAACCGAAGAGAAGAGAGCAACGGGCTTGAGCGGAACTGAACTTTCCAACGAGGCTTGGAAGGCTTATAACTTAGCGCTTCCTAATTATAGAAAGAGTAAGTTTACCGCGCGCGTAGACTTTAATAAGTTTGCAAACACTATTAGAGCAATGGCTCAAAGAAGTCTTGAAAGCGGAGTAAACTTGTTCAAAAAAGCAGGTACGTATTACATTTTCTTTGACGAGTACGACGGAAACGGCACGGAGGATATGGCAAACTACAACCTCCGTCGTGGTAACGAAACTTGCGAGAATATTGCAGTGGAAATGCAGTCGATGACTTGTCCCGACCCCGTAGCGTTCGAGCAAGAACACGGCGTTTCTTTCGAGGACTTTTGGGCAGAGTGTATGCACGACTGCGCTAACATTAAACACAAGGTGGTAGGCCGTCTTGAAGAAAGTAAAATTTCCGTTGACAAGGCTTGCTCCGTTCCTACAATCGACAACTACGACGTTGAAAGCATAAGAGATAAGTACGCTGCGTTCGACGCTCAAGCATACCCTAACGATAGCGAACTTTGGACTTACACTTGCGTATTCCCCAAAATTCCCTATCCTACCTATCACACCGAAGACAAACTTATTTCTGCTCGTCTTATCAACTGGATGATGTACGAGTACAACGTGGTAGGCTTGCTTTTCTGGGATAGCACGCTTTTCTCAAAGCACGACTATCCTTTCCCCAACATTAACCAAGAACTCCAAGACTATTACGGCTTGGCGTCTAAGTGGGTAAAATGTAACGGCGACGGCTACCTCGTTTATCCCGGAAGAGAGTACGGCATTGAAGGACCCGTAGCGTCGATGCGTCTTAAGTCCATTATGGACGGTAGCGAAGACTACGACCTTTTGTATCAACTTGAAGAACTTTATCGCGAAAGAGGAGTAAGCGGAGACGAATTTGATAGCGTTTATAAACTTCTCAACCGCGAACTTTATACCGGAACTACCGTTCGTCATCGCGCGGAAATCGAAGAACACTTTGCTAACAGCCGTAGAGCGCTTGCAGATATGCTCGTAGCGGCAAGCGGAGCAGGTCTTATCGTAGAGAATTACAAAGTCGTTGACGGCGTAGGCTCGGCAACCGTATCCGCGCCCTCCGACCTTACCGTAAAATACAACGGAACGACGCTCGAAGGTGGCGTAGTAAACGACGGCGTTACTACTTATAGCGTAGAAATTTCTCTTGACAAAGAGGAAAATATTGCGCAGTTCTCTACCACCGCTAACGGCAAGAACTACGAAATATCCCTTATTCTCGGCGGAAAGAGCATTATGATTGAAGGTGGAGACCTCCTTGATAAAACTACCTTCTTAACCGGTGGCGAAGGCGAAGAGAGAGAAATCGACGGAATTAACTCCCTCGTTCTCAATTTTACTGATAACGACGGTTCGCTTGCAGGTATGGAAAACAACCTCTTAGCCGATATCAACGTTAACAGTTTCAACATTAATTCGCTCGTAACGAAGGTTATTCTTCGTCTTAAACTAATCGGCACTGACGATAGCGACGACCAAGAAAGCGTAGGCGTTCTCGTCTATACGAAGAGTGGTAACACGAGCGCGCAAGAGGCGGCAACGCTAACGCTAAGAGAGGGCGAGTACACGATAGTGGAAATCCCCGTATCAAAACTATCCACGAAAGCAGGAAAGGTAGACGTAATCAGACTTTACGTTGATTCGGCTACGGCAAAGAGCATTGCGCTCGGTTCAATCGCAGTGGAGGGTTAAGATGATGAAAAGATTTTTAAGTTTTATTTTAGTAATCGTATCGCTCTTTACTTGCTTTGCTTGCGCTCCCCAAAGCGAAACGCCTCAGCCTACTAACAAAGTAACGATTAACTCTTTTGAAAAAGAACGCGACTTTAACCTTTTAAAAGTATTAGGTACGCTTGGAAAAGTAACTTTTAACAAGGATACTCAGTTTGTAAAAGAGGGTAACGGTAGCGCAAAAGTAACCGTCGTTCATAACCCTTTCCGTGACGGCGCGCCCAAACTTTATCAGTCGTTTAAGAACGAATTTGACCTTACCGATAACACCAACTTCGATTATATGGGTTTCGTAACGGTATCAGTGTATAACGCACAAGACACCGTTGAGCGTTTTGGCGTTGAGCCCGTGTACGAGTTCGCAAATTCCGCGTACGGTACTACGCTTGGCAACGTTCGTTGGTTCGAACTTGCGCCTAATTCTTGGACGCAAATAAACTATTCCGTAGAGCGCGAGTATATTCCTCTTGACGGCGACAACAAGCACGGCGTTGAAGGACTTAACTTCCGTTTCGACCGTCCTAAAGATAAAGATAATATTTTCTACGTGGACGAAGTAAACTGTTTTAAAACGACCACGCCGGTTCAAGGAATTAATAAAACGCTCGTTCAAGACGAGATTTGTTCGTTCGACTACAAGTGGCAAGCGGAACTTTTCCAAAAACAAGACTGGCTTGCAGAGGAAATAATACCTGAGTTTGAGTTGGATAGCACCTTTACTAAAACTGGTATGGGCTATTCGCTTAAAGTAACCGCTCCCGGCGGACTTGAGGGAAGGAATAGTTATCCCGGTCTTATATTCTGTCCTGACCAAATCGGTATGGTAAACTGGGAACTTTACGAGGCGGACGACGAGTTCGTATTCGATATTTACGTTCCTGAAGAAAATCCTATTCCCTACGTGCATCTTCTTATGTACGGAGAAACTTTGCAACAAAATTACTGCAACAAAGTGCTCTACCTCAAGCCTAATCAATGGAACGAAATTCGTTTTAAGGTTAGCGAACTTGAAGAAAAGAACATTAGCGACGACGTAAACTTCAATAAGACGGGATACATTTCTATAACCTTCTTAGAGGCAGTAGAAGATAGAGTATTCTGGATTGACAATATGCGTATGGAAACCAAATAAGAGGAGGATAAAATGAAGAAGAGAGTTATTTTATCTTTAATTCTCGCTATGCTTATGCTTTTCTCGGTATCGGCTTGTTCCACAGTAGAGGAAGTAAAGTTTAGCGGTTTCGAAGTAAAAAGCGAAATTACGGTAACGCAAGGTAGCGCAATCGTCATTGAAAAACCGCTCGTTATGACGGAAAGTGGCGACCCGTTAGACATACTTTCCGACGTCACGACTACGAGCGGCGGAATAGTAACGGTAAATAGCGGTAGTTTCCTTGCAACCGACCTTGACGGCTACGTAATAACCTACGTAGTATATACCGCCGACGGTAAAACGCACAAGAGAACGACTACCGTTACCGTAAAAGAAATGGTGTCCGAACTTTACGTTGACTACAATCCTTACGAAGTAGTGGGCGAAGAAGTGGAAATCGTTCCTATTTGTGACGTTGATAACGCGCAAATCGGTATCGAGGTTTTGCACGAAGGTGAAAAAGTTCAACTTACCGACGGCAAATTCACGCCTGCCGATGCAGGTAAGTACGAAATTACCGTAACCGCTACCGCGCTTGGCAAGAGTATTGAATATCAATACACCATCTACGCTCGCTATCCTGCAAAGCGTGGCGAAGTAGAAACTTATCACGACGACTGGGCGGAAATCAACGCTTATCAAGGCAAGAACCGTGGTAAATGGTCGGTTATTAGCAGTGAAGAGAGTGGAATTTTAGACCCCTACGGAAAGCCCAGTAACTTTGCTTTCTATAAGACGAAAGATACGAGCGACGAGATTAGAGAAAACTATATCCACTTTGATATCAATCCTCGTCACGAAAAATCGTACTACGAGCAACTTGCCCAAGAAGGCTACGATTACGTAAGCGTTTGGGTATATCTAAAGGGAAGAGAGGGCGAAAAGCACCAAGCGTACGCGTACTCACACCCCGGTAAAGGTATGTATTCTCATCCCGAGCCCTCCGACGACAACAGAAAAGTTTCCCCCATTTATAACAATCAATGGACGGAAATGCGCATAAGACTTAACAAGGATACCCCCGGAGACCCGTATCGTTATTCCTTCCTCCGTCGTTACGACTATTACGTAAACGACGATATGGATATGTTCTATATCGACAATTACAGTTATAACGCGGACACCTATCACGAAGACGGACTTGAGATTTACGTAAGCGAGATTTTCGCAATCAAGGAAACGGATATTGAGGTTAAAGAAGACGCTCAAACTACCTTCTCGGTAGGACAAAGCATCGATATTGCCGACACCTTCATTATTAACGAAGAAGAGGGCGAGTACGACGCTACCGTAACCTTCCGCGGTGAAACTACCCCCCTTACTTCTCTTGATAGTTACAAGTTTACTGCAAACGGTGAGTACACTTTCACGATGAAGGCAAACAGTCCCGACCGTTACGGCGCGATCACTCTTAAAGCAACCGTAAACGACGACGTTACCTTCTCCGCAGGCGCGATTGCAGAACGCTTAGTTGGAGATAGCGTAGTGGTAGATATCCACAAGGCGAACGCCGTTCTTAAGCGTGGCGAAACGACCCTTAATAATCTTAAATATCTTGCAAGTTTTAACGGAAAAACGCTAACGGTATCGGAAAATCGTTACTTTACGGCAACCGAGTACGGCATTTACGACGTCGAAGTTGCAGGCGAATACGAAATGGGCGGAGAAACCTATACTTCCTATAAAGTAATTCCCGCGGACGTTTTAGATAACGATCATCCCTACTGGGCAGGCGTAACTTTAGGCGAGCATACGAGCGGATATTATCAACATATTCCTGCGCGTGAACTCGTTACCGTAGTTACGGACGCGCCGGGTAGAGCAGGCGAGAAATATTACAAACTTGACGACCCCACCGATAAGTACGACGCAATCGCAATCGGGCTTAAACCCACTTACTCTAAGACCTATTACGAAAGCCTTGACGAAAGCGTTTCGCTCGTATTCGATTATTATATCCACTACGGCGGAGCAATCGGAACTTATTCAAACCTTATGGGCGAGAGCAAGCAAATTTCTAACGACGCGACCTTAAGCGACACTTGGCTTACTCACTCAATCCCCGTAAAAACTATCGTTGCTAACTACGAATATATGAACGGAGAGAAAACCTTTACTTCTCCCGAGCGTATGTACCGTTACGTGCTTGAGTTCCAACTTGGCTATACCGACGCAAATAGAAACGCTTACGCAAACACCTACGCTTATATCGGTAATATCCGTTTTGCTAAAAACGACGCTTCTCTTACAGCAAGCGCAAGCGTAACTTCCTCTTCAAGTTCTTACGACCTTTCGGATATTGAAGTTAAAGAAGGCGATAAGGCGTTGACTAATGCAGTGTTTAGCACTCAAGAGAGTGGCGTAACCATTGAAAACGGTCAGTTCTTCGCGCCTTTCAACGGCAGTTACACCGTTAAACTTGAAAGCGCGGTTGATAGCGACGGACTTATTTACTATCCTGCAACCACCGTTAATACCGTAGTAAATATTACGGGTGGTCAAGCGATAACTGAAAAAGCGGATAAGACGGTTCTTATCGACCTTGCAAGCGTAACTACGGTTGACGTGAACGCTGAGGCTGGCGCGCTTGATACTTTAAGCGGAAACTACGGCTACGAGTACACCTTCTTTAAAAAGAAAGGAATAGAGAAGATTGACACCGAAGTCGAGTATAGCGGTTCGACGCTTAACCTCGCAGGGCTTGACGGCATCTTCGTTGCAGAGATTAAGGCTGTTTATACGAGCGGTAACCTTGTAGTAAAGAGAGATTATTTCACGCTCGTTATCGACGTTTATAACTCTACTTTGGGCGAAGGCACGATTGCGGATATTTCCGATTATATCGCGCTTAACGGCGTCTTGATTGACCCCACTGCAGAGGATAAGAACGACGACTACTTCTCGGCAAACGGTGTAAACGCTAATTACACCGTAGAAAACGGCAAAGTAACTTATAGAAATTCGGGCTATATCCAACTCAATATTCTTCCTAAACACACTAAAGAGTATTACCAAAAGATGCTCTTAGACCTTACGGGCGCTGGAAAACCCGTTCCCGAGGTTGCAACCACGATTAGTTATATCGGCTATAACGCTACTTGGCCTCGTGGATTTATGAACAAGGACGATATTTACTTGGCTGGACTTAAGAGCGACGGAACGGAGTATAAAGTTACGGCAACGCTCGAAGAGTTTATCGCTGTATACGATAAACTCGTTGCTTGGTACGAATTCGCTCAAAATATGAACGGCAGAACTTATATCGACACCGAAAAGCACAGCAGTTACTTCTGGACGAGTGTAACTAAAGCGCAAGGTGGACTTGGTGAACTCACCTTCTCCGCTCTTACGCTTGAAAGCGCAATGATTAACGGCGACGCGGTAGGCGAAGCGAAAGCGTCCGTTGAGGCGGGTAAAGACTTTGATTTAACCTCTAACTACACCGTGAAGATTAACGGAGTAGAGACGACGGAAGTTGAGTTCGCAGTATACGGTACGGGTTACACGCTCGAGGACGGCAAGTTCAACTCCGCGTTTGGTGGTACTTACCAACTTAAAGTAGTTAAAGCAGTTGCAGGCGGTATAACCTATACGGCAAGTGGAGAAGTGCTCGTAAGCATTGAAGTTGAACAAGGCGACCAAGTAATCAGTGACCTTACCAAGAACGAAATTTTGGTTGATAAGACGGCAACGACTTCGCTTATAGTTAAGGATAATACGAAGAGCGGAGAGAGTTTTGACGCGCTCGTTAGCGGTTACGCTTATACTTATAAACTTTATAAGGTAAACGGCGTTTCCCTCACTGAAAGCGACCAAATCGACGCTAATACGGGTGAAATTCTTACTGCAAACCTCTTTGGTCAGTACAGAGCGATTGCAACGATTACTCATACTGAAAGCGGAGCAAACAAGGAATACTTTACGCTCAATATTGACGTATACGAAAACGCAATCGACGCAACCGTAATTAGCGCAAGCGAAATGCTCGGCATTATCGGTAAGCAGGTTAACCCCACCGTTGGAGTAGACGGAGGCGCAGACCCCAACCCTAACGACGATTACTTCGTAGCGCAAAACGGAATAGAGGGAACTTACGCTGACGGCGCAATGACCTTTGCTCCCGGCGGATATATTGCAATCGGCGCAATGCCCGTTCACTCTAAAGCGTACTACGAACGCATCAAGAATACGGTTGATAGTATTCCTAATATCGTAATTGAGGTGTCTTATAACGCAGAGAACGCGAGCGCGTTGTGGCCCAGAGGCTTACTCTACGCGACCAACTCGTCCTCTTCCGTGCCTATGATACTTAACGGCGGTATGGCGTCCGACGGCACGGTATATAAACTTACCGTAACGCTCGACCAGTTCCTCGAGGCGTACGACGACCTCGTTGCTTGGTACGAAGTAGGTCAAACCGTTGACGGATCGGAAAAGCAAATCGAGAATAACACCAAGCACTCGCCTTTCTTCTGGGCAGCAGTAACCGGTCAAAGAACGATTAGTTTAACCGACTTCCGTTTTGAAGGCGCAATGACGAACGCAACGGTTGAAACTACGCTCAATAGCGGTGTAACCTTGATTGAGAACACCTCTTACGACCTTAACGAAATCCTTACGGTAAAGGTAAACGGCGCGATAGCGGAAAGCGTTGAGTACGCGATCTACGGCACGGGTTACACGCTAGAGGACGGCGTATTCAATTCGGCGTTCAACGGCAACTATACCGTAAAAATCGTAAGCGCGGTAGTTAACGGAATACTTTACGAGGCAATCGAAGAGGTGACGACAACCGTTACGGTAGAAGGCAATACCTTCACCGACCTTGAGAATAAATCAGTACTCATTGACAATTCCACGAAAACGAGCATAACCGTAAGCAATAGCGCGGACAACGGCGGAATAACCTTCGACGAAATCCCCGCAGGATATCAATTAACTTATGCTCTTTACAAAATAGACGGTGGATTAACTGAAATCGTTGACGGCGGAATAACCGCTTACGGCGTGATAGACACCACCTCGCTTGAGGGTATGTATAGAGCGATTGCAACGCTCAATAAGGACGGCGCAACCAAAGAATACTTCACTCTCGATATAGATATTTACGACGGTAGCGAAAGCGTAACGACACTCTTTAGCGTAGACGACGTAATCGGTATGAAAGGCTCGCACCGTGATACCTTCACTTATAAAGGCAACCTTTTAGGTACGAAGAAAGTATTTGACGGAAGAGAAGTTCAAGAATTTAACCTTGCAGGAACGGTTGCGGGTTGGACGCTTCGTCTTAACCACTCTAAAGCGTACTATCAAAAACTCGTTGAAAGCAACGCGAATTTGGCGGTAGTGGTGGAAATCTACTTCGACAATATCAGTCAGTGGAATAAGGGTATGGCGTACCACGGAACTGCGCCTTCAAAGAATACTTGGGACACCGTAAGCATTACCGTTCAAAAGATTATTGACAACTACGATTATCTTATGGACTGGTACTTACTCACTCAAGGCGCAAAGACCGTAAGCGACTTTGAAATTACTAATACGACTTGTTCTCACGCGCTCCTTACGACTACGGGTGGTAGTGGAAAACTTCTCTTTACCGGCTTAAGCGTAAAGGAAAGCGTAACTACTACGACGGGCGAAGGCGTTGCTCTTACGGATAGTTATACCGTTCCCGGTACTCTCGATGAAAAATACGCTTACTATACTAAAGTAGGCACGGCGACTGCGGACGGACTTACCGTTGACACTTCCACCCTTTCCGACGGCGTACACGATATCGTAGTTTACGCAAGAAATAAGCAAAGTGGTGTTCTCGTTGGTACCGTTTACGAGAGCGTAGGCATTAAAGGCGACGTAAGTAACGGCATTGAGTTTGCGGAAATGGATACGAACTATATAGCAACTCACTACGGCGGAGCGGATAACACTAACTCTAAAGAAATAGTAGACGCAAGCGAAGGCGCAGTGCCTTCCAAGAGCAGTGGTAAGTTCTATAAGTCTACGGTAGGCGCAAATCTTACTCAAATGGGACTTAAGTTTATTCCTAAGTATTCCAAGTCCGCGTACAACTACTTTAGTGGTGGAGTACTTAAGTTCAGTTACTATGTAAGCGCGGATGCAAGTAAACTTGCTACCGTTTCGACGGACGTATTAGTTTCGTACGACCCCGACTCGAGTGAGGCGCAAGACTCCAACAAACGCAAAGTAAAGATAAACGAAAGCGTAGCGGTAAACACTTGGGTGGATATTGAAATCCCCGTTGAAGAGATAACCAGCCAGTACTTCTACGACTACGCGTTAGGCGCAACGGCGGATTATAGCGCGCACCACGCAGGTAAGTTATTCTCGCTTGCTTGGAAAAACAACGGTGTATACGCAGACGCAGGAACGGTAGTGTACCTTTCCGAAATTCGCGTAGTACCTGCTCAGGCTTAATAAATGGAGGATAAAAGTATGAAAAAATTTATATCCATTATTTTAACGGTAATAATGGTGGCGTCGCTATCGTTCAGTTTCGTCGGTTGCGCGCCACAAGTACCCCAAGAGCCTACCTTTAGCGTAACGGCTACGGCAAGTTACGGCTCGATAGAGGTATCGGAAACTAAGGTTAAGCAAGGCGATCCCCTTACGATTACTCTTTTGGCAAATCCCGGATATATCCTTGAAAGCCTTACTATTAACGGCGGAAAGGTAATACCCTCGCAAAAAGTGGACGCTCTTGGCAACTATTCTTACGTTTACGTTGCGCCTTCAGTGCTTCGTGATTACACCGTTAAAGCAAAGTTCTGTAAAACCCAAGTCATCGTAAAATATATGGGCGAGGGCATAAACGAACTTGACAAAACGGTAACCTACGGCGGAATTTTAGGCGATACGCCCACGCCCCTTATGAGAGGTAAACGCTTTGGCGGATGGCTTAACGCTGACGGTAAAATCGTAACCCGTACTACGAAAATTGATACCGAGGATATGTATATCCTCACTGCGCTTTGGGAAGAAGTTAGCGAAGAGCAAAAGCAAGGCTTAACCCCTATGGGAGCGTCAACTTCTTATTATAATCCCGAAGCAACCGATTACAGCGTAGTATGGCATACTGAAAATCAACCAGTAGCAAGCGTAGTAATGGTTAAAGAAAAAGCGGTTGAGAGTTGGGACGACCCTTCCGTTAAGATTTACCAAGCCAAAATGGAGGCTTGGGAGGACGAATACCTATCTACTGCTATAGTAGACGAACTTGACTTTGAAACGGAATATATCGCGCGTTTCGGCGACTATTCAGCGGACGTATGGTACGATAAGGAATATTCTTTCACGACGCGTGAAGAAAACCCCGAAACCGTTCAGTTTATGTTCATCGCAGATACGCAGGCAGACGCTTATATCGGCGAGAGAGCAGGTTATAGTACCGTTTACTCCTACGATAACGGAGACGGCACGAAGACGGAAAAATTCTTGGAAGATACGGGCTATTCGCTCGTTGAGAACGCCGCAACTGCTAAGTTTGGCGAGTTCGACTTCCTCGCTCACGGCGGAGATATCGTAAACTACGGCGCAGAACCTCGTCAGTGGAGAGAAATGAAAGGCTCGGTAGACGAATATCTTTTCTCCATACCCACGCAAGTTCTTGCTGGTAACCACGAAGGCCCGAGATGGTATACGGCGATGAAGAACACCGTAAGCAAGGTTTATTCTTACCAAAACCCCGAAGGCTCGTATTATAACGAGGACGGCGAAAAGTTAGGCGACTTCCACGTAGATTCGCTTGATATTTGCGGACCTATGTATTCGTTCGATTACGGTCCTATTCACTATACCGTACTTCGTTCTAACGACTATTACGAGCCCGACCCAAGCACTGGCATAGTTGACTTTGACCTTGACGATAGCCAAGTAGAGTGGCTCAAGTACGACCTTAAAAAAGCGAGAGAAAAGAACCCTAACTGTTGGCTTATAACGGCAATCCACGAAGGACCTATTTCGGGCGTAACCGAAGGCATAGGAATGCCCGCTCAACTTATTCCCGTATTCGAGGAATACAAGGTTGATATGCTCCTTTACGGTCATAACCACTACATTAATTCTACCTATCCCGTTTACTGGGACGAGAATTTAGAAGGCACTATTTCCAACGCTAACGGTATCGTTCACGACTACAAAATGGCGGTAGCGCCCTCCACCGTTGAGAAGACGGAGTTTGACGGAGTAGAGGTAGACCTTATAACGCTTTCTTCTAATCAATGGGGAACGATACTTCACGAACCTGGTTGCGGTGGATATCAGTGGAACAACAGAAACAACACCTATAACTTTAACGACACTACGCAAATGTATCGTAGGGTATTGAGCGGAGGAAAGGGCGGAAACGCAGGTAACCCCGTTAACTACTCAATGTACACGGTAGTAGACGTTAGCGAAGATACCCTCGTAGTTAGAACTTACGGCGTTGATATTTTGGGACTTCACTATAACCACTATAACAGTTACGTAACCGAAAAAGAAGGTTATACTGCGCCTACTGCTGAGACGATAGCAAGTTATAACGCTTATCTTGACGGATTTATGCTCAAAAAAAATATTCAATAAGACCTTAAAACGCTTGCAAAAAAACATTAGTTAGTTTATTATTATAATAACCCTAATAATACAGGAGAATAGAATAATGAATGAGAAATTAAAAGTAGCCGTTATCGGCGTTGGCAGTATTTCTTACAGTCATATCAACGCTTATCTTGCTAACCCTAACGTTGAACTTTACGCGTTCTGCGACATCGACGAAAAGATACTTAAAAGCAAGGGCGAGCAGTACAAAATTGACAGACTTTACGCTGATTACAACGAAATGTTCAAAGCGCTCCCCGAGATTGACGCGGTAAGCGTTTGTACTTGGAATAGCGCGCACGCGCCTGCTACCATTGCCGCTCTTAACGCAGGTAAGCACGTTCTTTGCGAAAAACCTATGGCTCTTAACGCAAAAGAGGCGGAAGAGATGAAAGAGGCGGCAGAGAAAAACGGTAAAATTCTTACTATCGGTTTCGTTCGCAGATTTGGTAAGGACGCAGATATTACCACCGACTTTGTAAACAACGGCCGTTTGGGTGAAATCTACTACGCAAAAGCAACCTATATTCGCAGAAACGGAAACCCTGGCGGATGGTTTGGCGAAAAGGCGCGTAGCGGAGGCGGTCCTCTTATCGACCTCGGCGTTCACGTAATCGACCTCGTTCGTTATCTTTCGGGCGGTCCTAAACCCGTATCGGTTTACGGAGCAACCTTTAGAAAACTTTACAATAGAATGAACCTCAAGAGTGAAAAAGAATACGTTTCCGCATCCTATAAGGGAAAGGACGATATTTGCGACGTAGAAGACCTTGCGTCCGCTATGATTCGCTTTGACAACGGCGAAGTTCTTCACGTAGAGGCAAGTTTCTCGCTTAACGTTGGTAAGAACGAAGGCAAGGTAGAACTCTTCGGCGACAAGGGCGGTGTAACGCTCAATCCCTCGTTCTCTTTCCATAGTGAAATTGACGACTATCTTGCAGATATCACCCTTGATATGCCTACTGCGTTTGACGGTAGCGCGTTTAACAAGGAAATCGACTGTTTCGTTTCGGCGATTATGAACGGCACGCCCCTTAGAGCAACTGCTGAAGACGGCGTAGAGATGATGAAAATCCTCGACGCTATCTACGAGAGCGCGCAAACGGGCCATGAAGTAATTATAAAATAAACCGTTACTTTTAACGGGTGGGTCTAACCTGCCCGTTATTTGTATAAAGGAGCAAGAGATGAAAGGAAAATACAAGAATTTAAGATACTACGAGCATCGTCCCGATAACTTTAGTGAAGACGAAAAATACCCACTCATTATTCATCTTCCGGGCGCAGGGTATAGAGGAAACACGGAGGAAGAGTTAGAGGCGTTTGCATCCTATCCTTTACTTAAAAAGGGAATAGAGGTAGCGGAAGAATTCCCTTTCGTCGTAACGATGCCACAATGTTTTGCAGATACTTGGTACGATATTTTCGAGCAACTTAAAGATTTCGTGCTTTGGGCAACGGAAAGACCGTATATAGATAAAACGCGCATTTATATTTCGGGCGTAAGTATGGGCGGATACGGCGCTTGGCAACTTTTAATGTCCTTTCCCACGCTATTTGCAGCAAGCATAATTTGTTGTGGAGGCGGTATGGTATGGAATACCGCTAAGGTAAAATGTCCCGTTTGGGCTTTCCACGGCTCGCTTGACGACGCGGTTTATTGCGACGAGGCAAGGCGACTCGTTGATCGCGTAAACTTCTACGGCGGAAACGCAAAATTGACCGTTTACGAGGGCGTATGGCACAACTGTTGGGACGAGACTTTCGCAAACCCCGAGATTTATAAATGGCTACTTTCACATAGAAAAGGAGAATAATAATGGATTACGATAAGATTATTGACGGCTTAAGTTTTGACGAACTTATCGGTCAAACGCTTTGTTTTGACGTTTACGCAAAAGACGATCCCAAGGAAGTGGAGAAAATTCTCTCTAAAATCCACGTGGGCGGTATCTTTATGGGCGGTGGTATGACCGAAGAGCAGATAAGAGAATATACTCGCATTGCAAACAAATATTCTACCGTTCCGGTAATTATAGCCGCTGACGTTGAGCACGGCGCAGGAAACGTCCTGAAAAATGAAGTAACTCTTCCCAACAATATGGCGTGGGGAGCAACTGACGACGCTGACTTAATCGAAAGAGCAGGAAGAATTACGGGACAGATTTGTAGAAAAAACGGCGTTCACTGGACTTTCTCGCCCGTAGTCGATATCAACTACAACTTCCGCTCGCCTGAAACTAATATTCGAGCAATATCCGACGATCCTAAGCATATCGTTAAAATAGCAAAAGCGTTTATTACCGGTATGCAAGATAACGGCAATATGGTTACTTGCGCAAAGCATTTCCCTGGTCAAGGCGTAGACGAGAGAAATTCGCACTTTTGTACGGCAATCAACACATTAAGCAAAGAAGAGTGGATGAATACTTACGGTTACGTGTATAAAGAACTGTTCAAAGCAGGCGTTCCGTCCGTAATGACGGGACACGTTGCGCTCCCTTCGTGTGAGGACGATATTGACGAATTTTACGGCGCGCCACCCGCGGGCGTAAGTTATTCGCTTATGACTAAACTCTTAAAAGGCGAACTCGGGTTTGACGGCTGTATCGTTTCCGACGCTATGAGTATGGTAGGAATTTCCGCGTCTATTCCCGACGTTACCAAACTTGGCGTATCCTTCTTAAAGGCAGGCGGAGATATGATACTTTTCCCCGAGCCTACCGATTTTGACGAGATTA
Source organism: Pumilibacteraceae bacterium (assembly GCA_045532295.1). Lineage (GTDB taxonomy): Bacteria > Bacillota > Clostridia > Christensenellales > Pumilibacteraceae > UBA10677. The sequence continues at coordinate 108,469 of JAZSFP010000002.1, read as the reverse complement.
AAAAGGCGGTAGAGAGCGGAGAACTTTCTATGGAAAGACTTCGCGACGCAGTAAAGAGAGTGCTTAAACTTAAGGATAAGGTAAGACTTTTCGAGGAAAACAACGAAGAGCGTGAAAAGGCAATCGTGGTTGAGGGCGACGCTGAGAGCATTTCTCAAGAGATTGCGGATAAGAGTATTTGCGTCGTTCGCGACTATAATAAAATTATTCCGAGCGACTTACCCAAGGGAAGTAAAATCCTTCTTGCAGGTATGCAACAACCTTATGCGCCTACGGGCAAAGAGTTCGACGCATTTAAGGACGAACTTGAAAAGTACGGGCATATAGTAACCTATCTTGATAACCCCGGACATAATAAAATTAAAGAGATTATGGACGAGTACGATATGATAGTGCTTTGCTGTAAGATCAGTTCGCGCGACTATCACGGTGGTTCGTTAAGAGTGGGCTGGAGCACGATAATGGTGCTTTGGAGAGCGTATATTCTTCAGCACAAACGCTTTATTTGCGTATCCTTTGGCGACCCTTATAAACTGTTCGATATGCCCTATCTAAAAGAGTATATAAACGCTTTCTCGCTTACTGAGTCTTCACAGCGCGCAGTAGCGAAAGTGTTGCTTGGTAAAATTAAAGCAGTAGGCAAAAGCCCTGTTGAACTTAAAGGATTTTTTGATAGAGGAGTATAAAAATAAAAACGCTAACTTGTTTGAGTTAGCGTTTTTTGTTACGAAAAAACTATACCGTTATAATAATTTATTGACAATTCGCTTTGCGAGAAGGTGTTTAGTAGGCGGGTGAATGTTATCTTTTTCGCAAACATCAGCCGACTTAACGAGATAAGAGAAGGGGATAATGCCAACTGCTCGCTCTTGCGCGCGTTGAATTTCGCGCCAAGCCTCGTCGTCTCTATTATCGTAATCAGCGATTTGAACGATTACGAAGGGAAGTTTTTCGTCATTAAGTTCTTCTCTAAAACACTCCACCATACGCTTAAGCGCTTTATCGTAGACGAGCGCCTCTTTTATAACGGTGTTACTCTCGCCTTGATACCATAAAACTGCTTTCATCGGGAAAGGCGCAATTTGGCAAAGCGCGTAATCGTATAATTTACCGTGCGCGCCCCAAGAGGAGTAGTCTTGATTATGTATATCAAAATTTCTGCCGTCGTCCCAAATATCGTAAAGTTCGTCTTCGCGTAAAACTTCCTCGGGAATCCAACTTTGGATTGCGCTTGCGCCCTGATAACAACTAATAAGCCCAACCGCCTTTCCCGTAAGTTTATTGTAATCGCGCGCCACGAAATAACCAACAGCCGAAAAGAAAGGCGCAGTGCTTTCGTTACACTTAACCCAACCGTCGTCAGGCGTAAAATGCTCGTTCTTTTCTATGCGATGTGGAGAGAATAGCCTAATTTCGTCGCACTCGTAAATTTTTCCGTCGGGAGTTCCCTCTGAAAGTTTAAATTGCATATTGCTTTGACCTGCAACGAGAAAAATATCGCCGAAAACGATATCGCGCACGACGATTTTTTCTTTTCCTTGCGTAGCAGTAATTTCGCAACTGTCTCCGTAAGGACGAGCAGGGAATTCAAGTAAAAACTCTCCGTTGGCGGTTATGGACTGCTTGTCCGCGCCTACCGAAACGGTAATTTTGCCCTCAGCTTTTCCAAAAACGCGAACGGGCTTTTCTGCTTGAAGTATCGCGCCGTCGCGAAAAATAGGATGAAGAGTAATCATAACGCCTCCTTAAAGATTAAACGCTGATAAAATATCGTCCTTTTTTCTATAACCAAGAATACTCGCCACTGCTTTGCCCTCTTTAAAAAGCATAAGAGTGGGAATAGATGCAATCTTAAACGCAATAGCGAGTTCTTCCTGCTCGTCAACGTTGACCTTGCCAACTTTAATATCCGACCTTTCGTTTGCAATTTGTTCAAGTTCGGGCGCAATCATACGACAAGGTCCGCACCAAGTTGCCCAAAAGTCCAAGATTACGGGCTTATCGGACTGCAAAACTTCCACTTCAAAATTATCTTTAGTGATAACGACTTCCATAATAACCTCCTATTTGTGCTTATAATAAAGCATACAATGACAAAACCCTTCGAAATTAGGGTCTGCAATTTGCGCCTTAAATTCGTCGCACATACACTTATATTCGGGCTTAATTTCGCGACGGCAAGGACAGTATCCACCGCGCTCTTTCAAGCCTTCTTTAACAACCTTTACAATTTCCTCATCAGGATTAAGGGTGATCTTCATAGTACTATTTTCCCCCTGTTTTCGTTAGTTATTCTCTATTTCAAAATCAAGCGCAACGGACTTTTCTACCACGGAGTGCATATAAGTCTTAACTACTGAGCAGTGATACTCGTCACTTTGGTACTGCTCAAGCGCCTCTTTGCTATCTAAAAGAACGGAAAGATAAACGTCGAACGAGCGAATAGAACCGAGAAAGTCAGTGCCAACTTCAATACCGCGAAGAGTAGGAACGTTGCCCCGCATTGAAAGGAGGACTTCCTTTGCCTTTTGCTTGTTTTCTTCGCTATTATCCATAAGTTTGAAACAAACGACGTGTTTAACCATAACAACCTCCGTAAGGATATTATACCCTATAAAAATGCGTATGTCAAGAACAAAAAGCGGTTGCAATAATGAAAAATTTATGATAAACTAATATAAAAGGAGAAAGATAATGGCAGATTTGAAAATTTTTACCGAAAACGTCGGTCCTAACGCTATAAATCAAATCTATACGCTTATGGCTCAGCCCCCGTTTGAGAGCGCAAAAATCCGCATAATGCCCGACGTCCACGTGGGAAAAGGTTGCGTGGTGGGTTTTACCTCTACGATGAACGATAAAGTAATACCTAACGTCATCGGCGTTGATATCGGTTGCGGTATGCTTACCGTTCCGCTCTTCAAGGCGGAGTTTTCTCTTGAAGAGTTGGATAAATTTATCAAGAAGACTATTCCCTCTGGTAGTGGAGTTAGAAAAGAGGCGGACGGCGAAAAACTCATAAAAGACTTGAGATGTTATAACGAACTGCGCGACCTTAATCGTCTTCTTTGTTCAATGGGTAGTTTAGGTGGAGGCAATCACTTTATTGAAGTGGATATTGACGAAAAGGGCGAAAAACACCTCATTATTCATAGCGGTTCGCGAAATTTAGGCACGCAGGTGGCGAATATCTATCAAAAACTCGCAATTAAGCGTTGTAAGAGCGTCAGCGAAGAGGAGCGAGGCGAACTGATTGAACGATTAAAGAGCGAAAATCGTCAAGCGGATATAGACGGAGAACTTAAAAAACTGACCGAAAAGTACGCATATAAGACTAAAATTCCCAACGAACTTTGCTATCTTGACGGCAAGGATATGGAAGATTATATGTACGATATGCGCATATGTCAACGCTTTGCAAAAGAGAACCGTGAGAAAATCGCTAAAGATATATGTAAATATTTAGGTATTCGTTTTTACGGCGCGTTTGAAACCGTGCATAACTTTATCGACGATAACGGAATAATTCGAAAAGGCGCAGTGCCGGCAAAAGCAGGCGAAAAGTTGCTTATACCTATGAATATGCGCGACGGCTGTATCGTAGCGATAGGCAAGGGTAACGAGGAGTGGAACTGTTCCGCGCCTCACGGAGCAGGCAGGCTATTAAGTCGCTCTGACGCTAAAGAACAACTCTCTCTTGACGAGTTTAAGAGCGTAATGGAAGGCATTTATACCACTACTGCGAACAAGAGTACGCTCGACGAAGCGCCGATGGCGTATAAGCCTATGGAAGAAATCGTGCGCTTAATCGAGCCTACCGTAACGATTGAAAAAATAATCAAGCCTATATATAATTTTAAGGCGTCGGAATAAAAGTTGTGAAATATTAAAAAAATGTTGCCAATCGCAAAAAAACTCTTGCAAAAAAATTTTCAATATGTTAAAATAAAGCCAACGATATTATTTGGAGATTGAAGGAAATGGACGACAGACTTAAAATAGCATTGATAGGACAAGGACTTCGTGGTGGCTCGCTTAGAAATGCGTTCTTTAAAAAATGCAAAGAAGTTAATATTCTCTACGTTTGCGACGCGTACGCTGATAGGGCGGAAGAGGGCGCAAGAATTATTCGCGAGGCAAAGGGCGATAATCCTAAAGCCGTAACCGATTATAAAGAAGTGCTTGCTGACCCCGAGGTAGAACTCGTATTTATTTATACCGCTTGGGAAACTCATATTAGAATTGCTATCGACTCTATGAAAGCGGGCAAGAAGACCGCTATGGAAGTGGGCGGAGCGTGTTCCGTTCACGAGTGCTGGCAACTCGTTCGCACGCAAGAAGAGACGGGCGTTCAACTTATGTTTATGGAGAACTGCTGTTTTGACCGCTCTGAAGTTATGGCGCTTAAAATGGCAAGAGCAGGCGTTTTTGGAGACATAGTACATTGCTCTGGCGCGTACAGCCACGACCTTCGTAGCGAGGTTACCGAGGGAAATAGAATTCGTCATTATCGTTTGCGTCATTATACCAAACGCAACGCAGAAAACTATCCTACTCACGAACTTGGCCCGATTGCCAAAATCCTCGACGTTAACCGCGGAAACCGTTTGGTTTCGCTCGTGTCCGTAGCCTCTAAATCAATGGGACTTAAACGCTATATTAAAGAAAAAGGCGACGAGGCAGACCCGTTGCTTAAAGACCAAGAATTTAATCAAGGCGACATCGTTGATACTATCATTACGTGCGCTAACGGCGAAACTATCCACCTTAAACTTGATACTACGCTCCCCGGCTTTTATAACCGCGATATAACCATAAGAGGCACGATGGGTTCGTACTATATGAGTTTTAACGGCGCAATTACCGAAGGCAAGGAAGTTCATACTTTCGACCCCGTAGTGTATATCCAAAACAATATAAATTCCGCTAACTCGTTTGAACACCTTCTTCCTCCCGAGTGGTCGCAGATTACCGAAGAACAAAAATCCGAAGGTCACGGCGGTATGGACGGAATTATGCTCCGCCGTATCATCCATTGCGCGAAAACGGGCGAAGAATTCCCCCTCGACGTGTACGACGCAGCCGCTTGGATGGTAATCACTCCCTTGTCCGAACAATCCATCGCAATGGGCGGTGCTCCTCAAGCAATTCCCGACTTTACTTCGGGAGAGTGGGTAAGACGCCCGCGTAAAGACGTCTTCTAATTTTACGGAAAAATACTGCGAAATACTGCGTGTTTTTCTCGGTTACATACTTCTTGTATGCTCCCTCGAAAGAACACTTGTCTTTCTTGTATTTTCCTCGTAAAATGCGCAAAGTAGCACTGCGAAATACTGCGTGTTTTTCTCGGTTACAGACGAAGAAAAGATACACTCCACGCGGTTGCTATGCAACCTTGGTCGGTATGACACCTATTAACTTTGGTATGTCATACCGAGCGGAGCGATAGCGTAGTCGAGTGTATCTTAACCACGCCCCCACGCGTAGTGGGTGCTCCCTCGAAAGAACACTTGTCTTTCTTGTATTTTCCTCGTAAAATGCGCAAAGTAGCACTGCGAAATACTGCGTGTTTTTCTCGGTTACAGGCTTTCTCAGTACGCGCTTTCGTAAAAATCAAACTCAATATAAAAAAAGGCACGAGAGGTTCTCGTGTCTTTTCTTTTATATTACGTCTGCGGTAGTTAAGATTTTGTACAGTTTATCAATATACGGTGCAAGTTTTTCGCGAATAGGATAGGAGACGACGGTATTCTTAAAACCGATTAAAAGAGGCTTGACGAGGTCTATACGGTTGGGCGTTAGCGCGCTTTCAAGTCCTTTTGCAAGGATAAATAAGTCTTGTTTGGTTTTAACCGTAATGGTGGAATTTTCGCTCACGATAGAGTTAATTTCTTGCAAAATGCGTTTAACGCTATCACGGAGCGTAGCGTCTACGCCTTCGCTCTCTTCGTATGCGTCAATGCCGTTATAGAATATGTATTCCGTTACGTCGCGGAAAGGCACGAGAACGGCGCGAGTAAAGAGAGCGTACTGTTCGGAGTGGTTCGTGTGGTAGAAGAACTCGTCGAGCAGTTCGCGAAGAGAAATTTTACCGCTGTCTATATCCATTAAAAGACAAAAGACGTAAGTCATAAGTTTAACTTGCGTTTGAGGAAGGTTAAGTTTACCCCTTCCTCCCACTTTAACTTTGGATATACGGAATTCTTCGTCCTTATCGTAGCCCTTAAGCGCAGTTCTAAATTGAGAAAGAAGAGTTGCGCTCGATGCGATTGACTTAAGGATCTCGCTAATTCTTTTTTCTGCGAGCAAAATGCTACTGTCGATAGCGTTATCCACCGATGCAACGAAAGTGATGATTTCGTTATCGTTATCCCGTAACTGTTCAGCCATAATTAACTCCTTACTATTTATATCATAATTGTACCATAGTTTTTATAAAAAAGCAAGGAAATTAATGGTACGGTATAAGTTCTTGTGAGCACGAACATATCAAAATTTGCGCTCTACACTCTTCGCAGTAATGGGAAAAACAATGAGGGCAATGGTAAGAATTGTCAAAATTTATCTGTTTTTTGCATCTTTTACATATCATAATACCGTTATGGTATGCAATTTTAATAAAAAAACGCACTTTTTTCGCATTTTTTTAAACTTTTTCTTCAAATTGCTTGCCAAAAAATTTATAATATAGTAAAATATATGTATGAAATAGCGGAAATCCGCAAACTAAATACAAGAGGGAATTTTTATGAACATTAGTGAAGTACGCGTAAGACTCGTGAAAAAAGACGAAGGCAAACTTAAGGGTGTTGCCTCCATTACGATTGACAACTGTTTCGTAGTGCACGACGTCAAGATTTTAGAGGGCAACGACGATTTCTTTATTGCTATGCCCAGCAAAAAAACGCCCGACGGCGAATACAAAGACATCGTTCATCCTATCAATACCGAAACCAGGGAAATGATCAAGAAAGCAGTTCTCGCGGAGTTCGATAAGGCTCGCGCAGAGGCTGAGGTAAATAACGACTAACACACTCAAAAACATTAGCCCACAGGGGTTGTGGGCTTTTTGCTATGCTAACTAAAGGACGCTTGAATTATGACGCTTGAAGAAACTAAACGAAGAATGTATAGTGGCACTCTCTATAACTCTGCATCGGAGGAACTTTTAGCCGAGCAGGCGGTTGCGCTTGAAAAAATGTACGATTACAACGCTACCCGTCCAAGTGAGGCGAAACTTCGTGAAAAACTCATAGAGGAAATGTTTGCTGAAACAGGAGAGGGCTGTTATATTGAACCGCCTCTTCACTCGAACTGGGGTGGTCGTCATACGCATTTAGGCAAGAGTGTCTACGCAAACTTTAACCTTACCTTAGTGGACGATAATCATATCTATATAGGCGATTATACTATGCTTGGTCCAAACGTCGTGCTTGCGACCGCAGGACACCCTATTTGTCCAGAACTTCGCACTAAAGCCTATCAATACAATCTGCCCGTTCATATCGGCAAGAACTGTTGGCTGGGCGCAGGCGTTATCGTTCTTCCCGGTGTGTCCATCGGCGACAATACGGTAATAGGCGCAGGTAGCGTAGTAACTAAGGATATTCCTGCAAACGTGGTAGCAGTGGGAAGTCCGTGCAAAGTAGTTCGCCCTATAAACGAGCGCGATTACGAATTCTATTATCGTGATAAAAAAATAGACGAAGTATCCAAAGCGGATATATTCTACGAAGACTAAAAAAGCAATACGGTATCGTTTTTTTGATACCGTATTTTCATTTATTAGGTATAAAAAAATTGCCCTATCCATAGAGGATAGAGCAACTTTTTAATATTGAATTTTAATTACGACTCGCCGTTGTCGTCGCCGGGAACTTCTTCTACGCTTTCAGTAGATGCAACTTCTTCAGTAACTTCCTTAGCAACTTCTTCAGTGGTTTCGTCGGAAACTTCGCCTTGCTCTGCCTCTCTACGAGCCTTAAGAGCCTCAGTCATTTCAGCGGTCTTTTTCTTGTTAAGAGGATAGATGAACGCGATAGAAACGAACATTACGATTGCGCTGAAGGAATAGAGCGCAGCAACGAGCCACTTCATATTCTCAGCAACCCATAAAGGTTGATCTGCGCCAAGGTCTCCGTCGTAGCCAAGAGCCGCCATAATAAGAATTACGAGCGAGGGTCCAAGACCTTGAGCAAGTTTACGGAAGAAAGAGTGAAGAGCGTAAACGGTACCTTCTTCTTTAGTGCCGTTCTTCCACTCGTTGTAGTCGATAGCGTCAGCCATAAGCGCCCAAGATACGCAGGTGTAGAAACCAAGACCAAGACCGAAGAATACTTGAGCAATTACGTAACCGATAAGACCAACGGTTCCGTTACCTAAGGGAAGGAAGAGGAGGAGCGCGCCGAACACGCTTACTGCAGAACCAACCGCGCAAGCCTCTTTCTTGCCCCATTTATCAACGATTTTCTTGATAAATGGCATAAAGAGGAACATAGGAAGGTAACCGATAAGCATAATAATACCGGAGATTTGCGCGTTACCGAAGTAGGACTGGAAGAGAACTGCGGTAGCAGCGGACGAACCTTGCATACCGATGAACATAGCCATAGCAGCCAAGGTAGCGCCGATAGCGGGAGGGTTCTTCATAAAGTTTACGAAAGCCTTGAAGATGTTGAACTTCTTGGTGTCGTTTACCTTAACGGAGTTTTCCTCAACGCGAATAGTAGTGGTCTTAAGCATAGCAATGAAACAGATAAGACCGATAACTCCCATAACGATAGCCGCAATAAATACGGTGTAGCCGTTAAGGTTGTTGCTTGCGTCGTAGCAAAGGATGGGAAGAAGTACCATAGGAAGAATGTTATCAACCATAGAACCGATACTTCTCCAGGTGGAGAGTTGCGAACGTTCCGAGCCGTCAATCGTGATAACTGACATCATAGAGCCGTAAGGCACGTTAGCGAAGGTGTAGAACGCGTCCCAAAGGATGTAGCCGAGCACGAAGAGAATACATCTCATAACGAGCGGAGCGTTGGGAAGAGGCAGGAAGAAGAAAAGTCCGGAGAAAAGAAGTCCGATAGCGCCGATAAATATGTAGGTTTTAAATTTACCGTGCTTATACTTTCTCTTATCTGCGTCGAATAACGAGCCGAGAAGCGGATCGTTGATTGCGTCCCAAATCTGAACTACGAGCAACAGCGCAGCGTAAAGTTCTTCGCCGAGAGCCATAAACTGCGTCCAGAAGATAACCATAATTGAACTTTTGAGCGCGAAACTCATATTACAACCAAGGTCACCTAACGCGTAGGAAAGTTTGTCCCTCATTCCAAAGGGACGGGTTTGTTTTGTGGTGTCTGTCATAGAGCCCCCTTATATAATTTTTTTGTTGCCTTACGCAACTTCTATATACATTATAAATGAAAAAGTAGAGCGTGTCAAATCAAATACACGCTTTTTTCACAAAAAATCACGATTTTGCAAAATGCGTTTCGACGCGCGCGCAAAAACGAGGCTTTTTTTCGCAAAAAACCCAAAATTTTCCTAACGGGCTTTTTATCCTCTTGACATATTTTTCTTAATGTTGTATCATATTTATAGAGAAAAAAATTAGTATAGCGAGGGCAAAAAATGAGAAACAAGATAAGTTTTAACGAGAACTGGATTTTCGCAAAAAACAGCAATATCGTTACTTCAGTAGAGGGCGAAACCGTTAATATACCGCATTGCTGGAACGCAGTTGACGGTCAAGACGGTGGAAACGATTATTTTAGAGGCGATTGCGTTTACGCTAAAAAGTTCGCTAAATCCTCTCTTCCCGTTGCGGACCAGTATTATATCGAAATTAACGGAGCAAACTCTTCTGCGACGCTTTACCTTAACGGCAAAGAACTTCGCGTTCACCACGGTGGATATTCCACTTGGAGAGTAAACCTTACCGAGCATTTAGAGGAGGAAAACGAACTTGCTTTGGTCGTTAACAACGCTCCTAACGACTTCGTTTATCCTCAAATGGCAGACTTTACTTTCTACGGCGGACTTTACCGTAACGTAAACCTTATTGCCGTTAATAATACGCACTTTGACCTCGACTATTACGGAGCGCCCGGAATTATGATTACGCCGTCCGTAGAGGGCAATAACGCAAAAGTAGAAGTGGAAGTATTTACTACCGACCTCCTTGACGGCGACGAAATTGCGTACACCGTATACGATAAGGACGAGAACGAACTTTATAAAATCGTATCTTCCGACAAGAAAGTGACTTTCACGATTGATAACGTAATTTTATGGAACGGTAGAAAAAATCCTTACCTTTATTGCTGTGAGGCGGAGATTATCCGTGGTGGCGAGGTAATCGACAACGTATGCTCGCGCTTTGGCGTAAGAACCTTTGAGATTGACCCCGAGCGTGGATTTATCCTCAATGGCGAAGAATATCCCCTTCGTGGCGTATCCCGTCACCAAGACAGATGGGGCTTAGGTAACGCTCTTCTTCCCGAGCATCACGAAGAAGATATCGAGTTTATTTGTGAAGTAGGAGCAACTACTATTCGTCTTGCGCACTATCAACACGACCAGTATTTTTACGACCTCTGCGACGAGAAAGGTTTGGTAATTTGGGCAGAAATCCCCTATATATCCAAACACCTTGAAAACGGCAGAGAGAATACCGTATCGCAGATGAAGGAACTGGTATCACAAAACTACAATCACCCCTCCATCGTAGTTTGGGGACTTTCCAACGAAATAACGATGAACGGAGCAACGCCAGACCTTATTGAAAACCATAATATCTTAAACGACCTCGTTCACAGTATGGATAAAACGCGTCTTACCACTATGGCGTGCGTTTCTATGTGCTCGATGGACGAACCCTACGTTCAAATTCCCGACGTCGTATCTTATAACCATTATTTTGGTTGGTACGGTGGCGAGACTTCGATGAACGGACCTTGGTTCGATAAGTTCCACGCAGCGTATCCTAATAAGCCTATCGGCGTGAGTGAGTACGGTTGTGAGGCTCTTAACTGGCATACTTCTAACCCTATGCAGGGCGACTATACCGAGGAATACCAAGCATACTACCACGAAGAACTTATTAAACAACTCTTCACTCGCAAATACTTGTGGGCAACTCACGTGTGGAATATGTTCGACTTCGGCGCGGACGCTCGCGCAGAAGGTGGCGAGAACGGACAAAATCACAAAGGTCTTATGACTTTTGACCGTAAATATAAAAAGGACGCTTTCTACGCTTATAAAGCGTGGCTTTCGGACGAACCCTTCGTTCATCTTTGCGGAAAGCGTTATATCGACAGAGTAGAGGAAGTAACCAAGGTTACCGTTTACTCTAACCTACCTGAAGTAGAACTCTTTGCTAACGGCGTAAGCGTTGGAAAGAAGAGCGCGGAGGATCATTTCTTCTACTTCGAGGTTAAGAACGAGGGCGAAACCACCCTTACCGCAGTTGCAGGCGACCTTCGCGACGAGGGCGTGATTAGAAAAGTAGATACTATGAACGAGGCGTACGTGCTTAAAGAAAAAGGCGCGGTACTTAACTGGTTCGACGTTGAAGCGCCCGAGGGTCGTTTCTCGCTGAACGATAAAATCGGCGATATTATGTCTTGTTTCTGGGGAAAAATCTGGTTTATAGGCGTAGGTCTTAGCATTAAGAAGAAGATGAAAGCGAACGGCAAAGGAAAGAAAAACGAGGCAATGGGCTTTGAACTTTCTTCGGATATGATGCAAATGATGAACGGCTTTACCGTACTCCGTCTTACTTCGCTTATAAGTATGGTGGATATTTCTTTCACGAAGGAAGAACTCCTTAAGATGAACAAAAAACTTAACCGCATTAGAAAGCCTAAGAAGAAAAAGGAATAAAATGCAATCATAAACGAACAAAATGTAGTGTAATTTTTATTGCGCTATATTTTGTTATGTGGTATAATTTAAATAATGAAACGACTAACGAGGTAAAAATATGCGTAATTTTATGGACGAAGACTTCCTGCTTTCAAGCGAGAGCGCGCGCTTTCTCTATCACGAGTACGCGAAAAATATGCCCATTATCGACTATCACTGCCACGTAAGTCCCAAAGAGATTTACGAGGATAAGAAGTTCGATAATATAACGGGACTTTGGCTTTCGGGCGACCACTATAAATGGAGAGTAATGCGCTCAAACGGTATCGACGAAAGTTATATTACGGGCGATAAACCCGATAAGGAAAAATTCTTGGCGTTTGCGCGTTCGCTTTATAAAGCAATCGGCAACCCTATGTATCACTGGTGTCATCTTGAACTTCAGCGTTACTTCGGTTATTACGGCGTACTTAACGAACAAACGGCGGAAGAAGTTTGGGAACTTACGAAGGAAAAACTTCAGCGCGACGATATGAGCGTTCGTTCGCTTATTAAGAGAAGTGGCGTTGAGTTTATCGGTACTACCGACGACCCCATCGACGACCTCGTTTGGCACGAAAAAATCAATACGGATAAGAGTTTTTCGGTCACGGTAGCCCCCTCTTTCCGTCCTGATAAAGCAATAAATATTGATAAAGTAGGCTTTAGAGAGTATATTGAAAAACTTGGATTAACCTACGGCGTTAGCATTAAAACGGTAGACGATATAAAGACCGCGCTATCTAAGAGTATTGAGCATTTTGCTCGGCACGGTTGTAAGGCAAGCGACCACGGTCTTGACTATACGCTTTATCGCGAAAGTAAAAAGGGCGAGACGGATGAGATTTTAGCAAAGGCGTTAGCAGGCGAGAAAGTAACGCTTGAAGAGGCGGAAAAGTTCAAGACTGAACTGCTCGTTTTCTGCGGAGAACAGTACGCAAAACTCGGTTGGGTAATGCAAATCCACTTTAACTGTATGCGCAATCCCAACTCCGTGGCGTTTAATAATCTTGGCGCTGACACGGGCTTTGATATTATCGGACCAAATAACGGCAGTGTAGGTCTTGCAAAACTTTTAGACGCGTTAAATAAAAATAACGCTTTACCAAGAACTATCCTTTATTCGCTTGACGCCTCTGATAACGAATTCTTAGGAACGCTTATCGGCGCTTTCCAAGGTAGTGAGTGCGCGGGCAAAATTCAACACGGTAGCGCGTGGTGGTTTAACGACAATAAGACGGGTATGCGCGAGCAAATGACCTCGCTTGCAAACCTCTCGCTCCTTGGTAACTTCGTTGGAATGCTTACCGATTCGAGAAGTTTCGTTTCCTACACTCGCCACGAATATTTCCGCAGAATACTTTGCGACCTCGTCGGTTCTTGGGTAGAGAACGGCGAGTACCCCTTTGATAAGAACGCGCTCAAAGAGATTATCGAGGGTGTGTGCTATAAAAACGCTAAGAAATATTTCCGTTTGGAGGACAAATAATGAAACTTTCATTTCGTTGGTATGGGTTTGACGACCCCGTAAAACTTCAATACGTTGCGCAAATTCCCGGTATGCGTTCGGTTGTTTCCGCCGTTTACGACGTACCCGTAGGGCAAGTATGGAGCGAGCAGTCTATTAAAGCGCTCGCGGACGAGTGCGAAAGCAAAGGTCTCGTTTTCGACGTGGTAGAATCTATTCCCGTTCACGAAGATATCAAACTTGGTAGAAACGACGTGGACGAACTTTTGGAAGTGTACTGCGAGAATATTCGCCGTTGCGCAAAGTACGGAGTAAAGTGCGTAACCTACAACTTTATGCCCGTTTTCGACTGGACGAGAACGCAACTTGATAAAGAGGCTAAAGACGGTTCGACTTCGCTCGTTATGTACTGGGAGCAAATGCGTGGTCTTGACCCCCTTAAAGACGATATCCATCTTCCCGGTTGGGACTCGAGTTATTCACAAGAGCAAGTGCGCGAACTCATTACCGCGTACGGCAAAATCGGAGAGGAAGGACTTTGGAAGAACCTCGAAAAATTCCTCAAAAAAGTTATTCCCGTTGCTGAAGAGTGTGGAGTAAGAATGGCAATTCATCCCGACGATCCCCCGTATCCTATCTTTGGTCTTCCCAGAATTATCACTTGCGAAGAAAACCTCGACCGTTTCCTTAAAATAGTGGACAGTCCTGCAAACTCGCTTTGTCTTTGCACCGGCAGTTTAGGTTGCGCTTGCAAGAACGATATAGTAAAAATGGTGGACAAGTATTCCAAAATGGACAGAATTGCGTTTATGCATATTCGTAACGTTCAAAATATGGAAGACGGCTCGTTTGAAGAGCGCGCGCACCTTTCCTCTTGCGGTTCGCTTGATATGTACGCAATCGTCCGCGCCCTCGTTAAGAACGGCTTTGACGGATACGTTCGTCCCGACCACGGCAGAATGATTTGGGGCGAAACGGGAAAACCCGGTTACGGTTTATTTGACCGCGCTCTTGGCGCAACTTATATAAACGGTCTTTTTGAGGCTGCAGAAAAGGAGTTAAAATAATGGAAAAGAACGTACTTGATACTAATCTTAACGGAAAGGTAGCGGTTGTAACGGGCGCAGGCGGTGTGCTTTGCTCGTACTTTGCAACCGTACTTGCACGAGCGGGCGCAAAGGTAGCCCTTCTCGATATAAACGAAGAGGCTGCTGGAAAGTATGCCGACGACATCGTTAAAGAGGGCGGAATTGCAAAGGCTTATAAGTGCAACGTTCTCGATAAAAATAGCGTTAACGAAGTAGCCGAGGCAGTTAAAAGAGACTTAGGTCTTTGTGATATTTTAGTAAACGGCGCAGGCGGAAATAACCCTAAGGCTACCACCGACAAAGAATATTACGAAGAGGGCGATATCGACGCTGAAACGAAAAGTTTCTTTGACCTTGACGAGAGCGGAGTAAGTTTCGTGTTTAACCTCAACTTTCTCGGAACGCTCCTTCCCACCCAAGCGTTTGCCAAGCAAATGGTAGGAAGAGAGGGCTGTAATATCCTCAATATCTCTTCAATGAACGCTTATACCCCCTTAACCAAAATCCCTGCTTACTCTGGAGCGAAAGCGGCAATTTCTAACTTTACTCAGTGGCTTGCCGTACATTTTTCCAAAGTGGGTATTAGAGTAAACGCAATCGCGCCCGGGTTTTTCTCCACTAAGCAAAACGCTAAACTCTTGTGGAACGAAGACGGAACGCCCACTGCAAGAACGGGTAAAATTCTCTCGGCAACCCCTATGGGACGCTTTGGCGAAAGCGAGGAACTTTCCGGTGCGCTCTTATTCCTCTTGAATAACGACGCGGCAAGTTTTATTACGGGTATAGTTATTCCCGTTGACGGTGGTTTCTCGGCATATTCGGGCGTTTAATACTGACGATAAAATAAAAAGGAGCAAATATAATGGAAAAGTACGTACCAGTAGTGGTAATTAAACAATTAAGTGAAACGGACAAGATTTTAACTGCTCTTAAAAAAAGCGGTATCAACACGGCTGAAATCACCTTTAGAACGGCTTGCGCTGCCGAGGCGATTGAGTACGCCGTAAAGAATTATCCCGATATGGAAATCGGCGCAGGCACGGTAATCAACGCCGAGCAATGCGAACGAGCAATAAAGTGCGGAGCGAAGTTCATCGTATCCCCCGGTCTTTCGGTAGGCGCGGCAAAAGTATGTCAGGCTAACGGAATTCCCTACTATCCCGGTTGCGTAACTCCCACCGAGATTATGATGGCGCTTGAACTTGGCATAACGACCGTGAAATTCTTCCCTGCGAACGTTTACGGTGGACTTAAAGCAATGAAAGCGCTCTCCGCGCCCTTCCCCCAAATCAAGTTTATTCCCACGGGCGGAGTAGATAGAAGTAACATTGACGAGTTTCTTGCTTGGGACAAAATCGAGGCGATCGGTGGCAGTTTCTTTGTAAAAGAGGCTCTTGAAAAATACGGAGAATAAGGAGAATAACTATGAAAAGAGTAGTAACTTTCGGTGAAATAATGTTGCGCCTTGCGCCCAACGGCTATTATAGATTTTTACAAAACGACCAACTCCAAGCGACCTTTGGAGGTGGCGAGGCAAACGTGTCCGTATCGCTCGCTAACTACGGGTTTGATAGCGCGTTCGTAACCAAACTTCCCTCTCACGCAATCGGTCAAGCGGCAATCAATTCGCTCCGTTATTTTGGAGTAGACACCTCGAAAATCGTTCGCGGTGGCGATAGAGTGGGAATTTACTTCCTTGAAAAGGGCGCGTCTCAGCGTGGTTCGGTTTGTATCTACGACCGCGCGCACTCTTCCATTGCCGAGGCAAAGTGCGGAGACTTCGACTGGGAAGAAATATTTAAGGGCGCAGACTGGTTCCACTTTACCGGTATCACCCCCGCGCTTGGACCTAACGTAAAAGACCTTTGCGTAGAAGCGTGCAAAGTTGCTAAAAAATTAGGTGTAAAAATCTCTTGCGACCTCAATTACCGCGGAAAACTTTGGACGAGAGCCGAGGCGCGCGAGGCTATGACGGAATTATGTAAATATGTAGACGTGTGCATATCTAACGAAGAGGACGCTAAAGACGTGTTCGGCATTGAGGCGGAGGCAACCGATATCTACGGTGGTAAACTCAATCACGAAGGCTATAAGTCCGTTGCAAAACAACTTATGGATAAGTTTGGCTTTGAAAAAGTCGCAATCACCCTTCGTTCGTCCATTTCGGCAAGTGATAACGACTGGGCAGGAATGCTCTACGACGGCAAAGATTATTGCTTTAGTAAGAGTTATCACCTCCATATCGTTGACCGCGTAGGTGGTGGGCATAGTTTTGGCGGTGGACTTATCTACGCGCTCTTAACGGGTAAAGACACTCAAAGCGCAATCGAGTTTGCAGTAGCGGCGTCCGCACTTAAGCACTCCGTTGAAGGCGACTATAACCGCGTATCCGTTTCTGAAGTTGAAAAACTTGCAGGCGGAGACGGTAGCGGTAGAGTTCAAAGATAATAGTTTGGGGCGAACGATATTTTCGTTCGCCTTTTTTCATTATGGATTTACTTAAAACTTTATTTTCGTATCAAGATACTAAATACGCCGACTTTCACGCTCGACTAATTCCTAATGTTGAGCGAGAAAGAATTATCGGAGTGCGAATTCCTCATCTTCGTAAAATCGCTAAAGAGTATCGAAAAAACGCAAACGGTATTGATTTTTTGCAACGATTACCGCATTTTTACTATGAAGAAAACAATATTCACGCGTTTATAATTGCGGAAGAGAGGGACTTTAATAAATGCGTAGAACTGACGGAAAAATTTCTTCCATATATTGATAACTGGGCAACTTGCGATAGTTTTCGTCCTAAAGTCTTTGCTAAAAATAAGGCTAAACTTTTGCCCTACATTTATAAGTGGATTAAAAGCGAAAGTGAGTATACCGTCCGTTTTGCTATCGAAATGCTAATGGTATACTATCTTGACGCAGATTTTAACGAAGAATATCTTTCTCTCGTTGCGGGCGTTAAGAGAGAAGAGTATTATATACAAATGATGCAGGCTTGGTACTTTGCGACCGCGCTCTGTTTTAAGGAAGAGCAAACTCTTAAAATTTTGGTTAATAACGAACTGAACGCTTGGGTTCATAATAAAACAATTCAGAAAGCGGTGGAAAGTTTTAGGATTTCTCCCGACCTTAAATTAAAACTAAAACAAATAAAGAGATAAGATATAAATTCAAGTAAAAAGCACAAAAAATAGCACAAATTACAATTGACAAAATTAGTTAATAATGGTATATTATAGTAAAGTGCAATTTTTTGTTTACGAATAAATTTTACAAAATACAAAAAGGGAGTATTTACTTATGAAAAATAAAGTAAAGATTCTTTGCTCAAGTTCACTTGACAAAGTGTTCGCTGACCAAGGACCGAAGTTATTGCTTAACAAAGGAAGCGCGTTTTTAAACGAGCCGTATAACTTTCAAGTGAGTTTTTATAGTGAGCGTATTCATAACCCGATAAGCGTAGAAGTAGAAAGTGAACTTAGCGAATATATAACCGTTAGAGTAGTTGAGTCCGTTCCCGTAGGTCTTTCGCAAAAGAAGGGGGAGAACGATAGTTATATCATCAAAAAGAGAGGGGATATAACCTCGTATCCCGATATTCTTCAGCCCCTTCGTAACGGCAAAGATATTCCCATAAGTTACGCTTGGAAAACTTATTATATAAGCGTAAACGGCGATGGCGCAACTCTTCAGAAAGGTGAATATCCTATTACGGTGATAATTAAATTTGACGACGAAGAACTTGCAAGGACGACTTTTACTCTTACGCTTTACGATGCAGTTTTACCTAAGAAGGACGTAATTTACACCAACTGGATGCACTACGACGGTATTGCGAAAATTTACAAGGTTGAGCCTTTTACGGACGAATATTATGAAGTGTTTAACACTTATCTTAAAACGGCAGTAAAGCACGGTATGAATATGCTCTATACTCCTATGTTTACTCCGCCTCTTGATACTTTCGTGGGTGGAGAGCGTCTTACCGCGCAACTCGTGGGCGTTGAGAAAAACGGTGGCGAGTACAAGTTTAACTTTGATAAACTTGAACGCTTTATGGAAAACGCGCTCTCGATAGGTACGGAATATTTTGAACTTTCGCATATTGCAACGCAGTGGGGCGCAAAATGTTGTCCTAAAATTATGGCAACGGTGGACGGCGAAGAAAAGAAAATCTTCGGTTGGGAAACTTCGTCGACGAGTGAAGAGTACCTTTACTTCCTCGACTGTTATCTTGGCGAGTTGAAGAAATTTATTGATAAAAAAGGCTACGGCGACAAGGTTTACTTCCATGTTTCCGACGAGCCTAACTGGAACGCGAAAGACAACTTTATGAAGATTAGAGAAGTCTTGATTAAGCATTTCCCTTCGCTTAAACTTATGGACGCGTTACATAACTACGAGTTCTACGAGAACGGCGTTATAAATACTCCCGTCGTTGCAAGCGATTTTGTAAAAACTTTCGTTGAAAACGACGCGCTCCGTTGGGTTTACTACTGCTCGTGGGAGAGAAAAGATTTCTTAAGCAATCGTTTTTTGAATATGCCTCTTCAAAGAACGAGAGTTATGGGTATCCAACTTTACCGCAACGGTTGTGAAGGCTTGCTCCACTGGGGTTATAACTTCTACAACTGCGGTGGCTCCGCTTACCTCATTAATCCCTTTATTAGCCCCGACAGCGGTGGAACTTGGGAGGCAGGCGACGCTTACATCGTTTATCCCGGTCTTGACGGCGCGCTTGACTCAATTCGCCACGAGGCAATGGGCGAGTGCTTTAACGACTATCGCGCGCTTAAATTATACGAGAGTTTAGTGGGCAAAGAGGCGGTTATGAGCCTTCTTAAGAAGAACAAAATCGAAGGCTTTACTAAGTATCCTCGTTCAGCAAAATGGCATATCCGTTTCCGTGAGGACCTTAACGCGCTCATTATGAACGCAATCATTATTAAAGAAATGAATCAAGAAGAATAAAGACGAAAGGCAGGTGAAATATCCTGTCTTTTTTTACGCTAAACGCTTGAAAATCGTCGTCGCATTTGTTATAATAAAGTAGAGGGACTAAATGGAAGAAAAGACTGCGCGCGTTTTAAGCGCTATTAAAAGTAAATACGGAGTATCCCCCGAGTTTTTATGGGCGGACACCCCTGATAACTCGGCGTTACGAAATTCAACGAGTGGGAAGTGGTTTGGCGCGCTTTTAATGAACTTGCCTCTTAAAAAATTAGGCTTAACCGAGGGGACGGCGGATATTCTTAACCTTAAGTGCGAGCCTCCTCTTATCCCGTTAATACTAAACGGCGAAAGTATTTTTAGGGGCTACCATATGAACAAGGAACACTGGATAAGCGTTATTATTGATAGAATTGACGAAAGCGAACTATTCTCGCTTATTGATTTAAGTTACACACTAACGACGAAGAAGGTAAGAAAATGAAAATTTACGATATATCCCAAGAACTTTATAGTAGCGTCGTTTTTCCCGGCGACCCTGCGCCCTCGTCTAAAGTCCTTGCGTCTATGAATGAGGGAAGTCTTTATAATTTAACCTTTATAAGTATGTGCGCGCATAACGGTACGCATATCGACGCGCCCAAACATTTTATAAAAGACGGCAAGGGCGTTGATGAAATTGCTCTTGAGCGAGTAGTAGGAAAGTGTTTCGTTTGCGAGGCGGAAGGACTAATAGGAGAAAGAGAGGCTCTCGATATAATCAATAGAGCAAAAGCCCTGTCAATCGAGTGCAGTAAGCGTATACTAATCAAGGGTAACGCCACTCTTTCCGTAGATGGCGCGAACGCAATTAAAGAGCGTATTTTTCTCTACGGTAACGAGTCTCAAACGGTAGGCGAGGGTGAAAATATTGCAACCGTACATCGAATTTTGTTACAAAAAGAGGTAGTGCTTTTAGAGGGAATAAGGTTAAGTGAAGTTAGCGAGGGTGAGTATCTATTATTCTCTGCGCCCATATCGTTAAAGGGTGGCGACGGTTCTCCGTGTAGAGCAATTCTCGTTAAAGAATAAAACAATAATGTAGTAGAATAGTACCTCTTTTTTAATAGAAAAAGACCTTGTTTAATTTTCATTAAACTGCTATTATAATACTCATATTATAACGATACAAGGAGCAAAAATGAAAGCAGTAGTAATCAATGGCGATAAAAGTTTAAGTTATACCACCGTACCTAATCCCGTCTTAAGAGTGGGCGAGGTGATTATTGAGGTTTACGCCTCTGCGCTAAATAGAGCCGACCTTCTTCAGCGCGAGGGTAATTATCCTCCGCCTCCGGGCTGTCCCGAGTGGCCGGGGCTTGAGGTTGCAGGCGTTATAAAAGAAGTAGGCGCGGGAGTAAAAAGATGGAAAGTTGGTGATAGAGTTTGCGCGCTTTTGGGCGGAGGCGGATACGCAGAGTTCGTTGCCGTACCGGAGCAAATGGTAATGCCTATTCCCAACGGATTAAGTTTTATTGAGGCGTCCGCAATCCCCGAAGTCTATATGACCGCGTATCTTAACCTTTTCTACGTGGGTGAGGCGAAGGCAGGCGAAACGCTTTTAATGAACGCAGGCGCAAGTGGGCTTGCAAGCGCGGTTATTCCTATGGCGAAAGCGTTTGGACTACGCGTAATAACCACCGTTTTGGGCGAAGATAAGAAGAAAGAAGTGGCGTACCTCAACGCCGATAGAGTAGTGGACACGACCAAAGAGGATATTGCCGAAGTTCTTAAAGAAGAGGAAAAGAGGGGTACTCCCGTTAATATTGCAATCGACTGTTTAGCAGGCGAAAAACTTGGCGAGTGCTTAAAGTACGTGGCAAGAGGTTGCCGTTGGATACAAATAGCAACGCTTGCTGGCGATAATTCTACCGTAGATTTTCGTAATATTTTCGTTAAAAATATTCGCATTATAGGAAGTACGCTTAGAAGTAAAACGCCAAAAGAGAAAGGCGAACTACTTTCTGCGCTCGTTGATAAAACTTGGCCTAAATTTGAAAGTGGTGAGATGAAAGTCAAGGTTTACAAGACTTTCCCCATTGAGCAAGCGGACGAGGCTCAACAAACGCTTTATCGTGGAGAAAACATAGGAAAAGTCGTGCTCGTCGTAAAGGAATAGTATGTTAAATAAACAAAGGCGATACCTTGCTAAAAGGTATCGCCTTTATTCGTGCGGTCAAAATTATTTACTTACTAAAAAGGTACGCTCCACCTGATACTATTGAACCTATTCCCGTAAGGTAAACGCCAACTGCAGTCGTCCAAGAAGATTCAACTATAACACCGAGGTCAACGGATACGAGTGAACTTGCGTAAGAGTTGGAAAATACGAAAACGAGAACTCCGAAAACAATTGCCACGATGGGAATTAAAAGTTTAAGAAGTCCACCCATAGAATAAACGCCGGCTTTATTGAGAAGAGCCAAGAGAAGACAAACGGCGGAAAGAACGGTTGCGCCGATGCCCGCGATAATTACTAAAGAGATGGGAAAGAGTTCGGTATTTCCATTTTCCGTTGCGTTTTCAGCCCATTTTGAAAATTCTTCGGCAAATAGTCCGTAATTAGAACTACTTTCAGAACCGATAATTGCGCTTGTCGTAGTGGAAATAAACCAGTCGGTAAAGAGACCGACTATGGCACAAATCGTACCCACTAAAACTGCGATAAGTAAAACGAGAGAAAGCGTGTCTTTTTTCTTTTTCTTTTTTGCCATAAAAGCACCTCCATATTTTTTTCAAAGTATAACACGGAAATTTTCAAAAGTCAAAAAAAATTTATGGTATTTTGAAATTTTTTTTGATGTTCTATAAATTTTCGTAAATTATTGACTTTTGATTAGGTATATGTTATACTTGAGTTAACGATAATCAAAGGAGAAAATAAATGAAGAAGTTTTTTGAAGAATTCAAAGTCTTTATCACGCGCGGAAACGTGCTTGATATGTCCGTCGGCGTTATCGTTGGTGGCGCGTTTACCGCAATCGTAAACGGCTTATCCAACAATATTCTCCGTCCTCTAATTAACTGGTTGCTTGCTATAATCCTTGGCAAAGACAGTCTAAGCGGTATCCACACTATCTTACTTCCTGCCTATAAGGACGAGGCAGGCGTACAAGTGCTTGATCTTACGCAGTCTATCTATATTGACTGGGGAGCGTTCATCAACGCTATAATAAACTTCTTGCTTATCGCTCTCGTGCTTTTCACGATCGTAAGAGTAATCAACTCCATATCGCAAGCGAACGAGGACGCTAAAAAGTCCGCCGCTTTCAAGCGCCAAGCGATCAAGAAGTACAAAAAGGAAGGACTTTCCAAGAAAGAGGCTATTGAACGCTATACTGCTGAACTTGAGGCTGAAAAGGCTAAAAAAGAGGCGGAAGAAAAAGCGGCAGCGGAGGCGGCTGCAAACGAAGAGAAGGAAATGGACGTCCTCAAAGATATCCGCGACCTTCTTAAAAGCCAAGCGGAAACTAAAAACGAATAATGGTATAAAATATTTAATAAAGGAAAATACTTCCGTTAACGGAGGTATTTTTTTATGTCAACAATTAACCCTTTTAACCTAAAACCCGAGAAAATCGAAAGTTCGTTCCGTAGTTGGAAAGAACTCAACTCTCGTCCCTACGACAAAATGGAGACCGATCCTTACACTAAGGTTCGTATAATTTTGGCGAACGGAACGGAGTACGAGGCGAACTGGTTTAAGCACAACTTTGCGCGACATTGCGTAAACAACGATATCCGTCGCGCGCTTGCACTTATGCGAAGAGTGGAACAACAACAGCAAAAAGCCATTTCTTCACTTAAGCCTATGGACGAAAACGCTCTTGAGCACACGATCGGTTACGAGCAACTTGCAATCGACCTTACCGCTATTATGGCGCAAAACGAAACGGACGCTTACGTAAAAGCAGCGCTTGACTTTGCGCTCTTGGAAGACTTCGATCACCTTTATCGCTTTGCCGACCTTTTAGAGATGGAAGAAGGCGTAAAGGGCGAGATGCTCGTTGGGGGCTATACCGAGATTATGCCCGGACGCCCCACGATATCGGAGCATCGTCACCCCTACGACGACGTCCGTAGAGGTATATCCAACTCGACTGCAACGCCCATTACTAAACTCAATACCGCTATTATTACCGCTGCTGAGCAACAAACGATGAACTATTATATGAATATCGGCGCGTTCCACACTTCAGACTTAGGAAGAAAACTCTTTAACGAGATCGCAATGATAGAGGAACAACACGTAACGCAGTACGAAAGTTTAATGGACAGTAGCGCAACTTGGCTTGAACATTTGCTTATGCACGAATATACCGAGTGTTACGTTTACTTCTCGCTTATGGAAGAGGAGAGAGACGAGCGAATTAAAGCGCTTTGGGAACGCCACTTCCTCGACGAAGTAGCGCACCTGCATCTTTCTGCTGATCTTTTAAAAACTTACGAAAAGAAAGAGTGGCAACAAGTTATTCCAGAGGGCAAATTCCCCACGCTCCTCTCGTTCTATAAGAATATTGATAATAATAAGGCTTATATCCGTGATATTCTCAAAAATACGGTGCACGACACGGCGGTGCTTGAAGAGTACGCAGATAGCCGTACGCTCGATAAGGATTACGAGTTCTTTGCTTATAACGATAGAGTAAACGGCTCGTCCTCGTCCGTAGCAAGCCATAAAGTAATAGGCGAGTATATCGCAGAGTGTGGAGAGGATTACCGCTTTGAAACTGCTCCCCACCCCGTTCCCGAACTTCGCGACCGCCAAAAAGACAACACTAAAATAGGTAGATAAAAAATTAATAAAAATTAAAACGGAGGTATGCGTATGCCTCCGTTTTTCTATTTTTTTAGCGTAAAGTCATTATAATTGATTGAGGATGGTCGCCAAAGTTTTTACCAAAAAGGTTTATCCCACCACGATGTTCAGCGTCTTCCTTTATGCCGATAGTAAATCGTATCGAGTTTCCTTCGGAAAGGTTAAGGTCGTCAAAAACGATTTGCGTATGTTTTAGACTATCGTCAACGAATACGCCACGAGAGTTAATGGTAATTTTTTTCAAAACGCCGTACTGAGTGGAAGTTATAGGCCAAAAGTCAGGTGTGTATTTACCGCGTCTTCCCCCAAAATCGCCGAGCGAAGTAACGGTGATTATTTCCTTATTATTGACGTAAAAAGTAATGTCGCTTGGCCAGTTGTCGTTATAATAGATAGTTTCAGAACACATTTCCAAAGAAAAGGATATTTCAGAACACTTTTGGTCGCGAGCGTGCGTAACGGGGAAGGCGTAACTAATAAAACCGCTATTAAACCAAATGCACTCAGCGTTTACTCGCTCAGGCGCAAAGAAAACGCTCGGCTCGTCGAAAACTCCGATTTTACTCGTTTTCCCAACCATTCCGCAAGGCGCCGTAACGCTACACTCAGTAAACATTCCAAGTGGCATTTCAACCGAGTGCTCAATAGAGGAGGGGATATGCGCAAGCCCGAAGTTAAGATTGCAAGCAACTATCATTTGAGAACAGTATTTAGTATGCCCCTTTCGACCGGGCTGATAAGAAACGTGCAAAAGTTGGGCGTCAGATAGAACTTCTACGTGCCGAGAAACGCTTGATACTGGAATATTAAGCGTGGTAGCAAGTTCGGAAATGTTTTGAGTATGAGCAAGCAAAACTTGTAATATTTTTACTCGTTCTGGAACGGATATTGCGTGCGCGATTTTGCAAATTCTCTCGTGGTCTTCCGTTTCGCTTATTGAAAGGTTAAGTATTTTGTCAGGACTGCTCATTGACGACATAACGCATACCTCTAAATATTTTTGATTTTTGGGAATAGTTAAGTAAACCTCAATTATATTATAGCGTAAATGCGTAAAAATAGCAAGCAATTTAATTTAATTTCTCATTTTTTGGGAAATAAACTGCTCAAACAGTTAAATATCGGTAAGTTTATACTATTGACACGCGAAAAAAAATAGGGTATTATTGAAGTAAGAAAGCCCAAAACGGCGAAAAAAAATTACTAAATTAAGGAAAAAGGTGACGAAAACGTGATTTATAGAGCAGAACATCCTAATCCCCAGTTTATGAGAAATAACTTCCAAAGTTTAAACGGCAAGTGGAAATTTACTATGCAAAGGGACGGGGAAAAGTATGAAAAACTAATAGAAGTACCCTTTTGTCCTGAGTCTGAAAAATCGGGTTGTGGACTTGATGGTTTTATAAGAGAATGTGAGTACGAGCGTCCCTTTACGATAAGCGAACTTAGCGAAAAAGAAAGACTATTTTTACACTTTGGCGCGGTTGACTACGAGGCTATCGTTTACATAAACGGCGTAAAGGCAGGAAAACATCGTGGAGGCTATACGCCTTTTGGGGTAGATATTACTGAATTTGTAAAAATAGGCGAAAATCAACTTAGGGTCGTTGTTTACGACGACACGGACGCTAATCAGCCTTCTGGTAAGCAATGCGAAAAATTAAAGCCGTATAGATGTTTTTACACTCGCACTACGGGAATATGGCAAACGGTATATCTTGAAAGAACGCCCGTAGAATATATTCGTAGCGTAAAGTTTTATCCTAATATATCTGACACGGCAGTAGGAGTAGAGGTTTGCGCGGAAGGCGAAGGCAAAGTCGAGATAGAAGTTTACTTTGACGGGGAAACGGTTGGTTCTACGCAGTTCTATTTAAAATATAAGAGACGCGTTGAAATTCCGCTATCGAAAAGAAAACTGTGGGCGTTAGGAAAAGGTAATCTTTACGACGTGAAGATTAAGTACGGCTCGGACGAGGTTACCAGTTATTTTGGGCTTCGCGAGGTTAAGTACGACGGGTATAAGTTCTTGCTTAACGGTGAAAGCGTATTCCAGCGTCTCGTTCTCGATCAAGGTTATTATCCCGAAGGACAGTATACCGCAGTATGCGAAAGCCAGTTCAAAGAGGATATATTAAAGGCGATTGAACTTGGTTTTAACGGAGCAAGACTACATCAAAAGGTATTCGAGCCGAGATACTTATATCATTGCGATAAACTTGGATTTATGGTATGGGGCGAATTCCCAAGTTGGGGAACGAAGTACGAACACCTTGAAGGTATCGGCGACTTTATCGGAGAGTGGGTAGCAACGATTGAGCGCGATTTTAATCATCCCTCGATAATCACTTGGTGTCCGCTAAATGAAACTTGGTATAACTTTTACGACGACAGAAAAATTCGCGACGTGCGTTTTATAGATAGCGTGTATCAAGTAACGAAAGCGGTAGATAGTACTCGTCCTTGCGTTGACGTAAGTGGAGGATACCACGGACATAATACCGACTTATTCGACGTGCATTGCTATAACGACCCCGTTCGCTTAAAAGCGCACCTTGACGCGCTTGACGAGAGAGGAGAAATAACCACGGATCAGACTTTTGCGCCCGCTTGGACGGGAGAGAATATTCCTTACGGCGGTCAGCCCGTAAACGTGAGCGAGTACGGCGGTACGGCGTTCGTAACGAGCGACGATAACGGTTGGGGGTATAGGCAGATATCCACCGAAAGTAAGTTTATTGACGATTACGTAACGCTTACGAGCATTTTACTAAGAAGTAAGAAGTTAAGTGGATTTTGTTATACGCAACTTTACGATATTGAGCAAGAACAGAACGGGCTTTTGACGGCGTCGAGAAATCATAAGTTTAGCAAAGAGAGTAGAGATAGAATTCGCGCTTGTAATAGTTCGAAAGCGTCAATAGAAGATTAGAAGTTAAATGGATAAAAAATGGATAAAATAAATAAGGAGATAAAATCGTGAAACAGTTTTTTAAGAAGTTTGTAGTAATAGTTCTTTCCCTTCTTACCGCGTTATCGGCTTTAGCGTGTAATCCTGAAGAAAAAGAGTGGTTTGAGGAAGAAGTAGACCCTTCGCGCACCCAACTTTACGTATTTAACTATAACGGCGGATACGGTTCTGACTGGTTACGCTCGGTTAAACAAAGATTTGAAACGCTTTACGAAAACACCGAGTTGGAAAGCGGTAAGAAAGGCGTTCAAGTTATGGTAAATCCCCAAAAGACTAAAGCCTCCGGTATAGCGGCAGACGTTTTGGACGGAAGAGACGAAGTTTATTTCGTTGAGTACGCTTTCTATTACGACCTTAAATCGCAAGGAATTTTGGGCGATATTACCGAGGCGGTTACCACCGAACTCCCCGGCGAAGAAAAGACGATTTACGATAAAATGACTGAACAACAGCGCGCTTATTACGGAGTGGCGGAAACGGACGGTACTCATTACTACGCTATACCGCACTACGCGGGCTATAACGGTTTAATTTACAACGTAGACCTCTTCGATGATAAAGGTTATTATTTTATCGACGAACCTACGGGAACGCGCCTTGAGGATTACTTTATTTATTACCCTGATGACGTAAAGAGCGCAGGACCTGACGGGGAGAAAGGCAATTACGACGACGGACTTCCCGCAACTTACGAGGAATTCTTTATCCTTTGCGAATACATTGCGCAGGGCGGAGATATTCCCGTGCTTTGGAACGGCGACTCTGCGTCGGAGTATATCGACGGACTTTGTAAATCGCTTGCAATAGATTACGAAGGGCTTAGCCAAGCGTCGCTTAACTTTACTCTTGAAGGAACGGCTACTTCGCTTGGAACTGCGTCCGGCAGTCAGTTCGTTGCAGACGAAACCTCTTCGCAGGTATCTACTACCGACGCGTATAAACTTTCTCGTCAAGCGGGCAAGTATTACGCGCTCAAGTTCGTAGAAAAACTTATAAACGCTGAGGGTGGAAAATACCATAACGATAACGCGTTTAAGACTTCCTATACTCATATCGACGCCCAAGACGATTTCCTTTTAGGCGGTCAGGACGGCGAAACTAAGTCGGCAGCAATGCTCGTAGAGGGTATTTGGTGGCAGAACGAGGCGGCGCAAACTTTCCTTGATATGCAGTCGAGCATAGGCGAAGAAATGTCGAAAAAGAATAGAAACTTCGCATTTATGCCCCTTCCCAAAGCGAACGAGAACGCAAGCGCAGGCGTAACTTTATACGACCATATTCTTTCTATGTGCTTTATGAAAGGCAATCTTACGGGAGTAAAGAGAGATCTTGCGATTGATTTTATTAAGTTCGTTAATACGGACGAATCGCTTATTGAGTTTACTCAAACGACGGATACGCCTAAAGCGCTTAATTATACTATGACCAGCACGCAAAAGTCGGAACTTTCGCCCTTTGGCCGTTCGGTAATTGATATGAAAGAGCGCGCGAACGTAGTATATCCTATGTCTACTACTGCTAAATTCCTTAACAACCAGTCTTCGCATCTTGCTTTCTTCTCGTCCAAAGTGGGCGATAGTGAAAAGCAGTATTGCGCGCTTTCGTTCTGGGAAGATAAGGTAAGCCCGGAAACTTATTTCAACGGATTATATCAATACAAACAGAGCATTTGGTCAACCCTTAACTAAGAGGCAATAAAATGGCAAAAGCAGAAAAAACAAAGAAAAACAATAAACAATTGACGAAAAGACAGAAGGACTTGATTTTCTATATCCTTTTGCTTGCCTTTCCTATTGCGCAATTTTTGGTGTTCTATATCGGCGTTAATTTTAGTTCCGTGCTTATGGCTTTCCAAAAGTACGACTTAACGGGCGGAACGATAACCTGGACGCTTGATAATTTTACCAACGCTTTTACGGCGATGACGCGTTCGAGCAATCTTTTGTCTGCAGCGAAGATGAGCGTACTATCTTACCTGATTACGCTCGTAATCGGTACGCCACTTGGACTGTTCTTCTCGTATTACATATACAAAAAGTTTGCAGGTAGCGGACTATTTAGAGTGCTTTTATTTATGCCCAGTATCGTTTCGGCAATCGTAATGGTAACGATGTTTCAGTTCTTCGTTGAAGAGGCAATCCCCACGATCGTTAAAACTATTTCGGGAATTTCCATAAAAGGACTAATCGAAAACCCCGACAGCAGATACGCGACGATAATGTTCTATAACTTATGGGTAAGTTTTGGTACGAGCGTACTAATGTATTCAAACGGTATGAGCGCAATATCCCAAGAAATAGTGGAGTCTGCGCATCTTGACGGGGCGAAAGGTTTTAAGGAGTTTTGGCATATAACTTTGCCCCTCGTTTTCCCCACGCTTACTACTTTCCTTATAACGGGAGTAGCAACGATATTTACGAGCCAAATCAACTTGTATTCCTTCTACGGCAGTTCCGCGCCCGAAAGTTTGCAAACTTACGGCTACTATCTATACACCAAAACGAGAGCCGCGGCGTCGAGAGCGGAGTACCCTATTTTGTCGGCAATGGGCTTAATGATGACGGTTATAGCAGTTCCGCTTACGCTTATCGTTAAAAACTTACTTGAAAAGTTTGGACCAAAGGAGGACTAAGGTTATGGAAAAAGAAAAATCGTTTTTCGCGAAACCGTTCTCCAAGAAGGACAGTGAGGCGGGCGTGCGCGAAAAGTTCAGTCCTATCACCGTTTTTATGCTCGTGGTACTAATTATCTATTCGGCAATTCTTCTCGGCTTACTTGCTTGGGCGCTTATGACCTCGTTTAAGGACTATTACGACTTTAGACTTAACAAGATAGGCTTGCCTGAAGAGTGGGTGTGGAATTATTCGAAAGTATTCAATCAATTCTACGTGAGAATATCCACTTCAACGGGACAAGAGAAAGTGTATATGGGACAAATGTTCGTAAACGCATTTCTCTATTCGATAGGTTGCGCGTTCTGTCATACGCTCGTTCCTTGCATTACCGCTTACGCTTGCGCGCGCTTTAACTTTAAGTTTTCGCAAGTAATTTACACGACCGTAATTATAACTATGGTCTTGCCTATCGTAGGAAGTCTTCCTGCGGAAATCCAAATGGCAAAAAGTTTAGGATTATTCAATCAGATTTGGGGACTTTGGATAATGAAGGCGAACTTCTTGGGGCTTTATTTCCTCGTCTTTTACGGCAACTTTAAGGCTATGCCGATGGCGTATACGGAGGCTGCGCAAATAGACGGAGCAAGTAACTTTAAGGTTATGACCAAGATTATTTTGCCTCTCCAAAAGAATACTTTCTTTACTATAATGCTTATCGGCTTTATCTCTTACTGGAACGACTATCAAATACCCCTCGTATATCTTCCTTCCTATCCTACGATAGCGCAAGGAATGTACGAAATGGCGTCGACTACTCTTAACGAAATGGCAAGAGTTCCTATGAGAATGACGGCGGCAATGCTTATGCTTATTCCTATTTTAGTATTATTCCTTATATTCAATAAACGCCTTATGGGTAACCTTACCGTTGGTGGAATTAAAGGATAAGAGGAGGTTCAATGAAGACTAAAAGTAAAAGTTTAATATTAGTTTTAGTAGTTTTGATTTGTCTAACGATTATACCTATTTCCACAATAGTGGCAAACGCAGTAACGCCCACTACGGTACTTTGGGGAGAGGTAAGCGTTGCGTCTGAGTACGGCGTAGGTACGATATTCAATATTCCGCAAAGAAACGTTAGTATCGACGGCGAAATCGTAACCGCGCAAACCGCTCTTATATATCCAAGTGGTAAAACTTTTTCCGCAAGGTCAGCGGTTTTGGACGAGAACGGCGTTTATACGCTCAACTACACGGCAGAGGCTAAAGGTAAAGCGTTCGTAGATAGTAAAACTTTTAAGGTTGACTACCGCGTTTGGCAAAGTGGTGATTCTAAAACAGAGGCAACTTACGGCGTACACGCTCTTGCTCCTGAAGTAGAGGGCTTAAAAATAAGACTTGCCGAGGGCGACAAACTTGAGTTTATGCAAACGATAGACCTGAACGGCGTTACTAAAAAAGATAAACTCGTATCTTTCTTCGTAACTGCTGATAATCCCGGCGCGCTTGACTTTAGAAAACTGTTTTTCCAGTTTACCGATATTAGCGACCCCTCCGTTTATCTTAAAATAAGAGCGATTGCATACGAGGGTGAAAAGAACGGCGACGTTCCTTATTCGTACTTCTTGGCAGGTGGAAACGGTCAGTCGATGCAAGGATGGGAGGCAAGTAGAAAAAGACTGCATATTGAGAACAATTACGGAACTTCTCAGCGCCATAGTTTTATGAGCGCGTACAACGACGGTGGCACCACTGAACTTTATAAAAGCGCGATACATCTTTCTTACGACGAGAGTGAAAACAGCGTTTACGTAAACGAGCGTTTCGTAATGGACTTTGATAACATCAAATACTATACGGATTTTTGGCAAGGCTTTAAGTCCGGTAAAGTCAGGTTAAGCGTTTGGGCGGAAAATTTTGAATCGAGCACCGCTAATTTCGTCCTTACCTCCGTAAAAGGCGTAGACTTATCCCAAGAAATCTTTATTGATAAAACAGCGCCTATCATTGAAGTGGACGATAGTGAAATTCCTACTGCAAAGGTAGGGGAGGAGTACGAAATATTCCCTGCAAGCGCAACTGACGACTATTCGGGCGAGAGAGAAGTAACTGCCGAGGTTTTGTACAACCTTACTTCTAATAACGCCGTATCCGTTACCGCGGTTGGCGGAAAGTTTATCCCCGCTCGAGAGGGACTTTACGCGATTAAATATCAAGCGAAAGATTACGCGGGAAACATAGCGACGAAGATCGTTTGGGTAAATGCAAAAATGCAAGTTCCCGCACCTATCGTTATCCTTCCTTCTCAAAAGATCACCGAGGCAAAAACGGGCGACTGGGTAAAATTCGACGCTCCCGAAATTACTGCTGGTAGCGGTCGTGAAAAACTAAAAATTATCGTTTCCGACGGTCAAAACGAGTGGGAAGTGGAGGACGGCTTTAGACCTGAAAAAGCGATACCGTATACGATTTTTTACGACGTAACCGACTATATCGGACAGACGACGCGCGCAAGTTATACGGTAAGCGTAACGCTTTCGCCTGCTCCCGTGTTCGTTGAAAAGCCCGTTCTTCCAAAGTATTTTATTACGAACAGCGCCTACACTCTTCCAACTGCTTACGCCGTAGATTATTCGAGCGGAAAGGCGGTGAGCGTTGAGGCGGAAATTAAAGTTAAAGACGCGAACGGTGAAAGAGTTTTAGCAAAGGGTGAGAAGTATACGCCTAAAGTAAGCGAGAATTTTGAACCCGTAACAGTAACATACTCTGTAAACGGCGCAACGCTCGAACCCTTCGTAGTTCCTACTGTTTTTGCGTGGACGATTGAAGAGGGTAAACGCCCTTCGCTTAATTACGAAAACTATTTTGCCGTAGACGGCGTAACGCTTGAAAAGTTCGATAGTTATACCACTATAACGACGACGAAAGAAAACGGCGGTTGGACTTACGCTAACTCCTTAGTTGCTCAAAACTTTGAAATGGTTTTGACGGGTGTGAGCGAGAATTCGCGTTTTAGCGGACTATCCATCACTCTTACCGATAGCGTAGACGAGAGAATATCCGCTACCACTCAAATGATTAAGAACGGCGCGGGCATTATCTTCAAAACTCCCACGGTGGAGGTCGAGGTTGAAACCGTCGGCTTTAGCGCGCAATCGGTTGCAAACCGAATGAAAATGGGTTATAGCGACGGCAAAATGAAGATTGCAGGCTCGTCCATTTCGATAGGAAAAACGGATAACGGCGAACAATTTAACGGTTTCCCCTCCGGTAAAGTTTATCTTTCCGTCTCGTTTATTAACGCGCAAGAGGGAGCAAGTTATATTCTCAACGAAGTAAACGGGCAAACGATATGTAACGCAACGCTCGATAGAATAGGTCCAAGAATTTCCGTACTTGGTAACTACGGTGGCTCTTGCGATATAAACACTCAAGTGGTTCTTCCCGTGGCTATTGCCGGCGATACCGTTGACCCTAACGTAAACTTCACGCTTACGGTAACTTCTCCAAGCGGAAAGAAAGTAACCGCTTTAGACGGAACGGTGCTTGATGAAGTAAACCCCGGTATTAGTTATACGATTAACTGTAACGAGTACGGTCAATATAAAGTATCGTACTTGGCGAGCGACACCTTTAACCAAAGAGTGAATACCACGCCCCTTACCTACTCCATAACGGTAGAGGATTGCGAAAAGCCAACGATAAAGTTAAATCATAAATTTTCTGAAAGCGCAAGAGTAGGCGATATAGTAACTATCCCCGACTTTACGGTAAGCGACAATTATACGAAGAGCGACGAACTTAAAGTAATTAAAAGCGTGCTTTTACCCACGGGTAAAATATTAGTGTTACCGGCATCGTCAAACGCAGTAAAAGTCATCAATACGGGCGATTATAAATTTATTATTTCCGTTTCCGACGAGGCGGGAAATACCCTAATTTATAACGCAACGGTTAAAGTAACGGAGTGAGGTGAAAAGATATGAAAAGAATAATATCAATAGTTTTATCTTTCCTTTGCGCGTTAACGGTAATGACTGCGTGTGATAATACGAATAACGGTTCGCAAAATTCCAACCAAACCACTCCCAAAAATCCCGTTTTAGAGACGGTAACGGAGCATAAGGTTGAAGGAACTCTTCACAAAGTTAGCGTAACTCCAACGGAAAAAGCGTTCGTCGTAAGCGGAACTTCCGAGTATAAAATCGTCGTTCCGCAAAACGCTGATAAAAAACTTATCAAAGCGAGCGAGTTTTTAAGTAAGTATATAGGAAAAGCAACCGAGTGTTATCTTCCCGTTATAAACGCGACTGAGTGGAATGAAAACGACAAATATATAGTAATAGGCGACGATAACCTCTTTACTGAAGCAGGACTTTCGATGCCTTCTGAAGATATAGGTCCGTCAGGATACTATATTAAGAGCAAGGGTAATAGTGTTTTCGTAAAAGTTAATACTATCGACGGCTATCATAGAGCGGTATTGTCTTTGCTCAAGCACCTCGTAGGTTACGAAATGTATAGTGAAGACACGGTAGCGTTCACGAAGGACGGCAAAACGATACCTGATATGGAAATTATCGAGCGTCCCGACTACGATTACTACATTTTGACTAACTATATGACGGGTGAGGCGCAGTACGGTATGGGCGTAGACGCCGAGGCTTTCATAAGAGTAAATAACAAGATGTATCATAACTCTTTCGAATATCTTCCGCCCACGCAGTATTCGAGCGTTCACCCCGAGTGGTATTCGGTAGGTGAAAAGCAAAGCGACGGGACTTACCTTGCCGACGGCACGCAACTTTGTTATACTGCAAGGGGTAACGAGGCAAAACTAACGCTTATGATAAACACGGTGGTTGATAAAGTAATCGAGACTATCGACACCCGACCTGATTTAGCAAACATTACGATAACCCAACAAGATACGCCGAGAACTTGTTCGTGCGACGCTTGTAAAGAAAACTTGAATAAGTACGGTACTGCCGCAGGCTCGATTATCAAGTTTATGAACAGAGTGGACGACGAAGTGCAAGCGCGTTTGCAACGAAGAGCGGACGAGAGTGGAGAGAAAAAGAGAGAAGTATTCTTGCTTTTCTTTGCTTATCACAAATCGGAAAAAGCGCCCGTAAAGACGGTTAACGGAGAATTAGTCCCCGTTGACGATAGCGTTAAATGTAACGCGAACGTAGGCGTTTATATCGCTCCTATCTACACGAGGTACGACCGTTCTCTTTACGAGGAAGAAAACGCTGATACCGCAAAAACGATAAACGGTTGGTCGAAAGTTTCGCAAAAGTTATATATGTGGCTTTATAATACCAACTTTGCAAACTACCTTTACCCCTACAATTCCTACTCTTCAACCGTAGAAAGTTATCGACTTTGCAAGGCGAACGGCGCGTTCTTTATGTACAACCAAGGTCAGTATAACCAAACTAACGTAACGGCGTTTGGAAAATTTAAAGAATACACTAACGCAAAAGCGTGTTTTGACGTAAATCTTGACTTTGGCGCTCTTCAAGACGACTTTTTCGCTAATTACTTCCGTGACGCTGAAAAGCCTATGCGCGAGTTCTACGACGGACTTCAGTTGCATCTTGCAAGCCTTGAACAGAAATACCCCGAACTTATAAACGGAGATATCTATAACGAAATTGAAGAAAGTAGGTTCTGGGAGAAAAAACGCCTTGACGGATGGCTTGAATTGTGCGACGAGGCGTACGAGAAGATAGAAAAGTATAAAACTACCGACGCGTCACTGTACGAGAGTTTAAGAAAACATATTTTACTTGAAACGATTTTCCCACGTTTTGCTCTTTTAAGACTGTATTCAACGAGTTTTACTTCTGCTGAATTTAACATAGAGGCAAAACAGTTCAAGAGCGATTGCGCTCTACTTGGGATTTCGCAACTTTGGGAACACGATACGCTTGACGGCGTGTTCACCGACTGGGGAGTATAAAATGGTAGCGGAGATACCGCGCCTAAAATAAATAAAAAGGAGAAAAGAAAAATGAAAAAACTAACGAGCATTTTGTTTACGATTGCAATGTGTTTGTGTTTAGCGTTTGCAGTTTCAGCGTGTGGTCCAACTGAAGAGCCACCTGCAGTAACGGTAACGCTGAGCAAAACCACGATTGCAATGGACGTGTACGACAAGGCTACGCTTACCGCTACCGTAGAAAACTCTGAAAATAGCGTAACTTGGAGTTCGTCAAACACCGCAGTTGCAACCGTTGAGGACGGATTAGTAAAAGCGCTATCTGTTGGCGAGGCTGTAATTACGGCAAGTGTGAGCGACAGTGCAAAAGCGACCTGCGTCGTAACTGTAACTAATAGTGGAACCGTTCCCGTGTTACAGATAAACGGTCAAAGCACTGGAGAAGTTTCCATATCGATTGACGCAGAAGAGGAATTCGTTCTTCCCGTTCAAACGCTTTGGAAAGGACTTCCCATTGATGAAACGGTGCAATACGCTTGGACGCTTTCGGAGAACGCAACGGACGGTATTGCAACGGTAGAAACGGTGTCTACCGGCGCAAAGTTCAAGGGAGTAGAGTACGGCAAGACGCAGTTTACCGTGTCTGCAACGGTACGCGGAACTTTACTCGTTCGCACCGTTGACGTAACGGTAGTGGATAGCGACGTAACCTTTGAGATTGATAATTTTGAACCCGTTGAGGGCGGTTATAAGGCTAAGGTTGCTCTTATTTCAGACGGAACTGAACATTTTACTTCCGTTATCCCAGCGTTAGTAGTTAATGACGATGGAGTAGAACAAACCGTAGATCTTACTTTTGTTGTGGACGACGAGAGCATCGCTACGGTTGACGCTACAACGGGTGAAATTACCGCGGTAAGCGAAGGAACTACTTTCGTAACTACCGAGTACCAAGGTAATAGCGTTAAGATTTTCGTGGAAGTTTATCGTCCTACTATTCAAAAAACAGATGTTTATACCGTTGAAACGGCGTCCTCTACCGTAACTTTTGCCGTAGACGGCGCAATAACTGACGCAATTACCGACGTAACGCTCGACGGCGTTAGCGTGTTCGATTCGTTCGACGGCGGTATCGTAACCCTTAATAAGAGCGCGCTTCCCATTACCGCAGATAAGATGGGACAGGGCAGAGTACTCGTTTTAGAGACAGAGAAAGCCTCCTACGAGTATAGCGCAAATATTTACACTATGATAATCAATACCGCAGACGAACTTAAAGCGTTCGACAATACTGCGGATTTAGTAGACGGAGCAGACGATGCTAACGGTAACGGCTACTTCGTTCTCGGCAACGACATTATGAACGCGGGCGAAGTAAACCTCACTAACGGTGGCGACTATCGTTTCCAAGGCGTATTCGACGGCCAAGGTTATAGAATTGACGGAATGCAGGTAACCACTCAAAGTTTCCTTCGCGGAATGAACGGCGACGGTACGATTAAAAACGTTGCGTTCACTAACGCAGTTCATACCGGAACTCGCGGTTTCCTTCTTACTACCGGTAATGGTACGCTTGAAAATATTTATATTTCTCTTGCGGTAACCAAGAACGGTGGTACGAGCGGTGGAACTGCAACGTCCGTACTCATTTCTTCGAGCGGTAACGACTTTACCGTAAGAAAAGTATTTATTGAATACACTTCTCTTAAGGACGGCAACTCAACCTACGGTGGTTATATCGTAGGCGAGCGCGATAGAGAGAAAGGCGTATACGAAGGACTTTACGCAGTAGGCGTAGATAAACTCTTTGAAGGCGACGAAGGACAAACGGCGTCCTCCACCTATATTGCAGGTCTTTACGAAACTTACGACGCGTTAACTGACGCAAGCGTAGACTTTACTTCGTGGGCAAACGGTTTCTGGGAGATTAAGAACGGACTTCCCCGTCCCAAGAAACTCACTTCCTTTGCTCTTGAACTTCCTGCTACTGCATCTGCAGGCGAGAGCGTAACCGTTCCCAGTGGTTACGGCGTGCTTTATAGTATTGATAGCGCGTCCGTCGGCGCAGGCGTTACCCTTGCTGATAACAAAATCAATATTCCTGCAAACTTCAAGGGCGCTATCACCTTTACCGCAACTTCCGTTTACGGAGAAGAGCCTATCGTAAAACAAATTCTCGTAACGGCAACTAAAACTCTTGCAACTACTACCGATATTGATATGTATACCGTATCGGGCGGAGCAGTAGCGCTTAACGGCAATACCGCTACCGTTGACCTTTCTTCGCTTGCAACCGATATCGGAACTAACGAGTTCGATAGCGCAACGATGGATGGCGTTGCTATTGAAGTAGCGGTTGAGGGTACTACGCTTACCTTTAACAAGAGCCAACTCGGTTATAAGTTCGGTAATAAGAATATCGTACTTAAATATGTAGACGGTAACGACAATCATATTCTTTCTATTTCCGTTCCCGTTAGAATTATCAGTATGATTATAAACGACGAGATCGAACTTGCTCAGTTCAATAACCTCGCATCGTCCTACGGCAATGGTACTGCGAACCGTCTTGACGGCTTGTTCTTGCTCGGTGGCAATATCACTTGGTCTGGTACTGCAACTTACTCGTATAAGACTAGTAGCAACCGTTTCTACGGAACTTTCGACGGTCAAGGCTACGCAATCGACGGTTTTAGCATCGGCGGAACTAACAGTTTCGTTCGCGGACTTATGGACAACGGTATCATCAAGAACGTTTCCTTTACTAACGTTACTTCAACCACGGGCAGAGGTTTCCTCTTTACTGAAGGTCACGGTACTATTGAAAACGTGTATATTGAAGTAAATTCCATCACTAACAACGGACAAGGAAGTAGTAACCCCGGCGCGTCCACCGCGCTTATCGGCTCCGGTCCTCTTGCAAACTTCAAGATTAACAACGTTTTAGTTGAATATACTAAAGGCGCAATTAAGACTGGTTCTAATACTTACGGCGGATACCTCTTTGGTAATAATCAATACTTTGAAAGCGCAATCAACGGCGTTTACGCAGTAGGTGTAACTCAACTTGACAACAACGGTGAATACACCACCGGTGAGGGCTACGGCGCGTATACGGATTACGCATCGCTTAAGAGCGCGGTTACCTTCACTTCGTGGGCAAACGATTTCTGGGAGATTAAGAACGGACTTCCCGTTCCTAAGAAACTCAAAGAAGTAACTATTACCGCTCCCCAAAGCGCAGTAGCAGGTGAAAGTTTCGTTCTTTCGGGTGGCTACGGAGTAGAGTATAGCCTTGACGCAACCTCCGTTAGTGGTGGCGTAACGATTGATGGCAATACCGTTAGCGTGCCCTCTACCTTCTCTGGTACGATAAAAGTAACCGCAACTTCCGTTTTTGATAGCGCAAAGACGAGCACGACTTCTACCGTTATTACCCTTGCTCTTAGCCTTAGCAAGACTAACGACGTTGATATGTACACGGTAAGCGAGAACGCTCTTACTCTTAACGGAGCAACCGCGCCTATCGACCTTTCTGAAATTGCAACTACGCTTAACGGGCTTACGCTTAACTCGGCGTCTATCGGCGATACTACCGTTGGCGCTACTATGAGCGGAACTACGGTATCTATTGATAAAGAAGACCTCGGTCTTATGTTTGGCAACAAAACGCTTGCTCTTACCTTTAAGGACGGCAGTGATAACCTCGTTCTTACCGTAACCGCTCCCATTAGAATTGCAAGTATGATTATAACGAGCGCAGAAGAACTTGGTCAATTTAACAACCTTGCGTTGACTTACGCAAACGGTACTGCAAACCGTCTTGACGGCTTGTTCTTGCTCGGTAGTAATATTACTTGGACGAGCGCAAACACTTATTCTTATAAGGGCGCTGATTATCGTTTCCAAGGTACTTTCGACGGTCAAGGTTATACGATTGACGGATTTATCATCGGCGGAACAAACAGTTTCTTGCGCGGTATGGCAAAGGATTCCGGAGCAAGCGTGAAGAACGTATCGTTTACTAACGTTACCAACACCTCGGGTAGAGGTATGTTGCTTACCTGTGGATACGGCGAGGTGGAGAACGTTTACGTTGAATTCTCGTCTATTACCACGAACGGCGGAACGGGAACTACTAACTCTACCGCAGGACTCGTAACTCAAGACCAAGGCGTTATTTTCAATAAGGTTTACCTCGTTTACAAGAACGGTATTACTAACGGTAGCGCAACCTACGGTGGATATCCTTTCGGCGAAATTAAGTCGGTTGATAACCTTAACGGCGTTTACGCAGTAGGCGTATCGCACCTTAACAACGCTAAAACGACCACTACGGGCGAAGGCTACGGCGCGTACGCAGATACTACGACTCTTAAGAGCGCGGTTACCTTCACTTCGTGGGATAACGATTTCTGGGACGTAGTAGACGGCTTGCCCGTACCTACTCGCATTGCAACTGCAAACAACTAAAGATTTAACGGCGGTCCCGTAGTTGCGGAATTACGGGACTGTCGCTATATTAAGATTATGGAAATTAAAGTCAATCTTTTATATCTGCCCTTAGAATTAAAAAGGGGCGCAAGAGAACTGTTAGGACAACTTAATTTTATCGAAGACGACCTTGGCGTTATCGTTAAAGCAACGAAAGGCGAGAAATTTAAGGTCGGAAAAACGGGCAACGAGTATAGCGTTACCTACGCTTTCCCCGTGCAGTTTTATAGAGCGCTACTAATTTTAGCAAGAGAGGGAACTGAGGACGATTATTCTTTTGAATATACCGTCAACGCCGACGAACTTGGCGTAATGATAGATTGTTCGAGAAACGCGGTAAAAACTGTCGAGCATATCAAAGATATTCTCCGCCACCTTGCTCTTTTAGGGTATAATCAAATAGGACTTTATATGGAAGACACTTTTAAGGTGGACGGCGAGGATTATTTTGGATATTTGAGAGGAAGATATTCTCACGAAGAATTGAAAGAGATTGACGACTACGCTACGCTTTTTGGTATAGAGGTAGTACCTTTCGTTCAAACGCTCGCGCACCTTGAGAGAATATTTCAATGGCCTGAGTATAAACAATGTAACGATATAGCGAATATTTTGCTTATCGACGAACCTCGCACTTATACGCTTATTGATAATATTTTCGCCTCACTTTCTAAGTGCTTTCGCTCAAAAAAAGTTCATATAGGGCTTGACGAGGCGCATTTAGTAGGTAGAGGCGCGTATTACGATAGGTTTGGCGCTGAAAAAGAGCGTAGCGCGCTAATATTGCGTCATCTTGAAAGAATAATTGATATCGCAAACAATTACGACAAAAGCGTAATGATGTGGAGCGATATGTTTTTCCGTCTTGCTTTCGGTGGACGCTACTACGTGGATAACGATGAAGAAATACCCCAAGAAGTTCTCCAAAAAGTCCCCAAAAATCTTCGACTTGTGTACTGGGACTATGCAAGTAAGGACTATAATCGATACGATAGAATGTTCAAAAAACATAAAAAGTTTGGCGTGGAAGTAGGCTTTGCAGGAAGTACTTGGTCGTTTACGGGCTTTGCGCCTCATAACGATAACGCAATAGCAACGCTAACCCCTGCGCTTAAGTCTGCGCAAGAAAATTCCGTAAGAAATATCGTCCTTACGCTTTGGGGCGACGACGGGGGAGAATATTCAGTTTTTGGCTCTCTACCCTCAATATGTTTTGCGTCCGAGTGGGCGTATTTTGAAGAAGAAAAGATAGAAAAAACCTTCTACTCTTTGACGAATATAAAGATTAAAGATTTTATGACTTTAGACCTTCCAAATATCGTTGGCGACGGTCTTGAGCCTAATGAGTGCAATCGCTCAAAAGCAATGCTTTATAACGATCTATTGCTTGGACACTGGAACTTTGCAGGAAAGATAAGCGACAACGAAATCTACGCAAAACATACCAAAAAAATCAATACGGTATCAAAAATTTGCGACAAATACGCGTATCTTTTCCGCACTCAATCAGCGCTTTGTAGCGTACTTTCTATAAAATACGACCTTCCTTTAAGACTGAGAAAAGCGTATCAGGAAGGCGATAAAGAGCAGGTCGAGTTATGCTTAAGAGAAATGAAGAAACTTCCTAAAAAGATTGAAAAATTCTATGAATTTTTTAAGGAGCAATGGGAAAAAGAAAACAAACCGTTTGGATTTGAAGTCCAAGATATTCGACTGGGTGGTCTTAAAAAAAGAGTAGAGCACTGTATAGTTAGAATAAAGGATTATTTAGACGGGAAGACGGATAGTATTCCCGAATTAGAAGAAGAACTTCTCGTTCCGTACCCAACTCTTGCAACGACGGGAGCGCACAACAATTTTGCGCTTACCGTAACCAGCGGAAAGATTTAAGGAGACCACTATGTACTATATACTACTCGTCGTTTCAACCTTAATGGCAACGGGGAAAGCGATATTTTGTAAAACCGTAGGAAAGGCTGACGGCACGAAAAAGGGCACGATGCTACTAAACTTTGAAGCGTTCGTAATTGCTTTCTTGCTCGCGCTCGCCTTTACTAATAAAGACCTTGTAAATATTTTTAATATTTCAACTTTTTCGCTTATTTTATCTATCGTGTTCGGCTTGTCCGTAGCCTTTACTCAAATAACGCAAGTAAAAGCAATGGGTAGTGGACCGGCGTCGATGGTAACGCTTATTTACGCTTGCGGATTTTTATTTCCTATAATTTTTGGAGCGTTCGCGTGGGGCGAAAGCATAACGCCTTTTCAAATCGTGGGAGTAGTAATACTTCTGTTTGCAATATTTTTAATCGTTGGGAAAAAGGAAGAAAAGTCAAAAGGAATATCCTGGATTATCTTTGCAGTATTAGCAATGTGCGGATCAGGACTTAACGCGATACTGCAAAAAACTCATCAATATTCTGACTTTTCAAGCGAACTTAACCTCTTTTTAGTGTACGCAATGCTGTTTAGCGCGCTCTTTACGGGCATAGCAACTTTGCTTATTAAAGAGGAAAAGACGGAGGAAAAACCTTGCGAAAAAGGGCAAATTTTTCTTAAAAAGATATTACCTCCGCTTGGGCTTGGAATTTGTGTAGGCTCGCTCAATTTTCTAAATCTTATTATCGCAGGACAAATTCCCTCGGTAATAATGTTCCCCGTCTACAACGTGGGTAGTATGATATTGACTGCAATAATATCGGCGCTGATATTCAAAGACAAAACGACTTCGCGCCAAAACTTAGGATTTATTATAGGTATAATCGCAATTCTCATTATAGGATTGCTTTAAAAAGGAGAAACATTATGAAAACACCTTGGAAAACTAAAGGAATCGTACTCACTTCGCCCCTTACTGAAGAGGTTGACGACGTCGTAAAATTCATCGACGAATACCTTGCGCCTCGCGGATTTAATATGCTCGTTCTTCAAGTCCGCTATCGCTATCAATTTAAGCGTCACCCTGAGTGCTGGGGCTACGACCCTCTTTCAGAGGCGGACGTAAAGAAACTTCTTGCAGTATGTAGGAAGAACAACATTAAACTCGTTCCTAAGATGAATCTCTGTGGACATCAATCGGGCTATCCTAATATTCCCACTGACGGAATACTCCACGGCCACAACACGCCTATTCCCGATATTAAAGACGGATTATTGCGCGCGTATCCCGACTTTGACGAGCAAAAGGACGAGCCTGCGGTATTTTATAGCCGTAGTATCTGCGTGTCAAACCCTGCCGTAAAAGTAGTTCTTTTTGAACTTATTGACGAACTTATGGAAGTTTTCGAGGCGGATACTTTGCACGTTGGTTGCGACGAAGTGTTCAATATGGGACAATGCCCCGTTTGCTCTAAAACGCCCAAGTACAAACTTTACGCCGACTGGATAAACACTTTAAATCAACA
The DNA here is from genome assembly GCA_045532295.1 of Pumilibacteraceae bacterium. GTDB lineage: Bacteria > Bacillota > Clostridia > Christensenellales > Pumilibacteraceae > UBA10677. The sequence goes on along the minus strand of JAZSFP010000002.1, from coordinate 64,764 downwards.
CGTAAAAGAGCGTGGCGGTAAAATTCTTATGTGGGGCGACAGGCTGATTTCTACTACTGAAACGGGCTATCATAGATGGGAAGCGTCCGATACTGGCACGGAGCAAGCAAGAAACTTAATTGATAAAGACGTTTTCGTTTGCGACTGGCACTATGAAGACTACGGTAAATTTCCCTCCGTGGATATTTTTGCCGACCAAGGCTTAAAGATTTTTATTAGCCCTTGGCGTGATAAACCCAGCGCAGAGGCGTTCGTCAAATACGCAATCGAACACGATAAAGGTCATATCGAAGGTTTGCTTATGACCACTTGGTGTGGCTCGGGTGACCTTGCAAAGCGTCTTCTTTACGGCGAGGAGGGTAGATGGAACCATACTAATCAAATCGCGACAACATTAGACGAACTTTTCTCCGATAAATAATCGAAAAGCGCTCCGCCTTTTTACGAGGGCGGAGTTTTTTATAACACAAAATGCAAGGTAAACGGCAACAAGGTGTAAAGAAAAATAAACCGTTCTAATCTTTACTTTTTTTCGTTAGTATGCTATAATTAAAAAAAGTAAGTTTGGGAGGCTGAGATGTTTAACGCAGAGTTTACGAGAAAATTCTCACTTTCAATGCACAAAAATATGCAAATTAAGTTGGCGGAGATGAGTTTTTACAAAAACTTCGTCGCAACTAACCGTGGCGATTTATATCCCGTTATAGAGAAAAGCGCGGACTGCGTTGACGCGGTAGAGAATAATAGTTATATCGTTAAAAGGGGTGCGATTAAAAGAGTGTTTGCCTCGTTTTTTCCGTATGCAACTTATAAAGTGGTAGCGGACGGTAACGGCGCGGTAGGTTTTAGCGTTAACACAAAAACCGCTGAGGCTATCGTTACGCGAGAAGAGGATACGATAAACTTCACTTGCGGAAAAAAGACGGAAACTATTAAAATTCCTGCTAATCTTTTAGCCGAGAAAAACTTAATCGTTACTTGCCGTCCTAAAAACTTTGATATTTATATCGAGAAAAACGGTATGGCAGTTTTCGTAAAAACCGTTACTTGCGACGAGTTTGCTCGCTCTCACGATTACGCTAACTTTAGCGACGGGTTCGTTTCGCTCGTGGTAAGCGGATACGCTGTGGTTAGCGAGGTGAAATCGTATCTTGATAACGGTATAGGCATTGCGGATATGCGCCCTATTCGCTACGAGAACGGCGAAGTTATGGTGGAAGAGGGCAAAGTTTATTTTACCGCAACGGTAAGAAACCAAGCAGGAGGATATCAAGGGATTTTTTCTTGGGTAGCAGGCACGAGCCAAATCGACTATTGCGGAGCGGTATTTTTTGATGCTGGCGACGGGCTTTGGTGTGGCGACGTAGCCTCCTCGATTTTATATAACAGAAAGGAAAAGCAATGGCAACTTTGGGTATGCTCGTTCGCGCATTGTCATATACTTGCTTACGCGCAGTTTAGCGGAGATATTCGCTTTGGGGTAAGCGTAGTTGATATTACTCTTATGGAAAAAGCAAGCGAGGGGGAAAATTTTAAAGTTTTCAAAGGTTTTGAAGGGGACGAAGACCCTGACTTTTTCTTCGACGAGAGTATAGGGAAGTGGCGATTATCGGTATGCAGAATTGACAAAAAGAGTGGAAATTACAGATACGTATTCTTTATTTCTGACCAGCCGTTCGCCGAGTACGAGTGCGTAGGGTGTGGATATATAGGCGCGGAAACGGGCGGTTCGTTCGTAAAAATCGACGGCGAACTTTACTTCGTTTGCGGAAATTCTTTTGACCTTAAATCTAATTATCGTATCTACGGAAAAGACGGTATGAGCGAGGCGAAGTTTAATTTTGCTGACGGCGGTTTTCGTGGTTGGGGAACTATAATTCCCGTAAAAAAGGGAAGTAGAACGCGCTATTTTTGGCTTACTTTCGATCGTTTTAACGGAAGTGATTTTAACTGGAGTTATGGCAATCTTTACTGTTTTGAACGCAAAGAATAAATCAACTTATGCACAAATGCGCATAAATATATTTTAAGGGGAAACGGAAGGAAAAATAATTGCATAATAACTATTGACAAGCGCAAAAAAATGAGTTATAATATAATCGTTACAGGTGTAATGGGGAAAACGCTGTTTTTTTACGGCGTTTTTCTTATATCCGAGTAAATAATATGGAGGCTATCAATGGAAAAAACGACTTATGAAATTGTAGACAGCGTAGAGAAACTTCAACAAACCATTGTAAAGGTAAGAGAGGCGCAAAAGAAATTCGCCACCTTCACTCAAGAAATGGTAGACAAAATTTTTCTTGCTGCCGCGTCCGCCGCTGATAAGGCAAGAATTCCCTTGGCTCGTTTAGCGGTAGAGGAAACGGGTATGGGCGTAATTGAAGATAAGGTTATAAAAAACCATTACGCAGCAGAGTACATCTATAACGCCTACAAGGACACTAAAACTTGCGGTGTAATTGAAGAAGATAAAGCGTTCGGTATTAAAAAGATAGCCGAGCCTATCGGAGTAATCGCGGCGGTAATTCCCACCACGAACCCCACTTCAACGGCAATCTTTAAATGCCTTATAGCGTTAAAAACGCGCAACGCAATTATCATTTCGCCTCACCCAAGAGCGAAGAAATCTACTATTGCCGCGGCAAAACTTATTCTTGAGGCGGCGGTGTCTGCGGGTGCGCCCGAGGGCATAATCGACTGGATAGACGTGCCTTCGCTTGATATGACTAATACCGTTATGAAAGAGGCGGATATAATCTTAGCGACCGGTGGACCGGGTATGGTTAAGGCTGCGTATTCGAGCGGAAAGCCCGCGCTTGGCGTAGGCGCAGGTAATACCCCTGCAATCATTGACGAAAGCGCGAATATTTTGCTTGCTGTAAACTCAATAATTCACTCTAAAACCTTCGATAACGGTATGATTTGCGCGTCCGAACAGTCCGTAATCGTTCCGGAAAGCATCTACGACGAGGTAAAACGCGAGTTTGCTACGAGAGGTTGTTACTTCCTTAAAGGCGAGGAAATTGACAAAGTAAGAAAAACCATTATAATTAACGGCGCGCTTAACGCTAAAATCGTAGGACAAAGCGCGTTTAAGATAGCGTCGCTGAGCGGAGTAGCCGTTCCCGAAGGTACGAAAGTGCTTATAGGCGAGGTGGAAAGCGTTGAACTTAGTGAAGAGTTTGCGCACGAAAAACTTTCGCCCGTACTTGCAATGTATAAGGCAAGCAGTTTTGAAGAGGCTCTTGATAAGGCGGAAAGACTTATTGCCGACGGCGGATACGGTCATACTTCGTCTATCTATTTAAACGAGGTAACGGAAAAAGAAAAACTTGATAAGTTTACTTCGAGGATGAAAACTTGTAGAATACTCGTAAATACTCCCTCTTCGCACGGCGGAATAGGTGATTTATATAACTTCAAACTTGCCCCCTCGCTTACGCTTGGTTGCGGAAGTTGGGGCGGAAATAGCGTCTCGGAAAACGTTGGAGTAAAGCATCTATTAAATATTAAAACCGTCGCAGAAAGGAGAGAAAATATGCTTTGGTTTAGAACCCCTGAAAAAATTTATATCAAAAAAGGCTGTCTTCCCGTTGCTCTTGACGAACTTCGTACCGTTCGCTCGGCAAAGAAAGCGTTTATCGTAACCGATACTTTCCTTTACGAGAACGGTTTCGTTAAGCCTATCACCGACAAACTTGACGAAATGGGTATAACGCATACGACTTTTTGGAACGTTCAGCCCGACCCCACGCTCAAGAACGCTCAAGATGGTGCAGAGCAAATGCGCGCCTTCAAGCCCGATACCATTATCGCGCTTGGCGGAGGCTCTGCAATGGACGCGGCGAAGATTATGTGGGTGCTTTACGAGCATCCCGAAGTAGACTTTATGGATATGGCAATGCGCTTTATTGATATTAGAAAGCGCATCTACACCTTCCCAAAAATGGGCGAGAAAGCGTACTTTATTGCAATCCCCACTTCAGCGGGAACGGGTAGTGAGGTTACGCCCTTTGCGGTTATCACCGACGAGAAAACGGGCGTTAAGTATCCCCTCGCCGACTACGAACTTCTTCCCAAAATGGCGATTATTGATACAGACTATCATATGTCCGCGCCAAAAGGCTTAACGGCAGCGTCAGGTATCGACGCGGTAACTCACGCTGTTGAAGCGTACGCCGCTATGCTCGCTACCGATTACACCGACGGCTTGGCTCTTCGCGCGCTTAAGGTTATCTTTGAATATCTTCCGAGGGCTTACGAGAACGGTCAAAACGATATTGAGGCAAGAGAGAAAATGGCTAACGCCGCAACTATGGCGGGTATGGCTTTTGCAAACGCCTTCTTGGGTGTATGTCACTCGATGGCGCATAAACTCGGCTCTTTTTATCATCTTCCCCACGGCGTTGCAAACGCGCTTATGATTGAAGAGGTTATCCGCTTTAACGCAAGCGAAACGCCCGTAAAGATGGGAACTTTCTCGCAGTACGATCATCCCCACACCCTTGCTCGTTACGCTGAGATTGCCGACTATCTTAACCTTGGCGGTAAAACGAACGAAGAAAAACTTGAAAGACTTATAAACGCTATTAACGACCTTAAAGCAAGAGTGGGAATTAAAGACACCATTAAAGATTACGGCGTAGACGAGCAAGAGTTTTTAGAGCATCTTGACGAGATGGTGGAGCAGGCGTTCGACGACCAGTGTACTGGCGCAAACCCACGCTATCCGCTTATGAGCGAGATAAAACAAATGTATCTTAACGCTTATTATGGTAAGCATTTCGTTGAACCTCAAATGCCTGCTAACGAAGAGGCAATTGTCACGAAAAAAAGCAACCGTATTAAGAAAAACGCGTAAAATAGGGAGAATATAATGATGAAATTTGATGAAATCGTAGCAGAAAGAAAAACGAAAACTTTGTACCGCGTAGGCGATACTTGCGTCAAGGTTTTCAACGAAAATTACTCAAAGGCAGACGTGCTTAACGAGGCGCATAATCAAGCGTGCATCGAAGAGACGGGGCTTAATATTCCCAAGATTTTGGAAGTAACGACCATCGAGGGAAAGTGGGCAATCGTGCTTGAGTACGTTGACGGCGAAACGCTCGCATCGCTTATGAAGAAAAACCCCGAAAAGAAGAGTGAGTATATCGAACTTTTAGTTGACCTTCAAATGAGTGTCCACGAAAAGAGAAATCCTATGCTTAAAAAGTTAAAGGATAAAATGAACCGCAAGATTACCGAAACGACGCTTGACGATACGACCAAATACGAACTGCATACCCGTCTTGAAGGAATGCCCAAGCATAATAAAGTTTGCCACGGCGACTTTAATCCCTCTAATATTATAATAGGAAAGGACGGAAAGATTTATATCGTCGACTGGGCGCACGCAACCCAAGGTAACGCGTCGGCGGATATTGCAAGAACCTACCTTCTTTTCTGTCTTAACGGTGACGAAGAGGGAGCGAAAGAGTACATTGAACTTTTCTGCAAAAAGAGTGGAACGGAACTTAAGTACGTTCAAAGTTGGATGCCTATCGTCGCAGCCTCTCAGTCGGTTAAAGGCAACGAGGAAGAACGCGAATTCTTACTTTCGTGGGCAGACGTCGTAGACTTTGAATAAAAGACGAGCAACCTTGTTTTTCAAGGTTGCTTTTATTTTATATAAAGCGTTGATAAAAACCTTTCGACAATTTTAACGGACGCAATAGTTTTAGTCTAACGAAAATCAGTTGACAAACCAACGGTAATAATTTATACTAATATTATCGTTTTGCGCCCGTAGTCTAACTGGATAAAACAAAGCCCTCCGACGGCTTCGTTGTGGGTTCGAGTCCCGCCGAGCGCACCAAGAGAAACCAAGTTGCTATGACTTGGTTTTTTATATTAAGTTTGCCATTATTTTAAAATCTTTGGCAAAATTCATAAGATTTTACGATTTGTTGTTGTGCGGTGTTGACTTTGTGGGAGAAACAAGGTATACTAATATCGTTAGAATAAAATATAGAGGAGCCTATATGAAAAACATAGCGATCGTAACGGGGGCATCAAGTGGTATTGGAAAGGAATATTTTCTTTCGTTGCTTGATAAAAGCCTCGACGAAATTTGGGTTATTGCAAGAAACAAAGAAAAGTTAGAAGAATTGCGCTCGTTTACTGATATTCCATTGCAGGTATTTCCGCTTGACCTTTCCGTTAGCGAGTCTGTAAAAACGATTGAAAGCGCCTTATCGCAAGATGAAGTTTCCGTATCGTACTTGATATGCGCGTCGGGCTTTGGACGGTTTTGCGCGGTAAACGACGACGACACGGCGGTTTTAGAGAATATGGTGGATTTGAACTGTAAGTCTATCGTGTCTATGACGAAAACCGTAGCGCCGTTTATGACTAAGGGTGGTGTTATGATACTAATTGCGTCCGTAGCCGCTATGCAACCTATTCCCTATATCGCTACTTACGGAGCGAGCAAAGCCTTCGTGCTTTCGTACGGACGAGCGTTTAATAAGGAATTGAGAAAGAAGTATGGCGCGCGCTGTATTTGCGTTTGTCCGTTCTGGACGAAAACGGCGTTTTTCGATAGGGCGGTTACGCAAAATGATAATACGGTCGTAAAAAAATACGCCGTAATGTACGAGCCTAAGCAAATCGTAAAGCAGACCTGGAAGGATTTGAAAAATAAAAACAAAGACGTATCTATTTTCGGATTTTATGCAAAAGGTCAAAGCCTTTTGGTAAAACTATTGCCACATAGTTTAGTTATGAAAATTTGGATGAAACAACAAGGATTATAGATAAAAAAGCCAAGTTAAATCGACTTGGCTTTTCATTTTTCTTTAAGTTTTTTTACAATAAAATTGTTTCAATGAGTTTAATTGCCATATAGTAGTGGAGTTGTCGTATGGGATGATTGAGTTTATTAGCAAGAAGTTCGGTAACAGCGACACCGTTTTCAATCATTTTTTCCCAAACGGGATAAAGGTCGCAAACTTTTACGCCGTGCTTAGTGCTAACGCGTACTGCCTCGTCCATAAACTTCTTTAGAACTCCGTCGTTTTGGATTTTTGAAAAAACATCTGCAAAATCGCGGAATAATTTGTCTTTTAAGTGGCAACTAACTTCGGTGCACATTGCGTTTTGAGTTAAGAAAATCGTTTCAATATCGTTCTCGTTTAACTTTGTAAAAATCTTTTCTAAATTTTCTGAATACTTTTCTATCGGAACGGTACAACTGTCGTTTAAGCCAAAAGAAATGACGCACAAATCAGGCTTGTAAGCAATAACGTCGCGTTCTAATCTTTCCAAGCCAAAAGTAGTGCCGTCTCCGCTAATGCCCGAATTTATGATATTGAACTGCACGGAAGGGTACAAAATGTTTAGTATTTCTTTAAGCCTGGTACTGTAAGCATTTTGATAATCAAAGACAGTTTGTAGCGTGGTTTCCGAAGTTAGATAACACTCGAAACAACCTTGCGTTACGCTATCTCCCAAAAAAGCAATGGTTATGGGTTTTGAACTTAAAATATCCGTATTCTTTGCCTTGATTTTCTCAATAATTTTCATAAAAAGTTTCTCCCTGTTTTCGTGTGCGTTGTATATTTTCTATATTATATCAAAAGTTTTAGAAAAAGGCAAGGGTAAAAGAGTGGAGGAAGTGAAAAAAATTGCAAAGTTTGTAAAAGAAAGTGAAATAAGCAAGGTTGCACTTTTGCCATATCACGTAATGGACGAACACAAGTGGGGCGGTGGGGCAACCCGTTACTTGTTATTCCGCTCCCACGCAAGAAGAAATGAGCAAGTATAGAGAACTTTTCGAGTAAAAAAGCAAACGCCGACTTTTCGGCGTTTTTCTTTAATTTGGCGTTTCCTTTTTAAAAGATAATATAAAAACTGCGAAAAAATTTTTTAAAAAATATTTTTGTTAAAACGCTTGACAATCGCCCGTAGGGTATGCTATTATTATATAATGCTGTATTATGCGGATTTTCGCCCTTTGAAGAGGGAAAAATTGCGCGTAACGGCAAAAAAATACAAGGTTAAAACTTAGTTTTAAGGAGAAGTTAAATGTCCGAGAGAACTATCAGAAAAGTCAAGTACGGGAAAACGGAAAGGCGTTCGTTCGCGCAAGTACGCGAAGTATGTGAAATGCCTTATCTTGTAGAAGTTCAAAAAGACTCCTACAACGAATTTCTCAAGAACGGCATAGGCGAAGTATTCAAAGATTTCTCGCCTATCAGGGATTTTTCCAACAAAATGGAACTTTGGTTCTTAGATCATCATTTGGAAATGACCCCCAAGTATTCCGAGAAGGAATGTAAAGATCGTGATGCAACTTACGCAGTACCTCTCAAGGTAACCGTTCGTCTCGTAAACAAAGAGACGGGACTTGTGAGCGAATCCGAAGTGTTTATGGGAGACCTTCCTCTTATGACGCCCAACGGTTCGTTCATCATTAACGGCGCAGAGCGTGTAGTAGTATCGCAACTCGTGCGCTCGCCCGGCGTATACTTTAACGACGTTAAAGACGTAAGAACGGGCGAAAGTTACTACGGCGCGACCAACATACCTTCGCGTGGTGCTTGGCTCGAATTCCAAGAAGACGACAAGGGTGTGCTTTGGGTACACGTAGACCGCCAGCGTAAAATTCAAGCGTCGGCGCTCGTTCGCTCGCTTTCCGCGGTACTTTGCACCAAGTTTGAAGAGCCTCTTCAAATCCTCGACGACTTCAATTATACTCCGTTTAGTGGTTCTGCTAACGGCGGAGAGGTTTTTGAGTTCTCTGAAGACGGCGCAATGAGCAAACTTTTCTATGGCGAAACGCTTATGGCGGAAACCATCGACAAAGACCCCAACAAGACGGAAGACGACGCTCTTAAAGAACTCAACCGCAAACTCCGCCCCGGTGAAATTCCCAACGTGGATTCTATCAAGCAGTTCGTTCGCGGACTTTTCTTTGACCGCAGAAGATACGACCTTTCGCGCGTTGGTAGATATAAGTTCAACAAGAAACTTTCCCTTGCAGCCCGCATTACCGGTTTCCGCGCATTTGAAGATATCGTGGACGAGGACGGCGTAGTATACGTAAAGGCTAACAAGAGAATTAGCGAAGAGGTTGCTTACCAAATCCAAAACGCAGGTATCAATAGCGTTGCAATCCAAGTAGGCGCAGACAAGCATCGTTTCGTAGTAATGGGCAACCGCCACGTTGATATTAAGAACTACGTTAACTTTGACGCTGAGGCTCTTGGCGTAAACGAGAAAGTTTACTATCCCGTTCTTAAGAGAGTGCTTGACGAGGCAAACGGAGACGAGAACGCGCTTAAGGAACTCATCGTGAAAAACCTTGACCTTCTCGTTGTTAAGCATCTTCTTATCGACGACGTTCTTGCAACTATTAACTATATTGAAGGACTTCGTTACGGCGTAGGCTACACCGACAATATCGACCACCTCGGTAACCGTCGTGTAAGAAGCGTAGGCGAACTTCTTCAAAATCAATTCCGTATCGGTATTGCAAGACTTGAAAGAGTGGTACGCGAGCGTATGCAAATTCAGTCAGACGCTGAATCTCCAACGCCCCAAAACCTTATCAATATTCGTCCCGTAACCAGCGCAATCAAGGAGTTCTTCGGTTCTTCGCAACTTTCGCAGTTTATGGACGAGAGTAACCCCATTGCAGAACTTACGCATAAGAGAAAACTCTCCGCGCTTGGTCCTGGTGGTCTTAACCGCGAACGCGCTTCCTTTGAGGTCCGCGACGTTCACTATTCGCACTATTCGAGAATGTGTCCCATCGAGACGCCCGAAGGACAGAACATCGGTCTTATCAACTCGCTTTCTTCCTACGCTCGTATCAACCGTTACGGTTTCATCGAAGCGCCCTACCGCCGTGTAGACAAGGAAAACAAGAGAGTAACCGACGAAGTTTATTATCTTCCCGCAGACGAAGAGGATAGATACGTGGTAGCAATGGCAAACGAGCCTCTCGACGAGAACGGCTGGTTCGCTAACGAGCGTGTTATGATGCGTTACCGTGAGGATATCGCAGAGCGTAGCCGTGACGATATCGACTATATGGACGTATCCCCCCGTCAGATGATTTCCGTTGCAACCGCGCTTATTCCCTTCCTTGAGAACGACGATACCAACCGTGCTCTTATGGGCTCGAACATGCAACGTCAGGCAGTTCCCCTTCTTAAACCCGAAGCGCCCATCGTTGGTACTGGTATCGAGCATAAGATTGCATACGACTCCGGCGTAATGGTACTTGCAAGAAAGAGCGGTACGGTTATTTACGTAGACGCAGAGCGTATTAGAATTGAAGAGGACGACGCGAGCGAAATTCAGAGCGGTGGCGTAGAGATTATCGAGAATATTCTCCATACCGAAAGCGCTGACCATAAGCCCGTAGCGGAATATATCTTAAAGAAATTCGTAGGTTCCAACCAAGGTACCTGTATCAACCAAAAGCCCATCGTAGTTAAAGGACAAAGAGTAGAGGCAGGCGAGGTAATCGCTGACGGCCACTCCACCGACAACGCAGAACTTGCGCTTGGAAGAAATATCCTCGTTGGCTTTATGAGTTGGGAAGGTTACAACTACGAGGACGCAATTCTTATTTCTGAAAAGATCGTTAAAGACGACGTATTCACTTCTATCCATATCGAAGAGCACGAACTCGAGGCTCGCGATACCAAACTTGGCGAAGAGGAAATCACCCGTGATATCCCCAACGTCGGCGAAGAGGCTCTCCGCAACCTTGACGAGAACGGTATTATCCGTATCGGCGCAGAGGTAGAAAGCGGTGACATCTTAGTAGGTAAGGTAACTCCCAAGGGCGAAACCGAACTTACTCCTGAAGAAAGACTTCTCCGCGCAATCTTCGGCGAGAAGGCAAGAGAGGTTAGAGATACTTCTCTCCGCGTTCCCCACGGCGAAGGCGGTATCGTAGTTGACGTTAAGGTATTCACTCGCGCTAACAAAGACGAGATGAGCCCCGGCGTTAACAAACTCGTTCGCGTTTACATTGCGCAAAAGCGTAAGATTTCCGTAGGCGATAAGATGGCAGGTCGTCACGGTAACAAGGGTGTCATTTCCCGTATTCTTCCCCAAGAGGATATGCCCTTTATGGCAGACGGTACGCCCCTTCAAATCGTGCTTAACCCCCTCGGCGTTCCCTCGCGTATGAACATCGGTCAGGTGCTTGAGGTTCACCTTGGTCTCGTAGCAAAAGCGCTCGGCTGGAAGGTAGCAACCCCCGTATTCGACGGCGCGCTCGAGAGCGATATTGAAAAATTACTCAAAGAAAACGGATTTACCAACCCCGACGGCGAAGTTGACGGTAAAATCCAAATGTACGACGGCAGAACTGGTGAGCCCTTTGAAAACCGTTCCACCGTTGGATATATGTATATGATTAAACTTATCCACCTCGTTGACGACAAGATTCACGCGCGTTCTACCGGTCCTTACTCACTCGTAACGCAACAGCCTCTCGGCGGTAAGGCGCAGTTCGGTGGACAGCGTTTCGGTGAGATGGAGGTTTGGGCGCTTTACGCGTACGGCGCGGCTAATATCCTTCAAGAGATTATGACCGTTAAGTCGGACGACGTAGTAGGTCGTGTAAAGACTTACGAGAGTATCGTAAAGGGCAACAACAACAACGAACCCGGCGTACCCGAGTCGTTCAAAGTCCTTATAAAAGAACTTCAGGCTCTTGCGCTTGACGTTAAGGTTCTTAACGAGGACAAAGAGGAAATCGGTATTCGCGAACTTATCGAAGACGACGGCGAGGACGATAGCGATATCAGAAAGCCCAAGTACATCGAGGGTGGTAAGCCCGTTGATGAAAACGGTAACGCGATTGACGACGGCGACGACTTCGACTTTGCAGACGACGTATTCGGCGACGACCTTGACGACGAGGATATGGACGACCTTAGCGTAAGCGATGGCGACGACCTTGACGGCTTGTTCGGCGAAGAGGACATTGATATCGGCGACGACCCGTTTGGCGATAGCATTATTGACGACGACGATTTCGACGATTTTGGTGATGAAGAAGGAGAAATTGAATAATGTTTGAATTAAATAATTTCGACTCAATGCAAATAGCAATCGCGGGTCCTGATAAGATTCGCGAGTGGTCGCACGGCGAGGTTACCAAGTCCGAGACCATTAACTACCGTACGCAAAAACCCGAAAGAGACGGTCTTTTCTGCGAAAAGATTTTCGGACCTACTAAGGACTGGGAGTGCCACTGCGGTAAGTATAAAAGAGTAAGATATAAGGGTGTAGTATGCGACAAGTGTGGCGTAGAAGTTACCCGCGCTAAAGTTCGCCGTGAGAGAATGGGTCACATTACTCTTGCCGCTCCCGTAACGCACATTTGGTACTTTAGAGGCGTACCCAGCCGTATCGGTTTACTTCTCGATATGAGCCCCAAGGCTCTTGAGCAAGTAGTGTACTTCGTTAACTTCGTAGTACTTGATCCCGGTGAAACGCCCCTTGAGTATAAACAGATTATTACCGACGCTCAGCGTCTTGAGTATCAAGAAACCTACGGCGAGAACGCGTTTAGAGTAGGTATGGGTGCAGAGGCAGTTAAAGAACTCCTCGCTGCAATTGATATTGAAAAAGAGTATAAAGAAGTAGTGGAGCAAGTTAATAAATCCACCGGTCAGAAAAAGGTTAAACTTATCAAGCGTCTTGAAATTCTCGACGCGTTCGTTAAGAGCCATAACGACCCCACTTGGATGGTGCTTGACGTACTTCCCGTACTTCCGCCCGACCTTCGTCCTATGCTCCAACTTGACGGTGGTAGATTTGCAACCAGCGACCTCAACGACCTTTATCGTAGAGTAATCGCGAGAAACAACCGTCTTAAACACCTCATCGAACTTGCCGCTCCCGACATTATTATCCGTAACGAAAAGCGTATGCTCCAAGAGGCAGTTGACGCGCTTATTGATAACGGTAGACGCGGTAAGGCAGTTCAAGGCGCAGGCAACCGCGAACTTAAATCGCTTTCTGCGTTCCTTCGTGGTAAGCAAGGTCGTTTCCGTCAAAACCTTCTCGGTAAGCGTGTAGACTACTCCGGCCGTTCGGTTATCGTCGTTGGTCCTGAACTTAAAATGTATCAATGCGGACTTCCCAAAGAGATGGCGCATGAACTTTTCAAGCCCTTCGTAATGCACGAACTCGTTGCGCAGTCCAAAACCCATAACATCAAGAGCGCAAAGCGTTTCGTAGAGCGCGGAAGTAAGGAAGTTTGGGGAGTTTTAGAGAAAGTAATCAAAGAACACCCCGTACTTTTGAACCGTGCGCCCACCCTTCACCGTCTTGGTATCCAAGCGTTTGAGCCCGTACTCGTAGAGGGTAGAGCAATTAAACTTCATCCCCTTGCGTGTGGCGCGTTCAACGCGGACTTCGACGGCGACCAGATGGCAGTGCACGTTCCTCTTTCCGTAGAGGCTCAAACCGAGGCAAGATTCTTGATGCTTGCAACCAACAACGTTCTTAAACTTTCCGACGGTAAACCCGTATGTTCGCCCTCTCAGGATATGGTTATCGGCTGTTTCTATCTTACGATGGATAAGCCGGGCGCAAGAGGTGAGGGAATGAGTTTCTGCGATACTGACGAAGCGAAGATGGCTTATGCGAATAAGGAAATCGAACTTCAATCCCGTATCAACGTACGCGTATTCAAGGAAATCGACGGCGAAGTTAAGAGCAAAATAATTTCCACCACCGTAGGTAGAATTATCTTCAACGAGATTATTCCTCAAGACCTCGGTATGACCGATAGAAGTGGCGAAGACGGACCTTTCAAACTTGAGATTGATAAGCGCGTAGATAAGGGCGGTCTTAAGAAGATTGTAGACGCAACCTTCAAAAAGCACGGCTCGACCAAGACTTGTGAAGTTTTGGATAACATTAAGGCTCTCGGCTTTAAGTATTCTACGCTTGGCGCAATCACGACTTCCGTATTCGATATGCATATTCCCCCTGAAAAGAAAGCAATCTTGGACGAGGCGGAAAAGAAAGTTATTCGTTACGAAGAAGAGTACGACGACGGTATCTTGACCGAAGAGGAAAAATACCGCCACGTAGTAGAAACTTGGACGACGGCAAACAACGAACTTACCGCCGCTCTTCAGAAAACTCTCGACGAGTTCAACCCCATCAATATGATGGCGGTATCCGGTGCGCGTGGTAGCATTAAGCAGATCGCCCAACTTTCCGGTATGCGTGGTCTTATGACCAACCCCCAAGGTAAAACGCTTGAAACCCCCGTTCGTTCTTCCTTCCGTGAAGGTCTTTCTCCCCTTGAGTATTTCATTTCTTCTCACGGTGGTCGTAAAGGTCTTGCCGATACCGCGCTTAAGACTGCAAACTCGGGTTACCTTACCCGTCGTCTCGTAGACGTATCGCAGGACGTAATCGTTCGCGAAGACGACTGCTGTGGCGAAGGCGGACTTGCGCCCGGACTTGTAGTTGACCGCATTTACGACGGCGATAGCGAGGTTGAGGGACTTAAGGATCGTCTTGCAGGCAGATATGCCGCTCGCGATATCGTAAACCCCGTAACCGGTGAGGTTTACGTAAAGGCTAACGAGTATATTACCGACGAAGTAGCGAAGAAGATTGACAAGGACGACGCTGAACTTACAAAAGACGGCAAGCGCATTGAGCCTATGATTAGAACCGTTCTTACCTGTCGTTCTAAGCACGGCGTATGTACCAAGTGCTACGGTAGAGATATGTCTACTTCCGCAAAGACCGTATCGGTTGGCGAGGCAGTAGGTATTATCGCAGCGCAGTCCATCGGTGAGCCCGGTACCCAACTTACGATGCGTACCTTCCACTCGGGCGGTGTCGCAGCAGCAGAAGATATTACCCGTGGTCTTCCCCGTGTCGAAGAACTTTTCGAGGCTCGTAGACCTAAGGGTGTGGCAACCATTACCACCGAAGAAGGTGTCGTAACGGTAGTAGAAAAAGACGGTAAGAGAGACGTTATCATCACTAACGCTGACGGTAAGCAGTTCACTTACGGAATTCCTTTCTCTGCAAAACTTATGAAGAATATTAAGGACGGCGCAACGGTACGCGCGGGCGATCCCCTTACCGTAGGTCCTATCGACCCCCACGATATTCTTAAGATTCGCGGATACAAGGACGTTCAGGAATATATCGTAAAAGAAGTTCAAGCGGTATACCGTTCGCAAGGTGTAGAAATTGCTGATAAGCACATCGAGGTTATCGTTCATCAAATGCTCAAGAAAGTAAGAGTAGAGGATAGCGGTGATACCGATCTTCTTCCCGGCGAAATGGTTGATAGCGCGCTCTTTAACGAGGCAAACCTTAACGCAATCCAAAACGACGGCAGACCCGCTCAAGCAAAGCATACCCTTCTTGGTATCACTAAAGCGGCTCTTGCTACCGATAGTTTCCTCTCTGCAGCATCCTTCCAAGAAACGGCAAGAGTTCTTACCGAGGCTGCTATTAAGAATAAGATTGATCCCCTTATCGGTCTTAAGGAAAACGTTATCATCGGTAAACTTATTCCCGCAGGTACTGGTATGAAACGCTACTCCGGATATTATCCCTACGAAGTAGAGGAAAAGACGGATAGCAAGTACGATATCCTCAATACCGACGAAGAATAATTCTTATAATAAAACGAAAAGAACGGACTTTTGCTCCGTTCTTTTTTGCTTATGTAACGAAATTTTGCATACGGTATCGTTTTTTCGTTACAATTTATCGTTTTTTTACGCAAAAAGCGACACCGTTTTGCCCTCTTGACAAAACGAAGAATATATTGTATAATAGAATAAAGCAAGAGGATAGGAGGCTATTATGGAGAAGAAAATTATCGTTACGATAAGCCGTGAATACGGAAGTGGTGGTAGAGAAATAGGAAGAGGCGTTGCTGAAAAGTTGGGTATCGCTTTTTACGACCGCGAGATAATCGGACTTGCTGCCGAGAAGAGTGGGCTTTCAGTAAACTTCGTTGAGGATATTGAACAGAAGATTAAAAATAAGTTCCTTCACAATATTGCGTTCGGTGGCTTTATGATGGGCGCAGACGTTACGGCAACTCAACTGTCTCTCCCAGATAAACTCTTCATTGCAACCTGCGATATAATTCGGTCTCTTGCTGACGAGGGTAGTTGCGTTATCGTTGGTCGTTGCGCAGATTACGTGCTTAAAGACCGCGCCGATACTATAAATATTTTCGTTTACGCTGACATTGAACATAAGGCAAAACGCATTGCCGAGCGTCAAAATATTGAGATAGCAAAGGCGATGAGCGAAAGCAAAAAGTACGATAAATACCGCAAAAACCACTACGATTACTATACTGAGCGCGAGTGGGGAGATAGGGAAAACTATCATCTTTGCTTAAATAGTGGATTTTTAGGTGTTGATAAAACCGTGGATATTATCGTTGACGCGGTAAAAGATTATCTAAAATAAGAAAAAACGCGCATAAATCAACAAAAATAAACGGAAAGAAAATCTTTTCAAATATTATATCTTTATTAAGCGCAAAAAAATCTATTTTCACACTCAAAAAAAATTAAAAAATTTGCTAAAAGGTATTGACAAACGCCTTGTTCTATGCTATAATTCTAATAGTCAAAAAACCTTTTTCCTTTTATCTTACCAAACGGCGGGATAGTGGTGATTTTCGATGGAAAACCTTTAGGTGTCGTTTACAAGTAGTGATTTTTGGGTTTATTTGTGCTATTTGAATTCCCAAGACGGAGAATTCTTTATTGTTTGAACATATTTTTTCACAATCAAAAAATTTGTGAAAAAATACATACGCATTACCTCTTCTTAAATAGCAAAGACTATAAGGGGAGAGGGGGTGCAAAATACTTACACGAGGAGACAAAAATGGAGGCAATTAAAAAGACTACTAAAAAGTCGGTAGGAATGAAGAAAAAGACGAAAGACTTAATCTTTATCATTTCTATGCTGGCAATTCCCGTAATTCACTGGTTGATATTCTATCTTTATCTTAACTTCAATTCGATATTGTTAGCGTTCCAGATGCCCCGTATTGACGGTACGGTTGAGTGGACTATGGATAACTTTGTAAATATTTTCCGCGAATTTTCTTACGCAGAAAACACTCTTCCGTCTGCGCTTGCAAATACTTTTACCTTCTTCTTTAGCGGATTGCTTATAACTTTCCCGCTTTCTTTCCTTCTTTGTTATTTCCTTTATAAGAAGATACTTTGTTATAAAGTATTCCGCGTAATTTTTTATCTTCCCAACATAATTGCGGGTTCGGTAATCGCGGTTCTATTTAAATACTTAATCGCAGTAGACGGTCCTTTTGCTCAGATTTGGCCTCAACTGTTTGGAACGAAAATCCCCGACTTCTTTCACCAGTCGTCAACCGCAATGCCCGCGCTCGTGTTCTACAACGTGTTCTTCGGACTTGGTGGAAACCTCGTGCTTTTCTCGGGCGCAATGGGTCATATTGACAATAGCATTATTGAGGCAGGCAAAATTGACGGGGTGAATATGTTCCAAGAAATGATACACCTCGTAATACCGCTTATGTGGCCGACGATGTCCACCGTACTTACCTTCCAAATCATCGGAATATTTAACTCTTCAGGACCTATCCTCCTGTTTACGAAAGGTCAGTACAATACTTTCACACTATCGTACTGGATATACGATAAAGTAGCGTTCGGCTCATCGTACAATTATCCGTCGGCAGTAGGTTTAGTTATGACGCTCATCGGAGCGCCGTTCGCGTTGTTTATGCGCTGGCTGTTAAGTAAAGGCGTCGACGACGTTACTATGTAAAGGAGGTGGACTGATATGGACAATAATATGCCTAACTTTAAAAGAAATAATACCTTTGGAAAGAAAATCAAGGCGATGTTTATGCCTGAGAACTTACCAAAAACGATTATATTCGTAACGGTATTCATACTCTTTACGCTTTACGCAATCGGTCTTCTTTACCCCTTCTTCTACGGCTTTAATATTTCGCTTAAAGAAAACGGAAGAGCGTTTATGCGCGACCCCATTTCGCTTGCCGACCCTCCGTTCTTTATTAACTACGCTAAGGCGTTCGAGAGTTTGGAAGTAAATAAAGCAGACTTCTTCACGATGATATTCCACTCGCTTTGGTACGCAATCGGCTCGACCTTACTCGGTCTTGCGTCCTGTACCTGTACCGCGTACGTAATATCAAAGTATGAATTCAAAGCAAAGAAGTTTATTTATAGCGCGGCGCTCGTAGTAATGATGATACCCATCTACGGCGCGCTCCCCGCAACGTTTAAACTTTATACCCAACTCGGATTTATCAATAGCCCCCTTATTCTTCTTACCTGTCTTGGTGGATTTGGCGGAAACTTCATATACATACACGCGTTCTTTAGTTCAATATCTTGGAGTTACGCAGAGGCTGCGTTCATAGACGGCGCAGGTAACTGGAGAGTGTTCCTAACCATAATGGTACCTATGCTCCTTCCTTCGCTTTCCGCGCTTGCGGTAATGTCGTTCGTAGGATGCTGGAACGACTACGGCACGCCCCTTCTTTACTTCCCCAAGATGCCCA
Source organism: Pumilibacteraceae bacterium (assembly GCA_045532295.1). GTDB lineage: Bacteria > Bacillota > Clostridia > Christensenellales > Pumilibacteraceae > UBA10677. Next base: position 46,160 of record JAZSFP010000002.1, on the reverse strand, counting down.
ACCTTGCGTACGGACTTTACACCTACGAGTTCAATATGAAATATACGGCAAACCAACCCGTGTACTTTGCAGGCGTAATCCTTTCGCTTATTCCCTCGCTTACTATATTCGTAGTATTCCAAAACACCATTATGTCCAGCGTTTATTCTGGCGGACTTAAGGGTTAAAAATAATAAGTCAATAATAGAGCATTGCTCTTAAAATAAATTTTTGGAGGACAAAAATGAAAAGAATTATTAGTTTAGTGTTAACTTTGTGCTTGGCTTTATCGACCGCCTCTCTTTTTGCAGGTTGCGGAGAGCCGGTGGACGAGAGTAAAGTGCTCCGTATTGAACTTTCTAACGCAGGTTTCGGTATCGGTTGGGCAGATCCCCTTATCGATATTTTCGAGGCAGAGCACCCCGGTATTACCGTAGAAAAAACCTTCCTTACCAAGAAGGATAACGAAATGGTTGATAAAGCACTTTCTGGTCTTACTGACCTCGATATTATCTTCCCTGAGTCTACGGGTATTCTTGCTAAAACTCGTGAAAAGATTAAGATTAACGGCGAAAACGTTGAGCCCTTCGTTGAACTTTCCGATATTATCTTCGAAAAGATTCCCGGTGAAGACGTAACTATCGCAGAAAAGATGAACGAGCAGTGGTTCGACTATCAAACCACTATCGTAGGAGAAGAGGAGTATCACTACCTTCTTCCTTGGATGCAATCCCCCATCGGTATCGTCGTAAACCTTAACCTTTACAGCGAGGCTGCTTTCGGCAAACTTCCCAACACTACCGATGAGATGTTTGCGTTTGCAGATAATGTAAAGAATAGCGGAATTTCCCCCTTTATTCACTGTATCGACGATACTTACTGGGACGTAATGTACGACGTTTGGATGAACCAGTATTACGGCGTAGAGGCTACCAGAAAGTTCTATAACGGTTACGCAATCGACGGCTCTGCAAGAGGTCAAAGATACGTTCCCCAAATGGCAGAACTTTACGGCTACTACTATGCTCTTGAAGTTCTTGATAGACTTGTAGATCCCGTAAACGCTTATATGCACGAGTATAGTTCTAAGGACTTCACTTCCGTACAAAACTTCTTCCTTGAGCCTGAAAAAGACCCCAAACTTAGAGACGTAATGTTTATGCCTAACGGCGCTTGGCTTGAGCGTGAGATGGAGGCAAACTACGCAAAGGGCGAAGTAAACGTAGAGTTCATTAAGACCCCCGTCGTTTCCGCTCTTGGTTCTGCTCGTCTTGGTCTTACCGCTCCCGGTAAAACCGCTGACGAAGTTCTTTCCGAGATTATCACTTGGATTGATGACGGAAAGACTGGCGCTCAGCCCACCTTCTCTGCAACTATGCAAAATCCTGATACCGGTTCGGTTTATACCGTAGAAGAGTGTCTTGCAATCGTTGAAGACGCAAGAAACATTACTCCCGCGTTCAACGGTTATAACGGCGCAATTCCCGCTTGCTCGAACCAAATTCCTCTTGCAAAAGAATTCCTTCAACTTATGGCGTCTGACCGCGGTATTGAGGCAATGCTTAAAAACTGTGGTTCTATGCCTCCCTATAAGTACGAATTTACCAAAGAAAATCAAGACGACCTTGAACTTTCCGACTTTATGTATTCGGTAAACGTACTTGCTCAAAAGGGTTACGCCTTCGCGCATCAGGACGCGCTCTTTACCCTTGGCGGTTACCGACTTAACGCTACCGGCGTTAGTCCCACTGCAGCGTTCCGTGTAGAGTCTACCGACCCCATCCACCAGACCGTAGAAGATTTTTATGGCGATAATATTGCGGCTACTGCTAACAACTGGCAGAACTACCTGTCCTTTGCAGGTCTTAACTAATCGCATTATATAAAAATTACTATAATAACGACTATTTTCACAATAGACCGCCGAGGGCGGTTTATTGTGTCATAGTCAAAAATTGACGATATTACTATTCATTTAGGAGAAAATAATGAAAAAATCCCGTAAAATTTTAAGCGCAATTTTCGCGTTTATTATGGGCGCTGCAACGCTGGGCGGAGTAGTGGGCTGTGACGACAACGCCGTTGATACCGGTCCTAACAACGTTCATATTTGGAGCACCTATAACACGCTAAAGGTTTTGCGAGACTACGAAGGTCCCGTTGATGACGGTGGCACTTATCCCGACCTTGGCGAGAAAATTGAAGTTTTTATGGCTCTTGGCGAAACCGAGGGCGCTCAACTTATGGTTACTCCCGAGAAGGCTGTTAAATCTGCAATTCTCACTGCTGGCGAAATGAAAAACGCCGACGGTGTAATTTTCCCTGCAGATAGCATTAAAATTTACTACCAAGGTTATATGGAAGTACTCAATAAGACTTCTGGTCAAACCAACTATAACTACCCGATTGGCTGGTATCCTGACCTTCTCGTTCCTATGGAAAAAAGCGTTGAGTACGGTGAAAATACCATAGGCGCAGGACACAACCAAGGCTTTAATATTGAATTTACTACTACCTCTGACACCGTGCCTGGAATTTATACGGGTAATTTTACGCTTGATATTGACGGAGTAAAAACTACTATTCCCGCAAAGGTAGAAGTCGAGTCTATTGATATTACTCAGTGTTACGGCTATACTTCCATTTGGAGTCTTTACACTCAGAATATGGACGGAATTCTCGATACCGTAAACAGTTATCGTATGTACTACGAAACCTCTCTTAACGAGTATAAATTCTGTCTTGATAAACTTCCCAACTCAGCCGACCCCGCTTTAATGGCGCAAGAGGCGGTAAGATACTGGGATAACCCCAATTTTACATCGTTCACTATTCCTCAAACGGGCGTATATCAGGGCGATTCTTTCGTTACTGCAAAGGGTAGAATTTACGACTACGTTTACGAACTTGCTAAGGCATCAAAGCCGGGTATGGTACTTACTGATAGAGCGTATTATAGCGTGCTCGTCGACGAGCCAGATACTAGAGAAGGCGATTTCTGTATTCAGGCGGTAGTTGACTGTCAAGCAAACAACGATAAAATTATTGAAGACCTTCGTAAAGAGAACTTCTATACGCAGGAAAACTTCCCCGACAATACTCTTGACGAGATTGCTCAGTTTAAGATTGATCTCGAAGAATCGCTTTATAAACTTACCGTTATGCAAACGATGACCGAGTATAATATGAGAAAGCACGGTACGGCAATCAACTCTTATTGCTCGCACGTTTATCGTTATAATAGTTCGGCTGTTCGCGAAGAGTACTACGAAGTGAGAGAACAGAATAAGGACCGTGGTGGCGAACTTTGGTACTACACCTGTATGGAACCGAGGTATCCCCATCCCACCGACCACCTCGACGACTATATGATTAGTCTTCGTACTATGCGTTGGATGCAAAAAGCGTGGGACCTCGACGGGTATCTTCACTGGGCGTTCTTCTGCTTTACTCCCATTGAAGTAACGTTGGACAGCGACGCTTACAACACTTCCACTCGTTTCCCCGGAACTCCCGGTGACGCTTGGAAATTATATCCCGGAACGAAGTACGGTATTTACGATACCTATCTTCCCTCCATCCGTCTTCTTCAGTTCCGTGACGGACAGGAAGACTACAATATGCTCTGCGAACTTGATAATCAAGTAAGAGCGAACGAAGAATACTACGGACTTTCCAGTGGAGTAGTAGACCTTGATAAATTCTTAAGCCCCCTTTATAATTCGCTCTTTACGGGTTCCGTTTATAATCCCAACGACGCAGACTTCTACGAGGCGAAAAGATCGCTTTTCGATATCACGAAGTTCTTTGCTAACGATAGTAAAATCCTTGTAAACAACAAGGTAGAAAACGGCAAGAACGAAGTAAGCGTTTATCTTGCAAACGGCTACACTCTTAAAGTTGACGGAGTAGAGCAAACGGCAGTTGGACCTGCAGGTCAGGGACAAAAGTTCGTTATTGAAAAGCCCCTTACCCAAGAAGTGAACCTTAAATTTGAAGTGTTCAAAGACGGTAAGCCCGTTTGTGACTATCAAATGTTTATCGCAGGTAAATCTTTTGAAGTTTTACTTGAGGAAAACGCTTTAAGTCCTATGCTTACGACGCTTGACCAAAGCACCGTTACTTATAACGAAGACAAGAGCGCAACGATTAACCTCGTTTCCAAGGGAAATAACATCTTCGAACTTACTTCTTATATTCCTTACGTTCAGTTTAATTCTATCGTAAATCTTAGTAAAGTAGACACTATTAGTTTCACGCTTAAGAATAACGAAACGAGAAACATTGAAATTTTAGTCCGTTTCAACTCAGGCTTTAACAACTTAAATCTTACCTCGTATGAGATTCCTGCGGGCGAATCGATAGATATTAAGATTAAGGACGTAAGCGGATACGGCGGTTCGTTCAAGTTTTTGTCTACTTCAAAACTTCAATTCTACGTAGAAAACTATGTTAGTGGCGAAAACGGAAAGGAAACGGCGCCTCCTGTAAACTTTACCATAAGTAAAGTAAGTTACAGTATGATAAAGGAGGGTTAATTATGAAAAAAATAATTTCTTTAATCCTCTCCGTTTTAGTAGCGTTCTCCGCTATGGTGGTACTCGTAGGCTGTAACACCACGACCGTAACTTCTACCGAGTATGTAATTAACTCCTTTGAAAACTACACGGATATTGCAAAAATATCTGCAAACGCTTGGATAGGTTACTTTCGTGAAAACGACGACGAGCAGTTTATTACCGACGGCAAAGGTAGCGCTAAGTTCGTTCACGTAAATAAAGGTGAAACTGCTGGCTCTCACGCCGTTGATATGGGAACGCTGATGACTGAAGTGTTCTATATCTCAGGTAAAAAAGTTGAAGAAAAATATAGAAAACTTGACCGTATGGACTATATTGCAATCGACGTATATAACGATTCCGATAAAGATTATATGATGGGAGCGCACATAGATTCTGATGCTGGTTGGGATGCTCCCTATATAAACGGCGGAGTGCTCAAAGCGCGTCAATGGAATAGACTGGTTTTCGATATCAACCCCTACTTCTTTAAAAGAGTGGGCGCGGACGGAAAGACTACGAGCGTTGTTGCGGACAGTTTCTACTTCTATATCAACGGTATTTGGAATGGCGCTGACGAGATTCCTTTCTATGTAGATAATTTCCGCATTGCGCTTTACGACCAAGATATTACTGCTCCTACACCTGCGTTTAATAAGGATAGCAATGGTAATACCACGCTCGTAGCCTTCGACAGTATGACAGATGCCAAATTATTCAATATGTCGCATACAGGCTTTTACGACGGAAAACCTACGGTGGCTTTTGAACTTGCCAAAGATGCTGAAGAAATTTTCCCCGACGGCGCGTATAAAATGACAATGTACGATACTTGCTTAGATCAGCACTCTCACTGGGTATCCAATAGTTACGACCTTACTTTTACGACTGAAATCAATAAAGCGGTTAAGGGCGCTCAGGAAATCAAACTTGACGTATATAACCCCGATATTTTTGCTAAAAACGTGTGCATTAGCGTTTACGAAGGTAAGGAAAAAACTGATAAATACTTTGAAATTGAGCCTGGTAAGACGATGACGCTAATTTACGACGACGAAGAGGCTTTAAAGAACGCGGATAGTTTTGTCGTTCGTATCCTTACTTGGAACTTGGGCGACAATCTTAGCACCGTATACGTGTCTAATCTTCGCACGAAAAAGGCGTAATGGGAGGGAGTAGATTATGAAAAAGAGATTTATATTAATAACGCTTATAATCGCCCTCGCTCTTAGCGTCTTTGCTTGCGCAGGACAAGAAAATTCCCCGTTTAGTTCCGTTTATTATTCGGCGTACGGAGAGTGGTTCGTTCTTCCTTCTTGCGAAAACGCGAAAGTAACTGACGCAAACGGTAACGAAATTGCAATCGACGGAGGACGAGTTTTATTCACTAAGGTGGGTGATTATACCTTATCGCTTACTAAAGGCGGACAGACTTATACTTCTAAAATTACCGTACAAAAGGGCGCGCAACCCAAGATTTACCCTGAAAAATATATGGACTACGGTGTGCTCGGCGAAGAAGTCGAAATCATCAAGGCAACCGCTAAGGACGCTTTAGGCGAAGTAGAGGTTAGCGGAAAGATGTATTTTGAAGGCGAAGAAGTGGATATTTCCGACGGTTTCTATCCCGACGAACTTGGCGAATACGAGTATATTCTTACCGCAACGAGTGGTAGTGGAGTAACTGGTTCGATGACCGTTCCTTACTATATTGAAGAAAGCGCGGACAAATTTAACAATAAGATTACTTCCTGGGATAAGCCCTACGGCGTAAACCAAATCGGTATTGCGGGCGAATATACTTACACTACCGATATTGCTTTCGACGGCGAAGACGGTTCTTTAGGTTTTAATATCGGCAGATTGTTCGGTGTCCAAGAGAATAACGCAACTAACCTTAACCAAGTAGACATTAGTGGATACGACGGAGTTTATTTCTTTGTGTATAACGACTCCAAAGTAGCCGTTACTATTCAGTTCGGTTGGTCTGGTCCTTCGTATACTATTCCGTCAAGAGCGTGGACTAAAGTAGGTTTTAACACCTTGCAATACGCTCAATTCTTGTCGAGTGGCTATACTGAACAAGATAGTAACATAACCCTTGAGAACATCAACGGATTCCAGATGATTTATAAAATCGATGCAGCAGGTGATTTGCGTTTTAACGATATGCTTTACTTCTCTGCAATGCGCGGTTATAAAAAGATATCGGTTAAAGAAGTAAACGAACTCGTTAACGCAGAGTACAATAGGGATACGGTTGACTTCACTAAAGCGGAGAAGGCTTTGCTTTACTACGACCTTCTTAGCAACGACGAGAAGAGCCAAGTTAATAATGCAGGCGCACTTCAAAACCGCGTGGGTATAGTTAACGCTCAATACGATGGTATTGAATATGTAGAGAACAAACTTCTTTACTTTGATAATGAGAAGTTCGTTAACGCTCTTACCGTTTCTTTCGGCGCATCTTTAAGTTACGGCGAGGATAAGTTGTTTAATGGAGCACCCACCTTAAAGATAAAAGCGACCGCGGCAGACTTCTGCGTAAAAGTTAACAAAGCGTACCTTGTTGACGCGTCTCAGTACGAGGTAATGCGCGTGTCTATTTATAACGGCGCAAAAGAAGAATTAATGTTCTATAATACCGACCGTAATTATCCCGGTATAGGAACGACGAACTTTACGCTTAAGCCTCAAGCGTGGACTACCATTGTTATGCCTATTCGTGATAGCAAAGTAATAGGTAAGCATATTTGGCTTCGCGAGGATGACTGGGGTGCTACCGTAATGAAAGGTAACGACTTCTACGTTGCTCCCGTTTATTGCTATTCCATCGAGGAACTTTTGGCGGAAACTCAAACTAATACTAATCCAGAATACGATACCATAACCTATCTTTCCAGTCTTCTTAAACAAACGATGAATTTCTCTGAAGAGAAGTTTACCGCCAACAAGACGCTAATTAAGAAAATTTATAGCGATATCGTTGCAAAAGTAGTATCCGCGCAAACGTTTTCTGCAGAAGACGCTGTAGAAGTGCTTGAATTAAGCAACGGTTTTAGTAGCGAGTTCAAAGAAGAAATCAAAGCGGACGCTACTTCGGTTATGACTAAACTTATCGAAGTTGCAAACGCAGAGGCTATTCTTGGTTTAAGAATTAATCATATCGGTCAAATCGTTGAAATGGATGCAAATCTCTTAGAGCCCGTAGAAGAACAACTCGTTGCGCTTTACGAGAGCACTATTGATAAGATGGAAGAAACCAACTTTGCTAATCGCGAGTACACGAAAAGTATGCTCGAGTACGGCTATAAGATTGGTGACCCCGTAGCAGAAAGTTATATTGCTCTTGCGGATATGTATCGTACCGTTGAGTTTGGTCAAACAATCGTTGATTTCTCTAACGCTAAGAATACGAGCGTATTCAATCCTCAACAGAGTCAAGACCTTTGGACGAAAGATATTAATACGGATATCGTAAAAGACGGCGAGAGCGCAACTCTTCGTCTTACGAGAACGTTTACCGGTTCTAACTATCTTGACGTAAATTTCAGTATTCCGTCCTTCCATTTTGGTGGTAACGAAACTATTACTTTCGATATCTACTATAAAACCGTTGGTACTGCTCAAGCCGTAACGATTATGATGCGTCGTGGCGGATGGGGTGTTAAGGGAGTAACCGACGAGACCGTTGCAACCCTTAAACCTAACGCTTGGACGACTATCGAAACGCCTCTTAAGGGCAAGACTGCTATTGACGGATGGATTATGATTATTTCTAAGAACTGGGACCACCTTACTCCCGGCTCTGAGTTCTATATCTCTAACATTAAGGTAAAGAAAGAATATTCTGATACTATTGCGTCTACTGGTAGAGAGGGCGGAGATGGCCTCGTTAAGATTGAAAGTGGTTCTAAAGTAGATAAAGCGTGGACTACCGCTCAAAAGACGGGCGTAGACACTGGCTCGGTTGAGTTTACTGTAACTACTACTACGATTGACTTTAAGATTCAGAATACTAACGTAATTTCCAAAGTGGAAAAAGACCAGTGGGTTGACGTATTCTTCAAATACGTTCCTGCTAATACCGCTAAAAACGCTAAAGTTCGCATTGCTCCCACTGGCAAGTACGCCGATACGGTACTCCTCGGCGCGCTCACTGCAAACGAGTGGACGAAATTAACCTTCTATATGGGTGGAAAGTCCAACCTTAACGGCACGTTGTTCGTAATAGGCGATGGCAACGACGGATATTTGCCCTTAAACGAAGGCGACAGAGTATATGTGTCATCGGCGTTCTTCTCAGACTTTGCGCCTGACGCTGACGCAACTGCTAAAGTGGTGGCGTTTGGCGAAGAAAAAGGAAGTCAGTTGTTGAGAAGCGCGTCACACGGCGTTGCAATGGATATTACTTGGACGGCTGACAAAAAGCAAGGAACTGACGACGGCGCAGTTAAACTTGAAAGCGCAGGTACAAGTAACTTCGAGTTCAAGATTAAGAACAATTACAGCACCGCTACGCTTACGAATAACGCTTGGGTTAAGTTCTCCGTATTCTACGAGACTGCGAGCGCGCAAGAAGTAATCGTTTTCGTTTCGACCAACGGCAGTTACAGTATGCTCGTTCCCGTTGCAACACTTACTGCAAACGACTGGACGGAAGTTGAATTCAACGTTCGTGGCGAAGTTGATACTTCCAACTGGCTCGTCGTTATCGGAACGGATGACGGATACGGCGCGATTACGGCAGGCGATAGCGTATATCTTTCTTCCGTAGTCGCTAGCGATAGAGTTAACACCGAGTATGAAGATAGCGTTATCGCCTCGTTAGGCGAATACGGTGCAACTAATCTCGTTAGTAAAAAAGCAGGCGAAGGCGACCTTACCACCGCGTACACTACGGATAAAAAACACGGAGTAGATAGCGGTTCGCTTATGGTTACGCCTGTTGCTCCTTCCGAGCCCAAATCTGAGTTTTGCGTAGGTCTCGTACTTAAGAATACCTATTCGATTGCTCCGTTAACGGCAGAGAGTAAAGTAGAGTTCTACGTATATTATGAAACTACTTCTACTACGAACGGTGGCTTAGTGTTCTACTTCAAAGATTATGAAGGCGCGCAATGGTTTGAGTTAAATCCTAACGCGTGGACTAAAATCGTCGTAACTATCGGAAAAGATACTCTTAACGACTGTATGTTTGCTCTGGGTAGCGAAAGTACCGTTTGGAGCAATAGCACGCTTCTTGGAAACGATAAGTTCTATATTTCTTCGATAGTTCTTCATAACGAAGAGGCGTAAAGCGAACTAAATAACACGAATAAAGCCTTTCTCTGAAAAGAGGAGGGCTTTTTTTATGTGAAAAGGAAAAGTTATCCACAATTTTCTTGACTAAACGCACGGCATTTGATATAATTAAAAGGTGAATAACGCGCTTGACATTATCAATAAAACGGTAGGCGAGGCGGAAAGGGTGGGCGTTGCCTTATCTGGTGGCGCAGACTCGGTTTGCCTTTTTTATCTTTTGCTTGAAACGATAGGAAAAGATAGAATTGTAGCCGTTAACGTTGAGCACGGTATTCGTGGTGAAAGTTCAAAACGGGATAGTGAGTTCGTTGCCTCCCTTTGCGATAGAGAAGGAGTTAAACTGATTGCAAAATCGGTAGATATTCCCGCCCTTTGTCGTCAGAGTGGCAGGAGCGAAGAGACTGAGGCTCGGCTTTATAGAAGAGCGCTCTTTAACGAAATTCTAAGAGAGGGCGAAGTGGACTATATTGCAACTGCGCATCATCTTGACGACAAGGTAGAGAGCGTGCTAATGCACCTTTTTAGAGGCACGGGAATAAACGGACTTATCGGTCAAACCGAACTTGACGGTCGTTTTCTTCATCCCCTAATCAAAACGCCGAAGAGCGAGATATTAGAGTATTTGCAAAAGCGGAATATCCCCTATTGTAAGGACGAGACCAACGACGATACCGCGTATACTCGCAACTTTATCCGCCACGAAGTAATTCCCAAGATCGAAGAACGCTATAACCTTTCTTCCGCCGTTATTACGGTTAGCGAAAACGCTAAAAGAGACGACGATTTTATCAATTCGTGCATTGACCCCTCGCTAATGCGTTACGACGAAAACGAAGTAAGGCTCGACCTTTCAATCTTTTCTCTTCACACGGCGCTTATCGTTAGATACCTTCAAAAAGCAGTAAAAACGCTTAATCGCATTACTGATTTTGAAAGTAAGCACGCCCGACTTATAATTGACCTTAAGACCGCTCAAAACGGCTCGAGCATTGATTTAGTCGGCGACCTTCACGCCGTAAAAGAGTACGATAGAATTACTCTTTATATAGGCGAAAAGCCTCAAAAATGTGAGGAAGAGGAAGTCTTTGCGGTGGGATTAACACCCTTTTTAGAGGGGTATATCGAGGCGTATTACACTGATAAGCGAGAAGAGGGATATCTTTGCGCAGACCTCGATAAAATTCCCGACTCTGCAATAATTCGTACGAGGCGCGAGGGCGACATTTTCCGACCTTACGGCGCTCACGAAAAGAAACTAAAAGAGTATTTAATCGACAAAAAAATTCCCAAACGAGAGCGTGAAAAGTTACCACTTTTATGTAACGGTAGTAAAATTTTGTGCATTTTTGGAGTAGAGATTGCCGACGAGATAAAGATAGACGACAAAACGAAAAACATTATCAAAATGAGATATACGGAGGATTAGAGAAATGAATTTACCCAATTGTAGAGTAGTGTTTAGCCACGAACAAATCCAAGAGAGATTAGACGAACTTGGCAAAGAAATCACTTCGTTTTACAAAGATGACAAGCCTATCGTATGCGTATGCGTACTTCGTGGCGCAGTAATTTTCTTTGCAGACCTTATCAAGCGCATTGATTCGGATAAAGTCGTTTGCGACTTCGTTACCCTTCAGAGTTACGAAACGGCAATGGAAGTAGGCGGAATGCAAACTACGGGCAGAATTAAACTTATTCAAGATATGCGCGAATCAGTTAAGGACAAGCACGTTCTCGTCGTTGAAGACATCGTTGACAGTGGTAATACCGTAAACTACTTGCACGAATACTTCAAGGGTAAAGAGGCTCTCGACGTTAAGATTGCTTGCCTCCTTGATAAACCTATGGCGCGCAAGGTTGACGTAAAGGTGGACTATATTGCCTTCACGCTCGAGCGTCCTGCGTACATCATCGGCTACGGTCTTGACGATGACCAAAGATACCGTAACCTCGACGCTATCTACGAAATAATCTAATGGAAGTAGAAATTAAGCCTCACGAAAGAGTGGACGATTTGCTCGTAAACGGGCTTAAAATTATCCAAAATCCGCAAGCGTTTTGTTTTGGGTGCGACGCAGTTGAACTTGCAAACTTCGTAAGTGGGGGCGTTAAGGATCGTGCCGTAGACCTTGGAAGTGGAACGGGAATAATAACCATTTTGCTTGCAGGAAAGAAGAAAATTCGCTGTACGGGTGTGGAAATTCAGTCCGAAATGGCGGAAATGTCCTCTCGCAGTATTGCTCTCAATTCTCTTTCTAACGCCGATATAATCAACGCTCCGATGCAAGAGATAACGAAGTATATTCCTAAAGGTAGCGCAACGATAGTCGTGTGCAATCCACCTTATAGAAGATCGGGTAGCGGACAAAAACAAATGACGGAGACGGTAGCGCTTGCTCGACACGAAATAACGGTAACGCTTAGAGAAGTGGTTGAGACTGCGAAAAGCCTACTTTCGACGGGCGGAAACTTCTATATCGTTCATCAATGCGAGCGTATGGCGGAAGTCATTAACGAGTGTAAAAATCACTCGCTTGAGCCTAAAACTCTACAAATTTTAATCCCGGCAGAAGGGAAAAACCCCCACCTATTTATGCTTAAATGCACCTATGGGGCGAAGGAGGGGTTAATCGTGTTGCCCCAAAGAATAGTAGACACTTGTGTGTAAAACGGAGAAATTATGCTGTATATAGTCGCCACGCCCATAGGAAACTTGGGCGAAATTACCTATCGCGCCGTGGAAACGCTAAAGAGCGTTGACGCCGTGCTTTGTGAGGACACTCGTCGTTCAAGTGTTCTTTTGGCGCATTACGGAATACAAAAACCTCTCGTTTCTTACCAAAAGTTCACTGAACGCGAAAAAGTAGGATACGTAATCGAACGACTGAAAAACGGCGAAAACCTCGCGCTCGTATCCGACGCTGGTATGCCGATAATATCAGATCCCGGAAAAATCCTCGTTGACGAACTGATAAGGAACGGACTTGATTATACGGTCGTAAGCGGTCCGTGCGCGCTCGTAAACGCAGTGGTTTTGTCGGGGCTTGACGCCTCTGCCTTTACTATGCTTGGATTTTTGCCTGAGAAAAAGAAGGATAGAGAACGGTACTTAGATAAGTTCAAGGACTTAACTACGACGCTCGTGTTCTATTCGCCCCCTCACGATATTCGCAAAAACCTCGATTTTCTCTACGAAAGACTTGGTGATAGAGAAACAGCAGTCGTTAGAGAAATAAGCAAAATGTACGAAGAGGTTATTCGCGGAAAACTTGGCGATTTTCCCGAATTTACCCTTAAGGGTGAGTTCGTTATCGTCGTTGAGGGCGCAAAGGAAAAGGAAAGCGCGCTAAACGAACTGTCGATTGTAGAGCATATAGACAGGTATATTGCTCAAGGTATGGATAAAAAAGAGGCGTTGAAAGCGGTTGCGTCGGATAGAAAAATCCCCAAATCGCTCGTTTACGCTGAGTATGAGAAAAATAAAACGGAGTAGAGATATGAATTTAGCAAAAGAAACTTGGCAGGAAATGTTGCCAAAAATCGAGCCTGAAATCAATACGATTGCTTTTGACCTTTGGATAAGCACCATCGAGCCCGTCGGCGTTGAAGACGATAGGTTGATTTTGCTCGTTCCCACCGAAACTTGCAGGGAAAAAATCAACAATTCGTTCCGTCCGCTCATCGTAAGAATTCTCAACGAAACCTATCCGCTTTTGACGGATATAACTATGTATATCCCCGCGGAACTTGAAGAAATTCGTTCTCCTTACGCTATGGAAAAGGAGGAGGAAGAAGAGGAAAAAACCGCTCCTCCCCCAACGCCGAAGATGGACGCAATGCTTATGAACCCTCGCTACACCTTCGATAACTTCGTCGTAGGCGAGTGCAACCGCTTTGCGGTAGCCGCAGCGCGCGCGGTGGCAGAAAACCCGGGTGACAGCAGTTGCAATCCGCTGTTTATCTATGGTGGTTCTGGGCTTGGAAAAACCCACATAATGCACGCAATCGGAAACTATATTAGAAAGCACAACCGCCACCTTAAAGTCCTCTACGTAAGTAGCGAAAAGTTCTTTAACGAACTTATTGCGTCTATTCGTGGAAAGGGCGACGATCCCGTGGATTTCCGTGAAAAGTATCGAAGTTGCGACGTTTTGATGATTGACGATATCCAGTTTATATCCAAGAAGGAAAGCACGCAAACGGAAATGTTCCATACCTTCGACGCGCTTCACAATATGGGCAAACAAATAATCCTTGCCTCCGATCGTCCGCCGAAAGAAATTCCCGACCTTACCGAGCGACTTAGAACGCGATTTGAGTGGGGTATGATAGCAGACGTGTCCTTCCCCGACCTTGAAACGAGAATAGCAATTCTTCAAAAGAAAGCGCAAATGCAAAAATACCTCGTACCTGCGGAAGTACTTGAATATATGGCTCAGCATATCGAAAGCAATATTCGTGAGATGGAAAGTTTACTTAATAAGGTAATACTTCTCTCTAAACTTTACGATAAACCTATTACTATCGAACTTGCCTCCGAGGCGTTTAAGGACTACGTAAAGCCTACTGAAGAGGCAATAGGCGCTGAGGATATAATCGACGCAACCCTTAAATTATACCCCGGCGTAAGTAAAGAAGAATTACTTGGCAAGAAGAGAAATAAGGAAATCGTAGAGCCCCGTATGGTTTGCACCTATCTTATAGCAGAACTTTTGCCCCTTCCTCTTACTGCAATCGGAGCGATTATGGGTGGACGCGACCACACGACGATTATGCACTCTAAGGACAAAGTAATTAAAATGTTAGAAACGGACGAGCGTATTCGTCAAAAAGTGGAAGACATCCGCAATATGATTTATAAAAACTGAAAAAACAACATTTAAAAGTACAAAAACGCTTGAAAACGATTGACAAAACTTTTGGAAAAGAGTATAATAGTCAATGCAAGTAATTTAGAGGAGATATAGAAATGAAGAAAGATATACATCCCGATTATCACGAAGTTACGGCAGTTTGCGCTTGTGGCGCGACTTTCGTTACTGGTAGCACCAAGAAAGGCGACGTTCTTAAACTTGACGTTTGCTCCAAGTGCCATCCCTTCTATACCGGCAAGCAAAAGCAGGTAGAGACTGGCGGACGTATCGACAAATTCAATCGTCGTTACGGAAAGTAGCATAAAACTATACGAAAGAGTAAGACCGTACATAACTGTATGGTCTTATTTTTAAATTTTTGGAAACTAACGGGAATAAAAAACGAGGCTTACTAAATTGAAAGAGAAAAAAGAAAGAACTACGATGATAGGCGGACAAGCGCTTATGGAAGGCGTTATGATGCGTGGCGCAACTTCAATGGCTATGGCTGTTCGCACTGAGGACGGCGATATTCTTACCGAAACTCGTCGACTAAAAGGCAAGCGTTGGTATGCGCGCGTGCCTATTTTGCGTGGTTGCGTTGCCTTCGTAAGTTCGCTTATAAGCGGAACGGAAACGCTATTAAAATCCTCAGAAGTAATTTATCCCGAAGAAGATACCCCATCAAAAGGCGCTTACGTCTTTTCTGCGATTTTAGGAGTGGCTTTAGCGATAGGACTTTTTATTTTACTTCCCTCGTTTATTGCCTCGCTGATCTTTCCCAAAACCGAGGGGCTTGGCGTGCTTTGGTACTCGCTCGTAGAAGGCGGAATGAGAATACTCATTTTTATTTTGTACCTCGTTCTCGTGTCAAGGCTAAATGATATTCGCAGAACCTTTATGTACCACGGCGCAGAACACAGAACGATTAACTGTTACGAAAAAGGTTTACCCCTTACTCCCGATAACGTTCAATCTTGCTCGACGAGACATAATCGTTGCGGAACTACCTTTCTTTTCTTCGTAATGCTCGTATCAATTCTCGTCTTTTCGCTCGTAACTTGGGTATTGAGCGCAATCGGATGGGCAGATATCGGCGCTTTGGAAAGAATGGGCATACGACTTTTGCTCCTTCCCTTAGTGGCAGGGCTTTCCTACGAACTTCTTCGCTTTTTAGCAATACTTCCCGATAACGCGTTCGTAAATATTTTCCGCGCGCCTGGGCTTGCTCTCCAGCGCCTTACCACCTATCCTCCCGAAAAGGATATGGCTGAAGTGGCGATCGTGGCGTTCAACCTCGTTCTTGAAATGGATGCTAACCCTGAAATTGAGCCACACGCGTTCGGCGAATTTACTATGAGCGAATTAAAAAGTTTAGTCAGAAATAGACTTCAAAAAGCAGGCGTAGAAGAAGAGGCGGAAACCGACTGGCTTATTTGCTCTGCGCTCGATATAAAGAGAGGCGCGCTCAGTAGCGTAGAAAAGACTACGCTCGCACAGTACCGCAAGGTAACTGAACTTTTAAGAAAACGCGAAAGCGGAATTCCCCTTGACTATATTATCGGCTTTTCCGAGTTTTACGGAATAAGAGTTGAGGTAAACGAAAGTGTCCTTATTCCCCGTATTGACACCGAGTTCGTTGCGGACGAGGTTATTAAATACGCAAAAACGCTAAATAACCCCACGGTTTTAGACTTAATGACGGGTAGCGGATGTATTGCGCTTGCAGTAAAGAAGAACACGAGCGCGAGCGTTACGGCGTCTGACCTTTCGGACGATGCGTTAGTAGTTGCAAATAAAAACCTCGAAGGGCAAGCAACGGTGGTTAAGAGCGACTGTTTTGAAAATATTGAGGGCGAGTTTGATATTATCGTGTCTAATCCCCCTTATATAAAGACGGCGGTTATTGAAACGCTTAATAGAGAAGTTACCGCTCAGCCCCGCGTGGCGCTTGACGGTGGAGAGGACGGACTTGACCTCTACTGTAGAATAGCGAAGGACGCGCCTATGCATTTAACGGAAAGGGGTAAACTTTTCCTTGAAATAGGCTACGACCAAGCGGAAGAGGTGAGCGAACTTTTGAAAGAAAGTTTTAAAGATATTGAAGTAAAGAAGGATTACGGCGGAAACGACCGACTTATTATTGCAACGAAAAGGTAGAACTATGAATATTGAAAAATTACAATCTATAAGCGCAAAGTATGAAGAACTCACGAAAGCAATTTCCGACCCTGCAATCATTGCTGACAATAAGGAGTGGACTAAACTCGTTAAAGAGCATTCTCAACTTGAGCCGGTAGTAGACGCTTTTAAGCGTTACGAAAGTACGAAGAAAGAAATCGCCGACCTTATTGAGATGATTGAAATTGAGGAAGATAAGGAACTTAAAGAGTTAGCCGAGGAAGAACTTCCCGTAAAGAAGGAAGAACTCGCCTCTCTTGAAAACGAACTCAAAATACTTCTTCTTCCCGTAGACCCCAACGACGATAAGAACGTTATCGTGGAAATTAGAGCAGGCGTAGGCGGAGAAGAGGCGGCGCTTTTTGCGGCTAACCTTATGCGTATGTACAAAATGTACGCCGAGAAAAACCGTTGGAAGATTGAGGATATTGATATAAACGAAACCGAACTTGGCGGAGTAAAGGAAGTAGTGTTCTCTCTTACGGGCGAAAGTTTGTTCTCTAAACTCAAGTTTGAAAGTGGCGTTCATCGCGTTCAACGCGTACCCGATACTGAAACTCAAGGTCGTATTCACACCTCTGCAGTAACGGTAGCGGTTCTTCCCGAAGTAGAGGACGTTGTCGTAGAAATTAACGAACGTGATTTAAAAATTGATACCTACCGCAGTGGTGGAGCGGGCGGTCAGCACGTAAATAAGACCGAGTCCGCGATAAGAATTACCCATCTTCCCACGGGTATCGTCGTTCAATGTCAGGACGAGCGTAGCCAGATTAAGAACAGAGAAAAGGCTATGAAGGTACTTAAGAGTAAACTATTCGATAAAATGCAAGAGGACGCCAACAAAGAGTACTCTGAAAGCAGAAAAGCGCAGGTAGGCTCGGGCGATAGAAGTGAGCGAATTCGCACCTACAACTATCCTCAAAGCCGAGTAACCGACCACCGTATCGGACTTACGCTTTATTCTCTTGACGCATTTATGAACGGTGACCTTGACGAAATGCTCGAGGCTCTCCGCATTGCCGACCAAACTGCTAAACTGAACGCTCAAATAGACTAACTGAAGAAAATTATGACGAAAAAGCAATTCTACAAAAACGTAATACTATTAGCAATTCCCATAGCGCTGCAAAATCTTTTGACGGCGCTTTTAAATGTTTTCGACCAAATGATGGTGGGCTGGCTGGACGGCGGTATGGCGGATAAGGGGTTAAGCGCAGTACTTCTTGCAAACCAAATCGTCTTTATTTTCCAAATCGTAGTATTCGCAATCGCAAACACTACTAATATTTTCATTGCCCAGTACACCGAAAGGGAAGATAGCCGTCACTTAATTAAAAACCGCGCAGGTACTACCTATTCGCTTATTTTGATCGTATCGGTAATCTTTACCGTCCTTTGCGCGCTCTTTCCTCAAACGGTCATCGGACTTTTTAATCCCGACGAAAACTACCGAGTTTTAGCGGAAGAATTCTTGCGTTTAGTAAGTTTCTCCTTTATTCCTATGGGATTATCGGTAGGCACGGTGTTTATGCTTAGAGCAGTAAAAAGCCTTAAAGGCGCGCTCGTAATCAATATAGGCGCGGTAGCGCTTAACTTCTTCCTAAACTACTCTTTTATGTTCGGACTTTTTGGCGTAAACGGTATAGGATTTTTAGGCGCGGCGTACGGTACGATCGTCTCGCGCGCAGTAGAGTGCGTAGCAATGCTTTTAATGGCAATATTCACTCGTCAGCCGATAATAGGCAAGTTAAAGGAAATGTTTACCTTCGACGGCAAGTTTATGAAGAAATTCTTTGCAATGTTCTTCCCCATACTTTGCAACGAAATCTTTTGGGTGCTTTGTACCACGGTCTATCTTTTCGTATACGACAAACTTGAAAACAGCACCGTCGTTCTTGCCTCAGTCAATATAGCGCAATCGCTTGATAAAATCGTAAGCGTAGTAATGATAGGCTCGGGTAGCGCAGTGGGCGTAGTTATGGGCAACATCGTAGGCTCGTCAGACAAAGAAACTATATCCAAGTTTGCAAAAGAGGCTATTAAATTCTCGCTCATTGCAGGCGGTGTAGTAACGGTTTTTACAGTACTTTCCGCTTTCGTAGTACCCTTCGTGTTCACTAACGCAACCGCGCAAACGCACGAAATGTCTAAAAACCTCATTTTCTTGTACGCTTTAACGGCAATTATAAGAACGCTTGGCTTTACCTACGTAATAGGCGTTCTCCGTAGCGCAGGAGATACTACTTTCTGTATGATAAGTGAAACGCTTATTCTTTGGCTAATCGGCGTTCCGCTCGTAATGGTAACGGGTATGGTGTTTAACGCATCAATTTATGTTGTCTACCTCGTGTCGAATATTGCAGAAGTAATTAAAGTAATCGTCTTTGCTCTAAGAGAAAAGAGCGGACGGTGGATAAAATTCGCAACGGAGGAAAATGAAAATGCTACTCCCAACGAATAGAACAGAAATGCAGGAGTGGGGCTGGGATAGTCTTGACTTCGTGTACGTCATAGGCGACGCGTACGTAGACCACCCCTCGTTCGGTCCTGCCATAATTTCAAGAGTACTTTTGAGCCACGGATATAAAGTGGGCATCATATCCCAACCCGACTGGAAAAACCCTAACGATATCTTAGTTATGGGCAAACCTCGTCTTGCGTACTTAGTAAGCGCAGGTAATATGGATAGTATGGTAAACCACTATTCCGTTGCAAAAAAGCGCAGAGAAACGGACGCGTATACGCCGGGCGGAGTTATGGGTAAACGCCCCGACTACGCCACGATAGTTTATTGTAATTATATTCGTTCGGTGGTAAAAAACGCCACAATTATTGCAGGAGGAATAGAGCCTTCTCTTCGCCGTCTTGCGCATTACGACTACTGGTCGGACAGTCTAAAACGCTCGATTTTGCTCGATAGTCAAGCGGATTTAATATCCTACGGAATGGGCGAAAAAAGTATCGTCGAAATAGCCGACGCGCTCGATAGCGGACTTAGCGTTGACACGATTTCTTTCATACGTGGTACTGTTTTTAAGACCAAAACTTTGGACGCGCTTGGCGAACATATTATGCTCCCAACCTTTTCCGACCTTAAAAAAGACAAGAGAGAGTATGCAAAATCATTTAAAATACAATGCGATAATACGGACGCTATAACGGGTAAAGCGTTAGTGGAAAAGTACGACGATACCTTCGTCGTGGTAAATCCGCCCGCCCTTCCGCTTACGACCGAAGAGATGGACGGGATTTACGACCTTCCCTATACTCGCCGTTGGCACCCTTCTTACGATAAAATGGGTGGAGTGCCTGCCTTTAGTGAGATTAAGTTTTCACTATGTTCGTCGCGCGGTTGCTTTGGCGGTTGCTCGTTCTGCGCTCTTACCTTTCATCAAGGCAGAAGAATTCAAGCGCGTTCCCACGAAAGTATAATTCGCGAGGCGGAAATCCTCATAAAAGACCCTGACTTTAAGGGCTATATTCACGACGTGGGCGGACCAACGGCAAACTTTAGAGCGCCTGCTTGCAAAAAGCAAATTGAGTGCGGAGTTTGTAAAAACAAGCAATGTCTTTTTCCAAGCCCTTGCAAAAACCTCGAAGTAAACCATAAGGACTATGCCGAACTTCTTAAAAAACTGCGCGCTCTCCAAGGCGTAAAGAAAGTGTTCGTTAGAAGTGGAATACGCTTTGACTATCTTATGGCGGATAGCGACGATACTTTTTTCCGTGAGTTAGTAAAACATCACGTTTCAGGACAACTCAAGGTTGCGCCCGAGCATATATCAGATAAAGTATTGCAAGCAATGGGCAAGCCTCAAAACGCAGTTTTTAAGGCATTTTCCAAAAAGTTTTATAGAATAACGAAAGAAGTGGGCAAAGAACAGTACCTCGTTCCCTATCTTATGAGTTCGCACCCGGGCTCAGGACTTTGGGAGGCGGTTGAACTTGCCGAATACCTTCGTGATAATAACCTAACGCCCGAGCAAGTGCAAGACTTCTATCCCACGCCCTCAACGGTGTCCACTTGTATGTACTATACGGGTATCGATCCTCGCAATTTTCAGCCCATATCAGTAGTGCGTTCGCCCCACGAAAAAGCAATGCAACGCGCGCTTATTCAGTATCGTAATCCCAAAAATTACGACCTTTGCTACGAGGCTTTGCAAAAAGCGGGCAGGCTTGACCTTATCGGAACGGGCGAAAAATGTCTTATCCGCCCTCCCCAGCGAGTACACGGATCGGCGCGCAAAGGAAAGGATAGAATAACGCTTCCAAAAAATCCCTACGGTAAAAAACCAAAGAAAAAGAAATAATATCGTCGTAAAAGGTTGCCTTTTTGTTCTTGATGTGATACAATAAAAGGGTAGTTTTATGGAGGCGCAAACCAATGATTAAACAAGGATTTGACAACGATAAATATCTTCAGATGCAATCGGAGCATATCCGCGAAAGAATTAGTAAGTTCGGGGGCAAACTCTACCTCGAATTTGGCGGAAAACTTTTCGACGATTATCACGCGGCGCGCGTACTCCCCGGTTTTCAGCCTGATAGTAAACTTAAAATGCTCCTTAACCTTCGCGAGCAAGCGGAAATCGTTATCGTAGTAAGTTCCGACGCGCTTGAAAAGAATAAGGTTCGTGGCGACCTCGGTATTACTTACGACCTCGAAATTTTGCGTCTTATCGACGCTTTCCGTAGCGTAGACTTATACGTGGGTAGCGTAGTGCTTACCCAGTATCGCGAACAGACTAAGGCTCGTCAGTTTGAGGCTAAACTTCATCAACTTGGCGTTAAGGCTTACCGTCATTACCCCATCGAAGGCTATCCCTACGACGTAGCGCATATCGTCAGTGACGAGGGTTACGGCTGTAACGACTATATTGAAACGGAGCGTGGACTCGTGGTAGTAACTGCGCCCGGTCCAGGTAGTGGTAAAATGGCGACCTGTCTTAGCCAACTTTACCACGACCATAAGCGCGGAATTAAAGCAGGGTACGCAAAGTTTGAGACCTTCCCCATTTGGAACTTACCCCTCAAGCACCCCGTAAACCTCGCATACGAGGCTGCAACCGCCGACCTTAACGACGTCAATATGATTGACCCCTTCCACCTCGAAGCGTACGGCGTAACGACCGTAAACTATAATCGCGACGTGGAAATATTCCCCGTTCTTAATAATATTTTCGAGAAGATTTACGGCGAAAGCCCCTATAAATCCCCCACCGATATGGGCGTTAATATGGTAGGAAACTGCATCTTTGACGACGAGGCGGTAAAGGACGCGGCAAACCGCGAAATTATTCGTCGCTATTGCCAGTCGCTTTGCGATCTTCTTCAAGACAAGGTTAGCGAGGCTACCGCGTCAAAGAATAAACTCATTATGAAACAAGCAGGTCTCGACGTTTCTTTCCGTCCTACTATCGCAGCCGCGCAAGCCAAAGCAGAGGAGACGGGCGCGCCTGCAGCCGCTCTCGAAATGCCCGACGGAACTATTATTACCGGTAAAACTTCGTCTCTTCTTGGCGCAAGTTCCGCTCTTCTTCTTAATACCTTAAAAGCGTTTGCAGGAATTAGAGACGATGTTCTTCTTCTTTCCCCCGCGGTAATAGAGCCTATCCAAAAGTTAAAGACCAAAAACCTCGGTAACGGCAACCCCCGTCTTCATACGGACGAAATACTTATTGCGCTCTCAATCTGCGCGGTAACGAGCCCAACCGCTATGCTTGCTATGCAACAACTTCATAAACTCAAAGGTTGCGAAATGCACTCCACTGTAATTTTAAGCCAAGTCGACGTCAACGTCCTCAAAAAACTTGGTATCAACCTTACGACCGACGCAAAGTACCAAACCAAAAAATTGTACCATAAATCGTAATACGTATTGCTTTTTTAATGACAAAACATAAAACCCCGTCAAAAAAAGACGGGGTTTTTCTACGTCGAAAAATAGAGAAATGGTCGAGTATTTTACTTAAGTCCCAAAATATCGTCAGCCGATATATCCAAAATTTGACAAATGTTTGCAAAAGTATCAAGCGAAGGATATTTGTCAAGTCGCATATACTTACTCACGGTAGACGGATTTATCCCAAGTTTTTCTGCAAGTTCCTTTTGCGTAATATTACCGTATTGTATAGCCTCTCTAAGGCGTTTTTGAATTTCTTCAATCGTAATCATACTAATAATATAGCACATTGTGCAATTTTTGCTTGACAAAAGGCACATTGTGCCTTATAATATTAGTATTATTTACTTTAGGAGGAAAAATATTAATGTTTTGTAGTCATTGTGGAAAGGAACTTTTAGACGAAGCGGTCGTATGCCCAAGTTGTGGTACACCTACCGAAAATTTAGAAGTGATAGTTGAGAAAGAGGAAAAGACGCCAAGTACTTATACTGCAGCGAAAATCTTTATGATTATAAGTTGTATTGCAAGTATAACAAGTTATTTTATTCCGTTGATTTGGTGTATTCCTATGACTATTCACTTATTTAATTGTGCAAAGAAGGGCGAAGCGCCAGGTACGGGTTTTAGTGTGTGTACGCTTTTATTTGTAAATATGATAGCAGGAATCATATTGCTTTGTGATAAGAATAGGAGATAAAATGTATTGTGTTCATTGCGGAAAGGAATTAGTAGACGAATCGATTATTTGTCCTAATTGTGGTTGTTATATTAAATCGACAAAAGTTAAATCACTTGTTGATGATAACGAAAGAAA
The DNA here is from genome assembly GCA_045532295.1 of Pumilibacteraceae bacterium. Taxonomy (GTDB): domain Bacteria; phylum Bacillota; class Clostridia; order Christensenellales; family Pumilibacteraceae; genus UBA10677. The sequence goes on along the minus strand of JAZSFP010000002.1, from coordinate 22,562 downwards.
GGTCAAGAAGGAGAAAGATTCTTTAACTAAAAGTGTAGACGTAACGATAGGTAATTCAGAAATTACTACAAGGAAAAAAGTGTTTGGTATTTTCTTGTATTTATCTATGATTCTTTTGTGTATATCGATAATTTTAATCTTTTTATCTATTGATGATGTTGATTTCAGTATAAGTGAATCTAAATGGGGTACCTATGTTTATTACTTTTGGGGATATTATTCATCAAGGTGGTCGTGTGCATTAGGTTGGATTTCGTTCGTTACTTCGATAGTGCATTTCTTTTTAAGTTTTAAGGAAGAAAATAAATCATCACAAAATGTAAGTGTACTTGTTTTATTATTATGTTTTGCAATAGCGATATCGGCAAGTATGTTATGTTAAATATAATAATTTTTATGCTCATCTTATGGTGGGCATTTTAATTTTCAGAAGAGGCTTAGAAAAGAAAAAAATCATATATTATATAAAGAGCGTAAAAATGCTTGAAAAATTTATCAAAATAAGGTACAATATATGAAGGGAAATATCGCGCTTTCTAATTTTACTTCTTTTGGCACGGGCGGAAAAGCCCCCGTAATCTTTCTTGAAAAGAAAGAGGAATTGCTAAATATAGCATCGCCCGTATTTATCGGCAGGGGAACGAACCTTCTCGTATCCGACGGTGGAATTTCTCAAACGGTCGTTATAAACCGAACTCGCGGAATAAAGCGCGAGGGTGATAGCGTAATCGTAAGCAGTGGAGAAACTCTGCCTTTCCTTGCAAAACACTGTCAAAGCGAAGGCTTAAGCGGACTGGAGGCTCTTTGTGGCATACCGGGGAGCGTAGGCGGAGCGACGGTAATGAACGCAGGCGCGTTCGGTGTGGAAATTAAGGATTTAATTGAGAGCGTAGAGTATTTTAGCGAGGGTAAGTTTTTCATTTTACCTAAAGCGCAATGCGGATTTTCCTACCGCGCGAGCAAAATCGACGGATTTATAACGAGCGTAAGGCTAAAACTAAAGAAAGCAAGCCCCGACGAAATATTAAAGTTGATGACGCGTTATAAAGAAAAAAGACTTGAAAGTCAACCGCTTGGCAAGAGCGCAGGAAGTGTTTTTAAGCGAGTAGGCACAACGAGCGCGGGGTTTTATATCGAGCGAGCCTCACTCAAAGGAAGAAGAGTGGGCGGAGCGAAGATAAGCGAAAAACACGCTAACTTTATAATCAACGACGGCTATGCAACGAGCGAGGATATTTACAAACTCATCTTGATAGTCGAGCGTGAAGTTTACGAAAAGTTTGGAATTAAACTTGAAAGAGAAATTAAATTGATTGGAGATTTTTAATGGCATTTTGGGGTGACTATCATACTCATACCGTCTATTCTCACGGCAAAGGCACGATTGAGGCTAACGTAAAGCGCGCCGTAGAACTTGGACTTAAAGAAGTGGCGATAACCGACCACGGTTTTCGTCATATGATGTATAACGTGCGCCATATGGACTGGAAGACTATGCGCGAGGACACCGAGTACGTCAAGAAAAAGTACCCCCAAATCACCGTATACCTTGGGCTTGAAACCAACCTTAATTCTCGCAACGGTACGGCGGACATACTTCCCGACGATATTCCGCAACTTGACTTAATCGTATGCGGATATCATAAATTCGTAATTCCCGATACCCTTTCGGATATAACTAAATTCTTCTTGCCCAACTTTTTCTTGGGTAGCACCACCAAAAGTTCGGCAAAACTCATAAAGCGTAATACTGACGCTTACGTTAAACTTTTAGAAAACTACGATATTGATATCGTATCCCACATTAACCTTGGCATTAAGGCTGATGCGGTAGAGGTTGCGCGCGCGTGCAAGCACTACGGCACTTTCGTTGAACTTAATGGCAAACGCGTATCAATAGAGGACAAGGATATCGAGAAAATGGTGGAAGAGGGCGTAAACTTTATATGCGACTCCGACGCCCACTCGGTTAAGCGAATAGGCGATTTTTCCGTGCCTATGGAAGTTGTGAATCGTCTCCATATTCCTATGGAACTTATCGCGAACTGGGAAAAACTTCCCCGTTTCCGTAGCCGTATTAAAAAGGGCTTATACGACGAGAAAAAGTAAACCGTATCATTAATTTTGATACTAAATGATTAAGGAAGAGGGATTAGAGTGAACGGATATTCTGAAATTGCAAAGAAAGAAATAACGGCGCTGTCTTTCAGTATGGATTGCTGTAAGCGCGCCTTTTTGTCCGCGCTCGTTCACACTTGCGGAACTCTCAATTTTTCAAAAGATGGTATGAAAATCGTTATTCAATGCGCAAGCGAAGAACTTACGCAAAGAGTAATAGTCCTTATTGACGAACTGTTTGGCTTTCACGCTCAAATCAACGAAAAGGGCGGAGAAGTAACGGTAACGGGCGAACTTACCGCCGTACTTCTTTGGCTGGGTATTTTCAAAAAAACGGATAGCGGAATAGAGGTTGAGCGAGGCGTACTCCCTTCGCTCGTAAAGGAAGAGCATTGCGCGGTAAACTATCTTCGCGGTGCGTTCTTAGGCAGTGGAAGTATGTCGCTTAAGAGCGGATATCACCTTGAGTTCGCGCTCAATAATCCCTTAATGGCGGAAGGTATTACTTCGCTGTTGAGCCGTTTTTCTATTGAAAGCAAAACGACGGAAAGAAAGGACAAGACGGTAGTTTACATAAAGGACGGCGACGGAGTTAGCGACGCCCTTGCGCTTATGGGCGCGAGCGAGGCGGTATTGAGCCTTAACTCTGAGGCGATTATTCGTCAAGTTCGTCGTAACGCTAACCGTCGTAACAACTGCGAACTTGCAAACATTGAAAAAACGGTCAACGCCTCCGTTCGTCAAGTAGATGATATAACGCTTATTGACAAAACGATAGGACTTGTTTCGCTTGACGAGAAACTTCAAGCGGTTGCAAACGCAAGACTGGAAAACCCCGACGACAGTTTTTCGTTTCTTGCGGAACTACTGAATATTAGCAAAAGCACGCTTAAAAACAGACTAAACAAACTGGGCAAAATCGCCCAAGAAATTCGCGAAAAGGAGAGTAGGTAAATGGAAAAATTCGTTCATCTTCACGTTCATACCGAGTACAGCCTACTCGATGGCGCAACGAGAATATCTAAACTTTTTAAGCGTTGTGAAGAACTTGGTATGCCTGCGGTTGCAATAACCGATCACGGCAATATGTACGGCGCGCTTGAATTCGTCAAAGCGGCAATTCGCCATACGGCAGGCGACGAAGACCCCTTCCGCTTTATTGCTGAAAAACGCCCCTTCAAAGTTAAACCTATTATCGGCTGCGAACTTTATATGACGGAAAATATGGATATAAAGACGACCGAGAACGGTAAAATGCCCAAGTATAATCATATCGTATTGCTTGCAAAGAATATGACGGGCTATAAAAACCTTATTCGCCTCGTGTCCGACGCCTACGTTGACGGTCTATATTATAAACCAAGAACGGATTTTGAGCACCTTAAAGGTCATACCGAAGGCTTAATTTGTCTTTCGGCGTGTCTTGCAGGCGAACTTCCCCAAGCAATACTCCATAACCGTTTTGACGAGGCGGAGCAAATAGTTGAAAGATATAAAGAACTCTTTGGCGAGGATTACTATATCGAAATTCAGGACCACAATATCCGCGACCAAAAGGTAGTTCTTCCCCACCTCGTGAACATTGCTCGTCGCCACGGCGTTAAACTCGTTGCAACCAACGACGTGCATTATCTTAACAAGCGCGACGCGTTCGCACAAAAGGTACTCCAGTGCATATCTTTTCATAACACTATGTCCCCCGAAGAAATGGAGGACAACCCCGCTCTCTCTCAAGAAAGCCTTGACGACGGCGGTTACTTCCCAACTAAAGAGTTCTATCTTAAAAGCGCGGAAGAAATGCTTGAACTTTTCCCCAACCTTCCCGACGCGTTAACGAATACCCTTGAAATAGCGGACAAGTGTGAACCTTACTTCTTCTCAAAAGAGGCTTTAATGCCCGCGTACGTGCCCGAGGACGGCTCTACTCCCTACGAGTTTTTGCGTAAACTTTGCTTTGACGGTTTAGCGAAAAAGTACAGCGAAATTACCGACCTTATTCGCGAGCGCGCAGAGTACGAACTTGGCGTAATAAGTTCTATGGGTTTCGTCGATTACTTCCTTATCGTTTGGGACTTCATCAACTGGTCTGAAACGCACGGCGTTCCCGTAGGCCCGGGTAGAGGTAGTGGCGCAGGTAGTATCGTAGCGTACGCTATCGGCATAACGAAAATCGACCCCATTAAGTACGACCTCATTTTCGAGCGTTTCCTTAACCCCGAGCGTGTATCAAACCCCGACTTTGATATCGACTTTTGCGTAGACGGTCGTGAACGCACGATTGAGTACGTAGTAGGTAAGTACGGTGTTAATAACGTTTCGCAGATCGTTACTTTTGGAACTTTGGCTGCAAAAGCGGCGATAAAAGACGTTGGTAGAGTATTTAACCAGCCTTTCTCGGAAACGGATAAAATTACTAAACTTATGCCCAAAATGATGGGCAAGAACCATATCGGGCATCTTATCGGTCTTGAAAAACCCAAAAAAGCGGACGAAAATCCTATCGTACCCGAACTTAAGGAACTTTACGAAAACGACTATATGGTAAAGCGTATCCTCGATATAGCAATGGAAATCGAGGGTATGCCACGACAGACGGGTATGCACGCTGCCGGCGTTATTATATGTCGAAATCCCATTGCTAACCATATTCCTATGGCGCGTTCGGGCGAAGGAATAGTAACTACTCAGTTCAATATGATAGAGTGTGAAGAACTTGGACTTCTTAAAATGGACTTCCTTGGACTTCGTACCGTAACGGATATTCATAAGGCTCTTAAATACGTAAAGGAAAACAGAGGCATCGACCTCGACTTTTACGCTCCGGGAATGAGTTACGACGATCAACCCACCTATAAACTTATCAGTGAGGGCGATACGCACGCGGTATTCCAACTTGAAAGTGAAGGTATGAAGGACTTTATGCGTAAACTTCAACCTACCACTCTCGAGGAAATCATAGCGGGAATATCACTTTATCGTCCCGGTCCTATGGATAAGATACCCATCTATATCGAAAACAAACATAACCCCGATAAAGTCGTGTACGACCACGAAATACTCGAGCCTACCTTAAAGGTAACCTACGGAATTATGGTGTACCAAGAGCAGGTTATGAGAATAGTGCAAGATATCGCAGGCTACTCGCTTGGTAGAGCGGACGAAGTTCGCCGTATGATGAGTAAGAAAAAGCACGACAAAATGGAGAAGGAACGCGAAATTTTCCTTAACGGTCTTCACAACGACCGCGTTAACATCAAGGGCGCGGTTGCAAACGGCGTAAGCAAAGAGGTTGCGAACAAGATTTACGACGATATGTCCACCTTCGCGTCGTACGCGTTCAATAAATCACACGCCGCAGCGTACACCTACTTAACCTATCAAACGGCGTATCTAAAGTGCTATTATACCGTTGAGTTCATTACGGCGGTGCTTAATAACCGTATAACCTCAATCGAGGAAATATCCAACTACCTTGGCTATCTTAAGGATAGAGGATTTGAGGTTAAGCCTCCTTCAATCAACCGCAGTTACGCAGAGTTTTCAGTAGAGGACGGCGGAGTGCGTATCGGTATGGCGGCAATCAAGAACGTAGGTGTCGAGGCTATTGAAAGCATAGTTGAAGAGCGTGAAAGAGGCGGAGACTTTACTGATTTTGTCAACTTCGTAAAGCGTATGGGTGACAAAATCCCCAACAAAAAACAACTCCAAAGCCTTATTTTTGCAGGAACTTTTGACTGTTTTGGACTTAAACGCAGTCAACTAATCGCTTCGTACGAGGAAATCGTTGACCGCGCAACTCACGATAGGATGCAAGCAACGACGGGACAAATATCCTTCTTTGCAATGGCAGGAATTGCCGATGAGTTCGATAAATTCGACTATCCCGATATTAAGGAATACGAATTATCACAAAAACTTGCTTACGAAAAAGAGGTAGCGGGCGTTTATCTTACGGGGCATCCCCTTGACCAGTACAAAGAACACCTTAAAAAGTATAAGCACAATATTTCTATGCTCACCACCGTTACGGGCGAGAACGAATTAGGTGAACCCGTATACGAAATTGAGGACGACGCGTTCGTTACGATCGGCGGTATGCTCGTAGAGGCAAGTAAAAAGGTGAGCAAAAAATCGGGCAAAGAGTTTGGCGTAGGAAAACTTGAAGATCTTTACGGAACGGTTGAACTTATGCTTGGTGGCTTTAAATATTCTCAGTATAAGAGCATATTCGTAAAGGATAAAATGGTAACGGTATCGGGAAGACTTCGCCGTAGAGACGAGGGCGTTACTATTTCGGTAGACCGCATTGAGACTTGGGACAACGTCAAAAAAGGCAAAGGCAAGAAGATTTGTTGTTACATATCCTTTACTGAGAACGAAGGGAGCATACTCGATAGAATAGGCGAAATCCTTTTAGCGTACCCGGGCGACGACGAAACCTTCGTTAAAAATATCGACGACGGGAAGTTGTATCCGCTTGGAATAGGAACGAGAGTGAACGCAACGCTCGTAACTGAACTTTGTGGGCTTCTTGGCGAAAACAACGTTAAAGTTGCTGAATAACGCTAAAAAATGATATAAAATCATTAATTTTTAACAATAAAATGTTTGTAAAATAATGGATATCGTGCTATAATATATAGGAATAGAATTAAACATTATACTACACGAAGACGAGAGGTAATTTTATGAAGAAAATAGGTATACTTACAAGTGGCGGAGATGCTCCCGGTATGAACGCTGCGATACGCGCGGCAGTTCGTTACGCGATTAGCGCAGGTATGGAGGTAGTGGGCATTGAGAAAGGTTATACGGGTTTGCTTGAAAAGAGATTTATCCCTATGAACCTTCGTTCCGTATCCGATATTATACAGCGTGGCGGTACTATTTTAAGAACCGCAAGATGCCCTGAATTTACTACCGTTGAAGGACAAGAGAAAGGCATCAGTAATCTTCGTGAGGAGGGGATTGAGGGGCTTATCGTAATCGGTGGCGACGGCTCTTTCCGTGGCGCGAAAGTTTTAAGTGAGAAAGGTTTTCCCACTATCGGTATCCCCGGTACGATTGATAACGATCTTGCTTATACCGACTATACGCTTGGTTTTGACACCGCAACTAATACGGTACTCGACGCAATCGACAAGATTCGCGACACTATGTCCTCGCACGAGCGTATTTCTATAATTGAAGTTATGGGTAGACATTGTGGCGACCTTGCTCTTTACTCCGGTATCGGCGGTGGCGCAGAGGTAATTATCGTGCCTGAAGTTAAACTTTCCGACGAGCAAATCGTAGAAAAACTCCAAGAGTTTAGAAAAAGCGGAAAGCGTAGTGGTATCGTAATCTTAGCAGAGGGCGCTGGTCACGCTGACGATCTTACTAAAATGCTCAAAGAAAAAACCAACCTTGATATTAAGTCTTCCGTACTCGGTCATATCCAACGCGGTGGTTCTCCAACGCATCAAGATAGATACCTTGGAACTTGCTTTGGTGCGCGCGCCGTTCAACTTCTTGAAAAGGGTATCGGCAACCGTATTATCGGCATCAAGGATAACGAAGTCTTCGATATGGACATTATCGAAGGTCTTTCTCTTCCAAGAAAATTTAGAAAAGACTTGTACGAACTTGCAAGCATCGTAGCAAGATAAAACTAAAGGGCGCACGACTGCGCCCTTTTTTTAAGTTTTAATCGCAAAAATAATTGATTTTTGATAAAAAACACAGGAGGCAAAATTTATGGAATTTGACGTAAACTCCCCTTGGCTGTTCGTCGTTGTGGCTATTATAATAGCCTTCGTTTTGGCGCAGTCTATATTCTTCTTGGTTAGAGCAATCAAGAGAGCGAAAGAAAAGGGAATGGATAAAAAAATAATCTCGAGCACGATAAAAAAATCAGCGTTATTTACTATTGCGCCTGCAATATCAATCTTTATCGGCGTAATAACGCTCTCGTTTAGTTTAGGTTTGCCACTTCCTTGGCTCCGTTTAAGCGTAATCGGTTCGCTCACTTACGAAACTACCGCGGCGGATGCAGCGCTTAAAGCGGTTGGCTCGTCGCTTGGTGAAACGGTAACGGCAGAGCAATTCGTAACGGTAGCAACCGTAATGATGCTCGGTATTATTATGGGGATTATTCTCGTTCCCGCGCTTTGCAAAAAAGTGGATACGGGTATGATTAAATTCCAACAAAAAGACAAGAAGTGGGGCGATATATTCCAAACCGCGCTCTTTATGGGTATGATAAGCGCCTTCCTTGGCTTTATCTTCTGCGACGTAACGACGGGTTTGAGTGGTTGGATTCCCGTAGTAATAATGCTAATATCCGCGTTACTTATGGTAATTTGTGGCGCGCTTATGAAATTGCTTAACTGGAAATGGCTCAACGACTACGCCCTTCCTATCTGTATGGTAGTGAGTATGGCGCTTGCAATTCCCATTACGGGACTTATGGGCTAAGGAGGTGCTACTATGAAAGCAAAAATGACTTATAGCGAAAGCGTACATTTTTATGGTAAATTATGGGGCTGGATAGCGGCTGCGCTCATCTTTATTTCGCCCTTCGTTATGGGACTTATATTCGGTACTATGCCTTCGTGGTCGGGCGTACTCAAAGGCACGCTCTCCGTTGCGCCTATCTTTTGGACGGTAGGTATTATCGAAGTATTTACCTATATTCCTATGCTTGGACCGGGCAGTTCGTATCTTGGTTTCGTTACGGGTAACCTCACCAACCTCAAAGTGCCTTGCGCTCTTAACTGTATGGAAAGCGCGAACGTTAAAGGCGGAACGGAAGACGGCGATATTATTTCTACCATTTCAACGGCAGTTTCTTCTATCGTAACTACGCTTATCGTTTGCGTGGGCGTTATTCTTATCGTTCCCTTAACTCCCATACTTTCCGCGCCCGTTCTTCAACCTGCGTTTGCGAATATTCTTCCTGCTCTTTTCGGCGCGCTCGGAGTAGTTTACATTTCAAAAAACTGGAAGATTGCAATCGTTCCCGTAGTTTTAATGCTTATTCTCTTTATTGCAATTCCTGCTCTTAACGCAGGAACAGTGGGAATTATGGTTCCCGTTGGTGCAATCGTAGCCATCGTAGCGTCGAGATTTATGTACAAAAAAGGTTGGCTTGGAGAGAGTGGCGAGACTACCTACAACGCGAAAGAAACTCCCGAAAAAGTTGATACGGTAGAGGAAAATTCTGACAAAGTAGAGGAGGACAACGAATAAAATGGAGTGGTGGCAATATCTTTTAATAGGAGTTGGCGCGCTTGTAGTTTTACTCCTTGCCGTGATTATTATCCGTACGCTCGCCTTTAAACCTATTAAAGAAAATTACAAAAACTGCGATGATATCGACTTTGATAAAGACAAGGCGGTAGACGACCTCGTGGCAATGATAAAATGTAAGACCGTTTCGTCAAGAAAGAAAGAGGAAGAGAGCGAGGACGAATTCATTAAATTTGAAGAAGTCCTTAAAACTCGTTTCCCTGAAATAGTTAAAAACTCCACCTTCAAAAAGGTAGGAGCAAGAGCGTTACTATTCAAAATTGAAGGCGAAAACCACGACGCCCCGGCGGTCTTTATGGCGCATTACGACGTGGTATCCGTGGTAGAGAGCGAGTGGACTAAACCTGCGTTCGACGGCGTTATCGAAGACGACGTAATGTGGGGTAGAGGAACGCTTGACACGAAAATAACGCTCAACGCGGTAATGCAAGCAACTGAAACTTTGCTTAAATCGGGCAAGAAATTCAAAAACGATATTTACCTTGCTTTTGCGGGCGACGAAGAAATCGCAGGCACTGGCGCAACGATGATCGTTGACATATTAGCAAACGAGGGTATAACTCCTGCGTTCGTGCTTGACGAGGGCGGAGCGGTGGTTGAAAAAGTCTTCCCCGGCGTTAAAGAGCCGTGCGCTCTAATCGGTATTGCGGAAAAGGGTATGCTCGACCTTGAGTTTTCTATTAAAGGCGCAGGCGGACACGCGTCCTCGCCTCCTCCACATACGGCAGTAGGTAGACTTTCAAAGGCTTGCGTAAAAATGGAAGATAATCCTGCAAAGTTCAATCTTTCAATGCCTGCTGCTAAAATGTTTGACACTCTCGGCAGACGCTCTTCGTTCCTTCTTCGTATGGTGTTTGCAAACCTTTGGTTGTTTAAGCCCGTCCTTAACGCGCTTGGAAAAAGCAAGGGTGGAGAAATGAACGCCCTTATGCGCACTACTTGCGCGTTTACTCAAATGCAAGGCTCGAAAGGTAGTAACGTCCTTCCTCCCGAGGCTAAAATGGTAGCAAACTTCCGCCTCGTCCCTGGCGAAACGGTAGAAGGAACTGTGGAAAGAGTAAGAAAAACGATTGCGGACGATAGCATCGAACTGTCCGTTACGTACGGTATGAACCCCTCACGAGTTTCTACGACCGATTGCGAAGGCTATAATATTATATCTTCGGCAATCGCAAGCACTTGGAAAGGCTCAATCGTCTCACCATACTTAATGGTCGCTTGCTCAGACTCTCGTCACTATGGTAGGATATCCGATAGAGTATATCGTTTTTCAGCAATGGCGCTCTCGACATACGAGCGTTCGCTTATTCACTCTAACGACGAGAGAGTTCCTCTCGATACAATCTATAAATCGGTTGAGTTCTACCTCAAAGTTTTACAAAATTGCTAAAATTAAAAGCCACCATTTTGGTGGCTTTATTTTTGACCTCTGTCACGATAGATAACTGATTATTAAGATATTTTTACCCACCAACCGTCGTCAACGAAGTGCGCGTTACCGGTTGATTTATACATACATTTCCAAAACAGGTTAACGTCTGGGTTGCCGTAGAGATATATGGTTTTATTGCTAACGAAATCTAATTGCCAGTAACCGTATTCTCTGCATACTTTTTTAACGTAACTTTCCATAGCCCTATCAGAGCAATGATAAAAATCACCGGCAATTCTTGAAGGAGCGTATTGAGTGGAACTTGGTCTTGAGTAAGCGGAAGAGTGCGTAGGCACGATAAGTACTAAGAGAAGTACGAGCGCGCTAAATAGAGCGGGCAGGGGTAAAACAAAATCGGAAATAGGCACTGGGATAGCGGTTGGTAGTAAAGTACCTTCCGGCGCAAGAATATAGGAGGCTATTATAATTAACAGTAGTGGAATTCCGCAAACGAGCGCAGGACCTATACGCAGGAATGTTTCGTGGTCCTCTAACTTTTCTCTGAAAATCCAGTCGAATAAGAGGACGTAAAAGAAGAAGATTGCAGGGAAAATATTAAGGTAAAAAGAAATAGCGGAAGAAAGCGGACCGTAGGGTTCTATGAAGATGACTGCTAAAGTAAGAACTATGCTTGCCGTAACGGTTAAAAATTTTGGACCACCTTCGTCAAGGTCGGCCTCTCTATCGTACTTACCGCATTGCAAAGATACCATAATTACGGCAGGGGCAAGCCCCAAAAGAGCAAGCAAAAATCTATCGAAACCACCCATATCGTAAATGCCTACGGCATAGTAATCGGGTATTAGCATTATCAAAAAACTACCCACTATTGCGCCTATTATCATAAGAAAGAACATATAACAAAACTCCTTAGTTTTATTGATTAAATTATAAACCTTTAAATAACTAAAGTCAAGTTTTTTATTGACAAAAGTAAAGGTAAAGTATATAATAATACTTATGATTAAACTTGCTGATACACATACGCATACTATGTTTTCGCACGATGCGGACAAGAATTATTCGGTAGAAAAAGCGGCAAAGCGCGCGATGGAGAAAAATCTTAAAGCAATCGCCTTTACCGACCACGCCGATATTTTATACTGCCACCTTACCGACGTGTATTCGCCCATAAATAGGTCCGTAGACGAAGTAGAAAGAGTGCGTCCTCGTTACGAAGGTGAAATTGAACTTCTCACGGGAATAGAAATGGGCGAAAGCATTTGGCATTTGGACGTTGCTAAAAAACTCGTTGAAATGCGCGATTACGACACGGTAATTAGTTCCGTTCACGCAGTGCGCTTCCGTGACGTTCTCGCGCCCTTTTCCTTTCTAAAGTTCTCTTTTTGGGATCAACGAAGTATCGACGAATTTATGGATAAATACTTCGATGAAGTGGGCGAAAACCTCGAAAAAACGGAAACGGATATTCTCTCGCACCTCACTTGCCCATTAAGATATATCGAAGGAAGGTGGGGACAAAAAGCGAATTTAAGTAGAAACAAAGCGCAAATAGACGATATTTTGCGTCTTGCAATAAGCAAAAAAGTTGCGCTTGAAATTAATACCGCCGCTATGGATGACCACTATGGCAACGGCTTTTGCCCGGCTTGTCCCGATTTTGATATAGTCAAACGCTATTTTGACTTTGGCGGAAAAATGCTAACCCTCGCCTCCGATGCTCATACTGCAAGCACGGTAGCGCGCAACTTTGACGAAGTAGTGGAAAAGATTAAAAAAATAGGTTTTACCGATATCTATTATTTTAGAAAGCGCAAACCCGTTAGAATTGAATTATAAGAAAAAGCCTCCGACCTAACGATCGGAGGTTTTTTAATTAAAGGTCGAGTTTTAAGTCGCCAAATTTAATAAGGTTAAATTTACGCATCAGTTCGCTAATGAGCAAACAAATCACCGCAGGTAGAAGAATTTGAAGTCCTACGATTTCTAAAAGAACGAGCCAAGGCTCAACGCCTAACGCGGTCATTGAGGCAAAAGTTTGGAAGTTACCCACAAGTCCTGCCGTACCCATGCCCGAGCCAACTGCGGTTGAGGTCATACCTAAAAGAGAGGAAACGGGGCCCATAATTGCGCTCGTTATGATGGATGGTAGCCAAACGATAGGGTGGCGAATAATGTTCGGCATTTGCAACATACTCGTTCCAACGCCTTGAGCGATAAGACCACTCCATTTGTTTTCGCGGAAACTCATAACTGCAAAACCAACCATTTGACAGCAACAACCCATAACGGCTGCGCCTGCTGCGATTCCCTCAAGTCCAAGAGAAACGCCGATAGCGGCTGAAGAGATGGGGAGAGTGAGAGCAATGCCCATTAAAACGGATACCAAAATACCCATAATAAATGGTTGTTGTTGCGCGCTCGCGTTAATGATTGCGCCCACTGCCGTCATAAAAGCAGAGATGGGAGGTCCGATTAAAAGACCTACGATTGCGCCTGATAGGATGGATACCAAAGGCGTAACGATAATATCAACCTTAGTCTTGCCTGATACGAGCGAGCCGACCTCGAGCGCTACGAACGAGGCGATGAACGCGCCAAGCGGTTCGCCTACGCCTACGATAGTGGTAGAGCCTTTAATGATATTGCTTGCGTAAGCGCCTATCATACCGGCAACTGCCGCCGAGATAGAAACCATCGGGGCTTTTTTGAGTTTATAGGCCATACCAACGCCTATGCCTGCGCCCATCATCATTTTAGCAAAAGTACCTATTGCACTAATGAACCGTCCAACTTCGCCCGTAATCCACGAGCCTATTTGTCCGATAATCGTACCGATAATGAGCGTTGCAAAAAGTCCGATTGCCATACCCGAAAGTCCATCTATAAAGATATAGTTAAGAACTTTGAGTAGTGTCGACCAAAATGGCGACGAGGTCTTTTCGTTGTTGTTTTGTTCTTTGTTAACTTCTTCGATTTGTTCCGAATTTTCAATAACGGTATTGTTTTTTTCGTCCATAATAATACTTTCCTTTATAATATAGTTTAAGCAAAACTTGATACAAAAATCAAGGAAAGCATTGCGACGCGTACGTCGCTTTTGCGGGGTCGCCAACCGAGTGCGTACACCGGTTTTGACAAAGGGGCGAAATTTATTTCGCCCCTCGTCGATTTATACGGTAATCGTTTTATTAGTCGTTTTTAGCCATCTTCTTGTAGCCTTCAAGTCTTTCCTTAGCGGACGCCTCAGTCTTAGCGAAGAGTTCGTCAGCAAGGGCAGGTTGAGTTTTCTTAAGAGAAGCGTAACGGGTTTCGCCAAGAATAAATTCAAGGTAGTTTCCGGTAGGCTCTTTGCTATCAAGAGTGAAGGGGTTCTCGCCCTTATCAGCCTTTTCAGGATTGAATCTGTAAAGTTGCCAGTAACCGCACTCAACCGCAGCCTTTTCTTCAAGTTGAGACTTGGTCATATTGATACCGTGGTTGATACAGGGAGCGTAGCAGATGATAATCGAGGGTCCCTTGTAAGCCTCAGCCTCGTTGATTGCGTTGAGGAATTGTTGGGGATCAGAACCCATAGCGCATTGAGCAACGTAAACGTAGCCGTAGGATGCAGCAATCATACCAAGGTCCTTCTTCTTAACTCTCTTACCTGCAGCAGCGAACTTAGCAACGGCGCCGATGTTGGTAGCCTTAGATGCTTGACCACCGGTGTTGGAGTAAACTTCGGTGTCAAGAACGAGAATATTAACGTCTTCGCCACTTGCAAGAACGTGGTCAAGTCCGCCGTAACCGATATCGTACGCCCAACCGTCGCCACCGATAATCCAGAAGGAGGGTTTAACGAGGCAGTCGAGGTTAGCGCGGATGCTTTCAACAGCAGCGCTCTCGTTTTCAAGAGCAGCCTTAACCTTAGCGGCAGCAACCTTAGAGCCTTCAGCGTCGTCCATATTAGCAATCCACTCGTCGAAAGCAGCCTTGGTATCAGCGTTAACTTCAGCAACTTTCATATCATCAGCAAGAGTGTTTCTGCGAGCCTTGTAAGCAAGTTGCATACCAAAGCCGAACTCTGCGATATCCTCGAACAAACTGTTAGCCCAAGCAGGACCGTGTCCATCAGCGTTAGTGGTGTAAGGACAGGTGGGGGAAGAACCGCCGTAGATGGAGGAGCAACCGGTAGCGTTAGCAACGATCATTCTGTCGCCGAACTGCTGAGTAAGAACCTTAACGTAGGGGGTTTCGCCACAGCCTGCGCAAGCGCCGGAGAATTCGAAGAGAGGAGTAGAGAACTGACAACCCTTAACGGTAGACTTCTTGAACTTGGAAGTGTCAACGGCGGGAACGGAAAGCATATAATTCCAGTTTTCAGCCTCGCCAGCAGCAAGAGAATCCGCAAGAGGAATCATCTTAATAGCGCCGCCATCCTTAACGGGACATACGGTAGCGCACACGCCACAACCCATACAGTCAAGGGGAGAAACTTGCATTTTGTATTCGTAACCAGCAAGACCAACGGCAGCCTTAGTTTCAAGAGTAGCAGGCTTATCAGCGCCGGTTGCTACGAGAACGGGACGAAGCGCTGCGTGAGGACATACGAAGGAGCAACGTCCGCATTGAATACATTTTTGAACGTCAACCGAAGGAACGGTAACCGCTACGCCACGCTTTTCGAACTTGGTAGTTCCAACGGGAACGGAACCGTCAGCGTTAAACGCGGAGGAGGGAAGTTTATCACCCTGAAGAGTAAGGATGGGTTTAATAATTTCTTGATAATACTTATCGTCTACGCCCTTAGCCATTTCAGCGCCCTCAGTAGTGGTTGCCCAAGATGCGGGAACGTCAATCTTAACGAGGTTAGCCTTAGCAGAGTCAATAGCGTCGTAGTTCATTTGAACGACAGCGTCGCCCTTTCTTGCGAAGGACTTCTTAGCCATATACTTCATATAATCCACAGCGTCAGCGTAGGGCATAATCTGGGGATTTACCATAAAGAAAGCGGACTGAAGAATAGTGTTGGTTCTACCACGAAGACCAAGTTCAGCAGCGATCTTAATAGCGTCGATTACGTAGAAGTTGATATTCTTCTTCGCGATATCGTTTTTAACGGTAGCGGGAAGGTTAGCGTCAAGTTCTTCAACGGTAGTCCAGGGCGCGTTAAGAATGAAAGTACCGCCTTCCTTAATTTCGCTCGTCATATCGTAACGAGTGATGTAGGAGGGGTTAGAGCATTGAACGAAGTCAGCGCTATCAATAAGATAGGTGGACTGAATGGGGGTCTTACCGAAACGAAGGTGAGAAACGGTAATACCACCGGACTTCTTAGAGTCGTAGAAGAAGTATGCTTGAGCATACATATCGGTGTGGTCGCCGATAATCTTAATGGAGTTCTTGTTTGCGCCAACGGTACCGTCAGAGCCAAGACCGTAGAACTTACAAGAGGTCGAGCCAGCGGGAGCAGCGTCGAACTTCTCGCTAAAGTCAAGAGAAGAATGAGTGATATCCTCGTAGATACCAACGGTGAAGTGGTTCTTGGGTTCGTCAAGCATAAGGTTCTTGTAAACGGAAAGAATCATCGAGGGGTTGAACTCTTTCGAGCCAAGACCGTAACGACCGCCAACAACCTTAATACCGGTAACGCCCTTTTCTAAGAGAGCGGAGCAAACGTCAAGATAGAGGGGCTCACCGAGAGAACCAGCCTCTTTAGTTCTGTCAAGAACAGCCATCTTCTTGCAGGTAGCGGGGATAGCCTTAATGAACGCGTCGGTAGCGAAAGGACGGTAAAGGCGAACCTTAATCATACCGAACTTATGACCCATAGCGTTGAGTTTGTTAATGGACTCTTCAACAGCATCGCTACCAGAACCCATAATAACTACAACTTCTTCAGCGTCGGGAGCGCCAACGTAATCGAAGAGGTGGTAACTTCTACCGCACTTTTCGGAAACAACGTCCATCATTTCCTGAACGATAGCGGGAACTGCAGCGTAGTAGCCGTTAGCGGTCTCGCGGTTCTGGAAGTAAGTGTCGGAGTTTTGAGCAGTACCCTTTTGGATGGGGTGCTCGGGGTTAAGAGAGCGTTTTTTAAAGTCAGCGATGCAATCAGCAATACCAACTCTATCGCAAATTTCGCGAATTTCAGCGTAGTTATCGCTTTCGTCCCAACCGTCAATCTTGCTAACTTCGTGGCTGGTTCTGAAACCGTCGAAGAAGTTAATGAAAGGAACTTTACTCTTGAGAGTTGCAAGGTGAGCAACGAGAGCAAGGTCCATAACTTCTTGAACGCCACCGTCAGCCATCATAGCAAAACCGGTTTGACGGCAAGCCATAACGTCGGCGTGGTCGCCGAAGATGTTAAGAGAATGAGCCGCAAGAGCGCGTGCGGATACGTGCATAACCATAGGCATAAGTTCGCCTGCGATTTTGTACATATTAGGAATCATAAGAAGTAATCCCTGGCTTGCGGTATAGGTAGTGGTAAGTGCGCCTGCGCAAAGAGAGCCGTGAACTGCGCCTGCCGCGCCCGCCTCGGATTGCATTTCAGCAATTCTAACGGGTTGTCCCCACATATTGTGGCGGTTCTGGGTAGCCCATTCGTCGGCAACTTCTGCCATAGGCGAAGAAGGGGTGATGGGGTAAATCGCTGCTACTTCGCTGAACGCATAGGCTACGTGCGACGCGGCGGTATTACCGTCGATTGTCATTTTCTTCATAACTGTCCTCCAAAAATAATAAATTTACAAAATTAAGATTTTAGGCTCGCGTGCGTACGCGTGGGCGTGTGAGCGCGCTAACCTTATATATTATAGTCCTTTTGCAATTTTAAGTCAATCGAAAAGAAGTAATATTTTATTTTTTAATGCAAAAAAGAAAGAAAAGGGCAAGAAGTTGCCGAAAATGGCAAGTACTCGACCTTTTCGCAAATTAAATTTTGAGCCAGTTTTGGTAAGGGGAAAGTATTCCTTCTCGAACGAGATGAGAGTCCGAGGAAAGTTGCACGACTTTAGGGTAAGCGTAGTCCTCAATTTCGTTAAAATTGATAACCGTTACGTGCGAGTGTCCCATATCGAACGAAGTGGAGAAAAGAGGATAGGGAATATCTAAAACGCTACTTAGAAAAGCAAGCCCGAACCCTTGATGAGCGAAGAAGGCAATTCGTTTATTATTAGGAGTAACGATTTTATATCGTGAGTTTTCTCTATCGTGCTCAAAGCCAAGCGAGAGGAAGAAAGCGTCCGTTTCGCGATCAATCCTATCAATGCCATCTTTAATGGTGGTTTTCTTGATTTTTTCGTGTTCTAACCACTTAATTCCTAATTTTTTAATTTCGTTTGAGCGAAAAAGTTGCCAGTATTCAGGATGATGAAAAGCCCACGAACTGCCCCTTTCGTTCTTTATCCAAAGTTGCTCAGCAGCGTGTCCCTCGTTCGCCCAGTCGAGAAGAACCATCTTTTTTTTGAGAATATCGCAAGTGGGCTGAGCGGTCATAATCGCGCGGTTAGAAGTGGAACAGTACACCTCGTCTAAGCCGTAAACGGTAAAGCGTTTAGCAAGCGCCTTCGCCTGCTCAACGCCCAGCGGAGTAAGACTATCAGGGTCGTAAATAGGGTCGTCGTGGCGAACGAAATATAATATCATAATACCCTCCAAAAACGAATAAATATTGCTCTTTTTAAGTATTATAGAATAAAACGCCGAATTTTGCAAGAAAAAGCGTAGTACTTGCGGAAAAATTATTGACTTTATTGAGATAAACTGTTAAAATATACCTAACGACGAAGGAGTAACGGCAATGAAATTCGATATCGAACTCGTAGGTAAAATAGGCTCGATGGCGCTCGTTGATAGCGCGCACGGTGAACTTGACTATAATAAGTTCGCTCGCATTTCCCATTTCTTGCGTCCCGGTATGATTTGGGTAAGTAGTGGCGCGGCTGTTATAGGCAGACTTGACTATATTAGAAGAAACGGCGCGGAAATCGTTGGCGACGCGGACGAGAGCAAAGCGGACTACGCCTCGCAAGGTCAAGCAATACTAATGCAAACCTACCGTAACTTCATTGATAGTCGTTATTCAGTTCGCCAAGTTCTTCTTGAGCATAACCACTTTAACGACGAGGCAAAACGCGAGCATATCAGAAAACTTTTGCTCCGTTGCGGACAACAGAACGCTATTCCCATTATAAACTATAACGACTGCGTTTCAGCGGAAGAGAATAGAAAGTGGGAGATTGAAAAACTTAAAAGTAAGGGCGAAAAGGTCGTTGAACTTGTCGATAACGATGAAACCGCGGCGCAAGTAGCGTGCTTAGTTAAATCCAAACTCCTCGTTATCTTAACTAACCTCGACGGTATTTACCGCGATATTAGTGATAAAAATTCACTCATTACCGAGATAAGCGGAAAGGATATCTACGAAGTCTTGGAGGGCATTGACGAGGCGGAAAAGAACTGCGTGGGCGCGTCAAGAGCAGGCGCAAACGGAGCAAGAGCAAAACTTGAGTATATCAAACCGTGCGTTCAAAACGGCACGAAAGTAATTATCGCGTCTTCGCGTTTTGATATGGAAGACATTATCGCAGGCAAAGTCCCCTGCACTACCATTTCAGTAAGATAAAGAAAAACGACGGTTTTATAAGCCGTCGTTTTTATGTGCATTTGTAATGAAATTTTATATACGGTATTGAAATTTTACAACGATTAAGCGTTTTGAGTGTCGCTACTTGGTTGTGTTTCGTTTTCTTCTTTTGGTTCGTTTTGGGGGATTTTGTAAAGGTTTGGATTTTTAAGACTAAAGACGAGAAGAATTACTCCTACTACGATAAAAAGGATTGATTGAAATTGCGAAGGAGTGATAAAGAAAACGAGTTCGCCACGGGGGTCGCCACGGAAGAATTCAATTATAAAGCGAAAAATTCCGTAGGAAATACAATAAATAACGAGGTTGAAATTTTTGGGCGCTTTTTTGTAAAGCACGAAGAATTCGAGAACGCCGAAGAGGACTAACAAGAATATTGCCTCGTAAAGTTGAGTGGGGAGAACGGTTTTATTAAGAGAGGGGAAGAACATACCGTATTCGCTTTCAATGCCGTAACAACAGCCCGACATAAAGCAACCTATTCTCCCTAAGCAATGCGCAATAGCGATACAGGGCGCGGCAATTTCAGCGACGGGGAAGAACGCGCGTTTAACCGTCTTGTCTTTAGCGGTAAGGGCGAAGACGATAAAACAACCTGCGCCACCGATAAGACCGCCCATAAAGGTTAAGCCTTCGAGTTTAAATACGCCCGTTTCGATAAAGTTATAAAAGGACTGAAAGAGCATAGCGGACACGAGCCCTACCGCAATAGAAACTATTGCCGCGAACGAGTAGTGTTGGTACGCTTTATCCAAAAGATTGACCTTAGTGCTAACGAAACGATAGTTAACGACAGCCGCAACCACGCCGAGAACGAGCAGTAGCGAATAGGACTGAATAACGATTTCAGGATACATAAAGTCCCTCCGAAAGAAAACTTACGCTATAATTATATAACTTTACGCTAATTTTGTCAACGAGTTGCAAATAGTGATTGACTTTTGGGCGAAAAAGTATTACAATTCAACAAAAGAGAGTTAAAAGGAGCGAGAATATGATAGACGAAAAAGAGGTTTTGCGTATCGCGAGTTTGTCGAGGCTAAAACTAACTGACGAGCAAATTAAAAGTATGCGCGAGCATCTTGAAAGAACGCTCGACAGTTTTGCCGTGCTCGATAGCGTTCCTCTAAAAGTAGATTGCTCCGCGCCGTCAAAAGTTAACGCCCTCCGCGTAGACGAGGTTGGAAAGACCCTTGATAGAGAAAAGTTGTTACGAAACGCGCCCGATACTGACGGCGAGACTTTTATCGTACCTAAAGTTTTGGAGTGAGCGTATGAGTATAGAAAGATTAGGTTTAATCGAAGTTCGCGACAAAATTAGGTCGGGAGCAATTACTTCAAGCGAGGTAGTAAAAGCCTCGTTAGAGCAAATAGAAAAGAATAAAGACTTAAACGCGCTTATAACGGTGGACGGCGAGGGCGCAATCAAAAGGGCGCGCGAGATTGACGAGGCGATTAAAAACGGAAAAGATTGCGGACTTTTATGCGGAGTGCCTATAACGATAAAGGACAATATTTCCACGGAAGGAGTTCGTACTACTTGTGGCTCGAGAATGCTCGAAAACTATATTCCCCCGTACGATGCTACCGTTATTGAAAGATTAAAAAGCGAGGGCGCAATAATCATCGCTAAAGCAAATATGGACGAGTTCGGTATGGGCTCGAGCGGAGAAAATTCCGCCTTTGGCGTCGTGAAAAATCCCGTTGATAAAAGTAAAGTTTCGGGAGGTTCAAGTAGTGGTAGCGCAGTTGCGGTTGCCTCTTTTCAAGGCTACGGCTCGCTTGGTTCCGATACGGGTGGAAGTATTCGTCTTCCCTCGTCTTATTGCGGAGTAGTAGGGCTTAAGCCCACCTATTCGACGGTATCAAGATACGGCCTTATTGCCTACGCCTCTTCGCTTGACCAAATAGGTCCTATTACACGCTCGGTTAAGGATAACGCGCTCCTTTTAAGCGCGATTGCAGGATATGATTATCGCGATAGTACTTCAGTTAAAATCCCCACTGATTTTACTAATTACGAAAGAGGGGTGAAGGGCAAAACGATAGGTCTTCCGCGTGAGTTTTTTAACTCCGATTATTCAAGTGAAGTAACGGAAAAAGTTATAACGGTATCAAAAATTTACGAAAAATTAGGAGCAAAACTCGTTGAAGTTACCCTTGGAAATCTTGATCTTGCGCTCGCGTCTTACTATGTTATTGCAAGCGCGGAGGCGTCCTCTAACCTTGCTCGTTTCGATGGTATAAAGTATGGCGAAAGAGAAGAGGGCGAGGGATATATAGATATTTGTTATAATTCGCGAACGAAGGGTTTTGGCGATGAAGTTAAACGCCGTATAATGATGGGCAATTACGTGCTTTCAAGCGGTTACTACGATAAATATTATCTTAAGGCGATTAGGGCAAGAGCGCTTATAAAAGAACAGTTTTCTACCGCGCTCAATTTGTGTGATATTCTTCTTTTGCCTACCGTTCCGTCGACTGCGTTTGAAATAGGAAAAAAGCGTAAAAATTCCACTGAAATCTACTACGAAGATATCTTTACGGCGCTTATCAATTTAGCGGGGAATCCAGCGCTATCCCTTCCTTGCGGAGCGGATAAAAACGGACTTCCCATAGGCGTTCAATTGATAGGCAATCGTTACGGCGAGAGAACGCTCTACGGTTTTGGCGAAACGCTTGAGGAGGAAATGAAATGACGGACTACCAAATCACCATAGGTCTTGAAATTCATTGTGAACTCAAGACGAAAACTAAATTGTTTTGCTCTTGTCCTAATACTTTTGGGGGCGAGCCGAACACGAGGTGTTGTCCCGTATGCGCAGGTTTTCCCGGAGCGATGCCGTCACTTAACCAAAAAGCAGTAGAGTACGCCGTAAAAGCAGGACTTGCGCTTGGGTGCGAAATAGCAAGGAAAAGCAAGTGGGATAGAAAGAATTATTTTTATCCCGACCTTCCAAAAGCGTACCAGATTTCGCAGCTTGACCTTCCACTTTGTTTAAACGGAAAGCTAGAGCTTTCAACCGGCACAGTGGTTAGAATAAACCGTATTCATCTTGAAGAGGACGCAGGCAAGCTTTTCCACGATGACTATCACGGCAAAAGCTGGGCGGACTACAACCCCTGCAG
>JAZSFP010000025.1:0-8718 GCA_045532295.1 Pumilibacteraceae bacterium | reverse complement strand
TAAATGTTGCTCTTCCGTATACCACCAGGAGCGTGGCATAATTAGCCAACCTATTAAAGGCACAATTATCGCTATCCCTATTAAACAAAGCAATATTAAACAACCTATCTTAAGGCTTTTATAAGTATTTAAGTCCGCATTGCCCATAAACGCACCTCCTTTTCTACCTATATTATACAGTGGGGATTTGCTATTGTCAATGCGATAGTTATATATTTAATAAAAACGCTTGACAAGTGGCGTTTTTCATTATATAATGATAATATAAAGACCCAAGTCGAAAGGTTCGCCTGACGGCAAAGGACGGATAATATTTAGGTAATTTACGAAATGCCGTGAGCATTTCCTAATTTTAGTTCCCCCTTTGCCCCCGATTTGGGCAAGGGGTTTATTTTTTCAAAAACCCGAGGAGGCTTTTATGGAAAACAGAATCGCACTTTTAGGCATAATAATAGAGGACGGCAATTCCGTGCCTACCGTCAACGCTCTTCTTCACGGCTTTTCGGACTTTATCGTCGGAAGGATGGGCTTACCGTACCGCGAAAGAGGCGTTTTTGTTATAAGCATCGTTATCGACGCGCCCACTTCTACCATTAACTCGCTCACGGGCAAACTCGGTATGATTAACGGGGTTAGCGCAAAAGCGCAATACTCTTCTAAATAATTTCGTATTTAATTTTTAATAAGGAGATGAACCATTATGAAAAAACTCGCATCGATTCTTTTATCGGCAATCTTAACGCTCACTCTTGCCCTCTCGCTCGTGGGTTGTTCCACCCCCTACGAAGGTCAAATCGCGATTTTTATGCCCGACGGCGCGCCCGCGCTTGCTTTCGCTAAACTTATGAACGACGAAAACCAACTGGGCAAAGAGAATTTAACCTACAACGTGGTTGACGCTAACAACATTAAAAACTATATCGCTAACGGCAGTGCAACCGCCGCTCTTCTTCCCGTTAACCTTGCCGTTAAACTTTGCGGTAACGGAGAAAAATACAAACTCTTGTCCGTTAACACTCACGGCAACCTTTATGTTTTGAGCAAGCAAACGCCCGACGGAATTAACTCGCTCAAGGGCAAAAAGGTGGGCGTCGTTAACCTTGCTAACGTGCCCGGTCTTACCTTTAAGGCAATCTTGAACAAGAATAATATCGCCTTTACCGAAGACGAGAGCGCGCATACCGGCGACAATATATTCCTCAAAACCGTTCAGCCCACCGCTATCGGACAACTTTTGAACGCTACGGACGGCACTAAACTCGACTATATCGTCGCTCCCGAGCCTCAAGTAAGCAAGATTACCTCTTCCGCGCCCGTAATCAAGAGCGTGTTCTCTCTCCAACAACTTTGGGGCGAGCAGTCCTATCCTCAAGCGGTACTCGTGGTAAAGAACGAACTCGCTAAGGACACCGAATTTTGCAATAAACTTCTCTCGGCTTTAGACGAGAGCGCAACTTGGGTTAAGACTAACGGCGCAAAGGCTCACGCGACTATTTCCGAGCACTGCGTCGAGGGTTACGCTACCACGCTCGTTGCCGGCGTTTTGACCGAAAACGCTATAACGGGTTGCAATATTAAGGTCGTTAAGGCAAACGCTATGAAAGAGACGATTAAGGATTATATGGCTAAAATCAACGCCGTTTCCGCTACCTCTTTCGGCACGCCTTCCGACGCGTTCTTCATCTAATTGACGGGCAAGATTAAAAAAATACTATCGGCAATTTTTTACCCGATAGTCATACTCGCCCTTGCGCTTATCCTTTGGCAAATTTTAGCGACTGTTGCAGGGAGTGAATTCCTTTTCCCCTCGCTCCCGGCAACTTTCGACGCCACTTTAAAGATGCTTACGCTCCCCTCTACCTACGAGGCTTTGGGGGGAACGCTTTTCCGCACGCTTTTATCCTTCCTTATAAGCGTTACCGTTGCCCTCGCGCTCGCTCTTCTCTCCGCGCTTTTTCCCGTCCTTAGAAAACTGCTTGCGCCCGTCGTTAGCGCGTGTAGGGCTCTTCCCACTATGGCGATTACGCTTATTCTCTCCATTTGGGTGGGGGCTAAAGTCGCGCCCGTAGTGGTGTCGCTTATGGTAATTTTGCCCACCGCGTACGCCTCCTTTTCCGAGGGTATCAACGCCATTGACCGCGATATCTTGGATATGGCTAAAATCGACGGAGCGAAAAAACTAACGCTCGCTTTTTACTTCCTTTTGCCCCTATCGCTAACCTTTTCAAAACGCTCCACTTCGGCAAACCTCTCGCTCAACCTTAAACTTATGGTCGCCTCCGAAACTCTCGCCGGAACGGCGCGCTCGATAGGACACTCGATGATGGTTTCTTCCATCTATCTTGAAACGGCTACTCTTATGGCGCTAACCGTCTTAACGGTGCTCGTGTCCGTTCTTTTAGAGTGGCTACTCTTCCTTCTTCTAAACCTTTTCTTCAAAGACTAAAGATACAAATACCTTATAAAGCCTTTGCCTCTTCCGCTTATAAGGTCTTTTTCTTTTAAAACCGTTTCCACCCTTTTTCCCACGCCTTCACACGCGGTAAAAATTTTAACGGAGGGCGCAATCTTTTTAATGAGCGGAGAAAGGTGATAGTAGTGCGTGCACCCTAAAACTATGTTGTCAATTTTGCCGTTTTGTCGCAAAATTTTACATACGGTTGGCTCTAACAGTGTCAAGTCTGCAATTTTTTCTTCTACTTCGCTCGCTAAAGAAGGTTGCGCTGAGACGATAAGTTCGCCCTTAAAATCACTTATAAGACGCTTGAATTTTCCGCTTTTAGAAAGGGCGACGGTGCATAAGACGAGAGTTTTTCCGCCCTCTTTTTCCGCCTCTTTTACGGGCGGTTCAACGCCTATTACGGATAGGGGGAAAGTCTTTCTAAGTTCGTCGATTGCAACGGCGGTTGCGGTGTTACACCCCACCACTATTAACTTTGCGCCCTCTTTTATTAGCCTACTGCAAACGCTCTTCGTCGCCTTTATTATATACCTCTCTCGCCTGTTACCGTAAGGGGCGTGCGAGCGGTCGAACGCGTATATAAAGTCCTCGCCCTTTAGCCTTTTTTTGAGCGTTTCTAAAATTTTAAGACCGCCCACTCCACTATCAAAGATTGCTATTCTGCCCTGTTTCATCATTTCTTTATATGCGCAAAGAAAGGTCTTTGTGAAACCTACGGTTTTTAAAACGACTTTAGTGTTTTTTGATATATTTTTTTATTGCGTTTGGGGGACTTTAGGGGGTATAATAACTAAAATGAATTACAATGGAGTTTTGCGATGGAAACGGCAAAAAAGAACGCGCCCGACTTAATCAACGGGCCTATATTCAAAAATCTCTTTACCATTGCTTTTCCGCTTGCGCTCTCGGGCATTTTGCAGTTGTTGTTCCACTCGGCTGACCTTATCGTCATCAGCCAGTTTTCTTCTACGCCCGAACAATCTCTTGCCGCCGTTAGCAGTAACGGTCCGCTCGCTGGAATTATAACTAACCTTGCAATCGGTTTAAGCGTGGGCGCAAACGTCGTTATGGCTCAATCAATCGGAGCGAAAAACTTTGAAAAAGCGCAAAAGACTTTGCATACTTCTATCTTTATTTCGCTTATTCTCGGCGTGGTTTTTGGCGCAATCGGAGCGCTACTTTCTCGACAAATGCTAATTTGGACGAGCGTTGACCCTATCATTTTGGATAGAGCGACCATTTATCTTCAAATAATATTCCTCGGTTTCCCCGCCTCTTGCGTATACAACTTCTCCTCGGCAATCTTAAGGGCTAAAGGCGACACCAAACGCCCTCTCTTTATCTTGACTATTGCTGGCGCAACAAACGTCGTACTCAATATTATTTTAGTGCTTTCGGGCTTAGACGTTGCAGGCGTTGCTATCGCCACCGTAGCCTCTCAAACGGTATCGGCAATTCTGCTCGTTATTTTGCTTTTCCGCGAGCAAGACTATTGCAAGTTATCCGTTAAGCGTCTAAAACTATCCGGGGCGGAGTTTTTTGAAATTATGAGAGTGGGTATCCCCTCCGGCGTTTTATCCACTTGCTTTACTTTTGCTAACGTTCTCGTTCAATCCGCAATCAATTCGTTTGGATACGTCGTCGTTGCAGGTAACGCAGCAGGTAACAGCATAGAGGGTTTTTCTTACACCTCGTTCAACGCGGTTGCAAGCGCGGTTATGCCCCTCATCGCGCAAAACTACGGCGCAGGCAAGTATAAACGGATTCCTAAGATTATCGGTTGCGCTTTTCTTCTCGTTATGCTCGTTTGGGCGGTAATTTGCGGTCTTTCAATGCTTTTAGTTCATCCCCTTTCCCTTCTCTACGTTAACGACCCGTACGGCGCCGATGGTCAATTAATGCTCTATTACGCCGCCGTTAGAGTTTTTTCTATTCTTCCGCTATACTTCTTGCACGGTATGATGGAAGTCGTTATTAACTCCCTTAAAAGTATGAACCACGTTCTCTTCCCCTCTATCGTTCATCTCGTTTTCGTGGTAGGGCTTAAAGTCCTTTGGTACTACGTTTTATTCCCTCTTCCGCAAATGCACTCGCTTTTCGGTATTCTCTCTTCGTGGCCCGTAACTTGGATTTGCGTTCTGCTTTTTGAAGGCATTCATCTTATCGTCGTTTGTCGCTCGCTCCTAAAGAAAATTAAGAGCGAAAAAGCCCAGGAAAACGAGGAAAAATTTTCCGCTTAAAAAATGTTTTTTACCCTTTCTTTTTGCTTGCTTTTTTCGTTTTTAGGGTATATAATATCTTAAACCTTTAAGCGAGGTAACGAAAATGGTTGCTACGAAAACTAAAAAATCAATGGATATGACCAACGGTCCCGTCCTTAAAAATCTATTCCTTATCGCGTTGCCCCTTGCTCTTTCGGGCGTTTTACAACTCGTTTTCAACGCCGCCGACCTCATCGTCGTCGGTCAGTTTTCTTCTACGCCCGAACAGTCCCTCGCCGCCGTCAGCAGTAACGGTTCACTCTATTCGCTTATCGTAAACCTCGCCCTCGGTCTTTCTCTGGGCGCAAACGTAATTATGGCGCAATCCTTGGGCGCAAAGAACTCTTCAAGAGCGCAAAGAACTCTACACACCGCTATTCTTCTTTCGCTAATTATCGGCGTTATCGTTGGCGTTTTGGGTTTTTTCCTCGCTAAGCCCTTGCTCGTTTTGATGAACACCGACCCCGTAATTTTAGACAAAGCAACGCTATATCTTCAAATAGTGTTCCTCGGTTTCCCAGCCTCGTCGCTCTATAACTTCGGCTCGGCAATATTGAGGGCTAAAGGCGACACCAAGCGCCCTCTCGTCTACCTTGCTATTGCAGGCGTTATCAACGTCGTTCTCAATATCATTTTGGTTCTTTTAGGTTTAGACGTAGCAGGCGTTGCCATCGCAACTCTTTCTTCGCATCTTTTTAGCGCGATCTGTATTCTCGTTGCGCTCGCAAAAGAAGAGGGGCTTTGCAATTTCTCAATTAAAAAACTACATATACACAAAAATGAACTTCTTGATATTATCCGCGTTGGTCTTCCCTCGGGCTTACTCTCGTCCTCCTATTCGATTGCAAACGTCATTATTCAGTCCGCAGTGAACACCTACGCCCTTACCGTTAACCCCACTTCCGCTTACGCCATCGTCGCCGGAAACTCTACGGCGGCAAGCCTTGAGGCGTTCGTTTTTAACGTCGTAGCCTCAATCGGTCAAGCCGTTTCCCCCTACGTTGCTCAAAATTACGGCGCGGGCAAGGTCAATAGAATTAAGCGTATTGTGGGCGCGGCGTTCTTTCTTAGTATGGTTTTTTGGGCTGTTATTACTGCCGTGGTCTTAATCTTTAGAACGCCGTTAATCGGGCTTTACGTTAAAAATCCCGATACAGCGGAGGGGAAAATCATAATTGAGTACGCAATCGTGAGACTTTTTACCATTGCGCCTCTCTATTTCTTGTGCGCCTTCCAAGATATCGTCGTAAACGCTTTACGCAGTATGAACCGCATTATCGTACCGATGATCGTTTCCTTCTTCTTCGTTTGCGTTTTCCGAATTGTTTGGGTAACTCTCCTCTTCCCTCTCGTCTTTACCCTCCCCTTCCTCTTCCTTTCTTGGCCTGTTTCCTGGGTTGCGCTGTTCATAGTCGAAGGCGTTCATCTTATCGTCGTTTATAATAAACTCGTTAAGCAAAAACTGACGACGACGGAGAACGATAACGCCGTCTACGACGCTGTTTCTGCCACGGTTTTGGAAGAAACTGAGCCGGTTCAATCTATTGAGGATATCGCCGAAGAAAACCTTTCTTCTAACGACTAACTGCGTATTTTTTTCCTTGAAAAAAGCGGGCTTTTCGCTAATTGCTTGAGTTTTGAAATGCGTATTTATTTTCTTGACTTTTGCCACAAAAAGAATTAAACTGTTAAAAAAGTTATTGAAGGTGGCAAAAATGACTAAGACGAAAAACTTAGATATGACTATCGGTCCTATCTTTAAAAACTTATTCCTCTTTTGTTTTCCTCTTGCTCTATCGGGGCTACTTCAAACGCTATTTAACACTGCCGACCTAATCGTCGTCGGTCAGTTTTCGTCTACACCAGAAGAAAGCCTTGCCTCCGTCAGCAGTAACGGCGCTCTTTACGCGCTTATCGTAACGCTCTCTAACGGCTTAGCAGTGGGCGTAAACGTGGTTATCGCGCAAGCAATAGGCGCAAAAGATACTGAGAGGGCTCAAAACGCGCTCCACACCGCCCTTCTTCTTCCTTTAATCCTTGGAACTTTTTTTGGCGTTTTAGGGTTTTCCGTTTCTCGGCCTTTGCTCGTTTTAATGAACACCGACCCCGTAATTTTAGATAAAGCAACGCTCTATCTTCAAATAATTTTTCTCGGTTTCCCGGCAAGTTTACTTTATAACTTTGGCTCGGCAATATTGAGGGCAAAAGGCGACACCCGTCGTCCGTTAATTTTTCTTATAATCTCAGGAGTGCTCAACGTTTTACTTAATATCGTACTCATTCTTTGCGGTTTAGACGTAGCCGGCGTTGCCATCGCTACCGTAGCGTCCTCACTCGTAAGCGCAATTTGCGTGCTCACTCTTCTTGCAAAAGAGCAAGGGCCCTGTAATTTTTCTATAAAAAAATTGCGCATTTGCAAAGCGGAACTTGGGGATATCATAAAAGTGGGATTGCCCTCGGGATTGCTTTCGGCGTCTTTTTCTCTATCCGCCGTCATTATTCAATCGTCGTTTAACACCTACGCTCTTTCCGTATCGCCCGATTATGCTTACGCCGTCGTTGCTGGAAACTCTACGAGTGGAAACATTGAGGGAATTATGCTCTCTTTCCTTGCCTCTATCCCGCAAGCCGTCTCTTCCTTCGTAGCGCAAAACTTCGGCGCAAAAAACTTCGTTCGCATTAAGAAAATCTTTTTCGACGCTATCATTTTGGGGCTTGTTTTTTGGCTTGTTTTAAGTTCGCTAACCTTGATTTTTTCTCGGCAGTTAGTAGAACTCTACATAACGAACCCCTCGTCAACGGAAGGCTCTATTATGGTCGAAAACGCCGTTCGTAGACTTTTTATCCTCGTTCCGTTTTATATTCTTTCCGTCGTTCAAGATATCATCGTCAGCACTCTGCGAAGTATGAACCATACCGTCGTCCCCTCTATCGTGTCGTTATTTTTCGTAACGGTTTTTAGAGTTTTATGGTGCCTTTTCGTTTTCCCGTTTTTCAATACTTTGGAAGTTTTTTACCTCTCTCACCACGTTTCGTGGTTGTGCGTAATCTTAATCAACGGACTTATTTTAATCGTCGTATACAATAAACTCGTTAAGCAAAAACTTAATACGCCTAACGACGAGGGCAAAGAAGATTTACCTGCAAGCGAAAGCGTTGATTTAGGCTTAGTAGAGAGCGCAACTACTCTTGAGTGTGATGAAAAAGAGCAAACGGTTGATAAAATCTCTGACGACGAAAGCGCCTCGCCTACGGCTACGGATAAAATATAATTCCCTTTTTCTTTCGACAAATTTCGCTCTATTGTTTGTTTTTGTTTACTAAATTAAAGTTTTTTTGGCTAACAAGCATAAAAACTATTGACAAATCGTAAAATATATGGTAATATATAGTAACCCTATGAGGAACAAGGTTTTTCCTTTTCCTTCGTAGCGGTGGGTTAAGATTTAATAACCAAGTCAACTATGACGCGGGATAGAGCAGTTGGTAGCTCGTTCGGCTCCTACGAAGCACGAGCGTTAGCGAGTATAACCCGGAGCGCGTTAGCGCAAAAAACTTAATAATTTGTGATTACTTTATCGCGGGATAGAGCAGTTGGTCGTTCGTTCGGCTCCTACGAAGCACGAGCGTTAGCGAGTGTAACCCGGAGCGCATTAGCGCAAAACAATTTAATAACCAAGTCAACTATGACGCGGGATAGAGCAGTTGGTAGCTCGTCGGGCTCATAACCCGGAGGTCGTGAGGTTCAAGTCCCACTCCCGCAACCAAAGCAAAGAGGTTATGCCTCTTAGCGCCCGTACAGCGGTGCGTTCGATGAACAATCGAGCGCGCCGTTGTTTTTTCTATCTCTGCCTTCTTTGGTTGCTCTCGTGGGACAAGTCCCTAGCCTCGAAACGTAGTTTCTTCGGCGCTCCTCTACAAACAGTCCCCCGGACTGTTTGCTTTACGCTCGCGCCCTGCAACCAAAGCAAAGAGGTTATGCCTCTTAGCGACACC
>JAZSFP010000013.1:0-7878 GCA_045532295.1 Pumilibacteraceae bacterium | reverse complement strand
ATTGCCGATGAGTTTAAACTTGCATTTGAAAAATGTGATGTTATATTAACTCCTACAGCGCCCAATACTGCATTTAAATTAGGAGAAAAAATTGCTTCTCCGATTGAAATGTATGCTTCTGATGTTTGTACCGTTCCTGTTAATATTGCAGGTCTTCCGGCAATTTCCCTCCCATGCGGAAATGATAGCAAGGGATTGCCAATTGGATTGCAACTAATTGGTCCGAAATTTTCTGAACAAACTTTGTTTGATGTAGCATACGCATATGAAACAATAAGAGGTTAGAAGGTGAAATTATGAATTACGATGTAGTAATAGGTTTGGAAGTTCACGCAGAACTTTCCACCAAAACAAAAATATACTGTTCGTGTGAAAACACATTTGGTGCAGAAGTAAACTCAAAATGTTGTCCCATATGCACAGGTATGCCAGGTACTCTCCCCTCTCTTAATGAAAAAGTGGTGGAATATGCAGTTAAAGCCGGACATGCATTCAACTGTACAATTAACCCTGTTTCAAAACAAGACCGAAAAAATTATTTTTATCCCGACCTTCCTAAAGCGTGGCAAACGAGCCAGCACGACTTACCCCTTTGCAAGAGTGGAAATGTCGAGTATTTTATAAACGGTGTTAAAAAATCAGTACGAATTAATAGAATTCATCTTGAGGAAGACGCAGGAAAACTAATTCACGAAAATGATATAACGCGCATAGACTATAACCGCTGTGGCGTGCCTCTTATCGAAATCGTAACAGAGCCCGACTTTCACTCTCCCGAGGAGGTCGTAGCCTTTTTGGAGGAACTTAAAAGTATACTAAAATATACCGGCGTTAGCGAGGTGAAAATGCAAGAGGGCAATTTGCGAGTAGACGTAAACCTCTCCGTTGCTCCCGTGGGTGCTCTGCTTGGAACGAGAACGGAAACTAAAAACCTAAATTCGTTCAGAGCGGTACTTCGCGCGTGCAAGTGGGAGGCAAACCGCCAAATTGAACTTCTCTCTCGTGGCGAAGAAGTTATCCAAGAAACTCGCCGTTGGGACGACGCGCAAAATAAGGGATACGCAATGCGCTCCAAAGAAGACGCCCACGACTATCGTTTCTTCCCTGAGCCTGACCTTTTGCCCGTGTTTTTAGACGAACCGTATATAGAAAAAATCCGCGCGTCAATTCCTCCGCTTAAGCGAGAGAGAATAGAAAAGTATATAAAGTTCGGACTATCTGAACGCGACGCCGAAATTTTGACTTGCGATATGGAAATATCCGACCTTTACGATAGAACGATAGAACTAGGCGCGGATAAAAAGCGTACGGCAAACTTTATTATGAGCGACGTTCTTCGACTTGCAAAAGAACAAAATAAAGAGGATCTATCCGTTAAAATCACGCCCGAGCAACTCTATCTTTCGATTGACGCTATCGAAAAAGAAGAGGTTAGCCTCGCAATCTTTCAAAAAGAAGTATTCCCTCGACTTTGGGGAACGAACGACAATCCTATTTTGCTGATTGAAAAACTTGGGTTCAAGCAATCTTCTAATATAACTGAGATTGAAGAAATAGTTCTTGCCGTGCTTACTAAAAACGAAAGAGTGGTAAACGAGTATAAAAACGGTAACGAAAAAGTCTTTGCTTACCTCGTTGGCCAGACTATGAAAGAGTCTAAAGGTAAGGCTAATCCTAAAGTGGTAACGGAAGTTCTAAAAAAATTAATAAGTGAGTAATGAAAAAGCCCGAAAAGCCTTCGGGTTTTTTAAATGTCAATATTTGAAAAGAAATTGTGGAATTTTAATAAGTAAAACGCTAAAATTTGATAATAAAACTATTGACGAGAAAATAATTTATGTGTTATAATTTTAGTAGTAAGGGCAATTAGTAAGCCCAAAAAAAATAATAGGAGAAATAAAATGGCGGAAAAGAAGAATATCCTCGACGAATTTAAAATCGTTAGAGATGAGAAAGTGATTAAGTCCGATAGAAAACTCAAAGTTGGTATTATCGGAACTGGTTGGATTGCAGACGCTCATATTGATAACTGCAAAAAGATGGAAGATATCGAAGTAGTTGCTCTTGCTGACCTTATCCCCGGCAAAGCAGAGGCTTTCGGTAAGAAGTGGGGTATTGAGAACGCAAGGTGTTATCTTTCCCACAAAGAACTTATCGACAACGAAAAAGACCTCGACGCAGTTCTTATCTGTACTTATAACCGCACTCATGCAGAGTGTACTATCTATGCGCTTGAGCACGGCGTAAACGTTCTTTGCGAAAAACCTATGGCAGTAACGCTTGACGAGGCTATCGAAATGCGCAAAGCCGAGAAGAAATCGGGCAAAATCCTTACCATCGGTTTCCAACCCCGTATGGACGCTAATATGAAAAAGATTAAGGAAATCGTTGAAAGTGGAGTGCTTGGCGATATCTACTATATCCAAACTGGTGGCGGAAGAAGACGCGGTATTCCCACGCCCTTCGGTACTACCTTCATCGAAGACAAGACCGCAGGTATCGGCGCAATGGGTGATATCGGATGCTATTCGCTTGATATGGTTCTTAACGCAATAGGTTATCCTAAGCCCCTCACCGTAAGCGGATACAAATCCAACTTCTTCGGCACTGACAAAAACTACGTTGGCTATCCCAAGTCCAAGCGCGAAGAGTACAGTAAACTCTTTGGCGTAGAAGACTTCGCAGCAGGTTTCGTTCGTCTTGAAGGCGGAATTATCCTCGACTTTAGAATTGCTTGGGCAATGAACCTCGACACCCCTGGCGATACCATTATTATGGGTACGAAAGGCTCGCTCCGTATTCCCTCGACGGAATGCTGGAACGGTTCGGTTGGCGGTCCTATGAAGATTTACTCCGAAGTTGCAGAAATGCAAGTGGTAACCGAAGTTCCCATTATTACCGAGCAAGGTTTTGGCTGTTTCTACGACAAACTCCGCTCCTTCTTCGACGCAATCATTACCGGAGGCAAAGCGCCCGTTCCCACTGAGCAAATTATCATCAATCAAGCAATTATCGACGGAATTATCAAGTCCAGTGAACTTGGTAAGGAAATCGCTATCGAAATTCCCGAAATTTAAGGAGAAATACAATGAAAGATTTAAAAATGGGTATTCAACTGTATTCCGTTCGCGACGAGATGGCGAAGGATATGGACAAAACTCTTGGCGCAGTTAAGTCGGCAGGCTACGACTACGTTGAGTTCGCAGGATTTTTTGGTAAGAGCGCAGAAGAAGTAAGGGATATTCTTGCAAAGCACGAACTTACCGCAATTTCCGTTCATCAAAACGCAGTTCCATATATGGAAGAGGAAAGCGCAAAGGCTATGATTAAGTACCTCCAAACGCTTGGCATTAAGAATAGCGTTCTTCCTTGGTACGATAGAGCGCTCTTTAAGGGCGAAGAAATGGCTAAAACCGTTAAAACCTTTAACGAGATTGCAAAAATGCTCAACGACAACGGCATCGAACTTGGCTATCACAACCACGATTTTGAGTTCGATAAGTTCGGAGATAAATATATCCTCGACTACCTCTACGATAACGTTCCCGCTCTTCGCGCAGAACTAGATCTTTGCTGGGTAAACTACGGCGGAGAAGATCCCGTTAAGTACGTTAAAAAGTACGGCAACCGCGCATCGCTCGTTCACTTTAAGGACTTCTTTGCTAAGGGTAATAAGACTACCGTTTACGCTCTTATTGACGAGAACGGCAAAGAAATCAAGAAAGAGGCTAACCAAGCGGATAATCAGTTCAAGTTTATGCCCCTCGGTCAAGGCGTTCAAAAATGGGCTCCCATCGTTGACGCAGTAAAAGAGAGCGATATCGAATACGTAATCTACGAGAAAGACGAGTGGTACGACGGCGACGCTATTGCCGACGCTATCGTAAGCCGTGAGTATATCAAAAAGAACTTCGGTTTCTAAGAAAGGTAAAATTATAAAGAAAAAGACAGTCGAGATTGACTGTCTTTTTTTTTGATTTTACGAGAATAATTTTTTCAAGATTTCCGTGCCGGCGGATAGGTAATTGCCCGTTTCTTTAGCGGTGAGTTCGTTCAATGTATCTACGCCAACAGTCTCTCTTTCGCTATCGTAAATAAGATAGGGAACGGGGTCAGCGACGTGTGTTTTTAACTTAATAGGCGTTGCGTGGTCGGGAAGGATTGCGATTGCAAAGGGAGTGGCGGTAGCGGTAAAATGTTCAACGATAGGCTTTACTATCTTTTGGTCTATTAGTTCAATCGCTTTAACTTTAGTTGGGTAATCGCCTTGATGGCCAGCCTCGTCGGGCGCTTCGAGATGTACGTAAACGAAATCGTGGTCTTTGAAAGCCTCAATCGTCGCTTTTGCTTTGCCGTCGAAGTTCGTGTGTACCGTGCCCGTGGTATTCTCCACGTCGATAGAAGTCATACCTGCCGCAATACCGATACCTTTAAGAAGGTCAACCGCCGATATAACCGCCGATTTTTTGCCGAAAAGTTCGCTAAACGGCGTAAGCGCGGGTTTTCTGCCCTCTCCCCAGAACCATACCGAGTTGGCGGGGTTAAGCCCACGACGAACGCGGTCGAGGTTAATGGGGTGGGATTTAAGAGCCTCGTAACTTGCTTTCATTATATTAATAAGGACTTGTGAATAAACGCCCTTTGGTAAATAATCGGTAATTTTTCTATCGCTTATGTCGTGCGGAGGAGTGAGTATTGCTCCTACTTCGCCACTTTTACGAAGTAAGCAATGACGATAACTTACTCCGGGGAAAAGGAATTGACCGTCTAACACGGGCGCAAGCGCGTCGCGAAGATAAAGGATTAATTCTCTTGCCTCGTCAGTAGTGATTTCGCCCGACGAGTAATCCACCATCGTCTTATCTTCGTATTTTTCGTCGTCAGAAAGAGTAACGAGGTTGCAACGATACGAAACGTCGTCTTTTGCCATATCAACGCCGATAGAAAGAGCCTCGAGCGGAGAGCGTCCCGTGTAGTAAATAGACGGGTCGTAGCCCATAACCGAAAGGTTAGCCACGTCGCTACCCGGTTTCATACCGTTTGGAACGGTTTTGCACAGCCCAACCTCGCTCTTTTTTGCGAGCATATCCACGGTGGGCTTAACCGCGTCAAGCATAGGCGTTCTGTCGTTTTCGTTAAGGTAGTCTGCCATACCGTCAAACAAAACTACCGCGTATTTTTTCATTGTCGTTCATCCTCCGTTTGTTTTTCAGGTTTGTGAAGTATTATCTTTATTATAAGCGCGACTACGACGATAATCGCGATTATGCCAAGGACGAGAATAATATAATCGGTGTAAGGCGCAAAGAAAACGCAAAGTAGAGTAATAATTCCGCTTGCCACTAAATTGCCAAGAGCAACGGCAAGCAACGCCTTGGGGTATTTGAGATTAAGAATAGACGCTACTGCGCATCCCGTCCAAACGCCCGTAAGAGGAAGGGGAATAGCAACGAAAATAAATACGCCGAGCGCTTTTTTCCACTCAAGTTTTTTCTTAGCCTCTTCGTCTTCTGCGCCTATCTCCGCGCCGGAAACGGACTTGGACTTTTTCTCAAACTTATCCATAAGCGCCGAGCCTATCTTTTTGAAAAGTTTAGTGCTCGCAAGCCACTTAATAAAAGGAATAAGAATAAGTAGAAGTAGAGGGGCAATCAGCGTTGAACCAACGAAAGCGTAGCCCCAACTTTCAAGGGGCGAAAATCCGTACTCCATAGCAATAGGTATTGCCATACGCGCCTCGACGATAGGGAGAATAGCAATCAGCGTAACCACGATTTGTGGGATAACGAAAACCGATTGCAAAAATTCAAGTATAGCGTTTATTAATGCGTCTACCATACGAACACTCCTTACAATATTATATTTTACTATATAAGCATTTATTTGTCAATCCTATAAAGTCATATAAAAAAGATAAAAAACCGCCCTGAAAAAAATTTTCAAAAAATTTTAAAAAAAATTAAAAAAAGGGATAAAAAACAGTTGACTTAAAATTTCAGATATGGTATTATGTATAGGCTGTCCGCGAGAGGACGGCGTGAACATTGACAACGGAATAGAAAAAGCAAAACAAAAAAAAGCGAATTTGAACACAAAGTCAATTTACGAATTTTTAGTCAGAAAATGTACTAAGTTAGGATTAAATTGGTTTTTGGTAAGTATGTAAAGCGGTAGATATACTGCATTATATAACCATAAACATGAGAGTTTGATTCTGGCTCAGGACGAACGCTGGCGGCGTGCTTAACACATGCAAGTCGAACGAACGTAGCAATACGTTAGTGGCGGACGGGTGAGTAACGCGTGAGCAATCTGCCTCTGTCAGGGGGATAACGTTTAGAAATAGACGCTAATACCGCATAAGACCACACCTCGGCATCGAGGAGGGGTAAAAGATTTTATCGGACAGAGATGAGCTCGCGTCCCATTAGGTAGTTGGTGAGGTAACGGCCCACCAAGCCGACGATGGGTAGCCGACCTGAGAGGGTGATCGGCCACATTGGAACTGAGAAACGGTCCAAACTCCTACGGGAGGCAGCAGTGGGGAATATTGGGCAATGGAGGCAACTCTGACCCAGCAACGCCGCGTGAAGGAAGAAGGTTTTCGGATTGTAAACTTCTGTCGCGAGGGACGAAGAATGACGGTACCTCGTAAGAAAGCCCCGGCTAACTACGTGCCAGCAGCCGCGGTAATACGTAGGGGGCAAGCGTTGTCCGGAATGACTGGGCGTAAAGGGAGTGTAGGCGGCAAGATAAGTTAGTTGTGAAAGCCCGCAGCTTAACTGCGGAACTGCATCTAAAACTGTCTCGCTTGAGTGCAGGAGAGGTAAGTGGAATTCCTAGTGTAGCGGTGGAATGCGTAGATATTAGGAGGAACACCAGAGGCGAAGGCGACTTACTGGACTGTAACTGACGCTGAGGCTCGAAAGCGTGGGGAGCAAACAGGATTAGATACCCTGGTAGTCCACGCCCTAAACGATGGATACTAGACGAAGCGGAATATAAGTCTGCTGTG
This sequence comes from Pumilibacteraceae bacterium, assembly GCA_045532295.1. Classification (GTDB taxonomy): domain Bacteria; phylum Bacillota; class Clostridia; order Christensenellales; family Pumilibacteraceae; genus UBA10677. The sequence continues at coordinate 863 of JAZSFP010000013.1, read as the reverse complement.
TCGAAGCAAACGCGATAAGTATCCCGCCTGAGGAGTACGGCCGCAAGGTTGAAACTCAAAGAAATTGACGGGGACCCGCACAAGCAGCGGAGCATGTGGTTTAATTCGAAGCAACGCGAAGAACCTTACCAAGACTTGACATCGTACGACGGACTATGAAAGTAGTTTTCCCTTCGGGGCGTATAGACAGGTGGTGCATGGTTGTCGTCAGCTCGTGTCGTGAGATGTTCGGTTAAGTCCGGCAACGAGCGCAACCCTTATGAACAGTTGCCAATATTAAGTTAGGAACTCTGTTCAGACTGCCGTGGATAACACGGAGGAAGGTGGGGATGACGTCAAATCATCATGCCCCTTACGTCTTGGGCCACACACGTGCTACAATGGGCGTTACAAAGAGCGGCGAGACTGTAAAGTTAAGCGAATCTCAAAAAAGCGTTCTCAGTTCGGATTGTGGGCTGCAACCCGCCCACATGAAGTCGGAGTTGCTAGTAATCCCGAATCAGAATGTCGGGGTGAATGCGTTCCCGGGTCTTGTACACACCGCCCGTCACGCCATGGGAGTTGGGGGTATCCGAAGTCGGTGAGCTAACCGCAAGGGGGCAGCCGCCTAAGGTAAAACCAATGACTGGGGTGAAGTCGTAACAAGGTAGCCGTATCGGAAGGTGCGGCTGGATCACCTCCTTTAAGAGAGTGTCAAATAGAGACACTTAAGAAAAAAACATAAGAACCTGAAGGATTAACGCACAGTGGAAATGCGATTACGGAAGGGTTAACAAATTACCTTACCGACCTTGCTTTTTCTATCCAAAAGTCAATGAATAAGTCAAAGAGAAGTACACCGAAGTACTTCTCTTTTTTCTTTG
>JAZSFP010000021.1:0-56898 GCA_045532295.1 Pumilibacteraceae bacterium | reverse complement strand
TCCGCTCGCCCGTTGCAAACGGGAGTGTCTTCTCGCTCCGCTCGGTTTGGTCAAGGCTTAAACGCAAGAGATGCAAGCAAGACGAACAACAGTCGAGGGAGCGTACAAGGACGTACGTGACCGAGAGGTTGTGAAGTATTGCGACGCAGATTTTGCGTTTAGATTATTTGTAGTTAACGAGCCACAACCTTCCGATAACCCCCATATTGTGAGTAGGATTGCTGTTTACCGATGCCGAGTCGATTACGGTGTTGTTGTAAACTGCAAGGTCGTTTCTCTGATAGGTGGGAAGTTCCACTGCTAAATCCATAACGAGATCAAGACACTCTGCGTAGATAGGAGTACGCTCTGCCTCGGTAAGAACGGAACGAGCCTCGTCTATCTTCTTACTTAACTCTTCAACGACGCCTGCCTCGTAAGAGTAGATGCCTTGAGTATCATTTAATATTCCGCCGTAGTTCCAGTTATTAACGCTGGTTGCTTTACTGTCTTTGTGGTAAACCTGATACATATCGGGGTCTACACCGCTCGACCACGCTGCAGCCCATACCGCGAGGTCGCCCGAGTTCATTTTCTTAAGAGCGAGGATGTCGGGTTTAACGCTGATATCCCAACCCATATCGTTAAGGGTCGTTTGAGCGTCAAGGAACATTGCGTACGCGGGGTGGTCGGTGGTTTCGCCTGCAATCGTGAAGGTAAAGGTGAGTTTTTCGTCGGTATCTTCGTGATGATAGAACCCGTCGTCCTTTTTTATATAACCTGCAGACGCTACGAGAGCCTCAATTTCTTCGCCCGTTACGTCGTAAGTAATGCTTTCTGCGTTAGCGTTCTCTACTCTACCGTTGTATTCTGCAATTCCCTTGGGATACGCCCAAGAGGTCATAGACATAGGACGGTAAATGGTTTCTGCAAGTTTTTCTCCGTAGTAGTCGGTTACGATAAGCGAGGTGTTCATTGCCTTCATAATCGCGCGACGGATTTTTACGTCTTTAACGAACTTGGGGTTGATACCTACGTAACCGTAACCAGCCGTTCTGTAATCGTCTGCGGTAAGGTAGGAATATCTCGTCGTTTCGTTTACGTTGGAGGGGGTTGCGTTGGGCTCGCCGTAGTCGATTTCCTTGGTGGAAAGCGCGCTCATAATCTTGTCGTCGCCCATAACCTTATAGTACATATACTTAATCTTTGCGTTGCAAAGTCCGCTACCAAGAGTTTCAAAATAGGGGTTTCTCTCGTAGTAAACGATATTGTTTGCGAAGAAGTCGCCCTTATCGTCGGGCTTAGATCCGTCCGCGCTCGACGCCATATAAGTTCCTGCGCCTACGGGAAGACCGTTCTTCGAGGTTGATTTAAGGACGTTGTTGAAGAATTCCTTGTCGCCGATCTTTACGCCGAAGTGCGAACGCTCGCTTGCAGGTACGCTTTCGTCGTCGCCGTCGAAGAGGTTGATTTGTTCTTGGTTAGAATAGTAGTACATAGGCGAAACGCTGAACGCGAAGTTCCAAAGCGCTTTGGGGTCTACGCCGTTGATTACGATTTTAAGAACGGAGTATTCTTCGCCAAGAGCCTTGCCCTTGAATTCGTTAGTCTTATAGGTGGTAATACCGCTAATGTTGGGAACGAGGAGTTTTCCGCCTACTACTGCGTTAGCGTAGTACTCAGAACGGGAGTCTGCGGCAAAGTCTTCAAGAGCCTTGCCTGCCGTTGCCCAGTAGGAAAGGATATTGCTGATTTGCGCCTTGGTGGTGTACTTCTCGATAACCATATTAACCGCGGTTTCTTTTTGAAGTTGAGTGATTGCGTACTCTTCACTGCAGTTATTAGCGTTCATATACGCAGTCACCTTATCAGCGGACGCCGCTGCTACCATTTCGTCGGTAATGTGCTGGTCACGAATATCGCCGTTCTCGTCAGCGTCAAGCGTGGTAAGGTACTTACCTGCGCTATCCTTAACCTGAGTGTACGAACCGTTCTCTTGAAGTTTGGTTTGTACTTCGATTACGCCTTCGTTGAAAAGGTACGCTTGCCAAGCGGAAGTGAAGTTATGAGTGTCCTTATAACTTTCGTACCAACTCGTCTCTATGCTCGTCCAGTCGCTCGTTGCCTCTTCTTTGAAGAGTTTCTTTACGGTGTCAAGGTCAGCCTTCGTTTCAGCGGGAAGGTCGTCCTCAGAGCCGGTGTTGTCGCCCGTAGACCAAGCCTTAAGCGCCGCTACTCTACCAAGAGCGTCGGAATAAAATCCGCTTTCGTAGTCGTTAGTTGCGTCGTCCGAAAGTTCGGGGTCTTGAGCGCGGTACGCTTTAAGACCTACGATGTCCGTCGAATAGATAGTTGCAGAGCCGGTGTACGCGGGATCGAGGTATACGTAGAGGTTAAAGAGGACGTCCTTAATGGTAAGGGGGCTACCGTTGGAATACTTGATACCGTTCTTAATCAAGAACTCGTAAGAAGTAGTACCGTCGGCGCTACCCGTTTCACTCTCGTTACCGTTAGCGTCGAACATAGTAATCTTGTAGTCCTTTGCTACCGTGGGCCAGTTCTCGCCACAAGCAGGGTCGCCGTTCTCGTCCGCGGTAATCATATTTACCTGCGTAAGTCCTGCAATCTGCGTATCGTTAAGCGAGGTTGCAAAGAAGGGGTTGAAGTTACTGTCAAGCGCGCCGATTGCAAGCATAAGAGGTCTGGTTTCGGGATCGAGTTGCTGAGTGTTTCCGCAACCGCCGAAAAATCCAAGGCTCATTACTGCGCAAAGGCACAGACAAATAATGCGTCTTAAGGTTTTCATTTTTCTGTTCTCCTTTTATTATATACTTGAGGTGGGGTACACCGTTGTTCCGTTGATTACGAGTGAAGCGTCCGCTACGGTAATTCCGCTTACCGCAAAGTCGCTATCTTTATCTACTCCGCCGTAAAGCCAGTTTTCAGTATTGTACGCGCCTGCGATTAACTGAATATTTTCAAGCGTTGCGTCGTTGGGCTTTTCAATATTGAGCGTTAAGCCGTCAATCGTGAACTGATTGAAGGTTGCGCCCGTTTCAACGCCTCTCGTGATTGCGTAAATATTTACGAACGCGTTGTTTCTTACCGTTGCGTTTACGGTAATATTTTCAAAGGTAAGGTCGTTTATCGTGGTACTCTTATCAAGCGTACCAAATACCGATTTGGTATTGCCGTTAGTGAGCGTTCCCATAGACACGGTAAGATTGCTTATCTTAAATCCGTTACCTTCAATCTTTGCTTTCGTTCTCGTTACGCTTGCTACCGGATTAGTAAGCGAGGAGCAGTCAATATCGTTCATTATGTAATAGCGGTTGCCTGCGCCAAGGTTATTGAACATATTAACTACGCCCGTAGTGTTGGAAACGAGTTGCCATCTGCCCTCGATAAACTTAACGAAAAGCGTGAGGTTCTCGCCGTTAGTGGGTTTGTCCACTACCGTGCCGATAGGCTCAGTGCAAGCCTCGTCGTAGTAAATCTTGATAACCGTTCCGTTGAGGTTCTTAAGGTCGAGACCAGCGAAAGGCGTGTTGTTGGTTACGCCCACTTGCGTGTTTCTACCAAAGTAGGTTTCTGCGAAGATATCGCCATTTTGGTAGGTTTCCTCGCCAAGAGTAAGGTCGAAGTCGCCGAGGAATTTATACTCGATACATACGTCTTTCGCCCATTTCGCTACGAAGTGGAGGTTTTCGCCGTTCTTCGTTTTTCTTGGGAAGGTTACGGGCGTATCTGAAGGCTCGGGCAAGGTTTTCGCCTCGTCTTGATAGACGATATTACCCTCTCCGTCCGTTTTCGCCTCGAACCAGCCCAGAAGTACGTAGTTGGATTTTGCTACCGTCGCGCCTACGCTACTTTCGCTAATGTCGAGAATTTCCACGTCCTCTTTGTAGTAGAGTTTCTTAGTTACGAGGTTACCCGTATCGTCGAAAGTTCCACCGTTCGCGTAGTAGGTTACCGTTGCTTTTATATCGTGCTCGGCAAGAAGTTCTTCAAGCGTTTTCTCGCCCACCTTACACGAGGCAAGGGTAAAGAGCGATAGCACGATCAGTAAAAGCGATAGTAGTCGTTTAAGTTTATTATTCATTATCTTCTCCTTCTTGAGAATTCTCTTCCGTTTTATCTTCCACTTTAGCAGTCTTTCTTTTCATTATAATAAGGACTACTGCTACCGCGCCTCCGCCAAGGGCTAAAACTATTACGGGAATTACGATTACGAGGGGGTTAAATCCACTCTCGTCGCCCGTTCCGTTTCCACCGCCGTCAACTTCCGTTACGGTAATTCCGATACGGAGCGACTTGCCGTAGCCCGATACCGTTACCAGTCGGTCGTTAGGCGTGAGCGTTTTGTCAGCGTTTTCAAGCGTGATTTGGCTCATATCTGCAACGGCGGTCGAATAATCGTCGTAAGTTACGATAATCTTAAGCCCGTCCATTTTGAACTTTTCGCCACGCTTATACTCGGTCTTGTGCGCGCTATCTTCTGCAAGCGAAAGTTTAGTTACGCTTACTTTGATACCAAACTTAGCCTTAACCGCTTTGAGTTCTTTTTCTATTTCGAACAGTTTGTTTACGTTTTCTTCGCCAAGGAGCGAGAGTTGATCCGCGTTAAGCGAAACGCTGTTGTAAACGAGGTGCGCGGACTTAACTCTGTCGCTAAATTCCTGTACCGTTGCTTTATTTTCAGCGTTTACCGCAAAGTCTGCGCTTGCCCAACTCTTGACCGTTTCTACCGATACCATACTCTCGATATTCTCTTTGAGCGCTCTCGTCTCGTCAGTGAGCATTATCGTCGTGGTCGACTTAATTCCGAAGAAGTTCGAGTATGTAAAGTTGTCGTAACCTACGCCGTTAGTGGGATAAGCAATCTTAAGAGTTGACGCGGTTGCGCCCTCTACAAAGCCCACTGTGTAAGAGTGTAAGATTTTTTCAAAGTTAGTGTTGGTGAGCGCGTAAATGGTAAGTCCGCTATCGCGCTGAGCGGAAAGGAGGGTGGGAGCGACGATACTATCGAAACGGTATTCACTTATTCCGCTACCGTAGAACGCGCTATCGCCTATCGTCTTTACAGACCAAGGAATAATTACCTTGTTTACCGTGCCGGCGGTTATTCCGCTAAACGCGGACGCGCCGATTGATACGGTGTTTTCGATAATCTCGTAGGTCTTAAGTCCCTCCACTTCCGTTGCCGTTCTCTTCGTCGGGTACGAAACGAGTTCGTAGCGAACGAGCGACGGCTGAGTAAAGGAAGTTACTACGCGGTAAAGAACGCCGTTGTCTGCAAAGAAGTTTTCGTTCTCTGCGTCTACCTCGAACGCTCTTAAGTTTCCGCCACTAAACGCGCTCTCGCCCACTTTTTCTACGCTCTTGGTAAGGGAAACGGTGTTTACCTTAGTTCCGTAGAACGCGCGAGCGCCGATACTCCTTGCTTTCGGAATTCTTAGCGTAACGCTTTGAACTCCTGCGAACGCGTCGTCACCGATGATTTCCGCGTTCAAAAGGTCTAAGGTGGTAAGGGCAGTGTTCATAAACGCGCCTGCGCCGATTTTTTGTAATTGACTAAGTCCGGTTACCGAAGAAAGTTCTTTACAATCAGTAAACGCACCTTCGCCAACCTCCGTCGCGCCACTAACGTCGATTCGATTGAGCGCAGTACCTCTAAAAGCGTACGCGTTTACTTTTGCGCCGTTAAGCGTTACCGAGGTAAGCGCGCTATCGTATTGTCTTACTTCAAGACCACCTGCGCCGTAACCGTAATAGTAGGTATCGAAAGCGCCTTCGCCAACCTCCGTTGAACCTTCGCCGTAGGTTACCTTTTCAAGTTTTTCCGCGCCCATAAACGCGTTATAACCCATTTTTACAACCACGGGAAGATTGATTTCGGTAAATTCGCTATTGCTGAAAGCGTTGTTGCCAAAGGTTACTTCGTTGAGAGAGGGGAATCCGATTTTACTTGAGTTAGTTCTGCTGAACGCATTATCCCCTACTTCTTTAATTCTACTTGCTATTTCAAAATCAATATTCAAGTTTGCATTTTCAAACGCTCTATCGCCTATCTTAAGAACGGTTGAAGGAATATAGAAAGTTTCAGTAAGCGTCGTTTCTCTAAACGCTCCTTCGCTTATCTCGGTCAAATCGCCTTCAAAAGTAATGGATTTGAAGGTTGCATTTGCAAACGCGCCCTCTTCAATCTCCGTTACCGAATCAGGAATTACCAAGTCGCGCGTATTATCGTTAAAGTTCGCAAACGCGTACGCGCCGATTTTGGTTACGCCCGTCTTAAAGGCAAACGAACTTGCGTTAGTTACTTTTAATAAGGTGTTGCCGTAATAAGATCCGCCCAATGCGAACGAATATCCGCTACCAGAGTAACTTACCGTTACGCCGATATTAGAACCGAGTTTAGTTTCGTAGTTGCCGATTTCGATATAGGAAAGGGTACTGCATCCACTAAACGCGCCGTCGCCGATTCCTTTTACGGTGTTTTCCTTAAAGTCAACCGAATTAAGAGCGGTGCAACCTGCAAAAGCGTTATTTCCGATGATAATTTGACCAACGCTCTCGCCAAAGGTTACGGTTTTAAGGTTAGTGCAACCTCTAAACGCGCCGGAGGGAACTACGGGGCAGTTGATTACGAGGTTCTCGATGCCCGTGCAACCGCGGAACATATTCTCGCCCATAACGGTGTTTGCGCCCGTCGTTACGGTTTTGATATTCGTACAACCGCTAAACGCGTTTATTCCTGCGGTGTGGAGGTTGGTAATATCAACCGCCTCAAGCGAAGTGCATCCGCTAAACGCATAAGCGTCGATTTTGGTTAGTTTTTTCATATCGACGATAGTTTCAAGCGCGGTGCAGTTGGTAAACGCGTACGCGTCTATCGTTACTACTTTTGCGTTGGTAAAGTCGATTTTCTTCAGTTTATTGCAGTTTTGGAAAGCGTAGCGGTAAATAATTGCTATGTCGGCGTCCGCAGGCTCGATTTTCTCTTCGCTGATGAAGTAGATTTCTTCGAGGTTACTGCAATCTAAGAACGCGCGCTCGTTGATGTTTCTTACCGTTTTGGGAATTATTACCTTCTTAACGCTAAGATTATCGGTAAACGCCTCTTCTCCGATATTCATTATGTTCTTATCGTCGGGTATAATTACCACTTCTTCGCTACCCCAGTACTTATCCAAGGTCATATTAGAAATGCGGAAGGGGTCTTGGACGTTAAGAACTACGCTTGCTGAGTACGCAGTCTCTCTTTCGCCGTCCATAAGAACTGCTTTGATTACTGCCGTGCCACGCTCGTTGTAGGTGGTTACTTCGCCGTTTTGAGTTACGGACGCTATCGCGCTGTTCGTACTCGACCACTTGAGCGAGAGGTTTTCTACGGGGTAGTACCACGGGTCAGTTAGAACTTCGAGCGTGAAGTTTTGTCCTGCGTTGACCTCAACCGAGCCGGACGCTTTAGTAAGCGAGAGGTCGGCGTTTTCAATCATACCGAAGGAAACGGAGGGAAGAGTTAATTTCTTACCCTTGTCAACGACGTGGACGGTTATGCTGTCCACTATTTTTGAGCCGTTGCTTACCTCTACCGTTACCGTGCCTTCACCTACGCCGAAGATTTCGCCGTTCTTTACCTTTAGAACGGAAGGACGGAAACAAGACCAGATAAAGTTGCTCTTATTTTTGTCGCCCTCAAAGTTAAGGGTAAGTTGCTTTGCCTCGTTTACGCCGATAGTGATCTCGTCGCCCTCTGCTATCGTAGCCTCGGAGGGAAGTCCTGCGATTGAGGACGATGCGAGCGAGAGCGTGTAGACGTTGTGGTTAAGCGCGTAGTCGTCGATTTGCACGTAAAGTCTGTTTTGGTACTTTTCGTAAAGGTCGGTTATGTCAAGCGATACGGTGGTCGTACCGTTCTTGTTGGGATTATATACGGGAGTTACGTACTCCGTTGCAAGTTTAAGTACGAGGTCGGGGTCGTCAAGGCTTGCGTTCTCTTCCTCGGCGTAACAGAGCATTACCGATTGAGGATAATGGTTATCGTAAATATCGAGGTCGAGGTAAATCTTTTGTTTTGCCTTATTGCCGTCCTTGTAGTCGTAATATCTTATTCTACTGCCCGTAAGAAGAGGCGCTTCGTAGTCTACGTAGAAGGTCATCGAGAAGGTGTTATCCTCGTTCTCTATTCCCTTTTCCTTGTCCTCTACCGTGCGGTAAAAACGGAATTTCATTTCGTACTTGCCGTTCGCAACGAGCCCAAGGCTTGCAGGGGTTTCTTCCAAGAGAACCTGCGCCGGCACTCCGCTACCGCCTGCTGAGTACGCTTTGTTTACTCGGTAAATCTCGTCCTGTTTAACGAGTTCGCCCGTTACGGCGTCGTAGAGGTCGTAGGTTACCAGTTCCGCGTTACGAAGAAGTCCTGCGTAAAGCGCTTTAATACCCGTAGTGGTCATATAGTTTTGGGTGTCGCCCTCACCGTAATACTCGTTAAAGCGGGATATTGCGGCGTAGTCGCGGTTGGTGTAAATCTGGTCGGCGTTCTCGTCCTGAAGATACACGAAACCACCCATAGGAATTACGTACTTGTTGTTGTAGTACATTGCAAACGCTTGGGTTGCCCATACGCTTGCTTTGGGCTTTTCGTCCTCGTCGAGCGAAGTGTCTTTCTCGAACTCCGCTACCTCGTAGCAGTCGTAGTCGAGCATATCCATATCCGCGCTATTCCAGTCGCCGAAGAAACCCATATAGGGAAGGTTAAGTCCGCACTGACCGTCCGTCTTACTGTTGAGTTTTAAGAAACCTTCTACATACATACCGTTGGGGAAGGAAGTATTGATATACTTTTTCTCAGCGGTAGAAAGTTCAAGGTGGGCGGTAATTACTACGCTCTTGCCTTTCCCTACGACGAACTCGTCGCCCTCGGTATGCTCCTCGCCCCCTACCGTCCAAACGGCAGGAATATCGTCGAGCATATACGCGCGCTCGGCTACTGCTAAGCCTCCGATTGCGAGCGTTTCCGTAAAGAACATTGCCTCGGTGGTGAACTTAAGGTCGCTATCGCCAAAGTTTTTAACCACGAAGGAAAGGTCGTACTTGCCCTCTTTTTCGGGGTCGTCGCCAAGTTCGATTTTGGGACGGTTATCCTCGGCAGCGTTCTCGCCCTCGGTGTAGAGGTACGCTTTGGTGGAGAAGATATTGTCTACCGTTGCAAGACCCGAACCCTGTTTTCTGGGAGAGTAAGGAAGGTGCAATTCGTTATAGACGGTTTCCGCCGTGGACATTAAGAGTTGGTTGGTTAAGGTAGTTACCTCTACCGCCGTTTTCTCGGGGTAAAGAGTTTGAACGTGTTGACGAACGAGGGCGGTAAGACCTGCAAGGTTAGGCGACGCCATACTCGTTCCACTCTGCTCGCCGTAGCCACCGGGGACGGTAGAGGTTATTTCGCCACCGTGAGCGGTTACGTCGGGTTTGAGTTTAAGGTCGGGGGTTGCTCCCCAAGAGGAATAGTCGTTCATAAACGGTCCGGCAAGGTAGGAGCGGTTAATGATGATTTCGCCTACGCTATCACTGCCTGCGCCTTTTATGAGCGCGTTACCTGCGTCGATAGAAACGGAGATTGAAGGAGTGTAGGTTTCAAGGTCGCCAAGGTTCATTCTTACTAAGCCTGCGACGTTGTTGTAGACGATTACTGCGTCTGCGTACTTTTGCGCAAGTTCTACTTTTTCTTGGAAAGACGAAGTACCGCGCTTAATTACTACGATTGCTTTTTCGCCGTTTGCTTTGATTTCGCTTATTTTTCTTTGGATTAGCGAGGTATAGTCAACCGTTTGACCGATACCGGGGATTACTACGTACTTGAAGGTTTTGCTGTCCTCGTTCTCTGCGAGCATATCGTTTACGAAGTCGTGTTGAACGGAGTTGCCGTCGGAGGACTCTTCAAAGAAGATTGCGTCGCCGTCGTTTGCAAGCATATAGGGGGCTTTTTGTCCGTTGATACTTGCTACTGACATTGCGCCGTTGAAGGTGGAGGGCGAACCTACCGTTCCGCTATCGGGGTTGGTACGAAGGTTAGTTCCGTACGCTCCGCCGTAGCCCGACGAGAAGTCGTTACTTGCAGCGCATATAAGGGAAATTCCCGCGTCGCGAATTGAGTTGTATACGGTGTTGAGAAGTTGTCCTTCGCTATCACCGTCAATGGATATTGAAGAGAAACCTGCGCTCGTTCCAAGGCTCATATTGATTACGTCAACGCCTAGCGTTACGCAGTCCTCAAGAGCGGCGATAATATCTTCACTCGTTGCACCTCCGATGTCCTCGTCGTCAAGAATATCGGTAAATACTTTACAAATTACTAATTGAGCGTTAGGAGCAGAACCGCGGAAAATTTGATTTACTACGTTTCCGTCCTTGTCGTTGTAACTATCGTCCTGTCCGCCTACGATACCTGCTACGTGCGCGCCGTGGTTAGAGTACGAGGGGTACACGTCGGTGTCGTCGTCGGCGTAGTCGTAAGCGAAAGGCACTTTCTTATTCAAATATAAGTCGTCTTCGTTTATACTGTCTCCTCTATTTGCGCTACGGGTAAGAGCGTTAAGAGAGGAAAGACTACTTTTTACTTCGTCTTTGGTAAGACCTTCTTTAGAAGGCATCGTTTGGTACGCTGAGTGCGTATAGTCAAGACCGGTGTCGAGAATTGCTACCGCCATACCGTCACCGTCGTAGCCGTACTCGGTCGCTACGCCACTCGTGTCGTAAATACCCGTGTCGTAGATATTTACGGGGTTAGTTTGAGCGTCGTCCTCCGTCGTCTTAATGGTTTGAATAGTTTTAGGACGAGCGTAAGTTTCGCTTACCGACGCGGTGGAAACGGAACTTATCGACTTAATGGTGGGGATTGCTGAAACGCTTACTTCGATTGCAACCGCGTTTACCACTACGCTGTAACTGTCCACTAACTTATAGGGCACGCCTTTTTGGGAAAGTTTACTTAAAAAGTCGTCCTGCGAGCGACGGATTTTACTCAAAATTACTTGACCGTCGTTGCTTTTTAGCGTATCTTGAACGCTCTTGCCATCCTCAAGGTAAGCAGTGAGCGCAGGGCTATCGAGCGTTACGATTACGGTATGCTTGTCCGTTGTCGTTTGAGAAAGCGCGGTAGCGCCGAGCACGGACGAATTGAAGTTTTCAATCTGTATTCCCGTCAGGTCTATACTGTCCGTTACTTTCTCGTACTCTACCGTTTCGCTCTTGCTCGGGCTTGAGTTGTTCGCGCCGTTATTAAAACTTATATTTGCTCCCGAACTTACGCTTGCAAGTCCTATTGATAGAGCCATTATAAGCGCAAGGCTCAAACAAGTTATCTTTCTAAGTATGTTCATAAGGTGTTTTTCCTCCAAGGGTGTCTCTTTTAGTCGTTAGGCTTGCTCTACGAGTTGGTAGTTCTTTCCGTTGATTTCAAAGGTTTCGTTCGTTTGAGCGCTCGCCTCTTCTAAAATAAAGGTTTTGCCCTCTTCGTCAACGAGCGTTACTTCGTCGCTTTCAACGAAGTACGCGTACTCAAACTCGTCCGCTCCGTTCGTTACTTTAGCGTAACCGCCGTCTGCCGTTTCGCCAAAGCCGTCCATTTCAAGCGTTACGCCGTTATTAGCGGTGTGCTTGCCTAAATAAGCGTCCGCGTCTTCTATTTTCATAGCGATAAGACTGCCGTAACTTTGCTCGGTAAAGTCAAGGGTGAGTTTACCGTCGTACAACTTGCCTTTCAAAGTTATTCCGTCGACAGTAACGGTAATGCTCTCGCCGTCGGCAGAAAGTGTGTAAGTTGCCAAAACGCTTTCTCCGCCGATTACGATTTCTCCGCCCGTTTTTCTTTCGTAGCCAAAACTACCGATTTCAATCGAGCCGATACCGTATACGGTGTAATTTCCACTAAACGCGTTGTCAATTGAAAGGAAAGTTATACCCGAACCGTCAGTCATTACGTACAATCCCGTCGTATCGTTTTTCACGATAGAAACGGAGGAAGCGGAGTCGCCTACGGGAGTAATTGCAAGCGAGCCGTCGTCGAGAACCATATAGGTCGCTATGAGTTGACCTGCGCCGTACATTTCTCCACCGCTTGCTAAGTTGCCCTTGCCGTTGAAGGTGAACTTGCTACCCTCACCGTCAACGAGCGTTAAGTTTTTCCACTCGTCGTAAGCAACCGCCTCGGAAGTTTCCGTGCCGTTAGAGAGGATTAGTTTGCCCTCTTTATAGACTGCGGTGTACTCTACTTCAGCGTAAGTAAAGGTTGCTACGGCGTTGCCGTTTTGCATAGTTACGGTGTAGGTTACTTCCGTTTCGTTATTGATATAAACCTTTCCGCGAACGGCAATATGCGCCGTCGTGCCTTTGAGTTGATAGTAACCGCGACCGTTGAACGCGAGCGTTTCAAAATAAGTGTTTTCCGTCGTCCACTCGCCTACGAACTCGTCGGTAAGGCAGAACTTAGCGTCGGTGCGATACTCACCCGAACGGAACCAAAGAAGTTCGCCCTCTAAGGTGTTGTCCGTTTCGTTATACTCTAAAGCGGTAAGAGCGAGGTCGCCGTCGTAAACGAAGAGGTATCTCTCGCCTTCTACAATCTTATGCTCGTAGCGGATATCGAACGCGCCTACCGTTTCGTACTCAATCGTGCCTTCGCCTACGCCGTTATTCTTTTTGCCGAAAAGGTTAAGAACTACTTTGTCTTTGGAGTTATAGAAGGTCCACTCGCCTACGAAGTCTTCAGCGAAAGTGAGTTGGTCGTCACGCTCAACCGAAATTTTGTTATTATAAACGCCTTTAATAACGATAGCGCCGTCGGTAAATTCAGCCGTGAACTGAGTAAATTCACCACAATCAAATCGCATTTCGCCCGTTGCGTTTTCGTAGTTTACGGTTTTCGCTCCCTCGATAGTAACGCCTTCAATCGCCCAAGTGTAGTCGGCGTTAATCGTAACGGTAAAGTCGTTGTTTGCGTTTGCCGTCCATTTGCCTACGATTAAATTATCGTTATTGAAGGTTCTATTAACCGCGGTAAAGGGCGCGCTTTCAAGATAGAAAGTGCCGTCCCAAACTTTGAGGGTGTCTTCCTCTAATTTTGCAAGGAAGGAATAGTAATAGTTAAGCGCGTTTTGTTGCGTTTCTTCGTCCTCGTACGAGCCAAGGCGCGCGAGCGAAGTATCGAATATTCTAAGATATTCTCCGTCGTAGGTATAGGTGGACTCAAGCACTCTTGCGCCGTCCACGAAGTCAACCTTACCGTCGTTATAGAATTCAAGGTAGAGGTTGGGGTTATTGTTTATGTAGTAAACGCCTGCTACTTCGCTGGTATTAGCAACCGCTAAGTATAACTGGATATCGCGAGTAGGCACGAAACCGTAGGGTACGCGCTCGGTAAGTTCTTCGTCGAAGAAGTAGCCGTAGGAACGGATATTGCCGTCCATAACGAACTCGGGAAGAACGGACTCGTCGTACTCGCTAAGGAGCGAATACCAGTAAGACATAGGAACGTAGAGGTTATCTGCTTGCACTACGCTTTCGTTTGCTCCGTTGAGCGTTTGGGGATAGGAAACGGTGATATCGAATTCCTTATTGCTCTCGGTAAGGTTGAGGGTGGGATACTTGCCGTCCTCTATCGTCCAGTCCGCCTCGCTCCACTTAAGAGTGTCTTTGAGCCAGTTTGCGTTCTTGAAGTTTGCGCTCTCGCTCTTGCCGTAGGAGTTGAGGATAACTGCGGGATAGGAAGTCGCCTCGTATTCACCCACTTCCATAATATCTGCAACGATATCGCCCGTTTTACCGTAGGCCTTGCCTGCCTGCGCGTAAGCGGTGAGCGTTGCGTTTGAGAAACTGTCGGAAATTACCGAGTCAGTTCCTATCGCGCCTGCGATACCGCCTGCGTATGCGTAAGCGTAGATATCGGCGTTGCTATCGCCCGTAAGGGGAATAGTAGAAACAGCCTCTACCGTACCCGTCGAATAACAGCCGACAACGGAAGTATAGGGGTCGGTTGCGCCCACGATACCGCCCGTATTGAACGCGCCGTAGGTTGCGCCTGCGCTATGACAGTTCATAACGTAAGCGTTAGTTTTAGATTCGTAACTCATTACGTAGCCTGCGATACCGCCTGCTGCGTACGCGTAACCCGAGCGAACGCCCGTGTCAATATCACTATAACAGGAAGTGATTGCGCCGTAGAAACGCACTCTGTCGCTTTCGTAAGCGGACTGATGAACGCCCACGATACCACCAACGTAAGTAAAGTTGCCAAGGTCAGCCGATACTTCTACTTTGCCGTTAGTTACCGAACAGCCCGTAATGTTTCCGCCTACCGTCATACCTGCGATTGCGCCTACCGTACTCATCGAGCCTGCGTTCGCGGCGTCAACGTATACGGTAAAGTCGTCAAGGTTAAGCGCGTAAACGGTGGGAGCGGATACCTGAGTTGCCGCAACCACGCCGAACATTCCCGTGTAGGGAAGGAATACTTTATTGCCTGCGTCGTCGTATTTATAGCCGTTGATTACGAAGTTGGAAATCGTGTGGCCGTTACCGTTGAAGTTTCCGCCGAAGAACGCGGACGCTACCGTTTGGTCGCCGATAACGAAGATTTCCTCGCCTTTCATATCAATGTCGTTGGTGAGTTCGTAGTAAGCCTGATAGTAACCCGTGCCTACCCAGAAATCACTGTTGATAAGCGCGCTCATATAGAAAAGGTCGATAGGACGGCTAATCTTGTAGGGATTGTTCGCCGTTCCTCTTCCGCCGTTCGCTCTTCCCGTGAAGTTTTCTTCTTGCTCAAGACCGTTTACGGAAATTACCGTGTCGTCGTCTACCGTAATGGTGTAAACGCCGTTTGCGTCGGGAGTGACAATTTCCGTGTTAGCCAAAACTTCGTATCCGCTTTGGACATAGAAAACGCTCACGTCAACGGTGAATTTTACTTCAGAGCCGGGCTCTACGGTAAAGCCTTCCTCCGCGTCCCCGTTTTCACTCTTGTAGGTGATACGGTCTACGCCCTTATCAAAGGTCACTTTCTTTTCCGTTTGGATAAACACGTTCGATACCGATACGATAGTGTCGGCAGTTACCGTTACGTTATATTTGCCGTTAGCGTCGGGATTTATCGTCTTGCCGTTAGCCTTAACTACGGGCGTTCCCGTCGCTTTTTCGTCAAGGTTGAGCGAAAAGTTTACGGTATAACCGTCGAGGACTTTTGCGCCAGACATTACTTCGCTTTCAATCTCTACGCCTTCAACGAGGTGGAACTCAAAATTATAGTAAGTTCCGCTACACGAGGTAAGCGCTACTGCGGTGGTGAAAAGGCAGATGAGCGTTAAAATTACGGTGAGTGCTTTTTTCATATTTTTTCTCCTATGGTGGACTGGATAAATCGTTTTCGCGCGTGTGCGTTATACTTTATATATTTATATATAAATACTCACGCTAAACTATTATACCACACTTAAAGAATTTATTCAACTCTATGAGCGCGTGTTTTTTAAAGTATTTTAAAAATTTGCAAAAAATTTTTCACTTTTTTGCTTTAGCGAAAAACAGTTTTAAAAAATTAACCGCTTTTTTCACAAAAAATACACATTTTGGAAATTTTCTACCCTACCCTTCTCTTTAGCCAAAAAAAGAATTTTAATCTTATGAAGTGAAGTGTTAAAGCAATAAAAAAACACCGATTGCTCGGTGTTTTATAGGAAGTTTATCGCTCGTTTAGTGGGTGGAGAACATAATGAGTTTATCCGTCGGCTCTAATTCCACCATTTGTTTACGCTGGTCACCACAGAAGAGTATCATTTCTCCGTTCTTTTTCACGTAGCCGAGGACGAGGGCGATATTTTCGTCCTGTTCTTTGGCGGAAGTATAGACGGCGCGAATAAGTTCGTAGGCTGAGCAAGGCGCGGGAAGTTCGTCAAAATAACGGCTGACTTTTTTGATGTAGACCTCCTTGCTTTCCGCTCCTGCGCTAATGTCCTCGTCGTAAGAGAGAATATCGTTATAGAAGTAGTAAAGGTCGTCTTTCGAGCCAAGTTGGGAAATCATTTTACTTATGTAGCGGTTGGATATTACGATGTTATTAACGCTGTAACTCTTGACGATATCGTAGTGTTTGGGGTTGTTAATCTCCACTACGATGTCGATTTTGCCTTCGTCAAAGTTTGCGTCCTCGCGTTTTTTCTTGCTTATTATATCGCGAATATAGATAAGGTTTGCAATGGCGTTAGCGTCGATTTTGTCTGCGGAAACGGTGTCGTCGGAAAGGATTAGAACGGACACGTCGCCGTTCGTTTTGTCAACGAATTCCTCTACCGTATTACAAATTATCGTTCTATCGAACACTTCCGCCTCTACCGCTGAGGTTACGAAATCGTACTCGCGATAGTAGTTCATTTTCTCTAAATGCTTTTGCGAGTCGATGACCATTAAGTTCACTATGGGCTTGCCGTCCTTGTTCCACTCTTTGCAAAAATCGGCAAATCCTTCCATTATGTCGTGGATATGACTATTATAGCCGAGAATTACTACGTTCTTTTGCTCGAGCCAGTAATCTTTATTAAGGCTTACAGTGTAGGTAATAGGCTCACTTTCAACGATCTTGTCGTGGTCTTCCTCTTGTTCCGCAGAATAGTACGCGCTCACTTTTCCGTTATGCTCTAAAAGACCCAAGGGGATTGCGTGGGTATGCGAAGAAAGGAACGCGGATAAGCGTTCGTGCTCGTCTATAATCTTACCTTCACAAGAGAAGAAAGTTGCGCCCTTGTTGGAGAAAAGTTCACGGTAGGCGAGGTTTAATTCGGGCATAAGCGAGAACTGGGAAAGCAGTCTTCCCAAGACTTTATTGATGGTTACGGGGATAATTTTGCATTTGCCGTCCACCTGTTTGTTTTCTATAATACGGTTAACGAGTTCGCTCGTCCACTCGTCCTCCACTTCGACTACGATTTTTTGACCGTCGTCGGAGTAGTCCGCGCCCGTAATCTCGGCTACTTGAACGAGCGCTTTGATTATTTGCGGATTACCTCGCTCAAGTTCGCTTAAACGGTGTTCGTAGTCGTACTTGCACATTGACGAGGTTTCGTCGTTGCCAAGAATTATAATCGTTTTTGCGTGCTCAATGGAAATATCGCGAAGTTGGAGCGTTGAGAAAGTATCGCCCTCGCGAACGATTACGATAAGGTTGTTCTTGATTTTATGACGGCGAATATACGCTCTACGGGCGAAAAAGCCCATATTTTCACTGTCGCGCACCGCCTTTTCATTTTCTTGGGCGATAGTATCTTCCACTCTCTCTTGGATTTGGCGTTCGACGTCTTCTTTTCCGCTCGGCACTAAAACTACGATTTTTTGCTTGCCCTCACAGTAAAGGAGGTCGTTGATAATCTCGCTTGCGCGCGTGTTCCAGTTAAGGATTACGGTGTGGTCGTGAAGATAGAGTTTATGCGCGCCTACGTTCGCGTCCTCGATAAAGTGCGATATCCAGTTGGTCAAGTAACCGATAACCGCGCCGGTGAACAATACCATACCTACCATTACCACTACTATGCAGATTATTACGAGCGGTACGGCGGTGTTCGCCACGTCGCCTACGACTTCGGTTACGCAACCGCCGTCAAGCACCATCAATATCGTGTAGTATACCGCCTCCCAGTAGCCCATATCTTCCGTCCCGGGTAACACCGCGAGAAGTTTGATAAGGAGCGAGGCAAGTAAAATGAACGCCACGTTTAAGATTAGTATAACCGTGATGACTAATCGGCCGGGCGTTTTTGCAAGTTTAATACTGAAGTTTTCCCTCATTTTTTTGAACATAGTTTTTCTTTCCTTTAGTGATATACTTCTATTATATAAAATCTCGGGCGTTTTGTCAATTTATTTATTGATACATTTTTTCTCGTATTTTGTACGCAAAAACTAACAAAATGCAACGAAAAAACGCAACCGTATCATTTTTTTCAAGACAAAAACAAAACTCCCACCCCGTTTTAGAGTGGGAGTTTTTTATTCGTTTTTTAGAAAGTTAGATTACTTTCTGGGGTTCTTGATGTTTGCTTGCGCTGCGGAAAGGCGTGCGATGGGAACGCGATAGGGCGAGCAAGATACGTAGTCAAGACCGATTTCGTGACAGAACTCGATGGACGAGGGGTCACCACCGTGCTCACCGCAGATACCTACGTGGAGGTGGTTGTTTACGGGTCTACCCAAAGATACTGCCATATTCATAAGTTTACCAACGCCGGTGGTATCGAGTTTTGCGAAGGGATCGTTCTCGAAAATCTTAGCGTCGTAGTAAGCGGAAAGGAACTTACCAGCGTCGTCACGGGAGAAACCGTAGGTCATCTGGGTAAGGTCGTTAGTACCGAAGCAGAAGAAGTCAGCGTTTGCGGCGATATCGTCAGCGGTAAGGCACGCTCTGGGGATTTCAATCATAGTACCAACTTCGTACTTAAGGTCTGCGCCTGCAGATGCGATTTCAGCGTCAGCGGTTGCAACTACTACGCTCTTAACGTACTTAAGTTCTTTTACGTCGCCAACGAGGGGGATCATAATCTCGGGAACGATGTTCCAGTCAGGATGAGCCTTCTTAACGTTGATTGCGGCGCGGATAACTGCGCTGGTCTGCATCTTTGCAATTTCAGGATAGGTAACTGCAAGACGGCATCCACGATGACCCATCATAGGGTTGAACTCGTGGAGGGAGGATATAATAGCCTTGATTTGCTCTACGCTCTTGTTCTGAGCCTTTGCAAGAAGTTCGATATCTTCTTCGGTGGTGGGTACGAACTCGTGGAGAGGGGGATCAAGGAAACGGATACATACGGGGTTGCCCTCGAGAGCCTCGTAGAGTTTCACGAAGTCGCCTTGTTGATAGGGAAGAATCTTAGCGAGCGCTACTTCTCTCTCTTCAGCGGTATCGGAGCAAATCATCTCACGGAAAGCAGCAATTCTGTCTGTTTCGAAGAACATATGCTCGGTACGGCAAAGACCGATACCCTCTGCGCCAAGTTCGCGAGCGCGCTTAGCGTCCTGGGGAGTATCTGCGTTAGTTCTAACCTTAAGAGCGCGGAACTCGTCAGCCCAGCCCATAATCGTTCCGAAGTTGCCGGAAAGTTGAGCGTCAACGGTCTTGATTTGTCCTTCGTAAATGTTACCGGTAGAACCGTCGATAGAAATGTAATCGCCTTCGGTGAAGGTCTTGCCTGCAAGAGTGAACTTCTTGTTAGCCTCGTCCATAGCGATTTCGCCACAGCCCGATACACAGCACTTACCCATACCACGAGCAACTACTGCTGCGTGAGAGGTCATACCACCACGAACGGTGAGGATACCCTCGGACGCCTTCATACCGGTAATGTCTTCAGGAGAAGTCTCAAGACGAACTAAAACTACTTTCTTGCCTGCACTCTTCCACTCTTCAGCGTCCTCAGCGGTGAATACTACTTGACCACACGCTGCGCCGGGGGACGCGCCAAGACCACGGCCAAGGGGCGTTGCTGCCTTAAGCGCTTTTGCATCGAATTGGGGGTGAAGAAGAGTGTCAAGGTTACGAGGATCAATCATAAGAACTGCCTCTTCCTTGGTCTTGTGTCCTTCTTTTACGAGGTCAACGGCGATTTGAAGCGCTGCAGGAGCGGTTCTCTTACCGTTACGGGTTTGAAGCATATAGAGTTTCTCGTTCTCAATGGTGAACTCCATATCTTGCATATCGTGATAGTGATTTTCCAAAATCTCGCATACTTTTACGAACTCTGCGTAAGCAGCGGGGAATTTGTTTGCCATTTCTGCAATGGGCATAGGAGTACGAACGCCTGCTACTACGTCTTCGCCTTGAGCGTTGGTGAGGAACTCACCCATAAGTTTCTTTTCGCCAGTCGAGGGGTCGCGAGTGAACGCTACGCCGGTACCGCAGTTTTCGCCCATATTACCAAACGCCATTGCTTGAACGTTTACTGCAGTTCCCCAACTGTAAGGAATATCGTTGTCGCGACGGTATACGTTTGCGCGGGGGTTGTCCCAAGAACGGAATACTGCCTTTACTGCGCCGATAAGTTGTTCCTTGGGATCGGAGGGGAAGTCTACGCCGATCTTGGATTTATATTCTGCCTTGAACTGTTCTGCAAGGTCCTTAAGGTCGTCTGCAGTAAGTTCAACGTCAAGTTTAACGCCTTTCTCTTCCTTCATCTTGTCGATGAGTTCTTCGAAGTACTTCTTACCTACTTCCATTACTACGTCAGAATACATTTGGATGAAACGACGGTAGCAGTCGTAAGCCCAACGAGCGTTGCCCGACTTTTTAGCCATTACTTCTACTACGGTCTCGTTAAGACCAAGGTTAAGAATAGTGTCCATCATACCGGGCATCGTTGCGCGAGCGCCGGAACGAACGGATACGAGAAGGGGATTTTCGCTGTCGCCGAACTTTTTGCCGGTAACTTTTTCCATCTTCTCAATGTACTCCATAATCTCCGCCATAATCTCGTCGTTGATTTGACGGCCGTCTTCGTAGTACTGCGTGCAAGCCTCAGTAGAAATCGTGAAGCCTTGGGGTACGGGAAGACCGATGTTGGTCATTTCTGCAAGGTTTGCGCCCTTTCCGCCAAGGATTTCGCGCATATTTGCATTACCTTCGGTAAACAAGTAACAATACTTTTTTGCCATTTTTATAACTCCTTTTTTCTTGATTTTTTATCTAACTACTAATTGGGCGTTTTTACTCACCCAACGACTATTTTAACATATTGCAAGATTTTAATCAAGTATTTTTTGCCTACTTTTTCATATTTTTATCCTTTTTTTCTTATTTATTATATAAAGTTAGAATTCACTACGCAAAAGCAAAAGAAAAGCGACGAGGATTTCTCTTCGCCACTTTAATTTTTACTAAATTCTTTCCTTATTCTCTTTTACGATTTTTGCTACGAATTCTCCTAACGAGTAAGTTTCAGTTTGGAGCGTGTCACGGTTACGAACGGATACGATATTCTCGTCCATTTCCTTTTGACCGATTACGAGCATATAGGGAACGCGGTCTACTACTTGCGCCTCGCGGATAAGGTAGCCGATTTTCTCGTTACGCTGGTCAAGTTCTACTCTAACGCCTGCCTCTCTTAACGCTTTATATACTTTCTCGCCGTACTCTTTGAACTTCTCGGACACGAGCAATACTTTCGCTTGCGTGGGAGCGAGCCAAAGGGGGAACTTACCTGCAAAGTATTCGGTAAGCACGCCGATGAAACGCTCAATCGAGCCAAAGCATACGCGGTGTATCATAATGGGGCGTTGGCGCTCGCCTTTCTCGTCAATGTATTCAAGGTTAAAGTTGAGGGGCATTTGGAAGTCAAGTTGGATAGTTCCGCACTGCCAAGTTCTGCCGATACTGTCTTCAAGGTGGAAGTCAATCTTCGGGCCGTAGAACGCGCCGTCGCCTTCGTTGATTACGTAGGGAAGGTTAAGGCTTTCAAGCGCGCTTTTAAGTCCCTCGGTTGCAGCCTCCCAGTCCTCTTCGCTACCCATACTGTTTTCGGGGCGAGTGGAAAGTTCAACGTTATACTTAAAGCCGAATTTTTCGTAAACTTCGTTGATAAGGTGTACTACGTTGATAATCTCGTCCTTAATCTGTTCACGGCGCATAAAGATGTGCGCGTCGTCTTGGTTAAAGCAACGAACGCGGAAAAGTCCGTGGAGCGCGCCTTTAAGTTCGTGACGGTGAACCAGACCGATTTCGCCTACGCGCATAGGAAGTTCGCGGTAAGAGTGAGGCTCGGAGCGGTACACCATTACTCCGCCAGGGCAGTTCATAGGTTTAACGCAAAAGGTCTCTTCGTCAATCTCCGTAGAATACATATTGTCTTTGTAGTGGTCCCAGTGTCCGCTCGTCTCCCAAAGTTTGCGGTTCATAATAAGGGGCGTGGATACCTCTACGTAGTTCTCTCTGGTGTGGATTTCGCGCCAGTAGTCGATGAGCGCGTTCTTGATTTTCATACCTTTTGGAAGGAAGAACGGGAAACCGGGGGCTTCGTCGCAAAGCATAAAAAGTCCCATTTCCTTGCCGATACGACGGTGGTCGCGCTTTGCCGCCTCTTCAAGCATTTTGATATAATCGTCAAGTTCTTCTTGGGTGTGGAAGGCTATACCTTTAATACGGGTGAGCATCTTGTTGTTGCTGTCGTTCTTCCAGTACGCTCCGCTTATGCCCGTAAGTTTGAACGCCTTAAGAGCCTTGGTATAGCAAAGATGAGGACCTACGCACATATCTACGTACTCGCCTTGAGTGTAGAAACTGATTTGAGCGTCTTCGTCTAAGTCGCCGATATGCTCTACCTTATATTTCTCGCCACGCTCTTGCATAAGCGCGATTGCCTCTGCCCTTGGGAGTATCGAGGGGCGAACGGGAAGATTCTCTTTAACGATTTTCTTCATTTCCGCCTCGATTGCGGGTAAGTCTTCGTCGCTTATTTTGGTATCTCCAAGGTCTACGTCGTAGTAAAATCCTTTCTCGTTCGCAGGACCGTACGCAAAGTCCGCGTGGGGATAAAGACGCTTTACCGCTTGCGCCAAAATATGCGCAGCAGTATGACGAAGAATATGGAGTTCTTCTTCTTTGCTTTCGATTTCGGCTACTCTGCCGTCGCTAAATATTGCTTTCATTGTTTTTCTCCTTTATGGATTACTGTTGATTTTTTTTCGTTTTGATTTTGATACGCTCCAGAAAGCCACCACGGCGCGTGGAGGGGCGAAGTTCTAAGCGATAAAAAACACCCTCGAAACGATAATCTCGTTCCAAGGGTGCGATGCACGGTTCCACCTTGAGTTTAACTCTTGCCCCTTTAACGCAGGGAATACGACTTCACTTGTTTCGCGAAGTGGCGTGGTAGAGTGGTTTTCATCGGTTCGCCGTGAGAAGTTTTCAGCCGATGACTTCTCTCTCTTTTACGCGCGAATTGTCGATTACTCGTCTCCGTCGTTGCCTTTGTACGCTTATTATACACCTTAAATCAACTTTTGTCAATGATTTTTAAGGCGTTTACGCAATATTAAATTACCGTTAGCACTATCGCAACTATTCCCGTTATTATGGATATTAGTTTGCGTGGGGTGGGCTTTTCCTTAAATAAGAGTATTCCGCCGATTGACGCGAGCAAAATACTTCCGCCGTTGACTGCCGGGAAAAAGATTACGCCCGGGAGCGCGCCCGCTAAGATGCCGTTTATAAGGTTAGCAAAGGCGTTAGCGCATACCATAAGTCCTATTACGATAAACGGGAAAGCGCGCTTGAGCGGTTTTTCTTCCGTTTTCTCTTCTGCCTTTTCTTCTGCTTTAATATTCTTGCGTTCTAAGATAAGGTAGAGAGCGAAAGATATGAGGCTAACGAACGCGAACGCCTCGAATAGCATTACGGATATTTCTCCGCTGACTGCTGATTTCATATAGAGTTTTTGAACTATACCCACCGCGCCCGAGCAAAGCAGTCCACCAAGGGCGTTTATTAGCCATTTAATTCCGCCTTTCTCTTCCTTCTTTTCGGTAGCGAGCACGAAGGATAGGAGTATCATAACGATACCGATAATTCTAAATATTCCGATTTCTTCCGACCAAACTATCGCTGAAAATACGGTGGGAATTACGAAACCGCAGTAGTAGACGAGCGAACTGACGCCCACGTCGCCAAGGCGCGTTGCGTTATAAAAAAACAGTTGCGAGCCGAGGGCGAAAACAGAATAAATTAGCGCGTAAATTAGCGTTTCAAAACTGAAAGTAAAGCCCTTAATAATCGCTACTACGAGCAATATTATCGAGCCAAGTCCGAACACTATTCCGTTAAAGCGATGCTGACTTTTTTTCTCTACCACTTTTGATAAAAGCGACTTCGTCGTGGCGAGAAAAACACTCAAAATTAATAATACGTATTCCATTTTTCGTTACATTTTGCCAAGAAGAGCGTTGAGCAAATCCTCGGATAAAATCTTTCTCGTATCGTCGTCGAC
Source organism: Pumilibacteraceae bacterium (assembly GCA_045532295.1). GTDB lineage: Bacteria > Bacillota > Clostridia > Christensenellales > Pumilibacteraceae > UBA10677. The sequence continues at coordinate 32,899 of JAZSFP010000021.1, read as the reverse complement.
GAGGGAGAAACGGTTGCCGTCGTTTGGAGTGGAAAGATAATTCCAAACGCAATATGGAACTTCCATTTCTTTAAGAACGGATATGACGTCGCGCATATAGTTTACGCGCGAGGAAGCGTCGGCGTGGCGGATAGTACCAAACTCTCCGCACCACACGATTTTGTCGGGGTTTTTCTCGATAAACTCGCGGACGGGAGCAAGGAAATTATATATAAACTCTCTATCTATTCTCTCATAACCGTTATAGAAGTTCGGCTCGTTGAAAATTCTGCGGTACTCACGGTAGCGTTCAATATCGTCGCAAGGATAAGTGAGGGCGCGGTTATAGTAAAGGGGACGCCACTGGAGTACTCCGCGTTGATGAGTGAACTCAAACGGTTCGTACATATGGAAAGTGTAGATGATATTCTCGTCGTCGTAAGTTCTTAAATATTTAAGTTTATGGCAAGAGTTCCAGCAAGTCGTTCCCACGATGATTTTACGGGTGGGGTTTAACTTTCTGATATCACTTATAATACGCTCTGCAAGGTCGTTCCACTTCTCCGGGTTTACGTCCACTACTTCGTTTAGAAGTTCAAAAACGACTTGTTCTTTTTCGTGGAAACGGCGCTCAAGTTCAAGCCAAAGCGCAGACACTCTGTCTTGAAGTTCGACGCTGTCGATAAGCGTTATAGGTTCGGGGATATCGCAATAGTTACCGATGGATTTATGGAGGTTGAGAACGATATTGATATGCTCTTCTTCGCACCAAGACACGAAGTTTTCAAGGCATTTCATAGTTTCTTCGCGGTAAACGAACGGCTCGCTTTCCAAAACTATTTGGTCAAAGCCCACGCGGATATGGTCAAAACCCATACTTTTTATATTTTTGACGTCCGCTTTCGTGATATACGAGGCAAAATGTTCCATATCGCCTACGGTAAACTGCATACGCATTTCGTCGGGAAGAACGTTAAAGCGTTTGTAATTAGTAAGCCAACCGCCTATTCCCATACCTTTTTCAAAGCCGATAAATCTTTTCATATCCCTGCTCCTTGATTTTATATCTTTGATATAATTATAACACCGCAAAACAAAAAACGCAACCGAAAAAAGTTGCGTTTTTCATATAAATTGTTTCATATTTTAGGCTATTCTACTTCGTAATAGACGAACGCGCTATAAATATTGCCGTCGCTTGCCCTTAAATTAAACTTTAGCCTGTACCGTCCGCTACTTACCGCTTGGCTAAGATCGACTGCGTTCCACTCGCTTTCGTTTTCCTTCTCTAAAACAGCCGTTCCGCTTACGAAATAGCCGTTCTTGACGATTTGAAGTCGAAGATAATCGAAAAGGTCGGCTTGCGATGAGAAAGTACCTAAATATTTCTCTGCCGTAAGGGAAATTTTTACGGTGGACGAGGCGGTGAGGTTGCCGTCTATCGTTTTGTAACTAAGTTCAACCTCTCCCAAAGTGATGATTTTTTCGTACGAAGTGGACGAGGTTACTTCGCTAAAGCCGGTAACTCTAAGCCCGTCGCTATCCTTTATATACACGACGAGTTTATATTCGCCTTGCGAGAGGGCGGAGGGCAAAGCGTACTTAGCGTTTTGCTTGAAAGTAACTGCTGAAGAGGGATTGTGATTTTTGAGTTCCTCTTCGCTCAAGTTTACCTTTTGCTCGCCGTCTTCGTCCGATATTTTTTCTAAGCCTAAGAGCGTTTCGGGACGAACCTTGCCCTCCTCGTCCGTTTTAACGAGACCTAAAGCAAGTTCGTAGCCGTTGGGAAGACCGCCAAACCACGCTCCGTCGGAGAAAGTCGAGGTTGCGTTTAGCATTACTCCGCTATCGCTTGCCTCTACGCTACCGTTTACAGAGAGCGCGGGAAGTGAGCCCGTGAGGGTTTCGCGAAGATTATGTTCTTCTTCGTAAGTTGATACGGGATTGTCGATGACGGATAAGTATCTTGCCTCGCATCCGTCGATGATATTCTTATAAACGGCAACGCCTTTCTTGAACTCGTCGAAGGTAGCAACGCTAAAGCCGTTGATATTTGCGTAAGAGGTAAAGTTTTCGATATGCTCGGTAGCGTCCTTTACGCTTTGGAGGAGTTGCTCTTTGGTATAACCTTTGAAGGTTATTCCCTTTTCGCTAAGGTAGGTTGCGAACTTATCAAAACTTTGCGCATGCGTTAGTCCGTCCTGCGAGGTTACGAAATTGAGGTTTGCGTAGTGGATATACTTACTAAAAGTATCGTCGTTATACAGTCCTGCGTTCATCGTACCGTTTTCAAAGGTTATATCCCCTTCCCTATCGCCCGTATTGATGATTTCTCCGCTATCAAGCACGACTTCGGGGTTAAGATAGCCGTGGGGAAGAGAGGAAGACAATTTAGTATAAGTTAAGTCTCCACCGTTACTGAAATTATCGACGCTAATGTGATCACCTACGGGGACTTTGATTTTGTCAACGCCCTCTACTGCGGACACGTTTACGCTTATTGAACTAGGAGAAAGCGCGAAGAGGTCGTTGCTCATATCTTTAGACACGAAGTTTACTTCACTCAAAGTAACGAGGTCTTGCGTGCCAAAGCGTATGGTTGCGACCATTTCTACGCATATATCGTCAAACACGGCAAGGTTATTCATATGGACTACGCTTTGACCGCTCTGGCAATTTTCGCGCGTGTACGAATAATAGGTCATATCCCAGTAGCCCTTTTCCTTGCTTATGAGCATATACAGGTCGCGACCGTCAATACCGCTTGAGGCGTCGTAATTAACGTGCTCGTATCTTTCGCCGGGGACGTAGACGGAGTATTCAAAAGCGTCCGTCCTAAGCCAGTTGCGAGAGAAAAATTCGTAAACGTTCGTGGCGTCGTCGCGAGTGGTTCTACTAACGAACCCGCCCGTTCCGCTATTTGAATACACGGTGTCAGTGTTATCCGTTACTTCTAAAAGCCTGCCGTTCTCCGCGCTCGTCCATTTGTTTTCAATAGATTGCCCTTTTGCGCTCTCAATGTCATTGTCAGCCCACTCTGCTTGCGTTTCGATAATGGACATATACGAGGAAAAGTAACCTACGGTGTTAGAGTAGTCGCCCACGATATTATCGAGAATATGATAGCCGTCGCGGTTTAAAAGCACGTCACCCGCAGTATCGTTTAAACGAACCGCTTTTTTCATTGAGCCTTTGCCGTTTTTAACCTCGCTCGTCGCAAGCGTTGGGTTCATAAACTTTTGCGCGTCCTCGCTAAGCGCGGAATTTTCAAGGCGCTCTCTTGCTAAGTAAATTGCGCCTGCCTCTTTTGCTGAAACTTTACTTTGGGGGCTTTGGCAACTTACGAGCGTCATAAACGAAAACGAGAGTACGACGCAAAGTAGTAGTGATATTATTTTTTTCATATTAGCCTCCTTTTAGGGATTATATAGATTAAATATTCATACTAAAAAATATTTGTTAAGATTATACAGTAGGTTTTTTCAATAGTCAAGTATTTTTAGGGAATATTTTGATTTTTTTTTACGCATACAAAAAAAGCGTATCCCGTGATGATGGAATACGCTCGTTCCGTATTGAATTTTTAATACCGTATTAGTTTTTTTCGTCCATAGACAGTTCGTCCAAAGTTAGTCTAAAGGCAGGAATAAAGGTGTCTAAAAAGTAGTTTACCGCCTCGTTATTCATATCCCTAAGTTCTTTTTCAATGGTGTCGTGCGCGTTGGCAAACTCGGGATTATTCATAGCGATTTCCTCTACGCATTTAATATAAGCGCAAATTCTATCGGCGGTTTTTACTATTGCTTTTTCCTTGTTCGTGGGGCGAACGAGGGGCGCAATCTCTTCTAAGATTTCCTCAGGTAGCGTTGCAAGAATACGGCTTTCCGCCACCTTCTCCACTCTCTTATAAGCGGACGCCATTTCGGGACTAAAGTACTTTATGGGCGTTGGAAGGTCGCCCGTTATTACTTCGCTCGTTTCGTGGTACGCGCCCATCATACCTATTTTGCACGCGTCAAAATTACCGCCACAGCGCTTGTTTTCAATGACTGCAAGAGCGTGCGCTACCCACGCCACTTCCAAACTGTGTTCGGCTATGTTTTCCTTGACGGACGAGCGCATTAGTCCCCATCTGTCAATGTATTTCATACGCGATAAAAATGCAAAAAATTTAGACATAATAATTCCTTTTTTGAGGTTAGATTTTAGTAGTCGAAGTTTATTCTCACGGCGTGTAAGAGTTTCTATCGCTCCACTCCGTTTCGCTCCAGAAAGACACCCACTGCGAGTGGGGGCGACTTCTCGCTCCGCTCGCCCGTTGCAAACGGGAGTGTCTTCTCGCTGTCGCTCGGCTTGGTCGAGGGTTTAAACGAGTGAGAAACGAGCAACCCACTGCGAGTGGGGGCGACTTTTCGCGTTTTGGCGGAAGTTGATTTATAAGTTATACTTCCGCGTATTAGTCTTTCAGTTTGGTCAAGGCTTAAACACTTCAAAAACGAGTAATACAAGGAAACCGCGGATTTGCGGAGGGCGTGTACTAAAAGGTACATAACCGAACGCAAAACGCAAGGTTGACACAGTAGTACGAAGTTTTTCAAGCGTTTAAGTTTAAAGGAGGCTGTTCTTTTTATACAGCACCTTCGCCTCCTCGTACACTTTTTCGGGGGTTAAGCCGTACTTTTCGAAGAGGACGTCGGCGGGAGCGGATGCGCCGAAGGTGTCGATACCGATGGTTTTTCCGTAACTTCCGACGTACTTATGCCAAGTAAGAGTTGAGCCTGCCTCGATAGAGATACGGGTTTTGATTTGAGGGGGGAGGATTTCGTTGCGGTAACTCTCGTCCTGCTTATCGAATACTTCACAGCAAGGCATAGAAACTACGCGCGCGCCGATACCGTCGCGTTCGAGGAGCATTTTTTGTACTTCGAGCGCAACGCCCACTTCACTACCGGTAGCAATAAGGAGCATTTCGTTATCAATGGTGCTGTCGCTTGCGATATAACCGCCTTTAAGCGCGGAGTGACCGCTGGTAACGAGTTGGGGAAGGTTTTGACGAGAGCATACGATTGCGGTGGGGCAGTTCGCTCTCATTGCGCTTACGTACGCCGCTACCGTCTCGCGCATATCCGCAGGACGATATACGTTGATGTTGGGCATCGTACGAAGAGAGGCAAGTTGTTCGATTGGCTCGTGGGTAGGTCCGTCCTCGCCTACGCCGATACTGTCGTGAGTGAGAACGTAGATTACGGGGAGGTTCATAAGCGCGCTCATTCTCATTGCGTTCTTCATATAGTCGGAGAACACGAAAAAGGTTGAGCAGTACGCGTAAAGTCCGCCGTGGAGTTGAATACCGTTACAGATTGCGGACATAGCGTGTTCGCGAATACCGAAGTGGATATTTCTTCCGCCTCTGTTCGTCGCACTATAATCGCCCTTGTCTTTGAGGTAGGTTTTAGTGGAAGGAGCAAGGTCCGCAGCGCCACCAACGAGGTTGGGATAAAGGTCTGCGAGCATATTGAGCATAATACCACTGGAGTTTCTCGTAGCGTCCGCTTTGGGTGATTTTACCCAAATATCCTCGGTAAGAAGAGGCGCGCTCTTGTTTTCTCCGCTAATCCACTTGTTAAGTTCAGCGTAGTCCTCGGGATATTTTTCCTTATATTCGCGCATAAGTCTGTTCCAAGCGCGTTCGTAGTCGGCAAAGCGACGAGCCATACCCCTGGTATGTCTGTAAACTTCCTCGGGAACGGTGAAAGGAGGATAATCGCCAAAACCAAGATTGCGTTTCATTTCCTCGGTTACGCTCGCTCCTAAAGGCGCGCCGTGACAATCCGCGCTACCCTCTTTTGCCGAGCCGTGTCCGATTTTGGTGTTGATAATAACGAGCGAGGGCTTATTGAGGTTCTTTTTAGCCTTGGAAATTGCTCTGTTGATGGAAACGTAGTCCTCACCACTTCTTACGTGGATTACTTCCCAGCCCTGAGCCTCGTGGCGTTTTGCTACGTTTTCGGTAAACGCTTGGTCAGTGTCGCCCTCAATGGTGATTTTGTTCGCGTCGTAGATTACGATAAGTTTGCCAAGTTTCCAAGTTCCTGCAAGCGACGCCGCCTCGCTTTCGATACCTTCCATCATACAGCCGTCGCCACAGAGAACGTAGGTGTAGTGGTCAATGGGTTTAAGGTCGGGCTTGTTAAAGCGCGCTGCGAGCATTGTCTCCGCTACTGCAAAACCTACTGCGTTTGCAACGCCCTGTCCTAAAGGACCGGTGGAGGTTTCTACGCCGGGGGTGTGACCTACTTCGGGGTGTCCGGGAGTGCGTGAACCGAGTTGGCGGAAGTTCTTAATGTCCTCAATGCTTACGTCGTATCCGAAGATATGAAGAAGTGAGTAAAGTAACATTGAGCCGTGGCCTGCCGATAAAATGAAACGGTCACGGTTGAAGAAGTTGGGGTTCTTGGGATTATGTTTAAGATGACGAGCGTAAAGCAAATAGCCTATGCTTGCGCAACCAAGGGGAAGTCCGGGGTGTCCGCTTTTCGCTTTGTCAATCGCCTCGGCGCTAAGCACTCTTATAGCGTCCGCAGTGCGTTTTCCCATTTCGAATTGTTCACTTTGTACCATTGTTATTGTCTCCTTTTAGGTTTGTTTTTTAGTCAGTTATTGCTTTTTCGAGGGCGGATATATCCAGTCCCTTGTATTCGCTAAGGTAGGAACGAAGAAGTCGAGCGATTTCTTTCGCGCCGTTTGGAAGGTCGGATTCGATATTGATAGGCATTATGGGGTCGTGCACGCTCATTCTGATTAAAAACCAGCCCTTTAGAGCAGGCACGGATATGCGAACGCCTTCGTGATTATCGGGGGCTACTTCGAGCGCTTTGTGGTTTATCTTTTTGAGATCCTCAATGATAAACGCGCCCAGGTCTTTCCAGTGTTCAGTATTGAAAGTAAGGCGAATTTCCTTTTCTTCGAGGGGGAAGTGTAGGTCGTCGATAAGGCTTAAGAGCGTTTTGCCCTCCGCTTTGAGTTTCGCCATTTCAATGATTATTCTCGTGATAAGGTACGCGCCGTCGTCGAGGAAGTAGTTTTCCTTGAGAGCCGCGTGTCCGCTCGTCTCGATTGCGAGCAACGCTTTTTTACCGTTACCGCATTGACGGATTGCCTCGTCGATAACGTTTTTATAGCCTCTCTTAAAGCGAAGGTGTTCTCCGCCTCTACTCTCGATAAAGGTTTTAAGCCCGTCGCTCGTTACCGAGTCCGTTACTATCATTGCGCCCTTGTTCTCTTTTAAGAGTATCGCCGATATCAACGCTATGAGGGCGTTACGGTTAATCTCTTTTCCGCTACCGTCTACCACTGCCGCGCGGTCTACGTCGGTGTCGAAGATGATACCGAGGTGCGCGTTATTCTTTACGGTCGCCTCTGCAATCGATTTCATCGCCTCTTTGTTTTGGGGGTTGGGGATATGGTTGGGGAAAGAGCCGTCGGGCTGGAGGAATTGACTGCCTTCAGTGTCTGCGCCCAGCGGTTTTAATACTCTTTCGACGTAAAATCCGCCTGCGCCGTTGCCCGCGTCAACGATAATCTTAAAGCCGTCGAGCGGTTTTTCTAAGCCCGTGGACTTTCTCACTTTCTCCACCAAGAACGAGCAGTAATACGCCATAAAGTCGTCCTTGATTACTTCGCCTTTCTTATCGGAGTAAAGTTTAGTTTTGTCTTCGGCAAGGCGAATAATCTCGCTTATTTCTCCGCCACCAAGACCGCCCGTTGGCAAGAAAAATTTAAGTCCGTTCTTGTCCATAGGATGATGGCTTGCCGTTATCATTACGGACGCCGAGGCGTTTATTTCAGGGAATTTCGTCGCCATAAACATTGAGGGTGTCGAACAAAGTCCGCAATCAAGAACGGTATAGCCTGCTTTGGTTAGTCTTTCCACAACCAGCGCTTTAATGTCTGGCGAGGAAAGTCTACTGTCGTGTCCAACGGCTATTCTCTTTCCTCGAATTCTGCCGTCGAGCCAGTAGCCAAACGCGTCCACTATTCTTCTTAGCGCGCGTTCAGTTAGCGTTACTTCCGCGCCTAAATCGTCAAGCGCAGTTCCGCGGATATCAGTTCCGCTTTTAAGGTGTGTTAATTGCATTTCGTTTTATCTCCGTTAAAACTTTATCGTTTATTTTGCTAATCTTTTGTACTTGTCCGCTACCATTTTCGCGCAAACGACGGGGCTTACGAACCCACTGTCTACGCTAAAGTCGGCGTACTTATTGTAAAGAGGGGCGCGAGCGGTCATAATCTGTTTGACTTTCTCTATTCCACCGTCGCGAAGAAGGGGGCGTTTGTCGTTTTTGGACACTCTTTTGTAGATAACTTCCGCCGTCGCAGTCATTTGCACGATTACGCCGTTTTGTTTGAGCGCGAGCATATTCTCTTCTCTAAGCACTACTCCGCCTCCGCAAGAAATTACCGCGCCGTCGAGCGAGCCGAGGTATTTGTAAACTTCCGTTTCGCGCCGTCTAAACTCTTCCTCGCCGTACTTTTCAAAAGTATCGGATATCTTCTCGCCGTAAATTTTCTCGTACACTTCGTCGCCGTCGAAGAAAGGCATATTGAGTAGCGTGGCTACCCTCTTTCCCGTCGTCGTCTTTGCCGAGCCCATCATACCGATGAATACGAGGTTTTTCATTTTAAAAGCGCCTCGATACTCAGCGCGTAACTGTTTTCGCCAAATCCGCATATAGAGCCCACGCAAGCGGACGCGATTACCGATTTATGACGGTACTCTTCGCGCTTGTAGATATTTGATAAATGCACCTCGACTACGGGCGTAGTTACGGACTTGATTGCGTCGTGGATTGCGTAACTGTAATGCGTGTACGCCCCTGCGTTAAGCACTATTCCGTCCGCGCTCGACGAGTGAATTGCCGTTATAATATCACCTTCGCAGTTGGACTGATAAAAGGATAATTCTGCTCTGCCCTTGAACTTTTCGATAAGGTCAGCGTTAATGTCCGTAAGCGTGCGCGCTCCGTAAATTTCCGGCTCGCGTTTTCCGAGCATATTGAGGTTTGGTCCGTTGATTACGAGAATTTTCATAACTTTCTCCTATTGCTTTGCTATTAGCGTTTCGTAGATTTTTTCTTCCTGTTCTTTAGTGATTTCTCCGCACATAATTCGGTCGGCTTGTACCGCTTGAAGTACCAACATTCCGTAACCGTTTGCGTTTTTTGCAGACGAAAAGGTCTTTAGTAGTTCGGTTTTCGGCGGAGAATAAATGGTGTCGTATACCCATTTAACCGCTTTTCCGTCAACGACGATTTTGCCTTCGCTCTTTACTGGGTTTTCGCCCTCGTTAAAGCCGAACGAAGTGCAGTTTACGATAAGGTTTGGCGCAATATCTTCTCTGTTTGTATAATTTACGCCCAGTTCGGTAGCGAGCGCTTTGCCTTTATCTTCGCTCCTGTTCCATAGATAGACCGTAATCCCCATATTCTTTAGTTCGGGGATAATCACTCTTGCAACTCCGCCTGCGCCAAGCACGAGCGCTTTGCCTTGCATTTTTCCAAACTCAAGTTGGGCGTGACGCGTAAAGCCGTAGCCGTCGGTTGAGTAGCCGTAGAGTTTGCCTTCCCTGTTTACTACCGTATTGACGCTTTTGCCGTCGGCGTAGTCGAGAAAGGGGATAATCTTTTCTTTGTAGGGCTTAGTTATATTAAAACCTTTGAGGTTTTCCTTGGCGTACTTGGTGAACTTTTCAAGTTCGTCCGCCTCGAGCGATATAACTTCGTATTCCGCCTCGAGCCCTATCGTTTTATATATTTCGTTGTGGATTTCGGGCGAGCGTGAATAGGATATGTTATGCCCGATTAAAGCGTATTTTTGCATTTTATTCCTCGAAAAGTTTATAAAAGTCGGGGTAACTTACTGCAGAACACTCGGGGTTAAGTATGGTTACGCCTCGCTTTGACAGCGCGCCTGCTACGCTCATACTCATTGCGATACGGTGGTCACCGTGGGGGTCGATTACCGCTCCGCCCTCGAGCGAGCCCGTGCCTCTTATTATCATACCGTCGTCCGTTGGTTCGATATCCGCGCCCATTGCTTTAAGGGCGGTAACCGTCGTGTCGATACGGTTGCTCTCTTTAACCTTGAGTTCTTCCGCGCCCTTTATTACGCTCTCGCCCTTTATAAAGCAAGCCATAACGGCAAGGACGGGGATTTCGTCGATAAGATAGGGCATTATTTCTTTAGTGAGCGTGTACGGTTTCATTTCGCTATACTCTACCGTAATATCGGCAATCGGCTCTGCGCTTTCGTCAATATTAGCGTAGGTTATCTTTGCTCCGCACTCTTCCATTACCGTTAAAATGCCAACGCGCGTCGGGTTTATTCCCACGCCCTTGACGGTAACGGACGCGCCCTCTTTCGCTACTGCGAGGACGAAGGGATAGGAGGCGGAGGATATATCGCCGGGGACGACTATATCCACGCATTTAAGGTCGGACTTCTCTACCGTGATAGTCTTGCCCTCTACCTCGATTTTCGCGCCCATTGCTTTGAGCATAATCTCAGTGTGGTTTCGGCTGATTTCCTTTTCCTTAACTACCGTTTTGCCGTTAGCGTTGATGCCTGCAAGGAGGATTGCGCTTTTCACTTGGGCGGAGGCTACGGGCATTTCGTACTCGATGCCTTGAAGTTCTCTGCCCTCGATTTTAACGGGAGCAAGACCGCTCTTGCTTTGGATTTTTGCGCCCATTTCTTTGAGGGGATTGATTACTCTTGCCATAGGACGACGGCGGATTGAACTGTCGCCAGTCAGGGTAAACTTGCCCTCGCGCGAGGCTAAAAGTCCGCACATAAGACGGAAAGTCGTTCCGCTATTGCCCACGTATAGTCTACTGCTGTTAAACTTACCACCCGTTCCGATTACCGTTACGCGATTGCCTCTTCTCGTGATTTTCGCGCCCAGTAAACGCATACATTTTATAGTGGAAAGACAGTCCTCGCCAACGAGCGCGTTGGTTATTACCGCTCGTCCCACTCCCAGCGCGTTGAACATTATCGCGCGGTGGGTTATGCTTTTATCGGGGGCTACGGTTATAGTTTTATTGAAGGATTTTATAGGCTTGATTTCCATAACTTTAATCCCTCTAAAACTTCGTCGTAGTCAAGCAATACTTCGCTCGTGTTTTCGTAATCCGCGAGCATTACGCTAATTTTACCGTTGCCGTTCTTCTTGTCTTTAAGGCACGCTTTGGCAACCTCTTCTTCGTTGAACTCAATGGGAAGAACTCCGCAAAGGATATCAATACGGTGGAATTTTTCCTTAATTTCCTCGCTAAGACGGTTGGAAAGCAGTGAAAACTCCGCGCTAAGTCCTAAAATTACGTACTCGCCGTGAGAACGACGATGATTGTCTACGCTCTCGAGGGCGTGTCCAACGGTATGACCGAGGTTGAGGACTTTTCTAAGTCCCGTCTCCATAAAGTCTTTATCCACTATATCTTTCTTGTATTCAATACAAGCGCGCACCGTTTTATAGGTAATTTCGGGGTCGGCGGTAAGAAGAAAGGGGAGGTTTTCGTAGACGATTTCTTCCACTCTCTTACTCAAAAATACCGTCTTTACGATTTCGCCCACTCCGCAAAGCCACTCGCGTGGGGGCAAGGTGAACAGAAAATGCGTGGAAACGAGCACTTTTTCGGGGAGGTGGAACGCGCCGATAATGTTTTTATACGAGCCAAGGTCAACCGCAGTTTTTCCGCCTACGCTACTGTCCACTTGGCTTAAAAGCGTGGTGGGAATATTTATCCATTTTACTCCGCGCATATAACTTGCGGACACGAACCCTGCTAAGTCGCCCACTACTCCGCCACCAAGCGCGATAACGGTGGTTTTACGGTTGCAACCGCTCTTTAGCATTTGCTCCGTTACCTTTGCAAACTCGCTAAGGCTTTTAGAGTCCTCGCCTGCTGGGATTATATAACGGGGCGCAGAACCTATTAGCGAGCCGTAAAGAGAATATACATTATCGTCCGTTACGACGAAAATATCGTCCTTTGCTATCTCGCTTTTTATCTGCTCGGTAAGGTCGTAGTCAATAATAATTTCGCTCATCGTTTCGACCTCTTTATTTCCATTCTCTCGCTAACTTCGTCCATAGTGTCGCCACCCAAAGTTTCGCTTATTTTTTGCATAATCTCAAACGCCGATACCGCCTCGAGCACTACGCCTGCAGCGGGGATTGCGCAAATATCGCTACGCTCGGGCTCGGACTTAACCGGCTCCCCTGAGCGAATATCCACGGTGTTAAGACCGCGCATAACGGTGGGGATAGGTTTGAGGCTTGCTCTGATTATTATCTCTTCGCCGTTGCTTATTCCGCCCTCGATACCGCCTGCGTTGTTGGTTTTGCGAACGATTTTGCCATTTTCAACGAACATTTCGTCGTGAGCCTCGCTACCCATTACTCCGCTCTTGTCTAAGCCGATAGAAACGGACTTGACGGACTGAACCGAACCGATTGCGCCCATAAGTGCGTACTCAAGTTTTTTATCGAAGAAGGTATGCGAGCCTACGCCCACGGGAAGACCTTTAATTCTAACCTCTATCTCTCCGCCTAAAGTGTCTTTCTTCTCTTTCGCCTCTTCAATTCTCGCTATAATCTTTTGCTCGATTTCCTCGTCTAAAACGCGAACGGGCGAAAGGTCTGCGGTCGCAAAATCTTCGTAACGGTACGCTTTTTCGTCGACAATACCGCCTATTGCAACTACTCTGCTTGCAATTTCAATGTTGAGCGAGGAAAGGTACTGTTTTGCAATCGCGCCTACCGCAACTCTGGTAGCCGTTTCTCTTGCGCTTGCTCTCTCGAGAATATTTCTCGCGTCGGTAAAGCCGTACTTAACCGCACCGGGATAGTCCGCGTGTCCGGGGCGCGGGGCAGATACCACTCTTAAAGTTTCGTCGCACTCCTCCGTTCCCATTACCTTAATCCAGTTTTGGTGGTCGTGGTTAGGAATAATAAAGGCTATGGGCGAGCCGAGGGTTACCCCACCTCTAACGCCCGAAAGGATTTCCGCTTTATCCGTTTCAATCGCCATTCTTCCGCCTCTGCCGTAGCCTTTTTGTCGGCGAGCAAGTTCGTTATTTATATAGTCCACGCTTATTTTAAGTCCGCTCGGCATACCCTCAAGTATACCTACGAGCGCTTTGCCGTGGGATTCTCCTGCGCTTAAAAATCTCATAGTCTTTCTCCTAACGCTTGTCTTCTAAGTTAAATAGTTTAATCGCTTTGTCGTAATCGCTTTCCGCCTTTACGCTCACTCTGAGCGCACCGCCTACGCCCTCTCGGGAGTTTATAATCTGCACGCCCGAAATATTGATGCCTGCTTTGGTCAATTTTTCAATGGTTGCAAGGAGCGAGCCCACTTCGTCGCGAATATCAATATCGAAGGAATACTCGCTTAAGTATAGTCTTTTGTAGGTTAAGGCTCTTCTCTTATTAGCCCCGTCCGTTAAAAACTCGTTAATTCTCTCGCTCTCGCCCTCTTTTATGAAATCGCGAAGGGAAGAGAGCGTTTTTATATACTCGTCAATATCGAACAGTAGGTTGTCCTTGTTTAATAGCGATACGGTCGTCCAAAAGTCAGGGCTTGAGCCTGCAATTCTCGTCGTATCCATAAAGCCCGTTCCAGTAAAACCGTCCTCGCTTAAAACGAACTTTGAGAGCGCGTACGCTATTGCGTGGGGAAGATGACTTACCTTGCTTGCGCGCTTGTCGTGTTCGTCCACAGTCATTTTTACGGGTATGGCTTTCATTGAAAGGGCAAGTTCTTCTATAACTTTTCTGTCCTCTTCCGTTCCCGTATCTGTGGTTATTACGTAGTAGGCGTTTTCAAAAAGGTGAGTTTTGGACGCCTGTATTCCGCTTTTCTCCGTTCCTGCCATAGGATGACCGCCCACTATTCTACCTTTTAGTCCACGAACGACGCTCTTAACGGAGGCTACGTCGGTTATGATTGCGCTATCCCCCACCGCCTCGTACACTTTCTCAATTATAGCGCGCGTTTTTGATAGAGGCACGCAAACGAAAATAACTTCACTACCTTTAAGGTCGTGAAGTTCGCATTTTTTGTCTATAATTCCGTTTTTAAGAGCGTAGTCAAGCGTGGTTGCGTCGTTATCGCAACCAACTACTTCGTATCCGTTCTGTTTTAGCCCAAGCGCTATCGAGCCTCCGATAAGCCCCAAGCCTACGATTCCTATGCTCTTTACCATTTTTTTGCTACCTTTTTTGTTGATTTATGCGGATAGTATATTTATTATATACTATTACGCGCAAAAAAGCAACGATAAAAGGGGGCTTTAGGACAAGTTTTTATAATTTTTCTTCCCCTCCAAGGTGGGCGTGGATTGCGCTAAAGAGCGCGTACGCTACTTTTTGTTGGTAAGTGGGTGTTTTTAGTTTTTCCTCTTCGGTAGCGTTTGATAAAAATCCGCACTCTACGAGCATACTTGGGTAGGGGGATTTGAGGATAAAATAGTCCGCTTTTTTCGCCGTTTTGTCAAACGAAAACCGAGAATTGAGGATTTTTTGCGTTAGCGAGGCTAACTCTTCCCCCTCGCCCTCTTCTAAATAGAACACTTGCGCGCCACTAACCGACGGGCGAGGATAGGCGTTTTGGTGGATTGACACCACGAGGTCGGGCTTTGCGTTCTCTATTATCTCCATACGCTTTTGCATATCACTGCGCTTTTTGTTCGTAGCGGTGCTATCGTACAGTCCGTCCGCGTTCTTGCGCGTTAAAACTACCGTATAACCACTGCGCTCGAGGTAGTTTTTCAGGCTTTTAGCAATATAAAGGTTGATTTCCGCCTCCACAGTTCCGTTTGCGCCCACTACTCCGCCGTCAATACCGCCGTGACCTGCGTCGATAACGACCGTTTTATTCAGTTTGACTACTCCTAAGGCGTTGGACGAGAGGAGAGAAATGGAAAAGATAAATACGCCGATTAGCGCAACGGCGATAATACCAGTAGTTATTCTTTTGCGGTTTAGAGTTAAAAACATAGTTTTCTCCTTTAACGGAAGGTTTTTACTTCGCCTTTTAGCCAGGCGTTAAAAAAGGGCGCAAGCGTGCGGTTTGAAGTCTTTTCAAAAACGCCTATAATATCGTCCGTTTTCGCGTTTTTATAACGGTAGGCGGTTTGGTAATTTTTAAGGGCGGTGAAGAAGTTTTGCTCGCCAACCACCGAGCGAAGAGACGAGAACATCAACTCGCCTTTAAGATACGCTGAGTACGAATACTCGAAACTGTTGGTGTACTCGTAAAGCGGTCTACTCATATCGTCGCTCACGCCCTCTTTGTCGATATAGACCATATACGCCGAGAGGTTGTTTGCTCTGCGAACTTTTGGGTCTACGCCGTAAGAGGCGTTCTTTTCGTAAAAGAGCGAGGTTGAGTATTCGGCAAGAGCCTCGTCAAGCCACGGCTCGTTCACTTCGTCGTTGCCAACGAGCGCGTACCACCACTGATGCGCCGTTTCGTGAACGATTGCCTCGGTGTAGAGCGAGGAATTGAGGGCGCAGTTTACGAGAGAAAGGGCGGGGTATTCCATACCTCCGCAGTAAAACTGCGTTTCAACGACGGAATAGGTTTTATAGGGGTACTCGCCAAAGAGCGAAGAGAAAGTTTTTAGGGCGTCCGTCGCACTCTTTAGGCTGTTTTCGGGGTTAGCGTCGTATCTGTAATAGTAGGTTACGGTGGTGTCGTTTATCTTTTCGTGAGCGTTCTTAAACTCGGCAATGGACAGGGCAAAATCACGAACGGAAGAGGCGGAGAGCGTATATTTATCCCCATCTCTTTTTCCCGCTCCACTCGAGGCGACGACGAGGTTTTGGGGAAGAGTAATTTCTACTAAGTAGTCGGCGCAGTTAGAGTAGAACGGGTCGCCGATATCGTAGTAGGGCGCGGTTATAAACTTGCCCTCTTCGATAGCGCAAACGATAGGATACCAGTTACCAAGGTTGGTTACTCCGTCGCAATATCCAAAGCGGTGGCGGACTTTGGGAATTTTTAAGGAAAAGTCGAAAGCAATCTTTACTTCGTCGTTTGGATAAAGAGGCTCGGATAGCGAAACGACCAAAATATTTTCGTCGTCTCCGCTAATTTCCACCTCACGCTCTTTTCCTTCTACCGTTAAGTTTTTAACTTCAATCCCACCAAAGTTTACCCCTTCGTAATAGGCGATAGAAGTTAGACTTTCCTCAACGCTCTTAAACCTTGCCCCCTCTCTAAAAGCGGAGGGATAAAGATGAAAACACACTTCGTCTAAAACGAAGTCCGTATCGTTTAAAAAGTTTACTTCCTCTTTTGCCTCAAGCGTGAGGTTTTGCGCGTCAAAAGTCGCGAAAATTTGATACCGTGTTAGTTTTTTCGCGTCATTTCCACTTCCACAACCAAACAAAAAGCAAGCGGAAGAAAGAAGAAAAACAAGAATAATATGGATAATTTTTTTCATATTTTAGCCTCGTATCGTATGATAATAAATTGTATGAGGCTTGGTTAAAAAATATGAAAAAAAGCCCTCCACTTTTAAGGGAGAGCGTTTCGGTTTATAAAGTTTTAATGTTGAGGACTTCGTTGCAAACAGATTCTGCAAACTGCTTTTCGTGGCTTACTAACAAGAGCGCGCCTTCGTACTTTTTTAACGCCTCTAAGAGAACTTCTTTGGCTTTAACGTCGAGGTGGTTAGTAGGCTCGTCAAGGATTAAGATATTCGAGGTAGTGTTCATAATCGTGAGAATTCTTATTCGTACTTGCTCGCCACCGCTCATATCCGATATATGACGGAGCGCCATTTCGCCCCTTATTCCCACTTTGGAAAGTTGCGAGCGAATTTCCTTTGCGCCAAAACGGGGGAAACAGTCGGATATATAGTCGTAAGGCGTCATCGAGGTGTTTCTAAACTCGAGGTCTTGCTCAAGATAGGCCTTTTTGGAGGCGATATGGAACTTGAAGTCTCCGCCCTTTCTTGGGATAAAGCCCATAAGCGTTTTAAGGAGCGTGCTTTTGCCGATACCGTTCGCGCCTCTAATCCACAGTTTAGTGTCTCCGCGCATATTAAAGGATATAGGGGGAAGAAGAACGGTGTCGTAACCTATTTCAAGGTCGGTTACGTTGAGCATATCCTTGGTGTTAAGTAGCGTGCCGGGGAAGTCGAAGTGAGCCTCGAGAGCGGTTACGGGCTTTGCCATAACCTCAATTCTGTCGAGCATTTTCTTTCTACTGTTAGCCATACCGGCGGTTGCCGCACGCGCTTTATTCTTAGCGATATACTCTTCCATACGCTTGATTTCCGCTTGTTGACGAAGATAGTCTTCTTCGTACTGCTTAACCGCCATTTCGTGCTGGACGATAAACTGGTCGTAATTACCCGTGTATTTTCTGATTGAGCCGTTCTCGATAGACACTATATACTTGCACACGCCGTTGAGAAAGTCGGTGTCGTGCGATATTACCATAAAGGTTTTCTCCAGCGAATTGAGGTACTTGGTTAGCCACTCTATATGCTCTACGTCGAGGAAGTTGGTCGGCTCGTCGAGGAGCATTACGTCAAGGTCTTCTAAGATAAGTTTTGAAAGCATTAGTTTTGCTCTCTGTCCGCCAGATAGCGTGGATATTACCGTATCGTAACCAAACCCGTTAACGCCCAATCCGTTAGCGACCTTTTTTATTTGCGCCTCAATATCGTAAAAACCTGCGTTTGTCAGCGTTTCAAGCATACGGTTGGACTTAGTTATCATTTTGTCGAGAATATCCATATCCTCCACTGAGCCCATTTCCTCGTATAGCGCTTGCAGTTTTTTGTCGAGTTCGTAAAGGTGCGCAAACGCCGTTTGCAGATACTCCATTACCGTTAGCGAGCGGTCAATGTCGGCGTGCTGGTCAAGATAGCCGTAGCGAATTCCGTTAAGCCAAATAACCTCGCCGGCATCCTGCGAAGTATTGTGCGCTATAATGTTTATAAAGGTACTCTTTCCCGCGCCGTTAAGCCCAACTATACCAACGTGTTCGCCGTTGTTGATGGACAAGTCCGCGTCCTTAAATAGTACTTTGTTGTCGTAAGTGTGGCTTAAGCCGTTAATTCTTAATATACTCATAGAAGTCCTTTATTTTTGTGTAATCGTAATTTTTTTCGACATACCGACCAAGCAATAAGGAAAAGTCGCAGGGTCGCGAGGGCGCGTATTGTAAAATTCGCTAAATGCGAACAGTTAGTAGAATTTGTAAAATTCGCTATTTACAAGTAGTGCGAGGAAAAGGCGAAGTCGGACGAGGGCGCGTATTGTAAAATTCGCTAAATGCGAGCAGTACAAAATAGTTATTTTTTTGGATATTGAGCAATAGATGACTGATTAGCATTTATTGCGTTTTGATAGGAAAAATACAAGAAAGACAAGTGTTCTTTCGAAGGCGCGTAGGGTTGAGATACACTCCACTCGGCTACGCCTCGGTCGGTATGACACCTTTGTGTATAGTCAAATACGATAAAATTCGCTAAATGCGAGCAGTTAGTAGAATTTGTAAAATTCGCTAAATACAAGTATTGCAAGGAAAAGTCGCAGGGTCGCGAGGGCGCGTACAAAGAGGTACGTAACCGAGCGAAACAAGACTTTGACACAGCAAGACGCAGTATTTAGTAGAATTTTTAGCCGTTTATGAAATCGGTGTTGTAAATATACACTTTATCTATCGCCACTTTACCCTTTACCAAGGCTTTGCCGGAGTGTTGACGGGATTCGATGGAGAGGGCTTCGGTGTTGAAGGCGGAGAGGTAATCCTCGTTGACTTCTAAGACGATATCGTAGGGGTGGGTTACGTAGGAGGCGAAGGCGAGGTTTTTGCCGTTCTTGTCTTTAAGGTCGATAATCATAACGCCCTTGCGATAGCGAGCCATTATATCGAGTTCCGCCTCGAGCACGCGTTTTGCGTAGCCCTTATCGGTAACGAGCACGATTTCGCCTCCGTCGTCGATTTGACGGGTAAGGATTACTTCGTCGCCCGTATTGAGCGTGATATACTTTACGCCACCGGACACACGGTGTTGAAGGGGGATATCTCCCATATCGCCTTTAAGCACGAGACCTTTTCTCGTAACGAAGACGATATGCGCGTTTTCCTTTTCGCTCTCCATACCGATAACCTCGTCGCCCTCGTGCAGTTTGATTGCTTGGAAAACGGACTTGGACACTTCGTATTCCTTCCACTCCGTCTTCTTTATTAGACCGCTCTTGGTGTAGAACAAGAGGTTACCCTTGGGTATTTTGTCCTCTTTAACGGGCATAATGAACACTATTTTCTCGTCCATCTTTATGCCGTGGAGGACGTCTTTAATCGCGCTACCCTTTTCGCTCCAGCGCGCCTCGGGTATTTCGTCGAGCGATACTCTAAAGCAGTTACCAAGCGAGGTAAAGCAAAGCACTCTGTCCGCTCCTGAGCAGTTGACTATCGACGAGCAAAGTTCGTTTACGGTGGTGTGGTCGGAGAACGCGCGGTTGCTCATACCGTAACTCTTTAAGGTCATACGCTTTAAGTTTCCGCGAGCGTTGTAGCAAACTACGCAGTTTTCTACGGGCTTAGGAACGGAGGCGTCGGGGATTTCGTATTTCTTCTCGTCGGCAAGAATTACGCTACGACGAGGCGTTTTGAACTTACGCTTAATCTCGAGCATTTCCGATTTTACCACTTCAAGTTGGAGTTTCTTCGAGCCGAGGATTTCGGTGAGTTCTTTAATTCTCGCCCTGAGGTCTTTAAGTTCGTTCTCGAGTTTATAGACTTCGAGGTGGGTAAGACGAGCAAGACGAAGGTCGAGGATTGCGTCCGCTTGGCGTTCGGATAACTTAAAGCGTTCGCGAAGTTTGTCCTTTGCCTCGGTGGTGGACTTGCTGTTCTTGATAATTTTTACTACTTCGTCGATATTGCGAACGGCGATTACGAGACCTTCCAAGATATGCTCGCGCTTTTTACAAGCGTCAAGTTCGCAACGAGTACGACGAACGATGAAGTTTCTTTGGTAGTCCGCGTAGTAGCGAATAATGTCTAAAAGTCCCAAGGTTCTGGGCTTTCCGTCGGCGATTGCAACCATATTCACGCCAAACGAGGTGGAAAGGTTGGTGGACTTAAACAGCAATTTCAAGATTGCGTCGGGATCGCCCGTTTTCTTAATTCTAATTACCGCGCGCATACCGTTTCTGTCCGATTCGTCGGCGATATCGGATATAGCGGAAAGCACGCCTTTCTTCTCTTCGCTCAACTTGGATATGCTTTCAAGGAGCGCGGATTTATTTACTTGGTAGGGAAGTTCGTCGATAACGATGAGTTTCTTCTCGCCCTCAGCCTCGAGGTGCGTTTTCGCTCTTAAAATGAGTTTGCCTCTGCCCGTTTCGTACGCTTTTCTCAGTTCCTCGCCGGCGATAATATATCCGCCCGTGGGAAAGTCTGGGCCTTTGATGATTTTCATCATCTCGTCAAGTTTAATTCGGGGATTGTCGATGAACGCTATTACGCCGTCGATAGTCTCGCCAAGGTTATGCGTGGGGATATTCGTTGCAAGACCTACGGCTATTCCCGACGAGCCGTTTACGAGCAGGTTGGGAAAACGCCCGGGTAAGATTTCGGGCTCTTGCAAGGTGTCGTCGAAGTTGTAGCCCCATTTTACGATTTCGTCGTCGGGCTTGCCCATATCTTTGAGCATTTCCATTGCAAGCGGTGTAAGTCGGCACTCGGTATAACGCATTGCCGCCGCGCCGTTGCCGTCGATGTCGCCAAAGTTTCCTTGACCTTCTACGAGCGTTGAGCCCATATTGAAGGATTGCGCCATACGAACGAGAGCAAGGTACACTGAACTGTCGCCGTGGGGGTGGTATTTACCCATACAGTCGCCCACTACTCTTGCGCATTTTTTATAGGGGCGGTCGGGGTTAAGCCCAAGTTCAAGCATATCAAAAAGGATACGGCGCTGAACGGGTTTAAGTCCGTCTTCAACGCGGGGAAGAGCGCGGTCTAAAATTACGCACTCGGAGTACGGAATCATAGATTCGTGCATTACCTCTTCCATATTTTTAACGATAATATTCTCTTCCATCATTGCTCCTATTTGTTGGTGATTTCCATAAAGGTATCTTCTTTATTGAAGTTTGCGTGCTCGATTATATAGTTCCTGCGTGGCTCGATTGCGTCGCCCATTAAGGTGCTTACCAGCCTTTCCGCCTCCGCAGCGTCCTCGATTTGTACGCGAACGAGTTTGCGCTTTTTAGGGTCCATCGTAGTTTCCCAAAGTTGATCGGCGTTCATCTCGCCAAGTCCTTTGTATCTTTGAATTTCCACGCCCTTGCCCATTTGCTTTTTAAGTTCTTCTAACGCAGTATCGTCGTAGGCGTACTCCGTTTGCCCGCGCTTGCTTATCTTGTACAGCGGAGGCAAGCCGATGTACACGTGCCCTTGGTTTATCAGTTCGCGCATATATCGGAAGAAGAAGGTCAATAGGATTGCTCTTATGTGCATACCGTCTTGGTCGGCATCGGAAAGAATTACGACTTTGTGATACTTAAGATCGTCCACGTCGAAGTCCTCGCCAAGCCCTGCTCCAAGCGCGGATATGAGCGTTCTAATTTCTTCGTTAGCAAGCACTTGGTCGATACGCTTTTTCTCGGCGTTGAGCGGTTTGCCTCGAAGTGGCAAGATTGCTTGGAAAGCGCGGTTTCTCGCCTGAGTACAAGTACCGCCTGCAGAGTCGCCCTCGACGATGAAAAGTTCGTTAAGTTCGGGTTTTTTGCCCGTACAACTCTTGAGTTTGCCTACCGTGTGGAAGTTATCAATGCTGTTTTTAGCGCGCGTAAGTTCCTTTTGTTTTCTCGCAGCCTCTCTTACTTTCGCCGCGAGCAAGCCTTTCTTTACGGCGATTTCAACGATAGAGTGATGACGCTCGAAAAAGGCGTTGAGTTCGCTCGTTACGATTGTTTCTACGGCAAGGCGCGCCTCGGTGTTACCAAGTTTGGTTTTGGTTTGTCCCTCGAACTGAACGGACTGCATTTTTACGGACAATACCGCCGTTAAGCCCTCTCTAAAGTCGTCGCCTTGGAGGTTTTGCTCTTTTTCTTTTAAGAGGTTAAGCCGTCTTGCCCAGTCGTTAAGCACGCGGGTTAGGGCAATCTTAAAGCCCGTTTCGTGCGTTCCGCCCTCGGTGGTGGGGATATTGTTTACGTACGAGAAAATATTCTCGGTGTATGCGTCAGTGTACTGGAAAGCAAGTTCGGCGTAGATATTATCCTTACTGCCCGAAATGAACACGGGAGGGTTAAAGGCGGGATTTTTAGTTTCGTTGAGGTCTTTAACGAAGTCGCTCAAGCCCCCCTCGTAGAAAAATTCGCGCGTTAAAACGCCCTCGTTCACCGTTACTCGCTCGTCAATAAGCAGTATTCTTGCGCCACGGTTAAGAAAGGCAAGTTCTTTGAGGCGTTTTGAAATGGTGTCGATATTGAACTTGACCGTTTCAAATATGCGGTCGTCCGGCATAAAGGTTATTTTCGTGCCGTGATTTTTGGTCTTTTTCTTGGTGTCGGTTAGTTTTTCCTTAACTAAACCGCCGTGAACTTTGTCGCCCTTTTCAACGCTTTCAAAACTCATAGCGTAGGTAGTACCGTTCTTATAGACTTCTACCGTAAGCCAGCGAGAAAGAGCGTTAGTTACCGACGCGCCTACGCCGTGAAGTCCGCCCGAGTGTTGATAATTCTCGTTATCGAACTTACCGCCTGCGTGCAGTTGAGTGAACACGACTTCAACACCGCTTACGCCCATCGTAGGGTGAATATCTACGGGAATACCGCGTCCGTTATCTTCAACGCTCGCCGACCCGTCCGCGTGGATAGTAACGGTAATGGTGTCGCCAAAGCCGTTGGCTACCTCGTCCATACCGTTATCGACGATTTCCCATAAAATATGGTGAAGTCCGCGCGCGCCCGTCGAACCGATATACATACCGGGGCGAACGCGTACCGCGTCAAGTCCTTCAAGCACTTGAATATTACTTGCAGTATAATCTTTCTTAGCCATTTTTCCTCCTCTTGCTCTCTTTAGCAAGATTGCTTTTTCTATCTTTTAAAATTATAACATATTTTAAGTTTTTTTACAAGCAAAATAAGTGCATTTTTATTCATTTTAGTATTTTTTTCCGCTCTCTTTTAAAACGAGAACGGCAAGCGTGAATAATTATGTAAAAAGCGTGAATAATTATGCGATTAGAGAGGATAAAGATTACTTTTGAGAGTTTTGGGCATATAATAGAGTGAGGTGATTTTATGAAAAAAATAGTGCTTACGGGCGGAGGAACGGGCGGACACGTTATTCCGTTATTATCGCTCGTGCCGTCGCTTAGAAAGGTTTACGACGAGATACATTTTTTTGGCAGACGAGAAGGAATTGAGAGGGATCTTTGCAAGGGCGAAGAGGTTGTTTATCACGGGATTGACTGCGCTAAATTTATTCGGGGCAAGATTTTCGCTAATCTAAAACTCCCCTTCACTCTTTACAAAAGCGTTAAAGAGGCTAAAACGCTAATAGAGGAAATCAAGCCTTGCGTAATATTTTCAAAGGGCGGTTTTGCCTCTCTCCCAGCCTCGCTCGGCAAGGGCAAAGTACCGCTCGTTATTCACGAATCCGACCGCTCGTACGGGCTTGCAAACAGGCTCGTAAAAGGTAGGGCTGATATGGTTTTATCCGCCTTTCCGCTAAAGGGCGCGCGTCTCGTTGGCTCGCCTATTAGACAGAGCGTTTATAGTGGCAATCGAGAGCGAGCGAGAGTAGAATTTGGATTTACTCGTCCTCTTCCTACGCTTTTAATTACGGGCGGAAGTATGGGCGCGGAGGCTATAAATAAGGTGGTAGACGAGGGACGGGAGGAACTTACGAAACGCTTTAATGTTATCCATCTTTGCGGTAAAGGGAACGGCAATACGACGGAAGAGGGATACGCTCGTAGAGAATTTCTCACTAATATGGAAGACGCGCTCGCTCTTTGCGATTACGCGCTCTCGCGAGGTGGCGCGAACACGCTTTTTGAACTCGTTGCCCTCGCTATCCCCTCGCTCGTCGTCCCTCTTCCTAAAGGCGCGTCGCGTGGCGACCAGATAGAAAACGCCAACTATTTTGCCTCGCGCTCCGCTATTGAAATTCTACCGCAAAGTGAGTTAACGGTAGCGAATTTAATGATACGGTTGCAAAATTTACGGACAAGGGCAGTAGTTTTGAAGAAGAATATGAGGGATTTTCCTCACCTTGACGGACGAGATGAAATTTGCAAAATCTTGTCTTCTTATGCAAAATAACCACTACTTTTACCGCTACGATAAAAGGATAAATATTTTGTGATATAGTGATAACGGAGGTTATTATGAAAAAGCATAAGATTGAATTATCCGTTATTTTATCGCTCACTATCGTTCTTACTTTGCTCGCGTTTAGCATAGGGGCGACGATAAGCGACTTAAACTCTACTGAAAACGCAAACGCGGAGTTTACTTACGAAAAGTACCGAAAAGCGTCCCCCTCTCTTTGCGTGGGCGTTTCCATTGAACAAAGGCTTTTGGGCGACGGCGAAGAGCAGGTGGTAGAAGTCTTGGGGGCGAGCAATAGGCTTTACATATTCGTCAACACTACTTCGACGACTTTGGACTTTTCACAAGGGGCAGGCGCGTATATATGCGTTTTAGATAGCCAACTTTCCACCGTTGCTTTCCACTACTTAGGCGAAAAAACTTTGCTCTCTGCTCTTGTCGGCGAGGGCGGTTTCGTTCTTTGCTTTGAAAACGGCGAGGGCGTTTCGCTTGCCCTTTACGGGTTTGACTGCGCGTTTATCAAGGAAAGCAAAACTCTCGAGGGCGAATTTTGCGCTCTTAAATTAATAGACGGGGGATATTTACTTTCGACGAGCGTTAAACAGAATAGCCTATCTTATAAAAGGATTGCTATTTATAAAGTCAATTTTGACCTTGAAGTTGATTTTTCGCAAACGCTGTCCTCTTCTCGCAATATGGATTTTATTTGCGCTTACCAAAAGGGCGCGAACTTTTTGGTGTTCTTTAACGCCTCTTCCGACCTTGGCTCGAGACTTGGGGTTACGCTTGCCGGCAAAACGAGTAGCGTTACCTATCTTCTTAAAGACGGCGATTACACCGTAGAAGAGGTTTTGCCCGTATCCGAGGGGTTCGTTGCGATAGCAAAAGGGGAAAAATCGGGCTATTTGATAGATATTGACAATCAGTTTAATTCCGATTTTGCCCACTCTTTCGAGGGTAATTTTTCCTCTACCTCGCTTTTCTTTGGAACAGGCATTTACTACGCTAATTTCGAGGGCGAGTTTAGCCTCTCTATCGTTTTTGAAAACCTCGTCGATATCAAAAACTTCGACGGCTTTAAGGAGTTCAAACGCGTTGACGGAGTAATAAACGGCAACGATTTCGCGCTGTTCTACGGCGAAAGTGAAAAAGGTAGCGTGGTTTTAGGAGGCGATTATTTTTGCGCCTTAGATGGAAAAGATTGTCACCTTACTCTTTTAGGGGGCGAATTTTTCGCCGTAACGAAAATAGAAAAAGACGCGTCTATTCTCTTAACGCGTCTTGATTTTTAGATTTCGATACTTAAGGGGCGTTACGCCACAACGCTCTTTGAAAAGTTTGTAAAAATAGTTCTCGTTATTTATCCCTACTCTAACCGCAATTTCCGAAACGGATAGGTGCGTGTTCTTAAGTAGCATTACCGCTACCGACATTCTTTTTTGGTTCATAAGTTCAGGAAAAGTACAACCGTATTGCTTTTTTACAATCCTTGACACTTGTTTCTGACTTAAATACATTTTTTCCGCGAGCATTTTTACGCTTGCTTTGGGATTAGAAAAATTAGCGTTTATAAAAGCGTCGATTTGCGTTTCATAGTCGGGTTCGTTCGCGTTTTTATTAACGCTATTTTCCTCTAAAACCCTCGCGCTTTCGCCTATCTCGAGAAAGAGTAGTTTAATTACCGTCTCTGCGCGCGTTCTCCCTATTCCGCTACTAAGGTCTGCGCTAACCAACTTTTTAAGGCAAAACTTCATATCGTCGGTTAAATCTATTGCCGTTATTTTATCGCTACTAAAATGCTCGAAAAAGCGCGCGTGCGCCTCGCCCTTTACCGTCATACAGTAACAGCCCTCTCCACAACCGCTACAACAGTGCATAAGCGAAGGTGGAATAATTACGACCTTTTCAAAAAACGACTTCTCGCTCTCTTCAGTTATAATGCTAACGGGCGTAATCGTCGAGAAGAAGAACTCGTAATGCGCGTGGCGGTGCAACATACTCGCCTTCTCTTCGTCCGTCTCTTCCTTTGCCGGATATAAGGTAAATCCGTCCGCGCCCGATACTATTATTTTCATTTCCGCTATCTCCGTCGATAGCGTTTTCATTTTGTCGTCCATATCTCAATTATATCATAAACTATAATTTTTGTCACGAATTTAACGGCTTATTTTATCAAAATTATAAAAAAAAGACACGCTCTTGGTAAAGATGTCTTGTTTTTGCATATACTTTTTCAACTTTATATGCTACACTATTATCACTATGAATAATACCAAATTCGTTCTTCACTCCATATTTCACTCCTCGGCGGTAGTTCTTTCTTCCGGCGCGGTAATTCAAGCCTTTATGCTGTATCTCGGTATTAGCGAAGGCGATATTTCCCTTTACAGTTCGCTTATTCAGTTCGCGCAAGTTTCTATGATGCTCGTCTTTGCGTTCGTGGGAGACAAATTCAAAACGATTAAAAAGATTATCTTCCTTTTTGCGCTCGCTCTCCCCTCGCTCTTTATTTTCTTGCTGATTGCCGTATCCCCTCTTACGCCTACGCTTGAGAGTAAGTATTTAGTAATCTTAATCGGCAGTATTCTCGTAAACCTCGTTCTCGGCGCGTACAACGTGCTTTGCTATAAACTGCCCTATTCTATCATAAATATGTCCGACTACGGTCATCTCACTGCAATCGGGGGAATAATTGCAGGAATTCTGTCCATCGCTCTCACTTCCCTTCTTTCCTACTTTACCGCTAACTTCGACTACCTTTTGGTAATCTCTATAGCCTTTATCTTGGGCGCGGTTTTGTGGACTTTGAGCGCGCTTTTTATTAAATTTTGCAAGGAAATCGAACTTCCGCAAACGGAAGAAAAAGCCAAAACCTCTTTCATTTCCTTCATTAAACAACCCGTTTTCTATAAACTGTTGCCTGCGCATATCTTTAGAGGTATTGCTAACGGTATCTTTTTGCTCGTTGCAGTAATCGGCGCGAGCGACGGAGTTCTAAACTCTCAAACTATTATCGCTCTTTCGCTTATTACGAGCATCTCGTCTATGGTAGGAAACTGGCTTTACTCCATCCTCGAACGCAAAATTAAGCCCGACAAACTGATAATTTTATCCGCCCTCCTCTTCGCTCTAACCGTTCTTGGTTTGGGAATTTTCAAAGATTTGTGGCTATACTTTACGCTGTTCTTTATCGCCAACGCCTCAAACGTCGTCCTTGGCGTTTGCGTTCCCGTCATAGTAGTTCAAAGAGTGGATTACGAATATATCGGCAAATACACTTCTTGGAGAATGTTACTCTTTACCGGCGCGTCCGCCCTCCCCGGACTTTTCTTAGGCTCAATGCTCGAGAGCGTTTCCTCTCTCCTCCCTCTTGCGATTTGCGCGCTCACTATGGTAATTGCTTGCGTGCTTTACTCCGTAATCAAAAATACGACGAAAAAAACCACCCCCGTTCAAGAGCAAGCCTCCGAATAAAGCGGGGGTTTTTCAATATTCCGTTAAACAGTGAAACTTTTTTCAATGAAAATTATGAAAACCTATTGATTTTACGCCAAAAAATGGTATTATATTGTTAACGATAGTCACAGGAGCAAGATATGAGTAAGTTGGATGTTAATTTTAATAATATTACGGGAAAAATCAAGGCTATGCACGCGGTAGGTCAACCGCCTTGGCTAGGTATAAACGGAAGTTATCTTCATTATCTTACCGAGGCGCATATTCCTTATTCGCGTCTTCACGATATGGGTGGTCCTTACGGCGGATTCGTATACGTTGATATTCCCAACGTTTTTAGGAATTTTGACGCGGACGAGAACGACCCTGCCTCCTACGATTTTGCCTTTACCGATATTCTCGTTTCTAAATTAGTTGAAAGCGGTTGTATGCCCTACTACCGTCTTGGCGTTACCATTGAAAACTACGTCGAAGTTAAATCTTACAGGATTGACCCTCCCAAAGATTTCAATAAGTGGGCGAGAATTTGCGAGCATATTATTCGCCACTACCGTGAAGGCTGGGCGAACGGCTTTAACTTCGATATCGTTTACTGGGAAGTTTGGAACGAGTGCGACAACGAGCCCGACCCTAAGAAAAATCCTATGTGGAATGGCACGAAAGAACAGTATTACCAACTTTACGACGTTACCGCTAAACACCTTAAGTCCTGCTTTGGCTCTTCGATTAAGGTGGGTGGATACGCCTCGAGTGGTCTTTACTCGGTACTTGAAGACCCCAAAAAATACGGTATCGACTTGCCTCCCACGGTAGAGGATATCCCTCGTTACCGCAACGAGAACTTTATGGCGTTCTTCCTCGGCTTTATTGAGTATATTAAGCAAAACCGCTCGCCTATCGACTTCTTTTCGTGGCACAGTTACGCAAGCATTGCAAGTACCGTTACTATGGAGAGGTTCGTTGAAAAGATTCTTAACGATAACGGCTACGGCGATATCGAAATTCACGTGAACGAGTGGTGTAACGCTAATAAATTTGAACTTCGCGGTACTTCCTACGCTTCCGCTACCCTCGCTGAAATGATGGTGAAAATGCAAAAGACCGAGTGCGATATTATGTGTTACTACGACGCTCGCATCGGCGCGTCGGTTTACGGCGGTCTATTCGACCCCTGCTATCATAAACCGCTTTGTACTTACTACTCTATAAAAGCGTTTGGCGAACTCTATGCTTTAGGGTCGGAAGTCGAGTGCTCTTGCGACGGACGCTTGGACGTTCTTGGCGCGAGCGACGGCAATAAAAAAGCCGTACTTTTAGTAAACGTTAACGAAGAGCAAACGGTAGAGTGCGACCTTCCTAATATGAGAGCCTTCCTTATCGATCAAGATAATTTGTTTACCCCTATCGCGTTTGACGGCAAAAGCGTAAACCTTAAGAAAAACCAAGTAGTATTAATTATGGACTAAAAGAGAAAACCACCGCGCGTACGGTGGTTTTTATTTCTTTCCCTAATAATAGACGAGTGATTAGCCTTTGGCGGTTTAACGAGAAAAATACAAGAAAAACAAGCGTTCTTTCGAGGGCGCTCACTGCCGTGAGGGGCACTGTCGCGTTTAAGCGAAGTTAATTTATAAGCCTTACTTTACGCGTATAAGCGTTAGTGAGATACGCTCGACTTCGTTCGTTTCACTCACTCCGCTCGGTATGACGTAAAAAACTTTAAGTAAACACTAAGGCTTATGCGTGGAAACTATGCTTGTAAACCGACTTCACCTAAGCGCGACGGTAAACACCCCGTGGGTGCACGTCGCGTGGAGCGCATTTTTTCGGACTGCGTCCGCGTTAAAAATCGCTCGGATATTGCGATATAGCCTTACTTAAAGGCTATGGAACAATAGACGAGTGATTAGCCTTTGGCGGTTTAACGAGAAAAATACAAGAAAAACGCGCCGTTATTTGCAGGATTTTTCCGTTAAAATCGCTCGAATATTGCGATATAGCCTTACTTAGAACAAGGGAATTATTACGCCTTCGACGAAGATTTTAAGTCCTATAAGGATAAGGATTATTCCACCGATAAGTTCGGCTTTGTCGGCGAGCAGTTCGCCTATTTTCTTGCCGAGGATTACGGCGATAACCGATAGGACGAAGGTTATTACGAAGAAGATTATAAAGCAAATAAAGGGGTTTACGAGGAGCGTGCCTGCAGCCTCAGAGGCGCAAATGGCTATGCCTACTGCGAGCGCGTCGATAGCGGTTGCAACGGACTGGACGATTAGCGTTGGGATAGTTAGCGGACGGCAGTCGCCCTCACACTCCGAGTGCGTAGCCTCGTAAATCATTTTTCCGCCTATAAAAGCGAGAAGAACGAGCGCAACGTAGGGCGCAATCGAGGCTATAAACTCCGCAAAAAGCGAGGCGGCGAAGTAGCCGATAAGTGGCATAAGCGCTTGGAATAGTCCGTAGAAAAGAGCAATAAGTAAAATTTTGCCCGTTTTCATTTTGTTTTCGTGCATACCGTTGGTCATACCGACCGCGGCTGCGTCCATACTAAGTCCTATACCCGTTAAAATAATATCTAAAATGCCCATAACTATTATATATTATCATTTGAGCGATTTTATGTCAAGCGTTGCAAGTTGACAAATCAAGAAATATCTTGTATAATATTAGCCATAAATTTACTTTTGGAGCAGGTTATGATACATCAAGTGGGTAACACGGTTGGCGCGGATATTTACAACGCTTTTCTTTATCGCAATATCGAGTGGCAAAACCATATTCACAAGGCGTTTGAGTTCGCGCTCGTAACCAACGGCAACGCAACGGCGGTAGTAGGCGGTAAAGATTACGCTATTTGCGAGGGCGAGGGCGTAGTAGTTCTTCCCTATCAACCGCACTCTCTTAAAGTCGAGGGAAAAAGCAGGCTATTCGTTGTCGTTTTCTCCGAAGAGTTCGTCCAGTCCTTCGCCTCTTTAATCTCAAACAAGGAGGCGGAAAACGCTCGCGTTACGCTTGACGAGGCAACTAAAAACTTCGTTCTCTCTTCGCTTAAAGTAAACGAGGCGAGCGAGGGCGACTATATCGGCGTTGAAAAGCCCGATACTTTCCTTATTAAGTCCGCGCTCTACGCCGTTTGCAGTATTTTTAACGGTTGCGCTAAGTTCGTCAAACGCAACTACGACGGCTCTCTCGTTCACGCTATTTTAGAGTATATCGAAAATAATTTTACGCAAGATATTACTCTTCACTCGCTCGCTAAAGCGCTCGGCTACGACCACCGCTACCTTTCGAGAGTTTTCTCGTCCGCTTTTAAGATGAACTTTAAGTCGCTCGTCAATCAGTACCGCTGTCTTTACGCTAAAAGATTGATTTCCACTACTCTATGCTCGCTCTCGGAAGTCGCCTTTTCGTCGGGCTTTCAAAGTATCCGCTCGTTTAATCGCGCATTTAAAGATATTATGGGGTTTGAGCCTTCGCTTTTAAGAAAATAACCTCCCCTTTGCCCCTCTTTCGTTTGACAAATCACGATAAAATATAGTAAACTATTACTGCTTGCGAAGGTGGCGGAACGGCAGACGCGCTGGTTTCAGACGCCAGTGGTTAATTCTCGTGTGGGTTCAAATCCCATCCTTCGCACCAACTAAAACAAAACTTTTAAACGCTTGGGCAAGGGATACACGTCCGAGCGTTTAAACGAAAGGAGAAACCGTTATGAAAAAGGTTTTACTTATCGGTGGCGGAGGAACACTCGGCGTTTACACTGCAAAAGAATTACTTCGTCTTGGGCACTGCGTAGATATCATCTGCCTTGAGGATTACGTGTCGGACGACGAACGCCTGACGTATTATAAGGAATATGCCACCGTCGAATTCCTTGAACGGCTGTTTGCAAAAAACCATTACGACGGTATAGTCAATTTCCTTCACAATAATAATTACAAGGACTATCCGCCCTTTCACGCGCTCCTGTCTCAAAACACGGAACATTTAATTTTCCTCTCCTCCTATCGTGTATACGCGAATCTTCAGCACCCCATAACCGAAGATGCGCCCCAGTTGATTGACGTGATAAAGGACGATCCGCTATTCTTGGAAAAAGAGACTTACGCTATGTCAAAATCAAGATCCGAACGCTTCTTAGCGGACAATCCGTACCCGAAAAATTGGACGATTGTTCGTCCCGTTATTTCCTTCTCCGACAAACGACTGGATCTCGTAATGACAGGAACTACTGAAATTGTAGACGCAAAGCGGGAAAACAGAAAGATACGGCTCCCATTGTCTGCAAAGAATTTGACGGCAGGGCTTGATTGGGCGGGAAACTCGGGTAAACTTATAGCCAACCTGCTCTTTAAAAAGGAGACGATTGGACAGGCTTACACTATTTCCACAGCGCAAAATCTGACCTGGAGCGAGGTCGCTGACATCTATACCGACGTGCTCGGTGTTGAATTTGAATGGACGGCCGAGGATTACGAGAGCGACGATATTGACGCTCAATTCCGTTGGAAATACGACCGCGCCTACGACAGACGTATCGACAACTCAAAGGTGTTGGCGGCAACGGGTCTTACCTCGGCAGATTTTAAGAGTATCCGCGAGGGCATCATAATAGAACTCAAAAAACAGGGCTTTTTGAAAAAGTAAATTCACACCAAAACAACCACTATTAGTGTACTTTTGGTCGTTCTTCCCACGCTTTACGCACTTTTTAGTCGTTTTTTAATTACGTTTGCCTTAGTAAACGACGATATATTCGCCCTTTTTCTCGCGATAGCGTTACTCCTTACTCCCTACCGTCAAGCAAAACGCATCCAAGCCCCGATTTAAGCAAGGGTACGCGTGTTCACAAGCGGTTGCGCTTGCTTTTTGGCGACCTCACTTCGCTATCTGAGGAGGAAATTGCGAAGGCGACACTGCCATTTGGCGGAAGGCTCGGAAGACTTCGTCTTACTTGCGGAGCGGTGAGCGGTATGGCTATGGCGGTAGGCTTAATTCTTTCCAAAGCGGAGAACACGAGCGAGAATAAACTTGGAACTTACGAAATCGTGCGTCAACTTTGCGGAGAGTTTG
>JAZSFP010000007.1:0-353398 GCA_045532295.1 Pumilibacteraceae bacterium | reverse complement strand
AAGAACCTGAAGGATTAACGCACAGTGGAAATGCGATTACGGAAGGGTTAACAAATTACCTTACCGACCTTGCTTTTTCTATCCAAAAGTCAATGAATAAGTCAAAGAGAAGTACACCGAAGTACTTCTCTTTTTTCTTTGCTTTTTAAGTTTAAATAGAACTAAAATATTAAACGGAGGGGTACGTACCCTTCCGTTTTGATATATTATTCAGTAAAAATATTTTTCTTAAAGAATTTAATCCACTCGTTTGCAATAAGTTTTGCGCCCGGTTTTGTTGGATGCACTCCGTCGTGTAACCAGTAAGAAGAGGGAGCAAGGTCGCACGCTTTATCAAGAACGGATTGAAGTGAAAGATAATAAACATCAAACTCATCGGCGATTTTTTTAATTTCTTTTGCGTACTCCTTAATTTCCAAAAACTTATCGTAGTTTTCGCTCGTAGCAGAGCCTTCCAAGACGAAGGGTTCGCAAAGGATAATTTTAGCGTTAGGTAATTTTTTACGCGTATCTTCTAAAAGCATACGGTAAACTTTAATAAAGCGGTCAAGTTCAACGCCGTTTTGGTGATTTAATTCGTGCCAAATGTCGTTAATTCCGATAAGTATGCTAATTAAGTCAGGATTATGGTTCCACAAATCCGCTTTAGCGCGAGCGTAAAGGTCTACGATACGATTTCCGCTTATACCTGTGTTTAC
The DNA here is from genome assembly GCA_045532295.1 of Pumilibacteraceae bacterium. GTDB lineage: Bacteria > Bacillota > Clostridia > Christensenellales > Pumilibacteraceae > UBA10677. Next base: position 352,700 of record JAZSFP010000007.1, on the reverse strand, counting down.
AATTTCAAACTTTTGAGGGTAATCGCAAAGAAGTTCAGCGGCAATTTCCCCTACGAAACCTGCGCTATATCCACCAACCCAGTCTGCTAATCTTCCTGCGTCAGTGATAGAGTCTCCATAAAATAAAATTTTCATAATGTGTCTCCTAAAATATTTAATTAATTGTTATAAATCAAACGGGGAAGAGGATAAAACAGCGTCTTTATTGATTGTTTTTTCAACGCTTACCCGTGAACAAAAATCCGCATCGGCAATTTTTTCTGATTTACCATCGCTAAATAGCCTAATTACCGATTTACCGTTAGTATATACGATAGAATTTTCGTCTAAATCGTATGAGATAACGCCTTTTTGTATTTCCGTTATCGTACCGTCTAAGTTTTTGCGTTTAAGTACCCAGTCGCTTGGAGCGTATCCCGGAAATTTTTCTTTGCGCTTTTCGCTCTTTTGAAGGTTTTCTCTTGCTTGAACTTTATACCCGTCTACGATAATATCACGCTCGCTCTTTTGTTTACCTGGATTGTCTCCTTCGGTTTTAGTGGTGAATCCTTTGCCTGTAAAAATTTTAACGAAAGCCTCTAAAAACTTATAGATTGCGTAAATTAAACGAAAGGGAATAAGTAAAATTTCCAAGAATAAATTTGGTTTTTTAAGTTTTTCCTTTGCTGGCCTTTCTATATAGTATAGATTACCTTCATTATCTTCCTTGGGTAGAATTAACGAGTGCTTTTCGTCAAAAACTTCGTCTTTCACTTCGCGTGTATCAATATCGTACGAGCAAATTATGGAAGGCGCATATTTTACGAAATCTCCGTCAAAATTTCTTCCGATTCCAGCAGAAGAGTACAGAATTTTACTGCCGTTTTTCAGTGAAAAAGAGGGATTAGTATCTTTTGAATCGCCACCCGTAACGGAAATATATCCTCCGTCAACAAGCGAAAAAAGCGCAATATTACTCGAAAAAGCATCGTTTTTAATTGAGGAGACGAGCGTTTTGCCGTCTAAACTAACGTCAATATCACCATATTCAGCATTATTATCGTGAATAATATGACCTTCAGGAAGTTTTTCGTTATCGGTGTTTTTAGAAAGTATTCCCGAAGAGGATTGAATTTGCGCGCTGTAATACAAGGTGTTATCAACGAGACAAATACCGTTGATTGCGCTTTCATACTTATCGGGCGGAACTTCTATGGGCGTAGATTGAGTAAATTGCGCGCCAAAACCACTCTGTTTCCACTCGTTACTGCGAGCAATTTGTTCAGCGTTTTTCTTATAGTTTTCAATAAAAGAAGAGGGTAGCGTGCGCACACTTCCGTCGTTTGAGCAAAACCCTATTCCGTTTTTTTGAGAAAAAACAACCTTTTTAGCCATATTAGTCTCCTATGGTAGAATTATAACACTTTTTAAGTAAGATTGCAACATTTTAACGCGTTTGGTTGACTATTTTTTCCGTTCGTGTTATTATAATGAAGTAAGGAGGCAGATATGCTTGGAATTTTAGGCGCAATGAGCGTTGAAACTGAAGGATTAATTGAAAAATTAACCGAAAAAGAAGAGGTATTTTGCGGTTCTTTTAAGTATGTGAAAGGCAAACTCAACGGAAAAGATTTGGTCGTTTGTAAGTGTGGCGTGGGTAAGGTAGCCTCGTCTACCGCAGGCGCGCTTATGATTGAAAAATTCAAGCCTGGCGCGTTAATTAATATAGGTGTAGCAGGCGGAGTGAAACCGCTTAAACAAGGCGACGTGGTTATTGCTAGAAAGACCGTTCAACACGACTATGACGGCGTAGCGGACGGACTTAAGTTAGGTCAAGTGCACGGTTTTGACTCGGTTTACTTCGATTGCGACGAAAAACTCGTCAATCAGTTAGAAAAAATAGCAAAAAATAGGGGATTTTCTTATATCGTAGGCACGATTGCAACGGGCGATTGTTTCGTTAGCAGTAAAGAAAAATCTACTTTAATAGCAAAAACTTTTAACGCTAACGCTTTCGATATGGAAAGCGCAGCAATAAATCAAATATGCGCTATACAAAATATTCCCTTCGTTGCGCTAAGATCAATATCCGATAACGGCGACGACGAGGCGGTAAAAAGTTTTTACGAGTTTGTAACTGAGGCTGCTCAAAAATCCATAACGCTAATTACTGATTTCATAGGTTCTTTATAAAATAATTCCGCTCAAAACAGAGCGGTTTTTTATTTTTAAAATGATAAAACGGTAAAAATAGCGTATACTATCGGTATGTTAATGGTGCTAATTAAATCAATAATAACTTTTTTTCTCGTGTTGCTCATCGTTAGACTTATGGGTAAACGGCAACTTGGAGAAATGCAACCCTTTGAACTTGTAATAACGCTTATCATAGCGGAAGTGGCGTGTATTCCTATGAACGACCCGTATATTCCTTTCTACGTAGGCGTAATCCCCATAATCACGCTCGGTTTTCTACAAATTCTTATTTCTACGATTGCAAGAAAAAGTTTATTCGTAAGAAAAGTAATAAGCGGTCAATCGGTAATAGTAATCGACCGCGACGGTATTAATTACGAAAACCTCAAAAAACTAAATATGAACGTAAACGACCTTATTGAAGCGGCGCGTTCAGGTGGATATATGGATATTAACGAAATAGCGTACGCAATTTTTGAAACGAACGGTAATCTTTGCGTTGTTGAAAAGCCTTCTACTAAGCCACCAACTGAGGCGCTTTTGCCCATAACTTTAATAATTGACGGCAAGTTTACGGATAAAAACCTCGCGATTGTGGGGCATAATCAAAATTCAATTACCGTTGCGCTCAGAAAGAACGGTATTAATAACGTTAAAGACGTATTATATTTAGACGTTAGGCAGGATGGAACCGCATACGCATCTGTTAAAAATACGAGCGATAAAACCTTTAAACTTAAAGTCGAAGGAGGAAACTGGTAATGAAACGTTTGATTATCATTTGTTCTCTTATGGCGGTTATAGTTGGGTTAAGTATCACCGAATGCATTATAAGTACGAATATTTACGAATATATGTTTGATGAAATAATAGTAATTGAACGAGAAATTGATGAAAACGAATACACACTTGAAGACTCGATTGCTTATACGCACGCGAAAACCATTATAAAAGAGTGGAAGAGTTATAGAGATTACGTTATGGCAACGGCAAATCACTCGATTGCGCGTGCGTTAGACGAAAAACTTGAGGCGATGCTAAGCAGTATTGAAACTGGTGAGTACGTCAATTCTAAAGAGTATGCCTCGCTTTCACTTGCATTAATTGAGGATTTAATAGATGAAACACACCCAAATATCGTAAATTTGCTTTGATTTTAATAAATGAGTGGTAAATTGATTGCAAAATTTTTGCTTTTATATTAAAATAAGAATAACGAAATAGGAGAGTGGGTCATTTGAAATTCGTTGAACTCAAAAAACATATAGCCGAAGGACAGTTTAAGCCGTTCTATATCGTTACGGGCGACGACTCGTTCGTGGTAAGGAAAGCCACGGATATGTTTAAAATGCTTGCTGGCGCTTATCCTGACCTTAACGTTTCACACTTTTCAAAGGACGCCACTAATAACGAAATCGTATCCGCCCTTAATAGTTTACCGTTTTTAGGGGAAAGAAGAGTTATTTTTGTGGAAAACTATACTACAAACCTTGACGGAGTTAAAGAATATCTTAAAAACCCCAATCCTACTTCTATTTTAGTAATAGTAGGAGACCTCACTCAAAACTTAACCGCGCTCGCCAAAATTGCAGAAGTGGTGGATTGTAATCGTCTTGACGAAAAGTTTTTGATTAACTGGGTGGGTACTACCATTATTAAGGCGGGTTGCCAAATAGGTAACTTGGCGGCAGGAAAAATAGTTGAATATTGCAACCGCGATATGAATAGAATTAGCGCAGAAGTAGATAAACTTATATCTTACGCAAACGGGGGAAGTATAACCGTTGAAACGGTGGAGGAAATGATTGCGCCTGACCTTGAATTTAAGGTTTTTGAACTTAGCGAGGCAATTGCGCAAAAAAATAAAGATAGAGCAGTAAATCTTGCTCAAAAAATGCTTGAGGGAAGTAACGCAGAAACTAAGATTTTTGGCTTGATTTTTAGCCACTTTAGACGGCTTTTACATATCTCGTTAAACCCACAATCAGATACTTTAGCATCCGATTTGAACACGCCTGAATTTGTAATTAAAAAGTCGATAAAACTACTTTCTTCATATTCGCCAAGGCGGTTAAAACTAATTGTGGATAAACTACACGCGCTTGATTTTGTCATCAAAAATAACGCTACGTATGCAAAAAATGCGATAATTTCCTTTGTTTGCGAAACTGTATTGATAGGATAAAAATTTATGGAAAAAGAAAAGAGAGCGACCCTTTTAGAAAGTATTGCTCAACAAAAAATTAACAAGACTTTAATAACGGTTTTGCTAATAATTTGCGCCGGTTTTTCCGGCTTTTTTTCCGTTCGCGGAACTCTTGCTCTTATGGGTACGGGTATAGAGATATTTTCTAACGATATCTTTGCTTATATTTTTTCTTGCGTTATCAACGGTGCGTCCATTTTTTTCATAGTAAATCTTCTCTTTGGCTTTTTAGGTAAACAGTTTGGTAATAAATCTTCGCATATGAAATATGCTTTATGCGTGTTTTTAATACCGGCGTACTTTTTATCCGGAATTGTAAAATTACTTTACTTCGTTTATCCCTTCCTTTTTGCTTACGGCGAGATTTTCATTGAGTTTGTATTCCAAACGATTTTCGTTTCTCTTTTTACTGCATTTTGTTGCAATAAGTTCTTTTACAAGCAAGATTATCACAAGGTAACCCTAATTATTATGGGCACTTTCCTCGTGCTTAGTGCCGTGCTATCTGGCGCGTCCTTGCTATCGGGGGCGGTATGGTAAAAAGACTTATTCTTATCATTACAATAATTCTTTCGTTTATTTGTTCTGCGTGTAGCGTAAATCTATCGCCGTTGCAAGTTCCTCACCAAATCGTAAGCGGAAGTGGTAGTATGAGCCAAAAGATAAGCGACTTTATGGGCTTTAACGGGAACGAGCGATCCGATAGAACGCCCTTTTCTCGAGGCGAGCAAAGTACGGCGAATTATATTATAGCAGAACTATTGTCTTACGGTTTTAGCGAAGACGCAGTGGAAATGCACTCTTTTTCAATAACTAACGGTGGCTCATCGTTAAACGGTACGACGCAAATGGTCGTAACTTCACAAAATATTATAGCGTCGTACAATAAAAATGCAACGAATTATGTAATCGTAGGTGCTCATTATGACAACGCATATTCAACTTCTACGGGTATTTACGGAAACGGTTCACACGGAGTATCGGATAACGCGACGGGCGTTTGCTCGTTACTTTCACTTGCACAAGCGTTTATGAAAAACGTTCCAAGTATTGATTTCGGAGTTAAGTTCGTTTTCTACGGCGCAAGCGAGGCAGGGTATTTAGGTAGTAGTAAGTTTTTGACTGACAAGGTTGAGTCGTTACAATCCGTTTTACTTGCAATTAATCTTGAATGCATTTCGTCTAATAAAATTTACGTTTATGCCGACGAAACTGAAACAACGCACGAAAGATTATTTTTATCTGCGTCGGACGGAAAAACTTCTTTTTCTAAATTACCCTCCACAGTTCCGTTAATGAACGCGCTCTATACTAAAAAACTCCCGTATTCTCATTACGGGCAGTGGTCTGATAGCGCAATATTTTACGATGCTGGTATCCCTACGATCAATATTTTTGGCTACGATTTAGATAGTTTAACATATTTATCGTTAGCGCCTGACGACCTATATTCCTTTACGAAAGATAACATCCATTACGCTAACGCAATGAGTGATACCGTCAACTCTGTTTACTCAATGTTAACGAGCGACGACTTCTTAGTTCTGAGCAAAAGTTTTGAAAAACCTGCTGATAATATAAGTTTTTGGACGAAAAGCGCGTGGGCCGTTATTGCGCTCGTTGGCTTAATTATCGTTTTATTACTCGTTCTATTGTTAGTAGTAAAACATCTTGGTGACAAATATCCGCCCACCCTACCTCGCGCCAAAAGAGTGAAAATAGCAATTTTTGGAATTGATTATGAATCAGATGCAGACGGCGATAATTTTGTTGATATAGAAAAAATCGGACTTGATCCTTTTGAAAATCATAAAAATAACGATAAAAATCAGAAAAATTAAAAATTTTTTCTAAAACTACCCTAAAAATTATTGCTCAAAATCGCAAGTAATTGTATAATATTATTATACAAGGTCATATAAATACGAGTAGGCATAGAAAATTTTACGAGAGGAAATAACTTTGGACGAATTCATTAATAAACTAACGGCAGCGTTCGCTACGCCACAAGCAATAGTATTCAGCATACTTGATATAATCGTAACGATAGCGTTAATTTACGTTATCGCGATTTTCCTCAAGAAAAACAACGCAACACGACTTATTAAGTATTTAGTGTTAGTTTTTCTTGCTGCAATTTTAGTAAACTCTTCGCTTGTGGAAATGCCCGTTCTTTCAAGAATTTTGTCAAACGTAATATTCGTAGTAATCCTCGTCGTAGTAATCCTTTTCTCGCCTGAACTTAAGCGCGCGCTTTGGAAGATTGCAAGTCCTAAGGCTGCTGAAATTTCATATACGACGCAGTACGATTGTTCAGATGAAGAACTTCATGAAGCGATTGAGGACATCGTAAGAGCAACGCAGTATCTATCCAAGAAAGACACCGGCGCGCTTATTATCGTTGCCCCCGATAATATTCCCGAAAGCATACTCGATAGTGGAACACGACTTAACGCAACGTTGTCTTGTTCGCTCCTTGAGTGCTTGTTTAATCCTAAAGCGCCTCTTCACGACGGAGCAGTTTATATTCACGGTAACAAAGTTCTTGCGGCGGGCTGTTTCCTGCCCCTTACTCAGCAAACGGATCTTGACAAAGAACTTGGAACTCGTCATCGCGCAGCAATAGGCTTAACCGAGCAATATAATCACCTTGCAATAATCGTTTCCGAGGAAACTGGTATAATATCGGTAGCAAGAAACGGAGAAATTATGCGATATTTTGACTCGCAAATGCTAAAAGACGTACTCGAACAGATTTACGGACTTAAGGCAGTAGGTAAACCCAAAAAACATTCGAGAAGAAAGTAGGAGAGTAGTATGGAAGACGAAAATAAGAAAAAAAGCGGATTTAAGAACTTTCTTTATTCCGTTTTAATAAAAGATTGGCAGTACAAGATATTCTCTATTCTTTGCGGAGGATTATTTTGGGTGCTTGTGGTAGGGCTTTTATAATGTGTTTTAAGTTTGGTGAAATATTATTACCTAAAGACGCAGACGTTTCGACTTGGGCGGTAGTTGCTTGTGACCAGTACACTTCGAATCCTGCATACTGGAAAGAAATTGAAAGCAAGGTTGAGGGAAAAGAAAGCACTCTTAACCTTGTTTTTCCCGAAGTTTTTCTTGGTCAAAACGACGACGAGCGTATTGCTAAAATTGTTGCAACTCAGAAAGAATATGTTGAAAGTGGCGTCCTCGAAAAAATTGACGGAACGGTACTTGTCAAAAGAAAGACCGCGTTTGGTAACGAGCGTTTAGGGCTTATGTGCCTTGTTGATCTTGACGAATATACTTGTGATAAGGGGACAAAACCCTTAATTAGAGCAACCGAAGGTTTGGTTGAGAGTAGAATTCCCCCTCGCGCAAAAATTAGAAAAGATTGCTTAATGGAACTTCCTCACGTTATGGTTTTGATTGACGACGAAAACCGTACCGTTATTGAGCCTTTAATGACAAATAACGACGGAGTTTTGTACGACGGCGAACTTAACGGTAACGGCGGTCGTATAACGGGTTATCAAGTAAAAAATACCGCGCAAGTGGAAATCGCGTTAAAAACACTACTTGAAAAATTCACCGAAAAGTACGGTGAAAAACTACTTTTCTTGGTGGGTGACGGAAATCACTCGCTTGCTACGGCAAAGGCCTGCGTAAAAGAAGACAATCCACTTTCAAAATACGCGCTTGTTGAAATTGTCAATATTTACGACGAAGGGCTTAAATTCGAGCCCATCCACAGGGTGTTGTTTGATATCAATAACACTAAGTTTGTGGAAGAATTGCGTAAAATTATGGCGTCCGAAAGTGGAAAAACGACCGTTTTCGTTGGCGACAAGGCTATCGAAATTCCTTTCCCCGAAAACTCAATTGAGGGTGTTAAGAAAACCCAAGCGTTCATTGACGAGTATCTTAAAGAGAACGAAGGCGAAGTCGATTACATACACGGAAGTAAAGATTTAACTGATTTATGCGCAAGCAGAAACGCCGTTGGAATTTTGCTTGGGGCAATAGATAAAAGCACTTTTTTTGAATACGTTGTAAAAAATGGCACGCTACCGAGAAAGACTTTTTCGATGGGCGAGGCAGATGAAAAACGCTACTATATGGAAGCAAGAATGATAAAATAACTTGGAGAAGAAACTATGAAAGTATGTAAATTTGGTGGCACTTCGATGGCAAATGCCGAGTGCATTAAAAGAGTTGGTGAAATAGTAACGAGCGACCGCGCTGTTGGTTGCGTAATCGTTTCTGCACCTGGAAAAAGAGAGAAGAGTGATACGAAGGTTACTGACCTTCTTTATACCTGTCTTGATAGCGTTATGCGTGGTGCAAATCCTACTGAGGCTTTTGCTCCCATTAAAGAGAGATTTGATGAAATTCTCAAAGGGTTGGGAGTAACCGTATCCCTTGATAGCGACTACGCTGATATTATTAGAGCGCTTTCAGAGGGAACCACTCGTGATTATATCGCAAGCCGTGGCGAGTATTTAAGCGCAAAGGTTCTTGCTTCGTATCTTAACTGGAAGTTTATTGACGCGAAGGACTTCGTGCGTTTTGACGAGAACGGAACTTTTTTAGCAGAAGAAACGAACGCTTACGCTAAAGGCATTTTACACGACGTAAAAAACGCAGTTATCCCCGGTTTCTACGGCGCAACTTCTACTGGAGAAATTAGAACTTTCTCGCGTGGTGGTTCGGATATATCGGGTGCAATCGTAGCGCGCGCAACCTACGCGACTATTTACGAGAACTGGACTGACGTAGACGGCTTTATGAAATGCGATCCCCGTATCGTAAGCAATCCTGCCGTTATGGATTTAATTACATATAAAGAACTTCGCGAACTTTCTTATATGGGCGCAAACGTTCTCCACCCCGACTCAATTTTCCCAGTAAGAAAGAACGATATTCCTATTCATATTCGTAACACCTTCAATCCCGAGGCAAAAGGTACTCTCATCGTTCCTGCTAAAAAGTATATGTCAGGAACTTACGAGAGAGACGATAGTACCGTAACGGGTATTGCAGGAAAGCGTGACTTTATCGCAATCAATATTGAAAAGTCGATGATGAACAACGAAGTTGGTTTCGTTCGTAAGGTTTTGGAAGTTATTGAGCGCCATAAACTTTGCGTAGAACACATTCCCAGTGGAATTGATACTTTATCTATAATTCTTGACAGTAGCGACCACGACGATGAAAAAATTGATAGAATCGTCGAGTCAATAAAGGACGTTTGTCATCCCGACATCATCGACGTTGATCGCAATCTTTCGCTTATTGCAGTCGTAGGTCACGGTATGAATAGAAAGAAAGGTACTGCAACTAAAGTATGTAGCGCGCTTGCTAAAGCGGATATCAATATTAGAATGATAGACCAGGGTAGTAGCGAACTTAACATTATCGTTGGCGTAGAGAATAAGGATTACGAAAAAGCGATTAGCGCTCTATATTCAGAGTTTATTGACTAAATAAAGCATTAAAAAACCCCTCGATTTCGAGGGGTTTTCGTTTTAGAAATCAAACTTGTCTTGGGGCTCTTTGCCCTTGTTTTCTTTATATTGAATAAGCGCTAAAGCGAACTGGTCGGGACAAGAAGTGCCTGCGCGACATTTAATGCCTTTTAGTTTTTCAATAAGCGTATCAATATGTTGACCAACTGCAAGGCGAGAAATTCCTTGAGTGTTTCCACTACAACCATTCACGAAACGAACGGAAGTGAGGATATCGTTTTCATCAACAGTGAATACGATTTCTCTGCAACAAGTTCTAGTAGTTCTGTAACTTTCCATTTTAGTAAAATCTCCTTAATCTATTAGTTCTTCGTGTAAAAAGCCGTAAATTTGCGCTGCTTTATCTTCCCACTTATTATAAACTGCCTTTGCGGTATTGCGGTTAGCAACGTTAAGTTTAATCTCGAGAGTAGTCTGTACGGGGTCAACGATTTTAAGTTGAACGGTGTAAGTACCATCGTGATTTTTGTAGTAATTATGATAATACTCCTGTTTTCTGCGCATTTTCATACGATTTTCGCGAACGTATTCGGTAATCTCGGTGCGGAGCGAAGAGGGGATACGCGTGTAAAACAAGGATAAACACTGCCTACCGTCTGCCGTAATATTGTAATAACTGTTCTTTTCTTTTGAGGATTGATATATAAAGCCTGCTTCGTGAAGTTGGTTGATGGTAAGAGTACAATCCATATATGAAAGCCAAGTATTACGACTCGTGCACATTTCGATTATAGTGTTTCCGGTAATAGGCACGTCCATTGCTTCAAACACGTACAACAGAATCAGTTTATTAATTGTAGATTCGTCGGTTAATTCCACAAGATCGTACCTCCTTTTTCTCCATTATATCACATATTTCAAAAAAAATAAAGAATTTTCAAGGTGCTTTTTTAAAATTATATAATTGTAAACCTTGTTAGTATTTTTGGTTGACAATCAAATCGTAATATGCTAATATTGAAGTATGTTAAAGAATAAAGTATTAAAAGTTTTAGAAGAAAATAAAGGTAGCGCGCTCTCGGGCGAAGAGATAGCCGTTATGCTTGGAGTATCGCGTTCGGCGGTTTGGAAAGCGGTAAAATCGTTGAAGGCGGAAGGACACGAAATAGAGGCTATAACGAATAAGGGTTACACGTTAAGCGAACAGTCGGATATTCTTTCAGAAGAGGGAATATCGTTACTTTTGGAAAATAAGGCGTCAGTTACCGTATTAAACGAGACGACTTCTACGAACGATATTGCAAAGATAAAAGTTATTGAAAAGGTTAATCACGGGAGTGTAGTCGTTGCAAACTCTCAAACTGCCGGAAGAGGAAGAAGAGGTCGTTCCTTCTTTTCGCCAAAGGATAGTGGTGTGTATTTTTCCATAATATTGCGCCCCAAAGTTTCGCCGGAAAAATGCGTTTTATTAACTTCCGCCACTGCAGTTGCCGTATGCGAGGCTATTGAAGAACTCACTCCACAAAAAGCAGAAATTAAATGGCTTAACGACGTTTACGTTAATAGTAAGAAGTGCGCTGGTATTATTCTTGAGGGTGTTTTTGACCTCAACGGCGGAGAGGATAATTATATAATCGTTGGTATAGGCGTTAACGTTACGACGGTAGATTTTCCCGATGAATTTTCAAAAAGAGCAGGTAGCGTAGGGGCTCTTTCGCGTAATGCTTTAGTGGCAAAAGTAGTAAATAAACTTGTAAAAATTTGTGAAAATTTAGAGAGCAGAGAATATCTTGAAGAGTACAAAAAAAGATGCTTTGTGCTCAAAAAAACGATAACGGTATTAAAAAATGATGACATATATACTGCTTTTGCTGAAGATATTGACGATATTGCAAGGCTAATCGTAGTTAAAGAAAACGGAGAGAGAGAAGTACTGTATAACGAAGAGGTAAGCACGAGATATGAACAGTAAGAGAATAGTTCATATAGCGTATTTTACTATGCTAACGATTATAGGCGGACTAATTAAAATCCCATTTGGCGCAGTGTCTTTTTCTTTTCAAACTTTGTTCGTAATACTTTCCGGCTTGCTTTTAGGTTCTATCGACGGTATGTTTTCGCAAATCGTATATATTGTTCTTGGATTAATAGGATTGCCTATTTTTACGAACGGCGGAGGCTTTTCATACGTATTATATCCAACTTTTGGTTACCTCGTTGGTTTTCCTATTAGTTCGTTTCTTTGTGGACTTTTAGTAGGAAGAAGTAAAACGATAATCGGATTAAAACTCTACGGAATAATGATATTATCGCTCTTGCCTTGTTATATAATAGGAGCAATTTATCAAGTTTTAGTTCTTAGCGTCTACTATGGCTATGAATTCGTTACTTCGCTAATTACGCTCGTCAATTTACCCGTGTTATTTATAATAGACGCAATAATACTATATTTAGTTTCACTGATATATCCAAGACTTACAAATCATAAAAAAGCATAGAAAAAAGGCGTGGTTAGTTAGCCACGCCTTTTAATTTAGTTAATCATTAAGCCTTGCCGTTGCAACCAAGTACGTTTACGAGTTTGTGCTTTACGCACTCCTTAATAAGCGCACGAGCAGGGGAAAGGTACTGACGGGGGTCAAAGTGTGCGGGATTCTCGGTAAAGTGCTTTCTAATAGCAGCAGTGAAAGCAAGACGAAGGTCGGAGTCGATATTAATCTTGCAAACTGCCATAGACGCTGCTTTGCGGAGCATATCCTCGGGAACACCCTTAGCGCCGGGCATCATACCGCCGAACTCGTTGATGATATCAACGTACTCAGGGATTACGGACGAAGCGCCGTGAAGAACGATGGGGAATTCGGGGAGAAGTTTACCTACTTCTTCAAGAATATCGAAACGGAGTTTAGCGTCGCCCTTGAACTTATAAGCGCCGTGGGAAGTACCGATAGCGATTGCAAGAGAGTCAACGCCAGTCTTCTTAACGAATTCTTCTACTTGAGCAGGATCAGTGTAGCAAGCGTTTTCAGCGGAAACGTTAACGTCGTCTTCAATACCAGCAAGACGACCAAGTTCAGCCTCAACAACGACGCCACGATCGTGAGCGTACTTAACTACTTCAGAAGTAATCTTCATATTTTCCTCGAAAGAGTGGTGGGACGCGTCAATCATAACCGAAGTAAAGCCGTCGTCAATAGCGGACTTACAAAGTTCGTAACTGTCACCGTGGTCGAGGTGGAGAGCGATGGGAAGACCACTATCCTCAACTGCAGCCTCAACGAGTTTCTTGAGGTACTTGGGATTAGCGTACTTTCTTGCGCCGCTACTTACCTGAAGGATAAGGGGAGCGTTCTCTTCCTTACCTGCTTCTACGATACCCTGAATCATTTCCATATTGTTCACGTTAAACGCGCCGATAGCGTAACCGCCAGCGTATGCTTTTGCGAACATGTCTTTTGTTGTTACTAATGGCATAACAAACCTCCAAAAATAAACTTACCCGTCTATTATACAACATTAAAAAGTTTTTGAAAAGCATTTTTGCCCTATTTTAAAAGATTTTAATTTTTAAAGTTGACTTTTTTCATTTATAATAATATAATAGGACTGAAAAAACAAAAAAAGGAGATAATTATGTTAGACCCAAGAATAGAAAAACTCGCTAAAAACCTCGTGAACTACTCGATTGCCGTAAAAAAGGGTGATAAAGTTTTGATTGAGGGTAGCGACCTTGACGCTATGCTCGTAAATTGCCTTATAAAAGAAATAAGAAAAGCAGGCGGATATGCGTTCGTTGAACTAAACAACTCTAAAGTTTCTCGTGAACTGTTACTGAACGCTGACGAAACTTACTGCGAACTCTTAGCAAAGTACGATAAAATGCGTATGGAAGATATGGATTGCTATATCGGTATTCGCGCAGCGCTCAATACTTACGAGCAAAGCGACGTTCCGGCAGAGAAGAAAGAAATCTACTCAAGACTTTACGCCGTTCCCGTTCATCACGAATTAAGAGTGTGTAAAACCCGTTGGGTAATTTTAAGATATCCCAACGAGTCTATGAGTCAACTTGCAGGTATGTCAACTGAAAAGTTTGAGGATTACTTCTTTAACGTTTGTAACCTTGATTATTCCAAAATGGACAAGGCTATGGACGCGCTTGTTGAACTTATGGAAAAAACGGACAAGGTTCGTCTCGTTGCTAAAGACACCGACCTTACTTTTTCTATAAAGAATATGAAAGCAATTAAGTGTAGCGGTCAATGCAATATTCCCGACGGCGAAGTTTATACTGCGCCCGTAAAGAATAGTGTAAACGGTGTAATTACTTATAACGCGCCATCTATTGAAAGAGGTCTTAAGTTTGAAAACGTTCGCCTTGAGTTTAAGGACGGCAAAATAGTGAACGCTACTGCTAATTATACCGAAGAGATCAATAAAATTTTTGACACCGACGAAGGCGCAAGATACGTAGGTGAATTTGCTATCGGAGTTAACCCCTATATCACCGAGCCTATGGGCGATATTCTTTTTGACGAGAAGATTGCAGGCTCAATCCACTTTACGCCCGGATCTTGCTACGAAGACGCTGATAACGGCAATCAATCTGCAGTTCACTGGGACCTCGTACTAATGATGGACGAGGAGCGTGGAGGCGGTCAAATTTACTTCGACGACGTGCTAATTCGTGATAACGGACGCTTCGTTTTACCCTCACTTACCGCTCTCAATCCTGAAAATCTAAAATAAACGGAATTTTTTGACAAAAAGCCTTAAAAACGCTTGCTAAAAATTTCAAAAACTTGTATTATATATAAGGTTGCGGATATTTTGCAACCTTGAAAATCAAAAATAATTTTTTTTGGAGGATATTCAAAATGGCAAATGTAAAAGTTGCAATCAACGGATTTGGTCGTATCGGCCGTCTTGCGTTCAGACAAATGTTTGGCGCTGAGGGTTATGAAATCGTAGCAATCAACGATTTAACCAGCCCCAAGATGCTTGCTCACCTTCTTAAGTACGATACCGCTCAAGGTACCTACGCTCTTGCAAGCACCGTATCTGCTACCGACGATAGCATCACCGTTGACGGTAAAACCATCAAGATTTACGCAGAGAAAGACGCTGCTAACTGCCCCTGGGGTGAACTTGACGTAGACGTAGTACTTGAGTGTACTGGTTTCTACTGCTCGACTGAGAAGTCTATGGCTCACATCAACGCAGGCGCAAAGAAAGTAGTTATTTCTGCTCCCGCAGGCAAGGATCTTAAGACCATCGTATTCGGCGTTAACGAAGGAACTCTTACCGCTGACGATAAGATTATCTCCGCTGCATCCTGCACCACCAACTGCCTTGCTCCTATGGCTAAGGCTCTTAACGATTACGCTCCCATTCAGAGCGGTATCATGACCACCGTTCACGCTTACACCGGTGACCAAATGATCCTCGACGGTCCTCACAGAAAGGGTGACCTTCGTCGTGCACGCGCAGGCGCTCAGAACATCGTTCCTAACTCCACCGGCGCAGCAAAGGCTATCGGTCTCGTAATCCCCGAACTTAACGGCAAACTCATCGGTTCGGCTCAACGCGTTCCCACCTGCACTGGTTCTACCACCATCTTAGTAGCAGTAGTTAAGGGTAAGGACATCACCGTTGAGGGCATCAACGCTGCTATGAAGGCTGCATCTTCTGAGTCTTTCGGTTACAACGTAGACGAAATCGTATCTTCCGACGTAATCGGTATTTCTTACGGTTCGCTCTTCGACTCCACGCAGACTATGGTTGCTAAGATTGACGAAGACACTTATCAGGTTCAGGTTGTTTCTTGGTACGATAACGAGAACTCCTACACCAGCCAAATGGTTAGAACCATTAAGTACTTCGCAAACAAGTAATAGCGAAATAAGCAAACAAAAACACCCCTTGGTTTTCAAGGGGTGTTTTATGTTTCCTTTAGTTTGCCGAGATAATGCAAACGAAGAAAAGAATTAAACATACTACGAATAAAATAAGTGATGCAAGGCTAATATAGTACGCCCATTTAATCACGGGGTCTTTTGCGTTTTTAGCAGTAATAATTAATATCACGACATTTGCGATTAAACCTATAAGCCAATACGGAGAGAGTACTATAAAGACGAGAATGTTTAAAGCGTGCTGGGTGAAAAACGCTATCGTGATGGTAATTGAAGTGATAGAAAAATAAAGACTTGCTACAGCGCAAATAGCACTTAATACAAGCATAATTATTTGAAACGCGCGCTTGCCTTTGCTTACTACTGGTTGCTCGTTAAAATTATCGGTATTTTTGTTCATAATAAATTCCTCCATATCTCTTTTTTATTATTATACAATAGGATTAGTAATTTGTCAATATTTTATAAAAAATTTTTTTCTAATATCTTTAATGCGGTAAAAACGTTTGCATTTTTTTAATTCAGTTGCTATAATAATTATAAAGATATAGAAATCGTGCAAGTTTTTACGGAATAGACTGGAGAGAGTATGTTAGGAAAAATTAAAAGTTTTGGATTAGACGGTATTAACGGTTACGAAGTCCAACTTGAAATTGACGTTAATAACGGTATGGTTAGTTTCGAGGTCGTAGGTCTTGGTGACACTGCAGTTAAAGAATCCAAAGAGCGCGTTAAGAGCGCAATTAAAAATAGTGGTTTTAAGTTACCACCCAAAAAGATAACCGTTAACCTCGCTCCTGCGTCAGTTAGAAAAGAGGGCGCGCTTTACGACCTCGGTATCGCGGTGGGGCTTTTGTTTGCCACCGAACAGATTGAGTGTAAAAGCCTTGACGAGTTCAGTTTTATCGGAGAACTCTCCCTTGACGGTCATATCCGCGCGGTAAACGGTATGACGCCCATTTTAATTTCAGCGCGCGATAAAGGAATAAATAAAATCATAATCCCCAAAGGCAACGAAGTTGAGGCAAGTTATATTCAAGGTATTGACGCCTATTCGTTTGATACTCTATCCGACGTAGTGGGATTTTTAGAAAAGAAAATAGAGAAAGAACCCGTTGAAAAACGAGATATTACTTGCGCGGTAGTAAGTAAATACGGAGAAGATTTTAAGTTCGTAAGAGGACAACATACCGCTAAAAGAGCAATCGAGATTGCCGCTGCAGGCGGACATAATATTTTAATGGTTGGTCCTCCTGGCGCAGGCAAAACTATGCTTGCAAAATGTATTCCCACGATATTACCAGATATGTCAATATCCGAAGCGCTTGAAACGACAAAAATACACAGCGTAGCAGGAACGATTAAAGAGGGCGAAGGACTTATATGTAATCGACCGTTCCGTTCGCCTCATCATACGGCGTCAAGAATAGCGCTAACGGGCGGTGGTTCTAACGCTCATCCAGGAGAAATGAGCCTTGCTCATAACGGCGTACTTTTTCTTGACGAACTTCCCGAATATCCAAGAAACTGTCTTGAAATACTTCGTCAACCGCTCGAAGACGGCGTTATATCCGTATCACGCGCTGCAAGGTCGGTTGAATACCCTGCAAATTTTATGCTCGTAGCCAGTATGAATCCTTGTCCCTGTGGGTATCACGGAAGTAAAACGCACGAGTGTAAATGTTCCCCAAATCAAATTAATAAGTATCACGCAAGGGTTTCTGGACCGCTTATGGACAGAATTGACTTGCATATTTCCGTTGAAAACGTAACCTACGACGATTTGTCCGCAACGGATGAGGCTGAATGTTCAAGTGAAGTAAAGAAAAGAGTGGATAAGGCAAGAAAAATCCAACTTGAAAGATTTAAGGATTTCGGTATTTACTCTAACGCTCAAATGACTTCGCAGATGGTAAAAGAATTTTGCGCTCTTGACGAACGCAGTGAAGCGTTACTTCGACGCGCTTTTGAGAAACTTAAACTTTCCGCGCGCTCGTATACGCGTATATTAAAAGTAGCGCGCACGATAGCGGATTTAGAGGGAGCGCAGAATATTACCGTTCAGCATCTTAGTGAGGCTCTCAATTATCGTAGTATGGATAGGGATTATATTAACTAATGGCAAAGTATTCTGAAAGTAAAATTTTATTTTGGCTCAATCTTGCGTCCGTTTCCGTAAAGAAAAAGACGGAACTTTTGAAAAGGTTTGGTGGCGCAACTAATCTTTGGGAAGAGTTTACGAAGAAATCGTTACTCGTTCGAGAAGTTTTGGGAGACAAAGCGTACGCTGAACTTGTTAGGTATCGCAATCCTGAAATTATTGAGAAAAGTCTTATAAAACTTCGCGATGAGGGAATATTTGTTCTTACGGTATTAAATCCGCTATATCCGAAACAATTACTTCAGCCAGAAGTTAGCGCGCCGTTAGTTCTTTACTATAAAGGCGACTTAAATCTTCTCAAAGAAAAGATTATTGCCGTCGTTGGTACGAGAGCGTGCACGACTTATGGTAAGGATATGGCAAACAAAATCGGTACTGACCTTGCAAATGGTGGTGTCACGGTAGTAAGCGGTATAGCGACGGGCATTGATACTTACGCACATAACGCCGTAATGAACGCTGGTGGTAAAAGCATAGCCGTTCTTCCTTGTGGCTTTAATAAGATTTCGCCCGTAAGTAGCGCAACGCTCGTTGATAAGATAATTAAGAGTGGTGGGTTGGTAATTTCTGAGTATAAACGCGACTTTGAGGCCACTAAATATACCTTCCCAGAACGGAATAGACTTATAAGCGGACTATCTATGGGTGTCGTTATTGTAGAGGCTGCGGAAAAGAGTGGCGCGCTCATTACCGCAAATTTGGCGCTTGAGCAAAACAGAGAGGTTTTTGCCGTACCTGGAAATATTACTTCAACGCGTTCAGCGGGTTGCAACAACCTACTTTACGAAGGCGCAAACTTTATAAGAAACGGACAAGACGTTTTAGCGCATTTTGACATTAAGAGTGAAAAAACGCAAAATAAAAATGAGCAAAACGCTGAAAATATTGTTGACAAAGACGAGAAAAAAGTATATATTCTTTTGGAAGAGGGCGATAAAACCCTTGACGAATTAGTAGAAAACAGTGGTCTGGAACCTAAACGATTAAGCGAAATTTTGCTTAATATGGAACTTGACGACTTAATAGTAAGAAAGGGCGCTAATCTTTTTGCGCTCAAGCAATGATAAAAACGGAGAACGCTTGTGAAATTAGTAATTATCGAAGGTGCCGGAAAAGTTAAGACGGTAGAAAAGTATCTTGGTAGCGGATTTAGAGTATTTGCAACTAAAGGTCATATTCGCGATTTGCCGGCAAAAAGTTTAGCAGTTAACGTAAAAAGAAATTTTGAACCTCATTATGAAGTTTTGCCTGATAAGATGGAAATGGTGGAAGAACTCCGCGCGCTTGCCGAAAAAGCGGATGAAATCTATCTTGCAACCGACCCTGACCGCGAAGGGGAGGCAATTTCTTGGCATATTGCTCACGTTTTAGGGCTTCATCCCAACGATAAAGTTCGCGTTGAGTTTAACGAAATTTCACAAAAGGCAGTACAGAACGGTCTTGCTAATCCTCGCGAGATTAATATAAACCTCGTTGATGCTCAGCAGGCTCGACGCGTGCTTGACCGTCTCGTTGGTTATAAACTTTCTCCCGTGCTTTGCAAAAAGATACAAAATAATCTTTCAGCAGGCCGAGTTCAATCCGTAACTTTGCGTCTTATCGTAGAACGAGAGAGAGAAATTAGACAGTTTAAGCCCGAAGAATACTGGCCTTTCTTCTCAATGGTGAAAAACGACGGTGGCGCAAAAGTTAAACTCGCGCTCACGTCAAAAAATAGAAAAAAGATTACGCTTCGTAGTAAAGAAGAGGTAGACGAGGTAACTGCAACGCTTGAAGGTAAACCCTACGTTGTAAAGAACGTCAAAAAGACGGTAACTAAGTCACACGCGCCAGCGCCGTTTATCACGAGTTCTATGCAACAGGACGCGCTCAATAAACTTGGTATGACGCTTCAGCAAACTTCTTCCGCCGCTCAAGCCCTTTATGAGGGCGTTGATATTCCGGGCGAAGGCAAAGTTGCGCTTATTACCTATATAAGAACGGACTCTACCAGAGTTTCCCCCGATGCAATTAAGGCGGCAAGAGAGTTTATCACTGAAAAGTTTGGCGCGGATTACGTTCCCGAAAAGCCTAATTATTACGCATCGAAAAAATCCGCTCAAGACGCCCACGAGGCAATTCGTCCTATTACTCTTTCTCGTACTCCCGAAAGTTTAAAAGACGTTATAAATAAGTATCACTATCGTTTATATAAACTTATTTACGACCGTTTTATGGCAAGCCAGATGAGTGAGGCAAAGTATCACTCAATGAGCGTTGACGTTGATTGCGCTGGATACGGATTTAAGGTTAGTGGTAAAACTCCGCTTTTTAAGGGCTATACTGCAGTTTATAGCAGTTACGTGGACGATAGTGAAAAGAGTGAAGAGCAAAATAATAAACTTCCTGAAATGGAAACGGGTGATATTCTTACTCTTATCGAGCATAAGTACGAGCAAAAGTTTACCAAACCGCCTGCAAGATATACTGAGGCGAGCCTTGTAAAACTTATGGAAGAAAAGGGCATCGGTAGACCTGCAACATACGTTCCTACCGTAACTTTGCTTAATACGAGAAAATACACCGAAAAAGACGGTAAGTATATAGTTCCTACGCCTCTTGGAGAGCAAATTACCGATATGCTCGTTCGTTATTTCCCTGAAATTATGGACGTTAAGTTCACCGCAAATATGGAAGAGCAACTTGATAATATCGAGTTTGGCGGTAAGATTTGGCAAAAGGTTATTGCGGATTTTTACGACGGATTTGAGGATAAAATTGCGTCCGCGAACGGCGATACTTTCTCCCTTAAGGCTGCTGACGAAGTGTCTGAAATTAAATGCGAAAAGTGTGGCGCAAATATGGTAATTCGCTCTGGTAGATACGGTAAATTCTTGGCTTGTCCTAATTTCCCCAAGTGCAAAAACACTAAGCCTATCGACGAAGTTTCGTCCACTCAAAACTCATCGTACGACGATGGAAGTTTCTCTCTTTCTGCCGTTCCTGTGATTGAAGAACAAGCGCCTACTGTGTCCGAGTCCAAGACGCTCGTTGGCGAAAAAACAGGAGACGTATGTGAAAAATGCGGTAAACCGATGGTTATAAGAGGCGGTAAGTACGGCAACTTCTTGGCTTGTTCGGGCTATCCTGATTGTAAAAATATTAAGAAACTTGAAGTTGCGCAACAACCGATTGAAGAGGACTATGGTAATTGTCCTGAGTGTGGAAAACCGCTCAAAAAAATTATGACGAATAAGGCGACCTTCTACGGTTGCATCGGCTATCCCGATTGTAAGTTTACTTCGTTTGACCCCGTGCTTGAAGAGAAGTGTCCCAAATGTGGAAAAAATTTAGTTATTCATCGTCTTAAGAGTGGCGATATTATTAAATGCCCCGATAAAGATTGTGGATACAAACGGAACGCAAAAAAGTGAAAAGTATAACTGACACGATGATAATGGTAAATATTATCGGCGCCGGTCTTGCAGGATGCGAGGCCGCTTTTCGCTTGTCAAAAAAAGGAGTTAAAGTAAGACTTATTGACGGTAAGCCGAGCGTAAAAACACCTGCACATAGTTCTGATGCTTTTGGAGAACTCGTTTGTAGTAATTCCCTTAAAAGTGATGCTTTATCTACGGCGTCAGGTCTTCTTAAGGCAGAACTTCGTTTGCTTGATTGTGAACTAATTAAAATCGCCGATAGCGTTAAAGTTCCCGCAGGTAGCGCATTAGCAGTCGATAGAGAAAAATTTGCCGAGGCTATTACTAAGAAAATTCGCGAAGACAAGAACATCGAAGTAGTGTCAAAAGAGGTTACCGACTGGGATAAAGACGAATACACGATTATTGCAACCGGACCGCTTACTCTAACGCCTTTAGCAGAGAAAATTTCTGAAAATTTAGGTGACGGGTTGCATTTTTATGATGCGGCAGCGCCTATTGTTGACGGCTCTACTATTGATTATTCTCGTGCTTTTACCGCCGATAGATACGGTAAAGGAGAGGGAGATTACGTTAATTGTCCTATGACGAAAGAAGAATATGAAATCTTCTACGACGCTCTCGTTTCTGCTGAGTGCGCCGTTCGTCACGATTTTGAAAAATCAGACGTTTTCGAAGGCTGTATGCCCGTTGAAATTATGGCAAAAAGAGGGAAAGATACACTTTTATTCGGACCTCTTCGCCCCGTTGGTTTTTTTGATGAAAACGGAAAACGCCACTACGGTGTAGTTCAACTTCGCAGAGAAAATACCGAAGGTAGCGCTTTTAATATCGTTGGGTTTCAAACAAATCTTAAATTTCCCGAACAAAAGCGAGTTTTTTCGCTTATTCCTGCGCTAAAGAACGCCGAATTTTTGCGTTACGGCGTTATGCACAGAAATACTTTTATAAACGCGCCAAAGACGATTAACCGTCATTTTCAGTCGCTCAAGTATCCCAAGACTTTCATTGCTGGCCAACTTTCAGGAGTTGAGGGGTACGTGGAAAGTATAATGAGCGGTTTACTCTCGGCGGACGCGCTTTATAGCGTAATGAACGGTCAAAAACCGTTAGATTTGCCACTTGATACGATTTGTGGAGCGCTTTGCGCGTATCTTGAACGCGAGAACGAGGATTTTCAGCCTATGAACGCAAACTTCGGTCTTTTGCCTCCGCCCGAGCAAAGAATAAAGGATAAAACTGCTAAAAAGATTTTTTTATCCGAAAAAAGCATAAAAAGTTTAAAAAACACCATTTTTTGATTTGCAATAAAGTCATCGTTATGGTACAATAGAAAATGTATGAGAAATTTTATTTACGGAGTAAATAATGGATATTAAAGGAACGACGATTGTAGCGGTAAAACGCAATGGAAAAACCGTCATAGCAGGTGACGGACAAGTTACGGCAGGACAGAGCGTTATTATGAAAGGTAACGCAATTAAAGTTCGCCGTCTTTACGACGAAAAAGTAGTAATCGGTTTTGCAGGTAGTGTGGCCGACGCTTTTACTTTGAGCGAAAAATTTGAAGAAATGCTCAATAAATACAGTGGAAATCTTATGCGTAGCGCAGTTGCTCTCGCTCAACTTTGGAGAGGTGACAAGGGGCTTCGTCAACTTGAGGCAATGATGATCGTTGCAGATGAAACTGACCTCTTAGTTTTGGACGGCAGTGGAAACGTTATTCAACCTGAGAACGGAGTTACTGCTATCGGTAGTGGCGGAAACTACGCTTTGGCTGCCGCTCGCGCGCTTATTAGAAACACGGAGATGAGCGCAAAAGAAATTGCTATCGAGGCAATGAAAGTAGCGGGCGAGATTTGTATTTTTACTAACGGTAACCTTACCGTAGAGGAGGTATAGTATGCAACTTACTCCTAAACAAATCGTAAACGAACTCGATAGATATATTATCGGGCAAGAAGACGCGAAACGCGCGGTAGCAATTGCTCTTCGCAATCGGTATCGTCGTTCTCAATTACCCGATGAAATTAGAGAGGAAATTACCCCTAAGAACATAATTATGCAAGGACCTACGGGCGTAGGTAAAACTGAGATTGCTCGTCGTCTTGCCAAACTCGTAAAAGCGCCTTTCGTTAAGGTTGAGGCAACGAAGTTTACTGAAGTGGGATACGTTGGTCGTGACGTTGAATCTATGATTCGCGACCTCGTGGAAGTTTCTATCCGTCTTGTAAAAGAAGAAAAACTCGCTGAGGTTGAAACTATATCGCGCGCTAAAGCGGAAAGTAAGATTATCGACGCAATTACCACAGCAAGAAAGAAAAAACTTACCGATACTCCCGAAGAGGCGATTAGAGCGGGGGTAGAGAGTGAACTCCGCGAAGGTAGACTTGATAATCATATGCTTGAAATTGACGTTACCGACGCGCCTAAGCCTATGGAATTAGTCCCCGGTAGTGGTGCTGAGATTAACCTTGGTGATATTTTCGGCGGTATGATGCCTAAGAAAAAGAAAAAGCGCAAGGTTACCGTTAAAGAGGCTATTAAAATTCTTACGCTTGAAGAGAGTGAAAAGCATATTGATAACGACGGAATTAACGCAGAGGCTCTTCGTCGAGCAGAACAAAACGGCATAATCTTTATTGACGAGATTGATAAGATTGCAAATTCCGGTTCAAAGCACGGTCCTGACGTTTCCCGTGAAGGCGTTCAGCGTGATATTCTTCCTATCGTTGAAGGTTGTACCGTTATAACTAAATACGGCGCGATTAAGACTGATTATATTCTCTTTATCGCATCGGGCGCGTTCCACGTAAGTAGCGTGCACGACCTTATTCCTGAACTTCAAGGTCGTTTCCCTATAAGAGTACAACTTAAAAGCCTTACTGCGCAAGATTTTATTAAAATTTTTACCGTTCCAGAGAACGCTATTACTCGTCAGTACTGGCATATGCTCCACGTGGACAATATCAATCTTATCTTTACTGACGAGGCTATCGAAGAACTTTCCGCTTTAGCAGCGCTTGAAAACGATACCGGCGAAGATATCGGAGCGAGAAGACTTCACACGATTATGGAAAGTTTGCTTGAGGACGTAAGTTTTAACGCAGGTGGCGACCATCCGATGATAGACGTTACGATTGATAAAAAGTACGTTCAAGACCATCTTGCTACTGAGGTTCGTCGTCACGACCTCAAAAAATATATACTTTAATTTGGAGACGTTATGATAAATATACCCAAAGGAACAAAGGATGTATTACCATTTGAAAGTTATAAGTGGCAGTACATTGAAGATAAAGCGAGAAAAACAGCGCGTTTGTTCAACTTTTTAGAGGTTCGCACTCCGACTTTTGAACATACCGAAGTTTTTACTCGTTCGATAGGTAGCGATACCGACGTCGTACAAAAGGAAATGTATACCTTCCTCGATAAAGGCAATCGTTCAATCACGCTTAAAGCAGAGGGTACTGCGCCCGTTGCGCGCTCGTTCGTCGAAAACGCGCTTGACGCTCAGTCTTTGCCTCTTAAGATGTACTATATAACCCCCGTTTTTAGATACGAAAGACCTCAAGCAGGAAGACTTCGTGAGCATCACCAGTTTGGCGTAGAGGTTTACGGCGGAGACACGGCAATGCTTGATTACGAAGTAATCAGTCTTGCGCATACTTTCCTTACTTCGCTAGGCGTTCGTGACCTCGTTCTCAACATTAATAGCATCGGCTGTGAAAAGTGTAGAGCAGAATACAACAAGGCGCTTAAGGAGTACTTAAAAGACAATTTAAGCGAAATGTGTTCTACTTGCCGTGAGAGATTTGAAAGAAATCCTCTTCGAATTCTTGACTGTAAGGTTGATATTTGCAAGAAAATAGTTGAAGGCGCGCCTAAGATTATCGATTATATTTGCGATGATTGTAGAGCGCATATGAACGCTTTAGAAGACCTTCTCAAAGCAGGCGGAATCAATTATCAAGTAAATCCTAATATAGTTCGTGGGCTTGATTATTACACGAAAACGGTATTTGAATTCGTAACGACCGCGCTTGGTTCTCAAGGTACTGTTTGTGGCGGTGGAAGATATAATAACCTCGTTGAGTCTATCGGCGGAAAACCAACGCCTTGCGTAGGATTTGGACTTGGTCTTGAGCGTTTAATTATGCTACTTGAGGCGCTTGGAGTAGAGATTGAGAATAACGATAGACCTGAAGTTTTTATCGTTTCGCAAAATAGTGAATTTACCCCGTATTGCATAAAACTTGTCGGCGAATTGCGTTCTCAAGGCGTAAGCGCGGAAACTGAACTTTCGTGTAGAAACCTTAAGGCTCAGTTTAGATACGCAAACAAGCGTAGAGCAAAATACGCTATCGTAATCGGAGAAAAAGAATACGAGCAAAACGAGGTTGAAATTAAAAATCTTGACGATGGTAGCGTTGAAACGATCAAAACTTCTGCAATTGCGGAATACATTACGGAGAAAAGATAATGGCTGAATTTTTAGGAAAAACCAAAAGAACTGACTATTGCGGTCAGGTTAGAGAAAATCAAATAGGACAAACCCTTACCGTTATGGGTTGGGTGGCGAAGAGAAGAAACCTTGGCGGACTAATCTTTATCGATCTTCGCGATAGGACGGGTATTCTTCAAGTAGTATTCGACGAATCTGTTACTCCGTCGGCGCTTTTTGAAAAAGCAGAAGGTATTCGTAGCGAGTATGTTCTTGCTGTTACAGGTATTTTGCGTGAGCGTGGTTCTATCAATACCAAAATTCCTACGGGTAGAGTGGAACTCGTTGTAAGTGAACTCAAGATTTTGTCTGAGGCTGAGACTACGCCCTTCGTTATAGGTGAAAACGTTAATGCAAGCGAAGTTACGAGACTTAAATATAGATACCTTGATTTGAGAAACGCATCTTATCAAGAGCGTTTCCGTCTTCGTAGTGAGGCTTGCAAAGTTATTCGCAATTATATGTACGATTGTAATTTCTTAGAGATCGAAACCCCTTTCCTTGGTAAGTCTACGCCCGAGGGTGCAAGAGATTACCTTGTTCCTTCGCGCGTTCATCCCGGCTCGTTCTACGCCCTTCCCCAGTCTCCCCAACTTTACAAACAACTTCTTATGGTAAGCGGTTTTGATCGTTACTTCCAAATTGCTCGTTGTTTTAGAGATGAGGACCTTAGAGCAAATCGTCAGCCCGAATTTACTCAGGTCGATATGGAAATGTCTTTCGTAGATAGCGAAGAGGACGTAATGCAAATTGCAGAAGGCCTTATTCGTAAAGTATTCAAAGATACGATTAATTACGACCTTCCTGAAAATATTCGACGTATGCCTTATAAAGAGGCTATGGATAGGTTTGGTTCGGACAAGCCTGATACTCGTTTTGGTCTTGAACTTATCAACGTTTCCGACCTGGTTGAAAACTGTTCTTTCCAAGTGTTTACTAACGCCGTTAAAAACGGTGGTAGCGTGCGCCTGATTAACGCTAAGGGCTTTTATAAAGCGCCTAACGCTCTTCTTTCTCGTCGCGATATAGACGCATTAGGTGAATTCGTTAAAACCTATGGTGCAAAAGGCCTTGCTTGGATAGGAGTAAAAGAAGACGGACTTCAATCCACGATAACTAAGTTTATGGACGAGGCTACCGTAAAGGCTATCTTAGAGAGAGCAAATGCAGAAGTGGGAGATATTCTTCTTTTCGTAGCAGATAAAAATGAAACGGTTTACGCATCGCTTGGCGCTCTCCGTCTTCACTTAGCAGAGAAAGCAAACCTTATTGACAAGAACGAATACGATATTTTATGGGTAACCGAGTTCCCAATGTTTGAATGGAACGAGGAAGAAAACCGCCCCGTAGCCGTTCATCATCCCTTCACTTGTCCTAATACTGAGGACTATGAATCTGGTCTTATTGACACTGATCCCCTTAAAGTTAGAGCAAAGGCTTACGACCTCGTTATTAACGGTCAAGAGGCTGGCGGTGGAAGTATCAGAATTCACTCTCGTGATATGCAAAGAAAGATGTTTAACGTTCTTGGTTTTACTGACGAGCAAATTGAGGAGCGTTTCGGTTTCTTTGTAAATGCGTTTAACTATGGAACACCCCCACACGGTGGACTTGCCTTTGGTCTTGACAGACTTGTAATGCTCCTTTCTGGAACTGATAACATTAAAGACGTAATCGCTTTCCCCAAGGTTCAAAACGCATCTGACCTTATGACCGAAGCGCCTGCGCCCGTTGAGGATAAGCAACTTCGCGAACTTTCAATTAACATTGATGAACAAGAATAATGATTGTCGCGAGCATATCGGTACGATTGTAAATGTTCGTGACGATATTGCGTATATTGAGCGTGTTCGCTCCGACGCGTGCGGTGGATGTAAAGCCTGCGTTTTAGGCAGAGAAGGCGATAAACTCGTTCTACCTGCAAACAACGAAGTAGGCGCAAAAATAGGAGATAGCGTTCTTTTCTTACCGCCATCGCCTCGTCCCTTTTTAGCAATATTGCTGTTGTTTGTTATCCCTTTATCGCTAATGGTAGTAGGATTGATTGTACCTTTATCTTTAGGTGTTATAGAAGTGTATTCAATTCTCATTTCGCTGGGCTCGATGGTACTTGGATTTGGGGTAACCGTATTGCTCGATAAACTAATATTTTCTAAAAAAAATGCAACCGTTATTAAAATTTTAAGACAAAACATACAAGGAGAAAACAATGATTGATTTAAAACTCGTATCGGCAACTGACCCCGAACTTGCGGTGTCAATGAAAAAGGAACTCGTTCGTCAACAGAGCAATATTGAACTTATTGCAAGTGAAAACTTCGTAAGCCCCGCGGTTATGGCTGCAGTTGGAACGCATCTTACTAACAAGTACGCTGAAGGGTATAGCGGAAAGCGTTACTACGGCGGATGTACGTACGTTGACGAAGTAGAAACTCTCGCTATTGAGAGAGCAAAAGAACTCTTTGGTTGCGAACACGCTAACGTTCAACCTCATAGTGGAGCGAACGCAAACCTTGCATCCTTTTTTGCACTTCTTAACGTAGGCGATACCGTTTTAAGTATGAGCCTTGCTCACGGTGGCCACCTTTCTCACGGTAGTCCCGTAAATATTTCTGGCAAGGAATATAATATCGTTCCTTACGGCGTAAGCGACGAAACCGAAACTATAGACTACGATGAAGTAGAGCGTCTTGCTCTTGAGTGTAAGCCTCGTCTTATTCTTGCAGGTGCAAGTGCATATCCTCGTATTATTGATTTTAAGCGTATGCGTGAGATTGCAGATAAGGTTGGCGCGTACTTTATGGTAGACATTGCTCATATTGCAGGTCTCGTAGTGGCAGGACTTCATCCTTCGCCCGTACCTTACGCTGACGTTGTTACGACTACCACGCATAAAACCCTTCGCGGACCTCGTGGTGGTATGATTATGTGTAAGGCTGAACTTGCTAAGCAAATTGACAAAGCAGTATTCCCAGGAACTCAGGGTGGTCCTTTAATGCACGTAATTGCAGGTAAGGCAGTATCCTTTAAGGAAGCGCTTTCCGATGAATTTAAGGATTATCAAAGAAGAGTAGTTGCTAATGCTAAGGCTCTTGCAAAAGCCCTTCAAGATAACGGCATAAGCCTCGTTTCTGGCGGAACGGATAACCACCTTATGCTCGTTAAACTTAACGATCAAAACGCAACGGGTAAAGAGATTGAAAAACTTCTTGACGAGTGCAATATTACCGTTAACAAGAACGCAATCCCCAACGATCCTCAATCCCCCTTCGTTACGAGCGGTATCAGAGTAGGCACGCCCGCGGCAACCACTCGTGGATTTACTGAGGAAGATATGACGGTCGTAGGTAACCTTATTGCTAAGGTAATCAAGGAAAAAGAGGCAGCAGTTGACTACGTAAAGGCAGAGGTTGCTAAACTTTGCAAAAAGCATCCCCTTTACGACGGTCTTTGCAATTTAGACTAAAATTTGGAGAATTAAAATATTATGTGGAGAGTATTTAACTTTAGGGCATTTCTGTTAACAGCGATTTGCGCTATCGTTGTAATACTCTCTACTTTTTTATTTCCCGATGTAAGTGGAATAATACTTTCAATAGTTATTGCTATAACGCTTGCAGGTGGAGTTATCTTTATCTTTGCAAAAGACGCAGTAAAATCCATAGGTTTTTTCCTTTCTTCAATCGTTGCGATAATTATAATAGTTAATTTGTTTTGTACGACCAACGACTGGAAATGTGAAATTCAAGCGGGTGAAGAATACAAAATTGAGGGTAAGATTGAACGAATTTATAACGACGGTAACGGTTTGCCTCGTTATCTTCTTGGCGAACTTACTGCTAACGGTAAGCAAATTAAAGGTCGTATGTCGGTTAGGATAAACCCCGATGATAATTTTAATCTAATCTTTCTATCTTCTGGCGACGCTATTTCGTTTATATCATCTGAAATCTTCTTTAACGAGTTGATAGGAGATCAACCACAAGCAAATTATTATCGTGAAAATATTCGATATTCTACTACCGTTAGTGAAAATTCGCTCACTTTTCTTGAGGACCGCTCTAATTTTTTAGACGCATTAAGGAATAGTATATCACAAACGCTAAACGACAATATGGGTGAATACGGAAGTTTGGCTATGGGTATGATTACGGGCGATAAAGGAACGATAGAAGACGATACCATTGATATGTATTCAGCAGTGGGTATAGGTCATATTCTTGCAGTATCCGGTCTACATATCGGCTTTTTGGTTGCTATAATCAACTGGCTACTCAACAAACTTAAAGCAAGCAAAATCCTTAGACTTATCGTTAGCGTAGTTATTCTCGTTTTCTACTGCTCGCTATCTTTCTTTTCAGCGTCAGCAATAAGAGCAAGCATAATGTGCGTAATAGGAATCGTTGCTGAAATTTTTGGCGAGCGAAAAGATATGCTTAGTACGCTTTCGTTTGCGTTTACAAGCATACTTTGCGTTAGCCCACTATACCTTTTTGACGTTGGCTTTCTAATGAGTATTACTGCGGTATTTGGTATAATTCTATTTAAGGACGCTATTGAAAAGTTCTTTTCTATGTTTTTACCAAAGTTTCTTGCGCCTGCGCTTGCAATATCTATCTCTGCTCAAATAGGTATAACTCCAATAACGCTAATCGTTTTCAATACTTTCAATACTTTTTCTATCTTAACGAACCTTGTCGTTATTCCTATCGTGTCGCTTAGTTTTACGCTTATAATGTTAACGCTAATTATTGCGCTAATATTGCCATTTATGGGCTTTTTATTATCTATTTCAGGAATTCTGCTTGCGCTCGTTGATACTATTGCGAACCTTATAGCGTTTATTCCGTTTGCTAAATTTATAATTTACGCGCCGTCGTTTTTCTATCTTGCGTACGCGCTACTGTTCCTTATAAGTCGGTTCTTTATGTTACCCAAAGGCAAAACGGTAGTAAGCATTGTTTTAATAGTGTTGCTCGTTATTCCTATAATTTTTGCTAATTTTAGAACGTATCCAGACTATACCGTAAATATGATAGCAGAGTACAAGTCTGTAACCTCGGTCGTTCGCGTTGACGACGGCGTAGTAATAGTGGGCGACTGCAAGCAAAGCAATAAAATTAATTCGCTTTTATCAAAAATGAGAGAACGGAATATTAAGGCGGTATTAGTACATTCGCTAAACGAGGAAACCGTCGAGGGTATCGTTAATATACATAAGAAGTACGGCGTAACTTCCGTATACTGTTCAAAATATTCTTCTTACGACGCTCTTCAATCTTTAGCAAAAAGCGGAATATCGTTTAATTTAATTGACGACAGGCAATCGGTTTTTGGTTTTACACCAGTAGTTTATGAAGACGATTATTACGGATACGGTTATGGTGAAAATGATATAAGCGTACTGTTTACGAGTTATGGTCAAAATACCTCAAAAATTCCAGTAAGCGTTATCAATAATTATTCCGTAATTAGAGCGTACGTTTACGGCGGAACTTATACTAAAAGAATATACCTGACTAATTATGAAAACACCTATTTAAACGAAATGCCTGAAAGTCAATTTGTAATCGACAAAAATTCTGTGGGATTAATGTTAAAATTAGGTGAAATTATTAATTATTGACTGTTCAGTATTTGACTTAAATTTTTAATAGTAGTATAATTTATGAAGAAAATCGGAGGTACAGAATGCTTAAACATCTATTGCCGTGTATAGGCGAATACAAAAAATACGCAATTCTTGCGCCCCTCCTAATGATAATCGAAGTAACTATGGAGGTTTTAATCCCCATAGTTATGGCGAATATAATCGATATCGGCATAAAGAACGGCGATATTCAGTACTGCATCGTTTGGGGTATCATTATGATACTTATGTCGTTATTCTCTTTGTTTGGAGGAGCAATGTGCGGTAAATATACCGCAATCGCAGGAACTGGTTTTGCTAAAGGGGTAAGAAAAAAACTGTTTGATAAAATTCAGGATTTTTCTTTCTATAACGTCGACAAATATTCCACCGCATCGCTCGTAACTCGTCTTACTACTGACGTCACTAACTTGCAAAACGCTTTTATGACGATTATTCGCAGTTGCATTAGAGCGCCTGGAATGTTTATTTTTGCGCTTATTATGGCGATAAATCTTAATGGACCGCTCTCGCTCGTTTTCGCAGTGGCAATCCCTATTCTTTTAATTTCTTTAATTTTGATTTTTTCAAAAGCACACCCTCGTTTTAAGGAAATGTTGCATCGTTACGACGATCTTAACGCTGACGTGCAAGAAAACCTCACCTCCATTAGAACGGTAAAATCCTTCGTTAGAGAGGATTATGAGGAAGAAAAGTTCAAAAAGTGTACTGACGCAGTAAGTAAAACTCAGTTTAAAGCGGAAAGTTTAATGGCTCTCAATGGCCCGATTATGCAGATCGTAATGTACGGTTGTATGCTTGCAATATACCTTTTTGGCGCGCGGTTTATGATCGTTGACGGTATGCAAGAGGGCGAAATCTTAAGTTTTATGACTTACGTTACTCAAATTCTTATGTCGTTAATGATGATTGCTTTTTCTGGTATACAGTTAGTTATATCAAAAGCGTCGGTAAATAGAATTATCGAAGTGCTTGAAGAAGTGATAGACATCGACGACAAGGATGCTGATAAAAATCTCGTTCCCCAAGATGGTAGTGTAGAATTTAAGGACGTATGTTTTAGTTATTCAAAAAGTATGGATAATCTACTCTTTGATAATTTAGATTTACGCATAGAATCGGGTGAAACAGTGGGAATAATAGGTGGAACTGGTTCGGCAAAATCCTCGTTAGTTCAACTTATCCCTCGCCTTTACGACGTTCAAAGCGGTCAAGTAATCGTGGGTGGTCGTTGCGTTAAGGATTATACGCTTAAAGCGTTACGTGATTCCGTGGCAATGGTTTTACAGAAGAACGTTCTGTTCTCGGGGACTATAATTGAAAATCTTCGCTGGGGAAACGAGAACGCAACTGAAGAGGAAATTATCGAGGCGGCAAAATCCGCTCAAGCGCACGACTTTATTATGTCTTTCCCGAAAGGTTACGAAACCGACCTTGGTCAAGGTGGAGTTAACGTTTCCGGAGGACAAAAACAAAGACTTTGTATAGCAAGAGCATTACTTAAAAAGCCTAAAATTATTATCCTTGATGACTCTACGAGCGCAGTTGATACCGCAACGGACGCTAAAATTAGAGGCGCTTTTAAGAATAATCTTGGACACATTACGACGATTATTATCGCTCAGCGCATTAGTTCCGTTCAAGATACTGACAAGATTATCGTACTTGACGACGGAAGAATTGACGGAATAGGTACGCACGAAGAACTCTTGAAAAACAATACAATTTATCAAGAGGTATATTATTCTCAAAATAAAGATAAGGAGGTGGACGCTAATGCCTCCTGTTAAAGGCGCGAAATTCGCGAAACCTAAAAACACCAAAAAGACTCTCGGAAGGCTTCTTGGTTATATGGGCAAGTATAAATTTTTGCTTTTGTTAGTAGCGGTCTTTATTCTTGCAAGTTCGGTCGTATCAATTCTTAGTTCCTCGTTCTTATCGGTATTTTTGTCTGAATACGTTAAGCCGTATATCGGATCGGAGTGGGGCGCAGTTGCGGATAAAGTAGTACCGCCTCTCGTCGTTATGGGGATTTTCTTCGTATTTGGCGCGTTAACCTCGTACGCTTATAATATCATTATGACGGTTATTTCACGCAATACGCTCAAGAAAATTCGCGACGATATGTTCACGCATATGCAAACGCTCCCTCTTCGTTACTTCGATACGCATACCCACGGTGAACTTATGTCTACTTATACTAACGACGTTGACGCCGTTCGTATGCTTATGGGTGGAACTTTCCCTCAACTTTTGATGTCGATATTTAATATTATCGGATCGCTCACTTCGATGATTATGCTTTCGTGGCAGTTAACGCTCATTATTTTAGCAATGACTTTCCTTATTATGTTCTTGCTTTCTACGATAACTAAGAAAAGTGGAGCAAACTTCCGTCGTCAGCAAAAAGCAATCGGCGAAGTGAATGGTTATATTGAAGAGATGATTGACGGGCAAAGAGTAGTTAAAGTATTCTGCCATGAGGATAAAGTTAAGGACCATTTCGACGAACTAAATGATGAACTTTGTTCTGCGTCGAGCGCTGCAAATACCTACGCGAACATTTTAATGCCTATTATGGGTAACGTTTCGCATATTATTTACGCCATTATTGCAATAGCCGGTTCGTGTTTGGTAATAACGGGTAACGTTGCTATGGGCGCACCTGCGCTTATGTCATTCCTTTTGCTTATTCGTCAATTCTATAACCCCATTACGCAAGTAACACAGCAAATGAACGCGTTACTTTCCGGCCTTGCGGGTGCGGAGCGTATTTTCAATATGATGGATGAACCAAGTGAAATTGACGAAGGCTACGTGGAACTCGTAAATGCCACGATTGACGAGAGTGGAGTAATTACTGAGAGCCCTGTTAAAACTGGTGTATGGGCGTGGAAACATCCGCATAGCGACGGTACGATTACTTATACCAAAATGGAAGGAAAAGTTGAACTTGAAGACGTAACCTTTGGTTATGTTCCAGAGAAAATCGTACTTAAAAACCTTTCTCTGTATGCTAATCCCGGACAAAAGATAGCCTTCGTTGGTTCTACTGGCGCAGGAAAAACGACTATAACGAACCTAATTAATCGTTTTTATGAAATTCAAAGCGGTAAAATCAGGTACGACGGCATCAATATTCAAAAAATCAAAAAAGACGATTTGCGCCGTTCGCTTGGTACGGTTCTTCAGGATACGCATCTTTTTACAGGTACCGTGCGTGATAACGTTAGATACGGTAGACTTGACGCGACTGACGAAGAAATCATTGAGGCTTGTAAGATAGCGAACGCTGACGGGTTTATAAGACATCTTCCTCAGGGTTACGACACTATGCTAACTGCTGACGGAGCGAATCTTTCTCAAGGTCAAAGACAACTTCTTTCCATTGCTCGCGCAGCCGTTGCCGATCCTCCCGTGCTCGTTCTCGACGAGGCTACGAGTTCTATAGATACGAGAACGGAAAAACTCGTTGAAAAGGGTATGGATAAACTTATGAAGGGTAGAACGGTATTCGTAATTGCGCATAGATTAAGCACGGTAAGAAACTCTAACGCTATAATGGTTTTAGAGAAAGGCGAGATAATCGAGAGGGGAGATCACGATTCCCTTATTGAAATGCAAGGAAGATACTACGAATTATATACGGGAATGTTTGAACTTTCATAATTTTTTAGAAAAATAAGGAAATGTTTTCTAAAATGGGCTATTTTTTGTTGACAAACTTAAAGATTTTCTTTATAATAATATAGCAATTAAAAGTAGCAAATATTTCGTAAAATAGGAGGTGCTATTATGGCAGTACCAAAACATAAAACATCCAAGGCGGCTACTAACTCCAGATACGCTAACTTTAAGGTATCCGCGCCCACCGTTGGCGAGTGCCCCCAGTGCCACGCTCCCAAACAGGCTCACAGAGCGTGCAAGGCTTGCGGATATTATGATAAGACCAGAAGCGTTGAAGTTAAGAAAGACGAAGAATAAGGATTTATGGACTTAATCGGCCCCGTAAGCAAAATACGGGGCTGGTTTTTTTATGGAGGATATTATGAAGAAAGTTGTTCTTGATATTTTTGGCGCGGACCGTGGTCCAAGCGTTATCGTTGAAGGCGGTTTAGACGCGCTTAAACTTTATCCCGATATTAGCGTAGTTTTCGTTGGCGACAGTGATATTATCAACACTGAACTTGCAAAATTTAAGTATGACGCATCGAGAGTAGAAATCATTGATGCAAAAGAGCAAATCACGAATAACGAATCCCCCACCGTTGCCATTAGAGCAAAGAAGAACTCTTCGCTTGTGAAGGCTTTTGAGGAAGTTAAAACTAACCCTGACGTTATCGGTATGGTTTCAACCGGTTCTACGGGCGCAGTTCTTACGGGTGGTATTTTCAAAATCGGCAGAATTAAGGGTGTTTTTCGTCCTGCGCTTTGTCCGTTGCTTCCTACTTCAACAGGTGGAAAGGTGTGCGTTATTGACTGTGGCGCAAATATGGATTGTAAGCCTGAGTACCTTGCTCAATTTGCTATTATGGGTAGCGAATATATGAAGTCGGAGGGTATTGAGAACCCACGAGTTGCGCTCGTTTCGGTTGGTGTAGAAGACAAAAAAGGCAACGACCTTACTCACGCAACATTTAATCTTCTTAAGAAACTTCCTATTAACTTTGTGGGCAATATGGAGGCTCGTGACGCTTTGTCCGGTCAGTTTGACGTGCTTGTTTGTGACGGTTTTGTCGGAAACGTACTTATAAAATCAGTGGAAGGAACGGCAAAAATGGTAAGCGGATTGCTCGTTAAGGAAATTAAGAGTTCGCTTTCTGCAAAAATCGGTTACGCGCTCTTTATGAAGAAAACTTTCGAGCGTTTTAAGGCTTCAATGGACTATCACGCAGTTGGTGGCTCGGCTTTCCTCGGTATCGAAAAAGTGCTCGTTAAATCACACGGTTCGTCTAAAGCAAAGACTATTACCGCGTCTATCGGTCAAATCGTTAGAATGAGTCAACTTGATTCGATTGAAAGAATTAAAAAAGCGATAGCGGATATTGACGTACGCGCGCTTATGAGTGAAGAAAGTAATGACTGATATTGAAATTAAACAGGTTGAAGAGCGTATTGAGTATACCTTTAACGATAAGCAGTTGCTTATTGACGCTCTTACCCACTCAAGTTATCTCAATGAACACACGGGAAGGCGAGTAAGTTATGATCGTCTTGAGTTTCTTGGCGACAGCATTTTGGACTTTATCGTAGCCGAAGAATTGTATTTCAACCTTAACAAAGACGAAGGTGAAATGACGCAACTTCGCGCTCGTATCGTTTCTCGCGAACCCCTTGCAATAGCGGTAGACGATATGGGTTTACTTCCTTATATGCGTATAGGTTCAGGCGCAAGAAAGGACGCGGTTAGTTCTCAAAAGACGAAATCGGACCTTTTTGAGTCTATTCTTGCCGCTATGTATATTGATAGTGGGAAAAGCCTTAACGCGCCTCGTCGTTTCGTAAAAGACCATATTAAGAATTTACTATCAAAACAAGACAGTAAAACTCTCCTTCAGATTTATACGCAACGCAAATATAACGGTGAGCGACCTGAGTATAAAATTTTAAGCGGTAATAACAATGGCTTGGACGGGTTTGAAATTGAGGTAATAGTGCACGGCAAACCACTTGGTAGAGGCGTAGCGCCGAGCAAGAAAAAGGCTGAGCAAATCGCTGCGGAAGAGGCGCTTAAAGCGCTCAATATTAATCGCTGATTGCTTTACAAATCAGTGGTAAATATGATATAATTAATAAGTAAAATTTAGCAAAGAGGAAGTCTGCTTTGAAATTTAAAAGGATAGAAGTATACGGATTTAAATCTTTTGCCGATAAGTACGAAATACCCTTTGGCTCAGGTATTACTGGTATCGTAGGACCTAACGGTTGCGGTAAGAGTAACGTAGCCGACGCTATTAGATGGGTGCTTGGAGAGCAATCCGCAAAATTATTGCGTGGTAGTTCGATGCAAGACGTAATCTTTAACGGAACGGAGAAAAGAAAATCAATGTCTTACTGCGAGGTCGCTCTCGTGTTTGATAATAAAGAAAGACTTTTCCCTTCCCTTGATTACGAAGAAGTAGTAATATCGCGTAAACTGTATAGAAGTGGTGAAAGTGAATATGCGCTTAACCGTACGCAATGTCGATTAAAGGACATTGTGGAACTTTTGCGTGATGCAGGAATGGGTAGAGAAGGTTATTCTATTATCGGTCAAGGTAGAATTGACGAACTTCTTTCTTCAAAGCCCGAAGACCGTCGTCAAATTTTTGAAGAGGCGGCAGGTATTTCTAAGTTTAAAGCGAGAAAAATAGACGCTGAAAGAAAGTTGGGAAGAACTCGCGATAATCTTACTCGTATTATTGATATCTTAGAAGAGAAAAACAAACAACTTGAGCCTCTTCGTCGCCAAGCAGAAACCGCTAAAAAATGGCTTGATATGCGTGATAGACTTCGTCATCACGAAATCAACACCTATATCCATCAATACGAAACGGCGTCGCAGGCTAAAGCCATTATAAATACGAGACTTCAAGGGCTTGTTGAGGCGATTGAACTTAAGCAAAGCGCGTATGATAATGCCGTAGCCTCCTATAACGAGTCTATGTATGATCTCAACGGTCTTGATAAAAAGATAAACGTTCTTCGTGAAGAACTCCTTACATTAACCGTTAGTATCGAGCAACAAGCGGGCGATATGAAAGTACTTAAAGAACGCCTTTCTACGCTCTTTGAACAGAACAAACGCCTTTCCGACGATAACGCTACGATGCTTGAAAGCGTAGCCGATGCAGATAAGGGAATTAGCGTAAATAGGATTGAAAAAACGAAAACGGTAGCAAAACTTGATGACGCGCGCGCTCTCGTTGATGAAATTAAGAGTAAGTACGTAGCGGTCGTTGAACTCTTAACCAAGGGCGAAAATGACGCTCAAAGCAACAAGCAAGCGTTACTTGACGCAATGGACAGACTTGCTGAAATTAAGGCAAATATGTCTAGGCTTTTGGCTGAGCGTGATGCAAGAAAACTTGCTATTGAGGATATTGAAAAGCGTATAGGCGCACTTTCCGACGAACTTAGCAAAGATAGGGAAGAGTTTGAAAAAATCAAGGGTGAACTTTCTGCGTTAAGCGAGAAAAAAGTTGAACTTACCGAAAAACTTCAGCAATTTTATAAGAGACATAACGAACTCTTAGCAATAGCAAACGATACTACGACGAAACTCGATAAATTAAATGAGAAATTCTACACGGCTGAATCCCGCCGTAAGATTTTGCACGAAATGCAACAGGCGTTCGACGGCTTTAACTTTAGCGTTAGAAATCTTATGAACGACGCGAAGAAAAATCCTGAAATTGCCAAGAAAATAGAGGGTATCGTTGCGCAAATCATTACGATGGACGCAAAGTTTGAAACGGCGGTAGAAACTGCGCTTGGTCAAGCAATGCAAAACATAGTAACGAAGAATGAAGACGACGCCAAATATATTATCGAATACCTAAAGAAAATGCGTTATGGAAGACTTACTTTCCTTCCCATGACGAGTATTAAACCTCGTGAAATTGAACAGCGTTATATGGGCGCGTTATCGTCTAAGGGGTGTTTTGGCGTTGCGTCTGACCTCGTTAAATATGACGCTAAGTATAACAATATCGTTAAAGGACTTTTAGGCGGAACGGTTATCGTTGATAATCTTGATACTGCTGTATCCATTGCTCGTCAAACTGGATATGCGTTTAAGATTGTAACACTTGACGGCGAGGTAATTAATCCCTCGGGTTCTATTACCGGTGGTAGTAAAAAGAACGATATTGCTAATATTTTCTCTCACGAGCGTGAACTTAAAGAACTCGTTGGAATCGTTGAAAAATTATCCGCTGATATTGAAACGCTCAATAAGAGAAAGGAGCGTTGCGCTGACGAACTTGATAGCAATCAAGAGGCAATCAAGTCTACGCAAGAGAAAATTCACGATATTGATATCGAAATTGCTACTAAGTCTGAGGCGAGAAATATACTTCAGTCTGATATTGATAGTAGTAGTCAAGCAATCGCGGAACTTGAAGTGGATAAAGAAAAGGATGCTAAACGCGTTGCGAAAATTAACGCTGATATTAATAGCGTAATTGAACTTGAAGCGCTTATTACTTCGAAGAAACAAACCGCTAAAGATGATGAAGAGAGTGTTAAAATTCAAGCAGACGAACTTAAGGCCCGTCGTGACGAACTTCAAGAGAAACTTACTTCTGCGCTTTTATCGGTAAGCGAACTCGAGAACGCAGTAAAGTCTATCACCGAAAATATTGAGCGTTTAGAGAGTGATAAGGCTACACTTAGTGCAAAAATTGATGCAAATAACGCTGAAATTGAGCAAAATAAGGCAAATATTGATACTATCGAAAAGGGTATGAAATCTACCGAAAAACGCGATAGTGACGCTGATGCAAAGCGAGTAGTAGAAATTCGTTCTAAACTTACTCATTTTGACGAGTACAAAGAAGAACTTCAAACTCGTGTAGCAACGCTTGACAAGAATAGAATTGACCTTATGAACGAACTTCAAAACCTTCGCGAAAATAAGACGAGGGAAGAAATGTTACTTCTTAAGGTTGATACTGATATCGAACAAATGGAAATACGCGTTCGTGAAGAGTATAACCTCGAATACGCTGATTGTTTGCAGTTTAAAGAAGAAGGATACGACGTAACTGCTGGCGTACAAGAAAGTGAGAAACTTAAGCGTTCTATGCGCGCTCTTGGTAACGTAAACGTAGATGCTATTGAAATGTCTCAAACGGTTGCTGAAGAGTACGAAGAACTCGATAAACAAAAGAACGATCTTGAAAAAGCAGAGGGCGATCTTCTTAAGATTATTGCTGAACTTTCCGAGGAAATGCTTGGTCGTTTTACGGGTCAATTTGAGCAAATTAGAGCAAACTTTAAGAAAATCTTTAAAGAACTTTTCAATGGTGGTACTGCGGACCTTGAAATGCTTGATAGTGAAAATCCCTTGGAGGCAGGTATTGAGATTAAGGCTCAACCTCCCGAGAAAAAACTCCAGTCGATTTCTCTTCTTTCTGGTGGAGAAAAAGCGCTTACCGCTATTGCAATATTGTTTGCTATCCTTAAACTTAAACCGATGCCTTTCTGTTTGCTCGACGAAATAGAGGCGGCGCTCGACGATGCTAACGCAAACCGTTTTGCTAAGTATCTTCGTAGATTTAGTGAAGACACTCAGTTCATAGTAATTACTCACCGTAAGCCAACAATGGAACTTGCGGACAATCTTTACGGTGTTACGATGGAGGAAAAAGGTATTTCAAAAATTGTTTCCGTAAAACTTGAAGAGGCTGTAAAAAATATCGATAAAGCATAAAACGGAGGGGTACGTATGGGCTTGTTTTCAAAAATTAAGGAAGGACTTAAGAAAACTAAAGACATAATTTCCTATAATCTTAACAAACTTTTCACGGGTGGCGTTCTTAACGACGATTTCTATGAAGAACTTGAATATATACTTCTTTCTTCGGACATCGGCGCAGTTACAACTGATAGAATTTTAGAGGATTTGCGCGCGCGCGTAGACAAAAAATTGTTGCGCAAGCAAGATGAGGTTAAGAAAGAACTTAAAGAAATACTCGTTGATATTTTAGACGAGACGGAAATTCCCGAGTACGAATACCCACTTATAATTATGGTTTCGGGTGTTAACGGCGTAGGTAAAACTACTGCTATGGGAAAACTTGCTAAGAAGTTCAAAAAACAAGGCAAGAACGTTCTTTTAGTCGCGGCGGATACTTTTAGAGCGGCTGCTGCTGATCAACTTACCGTTTGGGCAGAGAGAGCAGGTGTTCGTATCGTAAAACAAGGCGAAGGCGCAGATCCCGGTTCAGTGGTTTTCGACGCTCTTTCAAGCGCAAAGAGTAAGGGTAACGACGTAATTCTGATTGATACTGCAGGTCGTCTTCATAACAAGAAAAACCTTATGGACGAACTTGGTAAAATTTCTCGTATAGTAAACAGAGAAATGCCCGACGCGCTTTATCTTAACTATATAGTATTAGATGCAACGACTGGTCAAAACGCTTTGGCGCAAGTTGACGTGTTTAACGAGGCAGTTGATATTGACGGTATTATCCTCACTAAGTTAGACGGTACAGCAAAGGGTGGAGTAGTGTTCGCAATTACAAACGAACTTGAAGTTCCTGTAGTTTACGTCGGCGTTGGTGAAGGTATTGACGACCTTGAAGATTTTAATTCCGTTGAATTTGTTAATGGAATTATTGATTAAAATGCTTGACAAAGTGGAAAAATAATGGTATTATAGAAGTGTAAAGTAAAATTGCTTTACACTTCTTTCATTAAATGGAGAGAGAATTGAAAAAAGATTTACAAATTAGCGAACTAATTGATATTTACGGAGATTTACTTACTTCCCGTCAAAGTGAAACGCTACGCTCGTACTACGATTACGATTTGTCGCTTTCGGAGATTGCGGAAAATGAGGGAGTAACTCGTCAAGCGGTACGCGATACGATTGTAAAGGCTTGCGAACAACTTCTCTTTTACGAAGAAAAACTTGCGCTCAAGTCTTCCAAAGAGCGAAATAAAGAACGAGTTACCAAAGCGATCGAAACTCTTCGCAAAGGTAATATGGAAGAGAGCATAAAAGCGCTTGAAGGGCTTTTGACAAATTTATAGGAGCAAATATGGGATTATTTGGTAATCTGAGTGAAAAACTTAATCATATTTTCAGTAAGATAACCTCACGCGGAAAACTTACCGAACTTGAAATCAAGCAGGCAATGCGCGAAATCCGTATTGCTTTACTTGAGGCGGACGTAAACTTTTCCGTCGTTAAGGACTTCGTTTCGAAAGTAAGCGAAAAAGCAGTAGGCGAGCAGGTTCTTAAAAGCCTTACCCCAGGTCAGCAAGTCGTTAAAATAGTTAACGAAGAACTCATCGCGCTTATGGGTAGCGCAAATTCAAAATTAGAGGTTTCCTCTAAACCGCCCACTGTAATTATGCTCTGTGGACTTCAAGGCGCAGGTAAAACCACGATGTGCGGAAAACTCTCGCAGTACCTTATAAAGCAAGGCAAAAAACCTATGCTCGTTGCGTGTGATATTTATCGTCCCGCAGCAATCAATCAACTTAAGGTAGTAGGAAAGAGTGTTAATACTGAAGTCTTTGAAAAAGGCACGAACAAGCCTGCAAAGACTGCTAAAGAGGCAATTGATTACGCAGTTTCTAAAGGATACGACACAGTAATCATTGATACTGCGGGTAGACTTCACATTGACGAAAACCTTATGAACGAACTTCGTGAGGTTAAAAGTGCAGTAAACCCGGCGGAAATTCTTCTTACCGTCGATGCGATGACGGGACAAGACGCTGTAACGGTAGCAACTTCGTTTAACGAGCAACTCGATATTACCGGCGTAATTTTAACTAAACTTGACGGTGATACGCGAGGTGGTGCGGCGCTTTCAATTAAGGCGGTTACCGGTAAGCCTATTAAGTTCTGCGGTATCGGAGAAAAGTCAGGCGACCTCGAGCCTTTCTATCCTGACCGTATGGCGTCAAGAATCTTAGGTATGGGCGACGTGCTTACGCTTATTGAGAAAGCGCAATCGGCAGTTTCCGAAGAAGAAATGAAGAAGATGGAGAAAAAACTTCGCGAAGCAAGTTTTACTCTCGACGACTTCCTTTCTCAGTTTGAAAATATGAAAAAGATGGGTAATCTTACTGACCTAATCGGTATGATACCCGGAATGAGTAATATGAAAATCAGCGAAAAGGATATTGACGAAAGCCGTATTGAGCGTTTCAAGGCGATAATCCGTTCGATGACGATGGAAGAACGCGAAAAACCGGAAATTATTAAGTCTTCAAGAAAACAGCGTATAGCAGTTGGAAGTGGAACGAGTATTCAAGACGTAAACCAACTTCTTAAACAATTTGAGCAAACGCGTGAACTTATGAAGAGAATGAAGAGTGGCAACTTCAAAATGGGTGGCGGTAAGCGCCGTTTCCCGTTCTAAAAGGTTA
Source organism: Pumilibacteraceae bacterium (assembly GCA_045532295.1). Classification (GTDB taxonomy): domain Bacteria; phylum Bacillota; class Clostridia; order Christensenellales; family Pumilibacteraceae; genus UBA10677. The sequence continues at coordinate 309,130 of JAZSFP010000007.1, read as the reverse complement.
TTACAGGAAAATAACACCTGATAAAGCAAATAAAATTTTATTTTTTAAGGAGAAAGAAAAATGGCAGTTAAAATCAGACTCACCCGTATGGGCGACAAGAAATCCCCTTTTTACAGAGTGGTAGTAGCAGACTCGAGAGCACCCAGAGATGGTAAGTTCATCGACATCGTTGGTACTTACAATCCTAAGACTGAGCCCGCTGAAATCAAAATCAACAGCGAAAAGGCTACTGAATGGATTAACAAGGGAGCACAACCCACCGATACCGTACGTGCGCTTTTAGTTGGCGCAGGCGTTCTTGAGGCAAAGGTTATGCCCGCTAAAACTAACGCTATCAAAAAGAAGAAGGGAGAATAATTAACTCACTGCATTTTGCGATAGCGCATTGATGTATGCGCAGGAGATATTATGATAGAACTTGTAAAATTTATGGTTAGCGAACTCGTTGAAAAGAAAGACGAGGTAGTCGTTACCATTGAAGAGGAAAACATTGTTAAAGTCAAGGTTTCCAAAGAAGATATGGGCAAGGTTATCGGTAGAGACGGTCGTATTGCAAAGGCTATCAGAACGATAATTAAAGCAGCAGGAAATAAGACGGGCGTTAAATATTCGGTCGTTATTTTAGAGGCGGACGAACAATAAGAAAAAACGAGTTAGAGGGCTATTGCTCTCTAATTTGCTATAAAGGTGAAATTATGAACGAGTACATTACTATCGGTCAAATAGTGCGCGCAGTCGGAATTAGGGGTGAACTTAAGATTAAGCCTCTTACTGACGACGCGATGCGTTTTAAAAGACTTAAAATAGTATATTTAAAATCTGCTCCGCATCGTATCGAGGCTTGTCGCTTCGATAAGGATTTCGTCTATCTTCGTTTAAGCGGAATAGCGGATAGAACGACCGCTGAAAGCGTGCAAAACGAATATCTTCAAATTGATAGGATTAACGCTGTTGACCTTGAAGAAGGCAGTTATTTTATTGCGGATATTATAGGCTGTAAGGTTATTGACGATAACGGAGTGGAACTAGGTAAAGTTACGGAAATAAACCAGTATGGCTCTGCTGACGTATACACGGTTATAAACGGCAAGTCTGTCGTTAGATTTCCGTTCTTAAAGAAAATGATTGTCAAGATTGACGTTGATACGGGTATTATTATTTTAAAGCGTAGTGTCTTTGACGAGGTGTCCGTTTATGAGGATTGACGTTTTAACTTTGTTTCCGGAAATGTTTACGCCCCTTACGACGAGCATTATCGGAAGAGCGCGTGAAAACGGAAAAATCGATATACGAATAACGGATATTCGTACATTTTCTAAGGACAAGCATCATAAATGCGACGATACTCCCTTTGGTGGCGGAGCAGGTATGGTTATGATGGCTCAACCTATTTTTGACGCTATTAATAGTATTGACCCTGAGCATAAAGCAACGAGAATTTATATGTCGCCTAAGGGCAAAACTTTGAGTATGCCTATCGTAAAAGACCTTGCGGCAAACGCTGAATGGTTAATTCTTTTATGTGGACATTACGAAGGAATTGACGAGCGTGTTATTGAACTTTCAATTGACCGCGAGATTTCAATCGGCGACTACGTTCTTACCGGTGGAGAACTTCCTGCTATGGTACTCGTTGATAGTGTTGCTCGTTACGTTGACGGCGTTCTTGGGTGTGACGAAAGCGTTACCGAAGAGAGTTTTTCTGAGAATTTACTTGAATATCCACAATATACTCGTCCGCAAGTTTTTGAAGGTCTTTCCGTTCCTGAAGTTTTGCTTTCGGGTCATCACAAGAACATAGAAAAATGGCGAAGAGAAAAAGCGATAGAAATTACTAAAAAATTTCGACCTGATTTGCTGGAGGATTAATGGCGATTATTAACTGGTATCCTGGTCATATGACTAAGTCGATACGAATGATTGAGGAAAACATTAAACTTATTGATACGCTCGTGTACGTTTTAGATGCACGTGCGCCTTTAAGTTGCATAAATCCTGATTTTGAAAAGTATATCGCTCGTCTTCCCGTCGTTTACGTTCTAAATAAAAGTGACCTTGCTGATCCACAAGAAACTGAAAAATGGAGAAAAAAACTTTGCTCGAGTAGAAGTGAGGCAATAGTTTTAGATAGTACTGTTTCAAAGAGTTCAGCCTCTGTTCTTTCCGCAATAAGAAGGCTTTGTGGAGAAAAAATCAATAAATATAAAGCGCGCGGAATTAAAACGACTATTAAGGTTATGGTGTTAGGCGTGCCTAATACAGGAAAGTCAACGCTAATAAATAATCTTATCGGCAAAGGAAAGGCAATTACGGGCAATAAGGCGGGTGTTACTCGTGGAAAGCAGTGGTTTAAGGTAAATGACTTTGTTGAGGTCTTAGATACCCCGGGTACGCTATATCCTAAACTTTCTAATCAAAAAGCCGCTCGACATCTTGCTTATATCGGTAGTATCAAGGACGAAGTTGTTGACACTTACGAACTTTCAAAAGAACTTTTGCGTGAACTCAAGGATCTTTATCCGCAAGCAATTGAAAAGCGATATTCATTTATAGCAACTGAAGACGGCGAAATCAATATGCAATGCGTAGCAAAAAGCAGAGGCTTTTTGTTGCGTGGCGGAGAAGTTGACACTGAGCGCGCATCCGCTGCGGTCATTGAGGACTTTAGAAAAGGTCGGCTTGGAAAAATTACTTTAGATGGGGCAGATTTATATGACTGAGGATTTATTTAATTTTGACAAATCAATACTTTTAAAAGGCTTAGCGGGAATTGACGAGGCGGGTCGCGGACCGCTCGCAGGTCCCGTCGTTGCCGCGTGCTGTATGATGAACCTTGACGAAATGGTTAAAGGAATTAACGATAGCAAAAAGGTTTCTGAAAAACGAAGAGAGGCGCTTTTTGAGATTATTAAAGAAAAGTCCTCTTACGCTGTTTCCATTATAAATAACGAAACGATAGACGAGATAAATATTTTAAACGCAACAAAGCGAGCAATGGAAGAGTGTATTCGTTCAATGCCTACTCGTCCCGAGATGATTTTAGTTGATGCGGTTGAACTTAAAAGTGAAATACCGCTTAAAGCAATAATTAAGGGGGACGCAACGAGTTACAATATTGCTGCAGCGTCAATTTTAGCAAAAGTTACTCGTGATAGAATTATGCGTGAAATGGATTTATTGTATCCTGAGTATGGATTTGCAAAAAATAAAGGTTACGGTACTAAGGAGCATATCGACGCTTTAATTAAGTACGGTCCTTGTCCTATACATCGCTTTACTTTTATTAAGAATTTTATAGGTGATATTTATGCTTAGTACCAAAAATAAGGGTAGAACAGGCGAAGATATAGCCACGCATTACCTTCAAGAGAAGGGTTACGTTATTCTTGAGCGCAATTACGCTACGAAAACTGGTGAAATTGATATTATTGCGGTAGGCGAAGGTTTTATCGTTTTCGTTGAAGTCAAAGCAAGGCTTAACGATAACTTTGGATATGCTCAAGAGGCGGTAAACTATCAAAAGCGTAGGAAGATTAATCAAGTTGCTTCGGAATATATTAAGCGTTTTAAGTTATTTGATAGAGCAATTCGCTTTGATATCGTTGAAGTTTATACAGAGGATAAGCGAATAGTTCATATTGAAAATGCTTTTGATAGTTATTTAAGGTATTAATTTTATGCAATTTGTTGATTTAACGCTTGACGATTACGAAAGAATAGCCAAGCATTTACAAAAAGAAAACGTAGGTTGGGAATACAATTTTGCAACCCTATATTTATGGAACGGAAGTGGCAGGATGAAAATAGCAAGCACTAAAGATATTACTTTAGTGTACGCCTTATTTACAGGCACTCCCGTATTTATGCCCCCATATTGCGACGACGAGCATTTTATGGAGGCTATTTCTCTAATGCGCGAAGAGGCGAAAAGATTAGGCGTAAAGTGTCGTATTCGCGGACTTACTAAAACGCAAGCAGATAGAATTAAAGACGAGTTTAATCTTTCCACCAACCGTGACGATTACGACTACGTATATAGCGCTGAAAATCTTATAACTCTTAGTGGTAAAGCATATCACTCTAAGCGTAATTTCGTAAGCAGATTTTGCGCTAAATATCCGGATTTTGTTTTCAAAGAGTACGAAAAAAACGATAACGGTAGCGTTTTTTCGTTACTTGAGCGCTGGAGTAAGCAGGCTGAAGGGCACAGAGTTCTCGAGTGGGAGAAAAAGGCAATAATTTCTGCTATTTCGCTAAAAGAGGAACTTAATCTAAAGATTTCCGTTCTTAAAGTAAAAGACGAGTGCGTAGCGTTTTCTATTTCCGCTCTTGAGTGTAACGGTGTTGCTCATACTATTTTTGAAAAAGCGGACACGAATTACGACGGCGTGTATCCGGCGATAAATAAAATGACTGCTAATGCTTTCTTTACTGCGGATATGCTTGTTAACCGTCAAGAAGATATGGGTATTGAAGGTCTTAGAAAGGCAAAGTTATCTTATTCGCCTTTGTTTTTGGTTGAAAAATATACTGCCGAGGAAAAATAATGAAAAGCGAGCAATTAGTTAAACTTTATATTGATGCTTTCCCCTCTGACGGAATTAAGTATGCTGAGCATTTCGTATCAAAAGTAAACGAGAATAATATAGTAACTTTAGAGGATAATGGCAATCTTGTTAGTGTTGCTTATATAGTTGAAAAAACTGCAGACTTTAACGATAAATTTTTACCCGTAAGTTATTTGAGCGCAGTCAGTACTATTACCGAAAAACGCGGTCAAGGCTTGATTAAGAGCGTTATTCAAAAAGCGTTACTAAAAGTTGCGAGTCGTAGCGTTCCTCTCGTAGCGCTTTATCCATTTAGTTTTGAATATTATAAAAGATTTGGCTTTATTAACGCGTCCTATTGTGGAAAAAACCAAATAGTAGGCGGTATTAAACAAAGATTTCATATCGCAACGCGCGAAGATATTCCTTTTTTAATTGATATTTACGGAAAATTTGCTAAAGAATTTTCGCTATATCAGACTACTAACGAGCAATATTATATTGATTTATTCTCCGAACTTGATGTTGATGGTGGAAGGATATATCTTTCTGATGCGTGTGATTTTTATGCGGTCGTAGAAGGTGGAGAGATAAGTAGATACGCTTATACCAATAAAGAAAAGTTTATTTCTTTTGACGAACTTAAAGGATATAAATTTTCTGATTTTACCGAAAACGATACGCCCTATATTCAAATGAGAATAGCGTCAATTAATGATTTTCTCTCGCTTGATTTGTATCAAAACGACGGAGAATATATTTTTAGCGTTTACGATGATATGATTGAAGAAAATTGTGGGAATTTTTTGGTTGTTAAGAAAAAGGGCAATATCATCGTTGATAAAACGAGTAATACGAACACCGTACAATCTATTTCTTCGCTATTGCAATCTTTTTTATCTGGTTATGCTCCATTTAAAAAAGTTAAAACAATGTTTATGGATAAATATTAGGACGATTTAATTTTGACGGGAATATAAGATATTATGTTTACCGTTAAAATCAATTTATCGAATATTTATAATAATGCCCATTGTCTTAGAAAATACGGAATACTCTGCGCGGTGGTTAAAGCAAACGCTTACGGACACGGCGCGGTTAAGGTCGCTAAGACGATTGAAGAGACAGTTGAGTGCTTTGCCGTTGCTACTGAATTTGAGGCGCTTGAACTGGCGGAAAGTGGAATTAAAAAAGATATAATCGTTTTTTGTATGAACGATTATTCGATGCGATTGCCACAAAATATAATTCCTACCGTTTGGAATAAACACCAAGTTCTTGCGCTAAACGAGAATACTAATCGCATTGCCATTAAAGTAAATACGGGAATGAACAGATACGGTTGTGAGACTTTTGAGGTGAAATCGTTATACAAATTTTGTGCGAAAAAGCACAAAACGGCGCATAGCGTATATAGTCATTTTTACAATGCAAGTAATTTTAATCACTCGTCGTTACAATATCAAAAATTTTTATCATCAGTATCTGACTTACCTTCAACCGTTATTAAACATATAGCGTCTACTTCTGCTATTAAGCACGGAATTTTTTCTATGGATATGATAAGAGTAGGGCTTGGCTTGTACGGATACGGAATTGACGGTGTAATACCTTCAATGAAAGTTTATACTAAGATTATGCAAATTAACAAAGTTAGAAGCGGAGAGCATATAGGTTACGGCAACTTCGTTGCGAATAAACGGATGAAAATTGCAACTTTGCGAATGGGGTATGCCGATGGTGTATTTCGCAACTTTAACAAAATATATTTTACGGTAAACGGTAAGCGTTGTCCCGTTATCGGAACGCCTTGTATGGACGCTTGTTTTATTGATATAAGCGATGTTAAAGCGAAAGAAGGCGACGATGCAATTTTATTACAATCATCTGAAGATATGAAGAGACTTTGTGAGGGCTTTAATACTATCCCTTACGAAATATTAACTTCCTTTGGGGCGCAAAGAAAAAGGAGTTTAGATAATGAATAAACCATTATTACGAAAAGAAATGCTAACTTTACGAAATAGTATAGAATTAGCGGGTGAAAAGAATTGCCAAATATTAAAAAAAGTGCTAAAATTATTGAAAGAGGGAAATTATACCTCGATTTTTTCGTACGTTTCAATGCGAAATGAAGTGGACACGAAAGCGATAATTTCCGCTCTCTTCAACGTAGTTGAAGTTTTTGTGCCTCATACATTGCCGAGCGTAATGTTTCCCGTTCGATATATAGGGGAAGTTCCACTTGATAAAACGGACAAGTATGGTAATATTTTTCTAAATCCAAGCGACGAAAAAATTATACCACAAGTAACGCTAACTCCATTGCTTGCTTTTGATAAAGACTTTTATAGACTTGGGTATGGCGGAGGATATTACGATAAGTTTTTTTCAAAAGTGGACACGCTTAAAGTGGGGCTTGCTTTTGACGAGCAAGAGGTGGACAAAATAGAAGTTGATAATTACGATATTCCGCTTGACGTAATCGTTACGCCAACGCGAATATTACGGAGGTTAAATTGAGTAACAATAACGAGAAAAAAGAAAGAAAGCCGATAGTTGATTATTTATTGAGTAGCGGAGCAATGTACTTATTTACCGTAGTTTTTGCTATTCTTGGATTTGTCTTTATTGCTGAAAATATAGATGCAATCTGGAAAATTTTAATGGGTATACTATTCTTCGTGCCTACCGCTATGATTTGTTTTAACAACGGCAAAACTGCTGGAGAGAAGGAATATAAGAAGTTAAATAAGGATATGCTTTCGGATATTCATACTCGTAGATATACCGAGGTTAAACTTTATAAATCAGTCTTCCACGTGATTTTTTACGTAGCGTCTGCTTTAATTCTTATTCTTATAGCCGAAATTTTCCAAATTCAACCTCTTCAAGGCGGTATGCTTATAGTGTTCATTGCGATGACGCTACTTTTTATGGGTATGGGCGCGATTGATATTTCCAAGGTTACTTGGATGGCAGTAGTTCCTATTGCTCTCCACGTTCTTCTTACCTCGGGATTGTTTATTCTCGGCTACGTTATAGGAGTTAATACTCTTAGAAAGCGTTCGGCAGATATCGTGAACGAAATTCGTAGTATAGGCTAAGTATGAGAGTAATTAGCGGAAAATTTAAAGGTCGAAAACTTGCCTCTCCAAAGGACGAGCGAGTTAGGCCCACAACTGACAGAATTAAGGAAACTCTTTTCAATATACTTTTATCAAAAAAGAGCGATATTAGTATGGTGTTGGATCTTTTTGGTGGAAGTGGCGCGGTTGGTATAGAGGCGATTAGTCGTGGCGCTGATAAATGTATCTTTATTGATAAGGATAGTGAAAGCGTAAAATTAATCAAAGAAAATCTTAATCACGTTGGTGCAAGCGAAGAAGAGTATGAAATATATAACGTTGATTTTTCTTTTGCGCTTAAAAAATTAAAAGGCAAAAAATTTGATTTTATTTTCGCCGATCCACCATACGCTAACGGTTTTGAAAACAAAATTATCGAACTCATTGAAAAGTATTCCGTGCTTACTGACGACGGCGTTTTGGTAATAGAACACGCTTTTGATAAGAAGTTTTCCACAAGTGATTTTGAGGTTGATCGTAGAGATTGCGGTTATACGGTATTAACTTTTTTGACATATAAAAAAGCGGAGGTGCATAATGAATAATAAAGCGGTATTTGCCGGGACTTTCGACCCGTTTACGCTCGGTCATTATGAACTTGTAGAGAAAGCAAGTAGGGTTTTTGACGAAATAATCGTTGCCGTTGCACTTTCGGAAAAGCAATGTAAATTCTCCCTTGATGCGAGGATTGAAATTGCTAAGCGTTCCGTATCGTCAATAAAAAATGCTACCGTTATGAGTTTTTCGGGATTTTTAACGGATTTTATGAAAGAAGTAGGCGCAAAGACTTTTATTCGCGGTATAAGAAACACGATTGATTTTGAGTATGAGAAAAACCTTTATAACGCTTATAAGTCGTTTGATAGCAAAATTGAGGGTGTGTACTTAATCCCCTCGCCAAATCTTTCTCACGTATCGAGTTCGCTCGTTCGTGAAGTTCTTGACCTTAACGGAGACGTAAGCGCGTTAATTAGACCAGAGGCTACTGAACTAATTAAGTAGGAGCAGAGTATGAATTTAATCGACCTTGTTGACGAACTTTACGAGGAGATTAACGGAAGAGGCGGTATGTTTGGCAAGAAAGTAGACTTACCTCGATGCAAAGAATTGATAGTAAATATAAAATCTATGATTTCAAGTAGTCTTTCAAGGGCTCAGGAAGTAATAGATAAGCGCAACGATATTATGCAGAACGCCGATATCGTGGCGTGTAACGTTATTAAGGAGGCGGAAGAACGCGCCTCCCATATAACGAGTAATTCTGAAATAATTCGTTCGGCAGAAAATAGAGCCCAAGCGATTATGGATGAAACGTACCGCTCGTGTGATGCGGTAGTGAGAAAAACAAAAGAGCATCTTGATAGAATGTTTGCAGAGGCTGAGGCGTTCTTTCTTAACACTGTGTCAGTGATAAGAACAAATCGAGGCGAACTTAGAGATGCTTTGCAGAGAAGAGATAATACTTAACAGCGGAGATATATGCAATGTTTGAAGTAATACGAACGATTATGAGTCCGGAAGAGGCGCGCGAGGCGGTTAAACTTCCCGATGAACTTATGAAGTTAAAACTTAAAAGAGATAGCGAGATTAAGGATATAATTGCAGGAAAGGACAAGCGTCTTCTTTTAATTATAGGACCCTGTTCTGCTGATAACGAGGAATCCGTTTGTGATTACGTAGGGAGACTTTCTCGCGCTTACGAGAAAGTAAAGGATAAAATTTTCATCGTTCCAAGAATTTACACAAATAAACCTCGTACTCGTGGCGAGGGATATAAGGGAATGTTACACTCACCGGATCCCCACAAAATGGTTACGGATATACAGGCAGGTATTCTTGCTATTCGTCATATGTACGTGCGTATTATGAAGGAAACGGGATTGTCTGCGGCGGATGAAATGCTTTATCCTGAGAATACCGTATATTGCGACGATCTTCTTTCTTATACGGCAGTTGGCGCGCGTTCGACGGAAAATCAACAACATCGCCTCGTTGCAAGTGGTAGTGATACTTGTGTTGGATTTAAGAATCCTATGCACGGAAGTTTAACCGTTCTTCTTAATTCGATATACGCGGCGCAAATTCCTAATGAGTTTAAGTATCTTAATAAGCAAGTTAGAACAAAGGGTAACGAGTACGCGCACGCAATTTTGAGAGGTAGCGTAGACGTGTATGGTAATAACGTTCCAAACTATCATTATGAAGACGTTATGCGACTTTACGATATGTACATAAAAGAAGGGCTTAAAAATCCTGCGGTTATTATTGATACTAACCACTCTAATAGTGGAAAGAAACCTCTTGAGCAAGTAAGAATCGCTAAGGAAATCGTCAATAATATGCACGCAAACGCGGATTTTGGGGATTTTGTAAAAGGTTTCTTGATTGAAAGTTATATTGAGGACGGCAACCAGCCACCCGATGGATGCGTATATGGCAAATCCATTACCGATGGTTGTCTTGGTTGGGAGAAAACCGAGCGTCTTATTTATGATATAGCAGAAAAACTTTAATATTTTACTTGAAGAAAAGGGAGCAAACTGCAATGTTTAAGAAGATTTCTAAAATCATGCCTGCTGAAGAGGCAGTAGCGCTTATCGGACTTTCTGATGAGATGAAAAAAGTTAAAGCGGAACGCGACCAAATAATTCGCGATATTATCGAAGGTAGAGACGATAAGTTGCTTATGATAATCGGTCCTTGTTCAGCCGACAACGAAGAATCCGTTCTCGATTACGTTTCTCGTCTTGCTAAAGTTGCTGACGAAGTTAAGGATAAGATTTTTATCGTTCCAAGAATTTATACGAATAAGCCCCGTACTCGCGGTGAGGGATATAAGGGTATGTTACACTCTCCTGACCCGCATAACGCTAAAACGGATATTCAAGCGGGAATTCTTGCCCTTCGTCATCTTCACGCTCGCGCCATTAGTGAAAGTGGACTCTCTGCAGCAGATGAAATGCTTTATCCTGATAACGTTGATTATATTCAAGATTTACTTTCTTATATCGCGGTTGGCGCACGTTCGACGGAAAATCAACAACATAGACTCGTTGCAAGTGGATTTGACGTAGCGGTGGGGGTAAAAAATCCTATGAACGGCTCGCTTCCCGTTCTTCTCAATTCAATATACGCAGCGCAAATTCCTAATGAATTTAAGTACGGTGGATATCAGGTTCAAACTACTGGTAACGACCACGCGCACGCGATTTTAAGAGGTAGCGTAGATATTTACGGTAATAACATACCGAATTATCATTACGAAGACGTTATGCGTTTCTGCGCTATGTATAAGAAGGAAGGACTTAAAAATCCTGCGGTTATTATTGACACTAACCACTCGAATAGTGGTAAAAATCCCTTTGAGCAAGTGCGTATCGTAAAAGAAGTGGTTGGTAATCGTCGTCATTGCGATGAGTTTAGAAAACTTGTTAAAGGTTTCTTAATTGAAAGTTATATTGAAGACGGAAATCAACCGGCTGATGGTTGTATTTACGGAAAATCTATCACTGACGGCTGTCTTGGTTGGGAAAAGAGTAGAGAACTTATTCTTTCAATAGCCGAGCGCTTATAACAAAATTATAAAAGCCCTGAAAGTTTTTTTCAGGGCTTTTGGTTATATCGAATATAGTTTAGAGGGAATAAATAAATTCTCGTTATTGTTAGTAATAAGTGAGTAGAGATTTGACGCTTTTCTTTCAATTTCAAAATATTTCTCGTAAAACGACGAATCATAGCGAGCAAAGTCGTCGTTCCTTATAATTAATTTATCGCCACAAGTTCCAAGTATAGGCTTGAAATTCTCCTTGATGGCAAGCAAACGAGGGGGTACGTATCCGTCGGTTTTGTAAATTTCTTTATCTATTCCAAGCATCACTTGAAGAATAACTCGCCTAATTCTACTCATAGTGTAACGCTTGCTTTTCGTTTCTGATAGAACTTCTTCAATCGTGGTGTGCGTTAACGCGTTTTCGTACAGTTTGTATTCAAGACCTTCCTTGCAATCGTACGCCTTTCTAATCCCGTCAATTCCTGCGTTTCTGAGCGAATATACGGCAAGTGATGAGAAAAGAGAGGATGATAGAGGATGGGCAGAATATTCTCCTATCGTCAAGTTTGCGTCTGGAAGATAGGGTGTTGCGCCCGTAAAGTCGCCGTTAGAAAGCATATTCCTAATTGCAGTACCTGAAGCGTAATTGTTTGTAGGAAATAAACTATTATGATGAACGCCTATACGCTTAATTAAGGTTATTTCCGCTTTAGGACAGTATTTCTTAGAGGCTTTCACGTATTCGATACACAATAAATTGTTTGGTTGAGATAAAATTTCAACACTCGTTTCAAAAGGTATTCCGTAATTCTCTGCGCCAACTACCGCGGTTGCGTTCATAATAGCGGTAGCGTAACTTTTTCCGTCGTTAAGATTTTCGGTAAGTATATTCTTAAAACGCTCGTTTTCTTCGCTTTGAATATTAGCAAGAATTTTAATGTAATCAGTATCGTTCGTCTCGCAACCCATTACGAGCCCGGAAAGTTCGCATAGAGAGGACACGCTTTTAATCGCGCCGTCTGCGAATTTTTCGCCGTTTGCGGTTGCAAAAATAACGGGAAGTTCAATTACCATAGACGCGCCCGCGTTGAGCGCAACGGTAGCGCGCGTGTATTTTTCAACGCAAGCAGGCTCAGCGCGCTGAGTAAAATTTCCACTCATAACGCAGATAATTTCGTCGTATTCCTTTGATGCTTGCATCAATTGATACAAGTGTCCTGTGTGAAAAGGGTTATATTCGCAAACGATTGCGCAAATTTTCATAATTAACTCCCTAAAAGATTTTACTTTTTTCGTTCATCGTGCTATAATATTGTGTGGAAAAGGTTTTTCCTATTTCTATTATAACATTAAGCAAAAAAAAATGCATCTATTTTAATGCAAAAAAGGAGAAATATTATGTCATTATTAGAAAGCATCAAGCAAAAAGCCGCAAACGCATATAAGCATATCGTTTTAGCGGAAGGCGAAGAAGAGCGTATTATTCGCGCAGCAGAGAAGATTAACGAGCAAAAACTTGCTAAAATCACGCTCATCGGTAGCAAGTCGGTAATTGCCGAAAAATGCCCCGATGTTAATCTTGACGGCGTTGACATTCTCGACCCCGAGACTGCTGACATTACCGAGTACGCAGAACTTCTTTATGAGGCTCGTAAGTCTAAGGGAATGGAAAGAGAACAGGCTGCTAAACTTGCTAAGAACCCTCTTTATCTTGGCGTTCTTCTCGTCAAGAGTGGCAAGGCGGACGGTATGGTTGCAGGCGCTGTAAATTCTACCGGTGACGTTCTTCGTCCTGCTCTTCAAATCATTAAAACCGCTCCTGGAATTTCTACCGTAAGCAGTTGCTTTATTATGATTATGCCTGAAGGATCTAAATACGGTGAAAACGGCGTAATGGTGTTTGGCGATTGCGCAGTAAATCCCAACCCTACCGCGGAGCAACTTGCCGCTATTGCAATTGCATCTGCTGATAGCGCAAAGAAAATTGCTGGTATTGATCCAAAAGTTGCTATGCTTTCTTTCTCTACTAAGGGTAGCGCAAAGCACGAACTCGTTGATAAAGTTACCACCGCTACGGCGCTCGTTAAAGAACTTGCTCCCGAACTCAACGTTGACGGCGAACTTCAAGCAGACGCTGCGCTCGTTGAAAAGGTTGGTACTCTTAAAGCACCTGGTAGCCCCGTTGCCGGTAAGGCAAATGTTCTCGTATTCCCCGACCTTCAAGCAGGTAATATCGGATACAAACTCGTTCAGCGTCTTGCTGGAGCAGAGGCAATCGGTCCTATCTGTCAAGGTTTTAATAAACCCGTTAACGACCTTTCTCGCGGTTGCTCAGTAGAAGACGTAGTAAACGTAGTTGCTATGACGGCTCTTCAAGCATTATAATTTAAGGAGACGAAAAATGAAAATATTAGTTGTAAACGCAGGAAGTTCTTCCCTTAAATATCAACTTATCGAAATGGATAACGAAAGCGTACTCGCTAAAGGCGTATGTGAAAGAATAGGCGCTACCGGTTCGGTTCTCGTTCATAAAGGAAAGCAAGAAGTGAGAATTGAGGGTGCAATGCCTACTCATAGCGAGGCAATTAAGATGGTTCTTGACGCGCTCGTTAACGCTGAATACGGCGTTATTACTGATATGAGCGAAATTGCGGCAGTTGGTCACCGCGTTCTTCACGGCGCAGAGACTTTCAAGGAAAGCGCACTTGTTACTGACGAGGTTCTCGCTGAACTTGAAAATATAGTTGACCTTGGTCCTCTTCATATGCCTGCGAACATTATGGGAATTAAGGCTTGTATGTCTGCTATGCCTTCCGCTCCCCAGGTTGCAGTTTTTGATACGACTTTCCACTCGACGATGCCCGATTACGCTTATATGTATGCAATCCCCTATGAGGATTACAAGCAATATCGCGTAAGAAAGTATGGTTTCCACGGCACGAGCCATCTTTTCGTTTCCGGCGAAGTTAGAAGAATTCTTGGTAATGACAACGTAAAAACCGTCGTATGTCACCTCGGTAACGGCGCAAGCGTTAGTGCGGTAAAGAACGGTAAATGCGTTGATACTTCTATGGGACTTACTCCTCTTGAAGGCCTTGTGATGGGAACGAGAAGTGGCGATATTGACCCCGCCGCTATCGAATTCTTAATGGACAAAAAAGGTATGGATATTCATACTGCTCTTAACTATTTCAATAAAAAGAGCGGTGTGCTTGGCGTAAGTGGAGTTTCCTCCGATTTCCGTGACCTTATTGCTGCCGTTGAAGAGGGTAACGATAGAGCACGCCTAGCGGTTGATATGTTTGCTTACCGCGTTAAGAAATATATCGGCGCTTACGCTGCTGCTATGGGCGGTCTTGACTGTATCGCATTTACCGGTGGTATCGGTGAACATACTGAACTCGTTCGCGAAAAAGTATTAGAGGGTCTTGAATTTATCGGCGTTGAGTACGATAAAGAAAAGAACAATAACGTTCCCCGTGGCGAAATTTACGAGATTTCTACGGAAAACTCAAAGGTTAAGACTTTCATTATCCCCACTAACGAAGAACTCGTTATCGCAAGAGAGACTCTTCGTCTTAAGTAATGAAACTCCCCAAAGTAATATCCGAACTCTTTTTCCCATCTAAAATCAAATGTATCGTTTGTGGTGCTGAATTGCCAAAAGATACCGTCTACGGACTGTGCGATAAATGTTCGCTTTCTATTAACGAAAAGTTTTGCTTGCACTGTGGACGCTCAATAAAAAATCAAGCGGATTACTGCGATTACTGTAAGGAAAATTCCTATTCTTTTGATAAGGCGCGCGCACCACTAATTTACGAGAACGAAGTTCGTACGCTCGTACATCGTCTTAAGTATGGTAATGCTAAATATTTAGCAAGAGAAATGGCTGAAATTTTAGCGGATTTGTACTTTGATGGTGGACTTGACGCTGACGTTGTTACCTTCGTTCCTATGCATCCGATTGCTCAAAAAGAACGCGGATATAATCAAGCGGAAGAGATTGCAAAAGAATTTTCCAAAATCATTTCCGTTCCACTCGTTTGCGCTCTTGAGAGAACAAAACACACCAAGCATTTTGCAAAGATGGGCAAGGAAGAACGCGCCGAGGCTATTAAAGATTTATACGCAATAACGAACAAAGAGTGCGTAAAAGATAAACGCGTCATATTGATTGACGACGTGTTTACTACTGGTAGCACTTCAAACGAGTGTTCTAAATTACTTAAAAGAGCAAAATCCGAGAGTGTTACGGTTTTAACTTTTGCGACCGCTCGAGTAACTCCCGAACTTTATTGATAGAAAAACCTTCACTTTTAGAATAGTGGAGGTTTTTTTGAAAAAAATTCAATTTTTTGCTTAAAAATCCTTGACAAATGTTTCAATATAGTATATAATGCTTAAGGTTGGAAGTAGATTTATTCTCACCGGATAGGATGCCTAATCCGTGTAACGCTTAATTTAATCAATTTTTGGTTGCGTTATTGAGTGGTAAATCTATGCCGCTCAATATTTTTTTGTTCGGAGGACACGATTATCAATAAGGAAATTGAAATCAATGACAAGATTACGGATGCTCAAATCCGTGTCATTGATGAAAACGGTGTGCAACTTGGAATTATGAGCGCACTCGAAGCAAATCGTATAGCAGACGAAAAGAACCTTGATTTAGTGAAAATAAACCCAAGCGCGAATCCGCCTGTTTGTAAGATTATGAACTACGGTAAGTTCAAGTTTGATGCAGCAAAGCGTGAGAAGGACGCTCGCAAAAATCAAAAGGTTACCGACCTTAAAGAAATCTGGTTATCTATGACCATTGAAACGCACGACCTCGAAACTAAGGCTAAACAATGCCTTAAGTTCCTTAAAGGTGGTGACAAGGTAAAGGTTTCCATACGAATGAGAGGTAGACAGCAGGCTCACGCATCACTTGGCGTGGAAGTAATGAATGACTTCTACGAACTCGTAAAAGACGCGTGCTCTTTCGACAAAAAGCCGATGACCGAGGGTAGAAATATCCTTATGATTCTGGCTCCCAAAAAATAAAATAACATACGGAGGGTATTATAATGCCAAAAATGAAAAGTCACAGCGGTGCAAAGAAGCGTTTCCGCACCACCGCATCGGGTAAAGTTAAACGCGCTCAACAGGGTAAGAACCACATCCTTACCAAGAAGAGCAGTAAGAGAAAGATGGGTCTTCGTCAAGGTGCTTATATGGCGTCTGAAAAGCAAGCAAGCACTATTAAGACGATGATTCAGAAGTAATGGGAGGTCGCTATGAGAATTAAAAGAGCAGTAAACGCAATCAAGAAGCGTCGTAAAATAATGAAACTTGCCAAAGGTTACTTTGGTTCTAAGTCCCGTTCTTACCGTATCGCTCGCGAAGCGGTAATGAAGTCGCAAATGTATGCTTTTATCGGCAGACGCAGAAAGAAGAGAGATTTCAGAAAGTTATGGATTGCACGTATCAACGCAGCAGCACGCCTTAACGGTATGTCTTATTCGAAGTTTATGTACGGTCTTAAAACTGCTGGAATTACTCTTAATAGAAAGGTTCTTGCTGACATCGCAGTAAACGACGCTAACGCTTTCAAGGCGCTTGCAGAAACCGCAAGAGCGGCTATCGCGCAGTAATCGAGTATTGAGAAGTTTAAAAGCACCCGAATTTTTCAGGTGCTTTTTTGCGTATTTTATGATAATAACGTCATTAGAGAATTCAATAGTAAAATCTATCGGAAAACTAAAGGATAAAAAATATCGAGACGAAAGTGGGAAATATCTTATTGAAGGATATCGTTCCGTAAAGGATAGTCTCCCATATTTAGAAGAGTATTCTTTGATTTTGTCCGAAAGTGCGGTAGAAAAGTTCGGTAATGAGTTTGAAAAATTTACCGTTGTATCTGATATTATAATCAAAAAAATATCCGATACACCTCAAACTCAAGGAGTGCTGTGTATTGCGAAAAAACCATACAACGCACCGAAATTTTTACATACGTATGCGCTTTTTCTTGACAGAATACGCGACCCGGGCAATATGGGAACGATAATTAGAACGGCGCTTGCTACGGGTTTTACCGATATTTATTGTTGCGATTGCGTGGACGTATATAACCCTAAGGTTGTACGTAGCGCGATGTCCGCAGTGTCGAGAGTTAAAATTTTTGATGTAGACGAACTGTTTGTAGATAAACTCAAAACGAACGGATATAAACTCGTCTGCGCAGATATGGACGGAGAAAGTATTTTTACAAGTGATTTTTCAAATCAAAAAATAGCGCTCGTTATCGGTAATGAGGCTAACGGAGTAAGTGATTATTTGCGTGAAATCTCAGACAAAATAATTTCTCTACCTATGGAAGAGACTGAATCGCTTAATGCCGGCGTGTGCGCGTCAATAATGATGTATCAAATCAAGTATTGTAATAGATAAAATTTTTGGAGGATATAAATATGTCAGGACATAGTAAATGGTCTACCATTAAAAGAGCAAAAGGAAAAACTGACGCTGCAAGAAGCGCAGTATTTACTAAAATAGGTCGTGAAATTGCTGTAGCAGTAAAAGCAGGTGGCTCCGATCCGGATAACAACTCGGCACTTCGTACCGTAATTGCTAAAGCAAAAGCAGCAAATATGCCCAACGACAATATAATGAGAAGTATTAAAAAGGCAAGCGGAGAACTTGGTAGTATCAACTACGAGTCTATCGTTTACGAAGGATACGGCGCAAACGGAATTGCAGTTATCGTTGAAACTCTTACTGATAATAAAAACCGTACTGCCGGTGACGTAAGACATATTTTCGATAAATACGGCGGTTCTATGGGAACAAGCGGTTGCGTATCATATATGTTTACCGCTAAAGGCGTTATTATTATTGAGAAAAAGAACGGTATGGACGACGATGAAGTAATGATGGCGGCTCTTGAGGCAGGCGCTGAAGACTTTAACGTAGAAGACGACGAATACGAAATTACTACTTCGCCTGAAGATTTTGTTACCGTTTGTGATAATCTTCGCGACGCGGGCTATGAACTTGCAAACAGTCAACTTGATAAAATTCCCTCAATGACCGTTGCTCTCGAGGGCGAGGCTGCTGAAAAGTTCATTAAAATGCTTGACGCTTTTGAAGAAAACGACGACGTTCAAAACGTTTTCCACAACGCTGATCTTCCCGAAACTGAAGAGGAGGACGAATAGTGATTACCGTTAGAGAAAATTGCGTGCTTGCGAAACAAGCCGCGCCCTATCTTCTCTCGCTCACTACTGCCCAAAAGAACGAAATGCTTTCGCATATCGCTAAAGCGCTCGTTTCTCGCGCGGATGAAATTATTTCTGCAAACAAGATTGACCTTGAAACCAACGCCGAAAAGCCTAAGCATATTCTTGACCGTCTTATGCTAAACGAAACGAGAATTGCAGGTATGAGTGAAGGGCTTTTGAAACTTATCGAACTTGACGACCCCGTGGGCGAAGTCGTTGACGATTATCAAAATTACGCTCAACTTAATATTAAAAAAGTTAGAGTTCCTTTTGGTGTTATCGGAATAATATACGAGGCTCGTCCCAACGTTACAGTTGACGCTATCGGACTTTGTTTAAAGACGAGTAACGCCGTAGTGTTACGCGGTAGTCGCGATGCGATTGAGTCTAACAAGAAATTAGTTGCAATTATCCAAGAAACGCTTGAAAACAACGGATTTAAGAGTGATTTTATTCAACTTGTTCTTGACCTTTCTCACGAAAGTTCATTTGCAATGATGACTGCTCGTGGACTAATTGACGTACTTATCCCGAGAGGATCTGCGCGACTTATTCAAGCGGTCGTTGAAAATTCTACCGTTCCCGTAATTGAAACGGGCACGGGTAATTGTCACGCTTACGTGCACGAAAGCGCCGATAAGGATATGGCTATTAAACTTATTCATAACGGAAAACTGCGTAGATTAAGCGTATGTAATGCAACCGAGAGTATTTTGATTGACGAAAGCGTATATAAAAAGTTCCTTCCTGATATTATCGCTGATCTTACGAAAAATGGAGTAACCGTGTACGGCTGTGAAAAAACTTGTAGCGTTTGTGATGGCGTAACTCCTGCAACTGACGAAGATTATGCAACCGAATATCTTGGACTTGCTATTTCGTGTAAAGTCGTAAAGGATTATAAAGAGGCGGTTGAACATATCAATAAATATGGCTCGTCGCATAGTGACACTATTATTGCTAAAGACGAGAGCGCGGTTGCGTATTTTCAACGCTACGTAGATAGCGCGGCGGTATACCACAACGTATCAACGGCGTTCACGGATGGATTTGAGTTTGGACTTGGCGCAGAAATGGGTATTTCTACGCAAAAATTACACGCAAGAGGACCTCTTGGACTTAGAGAATTAACTTCTACTAAGTACGTTATAAGCGGAAACGGTCAGACGAGAAAGTAATATATGGTTAGAGATAGAGACAATAAGACGATAGAGGAACTTACAAAAAAGAAAACTGGTATTCACGCAGGACATCGTGAAAGGCTTAGAAACAAAATCAATTTTGATCCTGAGTTTAAAACCTTTGCCGACCACGAAATACTTGAGTACATTTTATCGCTTGTGATTCCTCGTCGAGATACTAATAAACTTGCACACGAACTTATCGATCATTTTGGCTCGCTTGCGTCAGTTTTCTACGTTGCGCCGTCGCAATTGATTAAATTTAAAGGGATGACCGTAAGCGCGTCGTACTTGCTTCCCGCTCTGATGCCTTTAGCACGTAGAGTAATCTTGATGTCGCGTTCTGAATACAGGAAAGGGTCTATGGACGTTCCAAGCGAACTTCTTAACCATATGCAGTCTTTCTTTATAGGTAGAAGAACGGAGATGTTTATGCTTTTCTTGTTCGATAGCCACTATAAACTTATAACTCATCATACTTATCAAAATTCTTCTCCGACAGAAGTAATCGTTCCTATTGAAGACGCCGTTTATCGTGCGCTCAACGAAGGCGCATCGTACGTTGCAATTGCTCATAACCATCCCGTTGGCGACGTCTCCATTTCTGACGCAGATATGAACCTTACGATAAAACTCAATCACGCTTTATCCCTTTCGGGAATAAAACTGATTGAACACGCAATCTTTTACGAAAACAAAGTATTTAGTTTTCATAACTCTGGTATTATGGATAAGATTGTTAGCGACTTTATTGAGGTTACTGGAAAAACTAAACTTTCCGATTCAAAACCCGAGCGTAAGGTGTTTTTGCACGACCTTATGGAGCACGTTCTTATGATGGATTCAGAAACGCCTGGAATATTACAAGCAAATTCTAAGTTTGACGCTATGCTTGAATATCTTGAACGCAATTCTATTGATTATTTTAAGAGTCGTTTAGAAGAGGCGAGAAACACTGATCCCGGCAGTGATACGGAACTTATGTGGAATGAGTTTTATCACTTAAAACAGTCTATGACCGATATTAAGGGTAAAGCCGATAGTGAGTTGAAAATTTTGCGACCAAGATTGAGCGACTTTGATTCTGCTGAAGATATGACTATTTTTGAAGATGATAGCGATTATCTTGTATTTCCATTACCAGATACGCCTCAAAAATATAAGGGTACTAAAACTAAAGCCGTTAAAAAAGAAAAAGAGTTGACGGTTGATGATGAAGAGTATAAAACTTTCTTAGAGAATCTTGAGTTTGACGATACGGAATATCCCGATGATTTCTAATAAAAAAACGGAGCAGTTGCTCCGTTTTTTATTATTACTCTTGTTCGCTTGGTAATAGTTTATTAAGTTTCCTTTTTATTGCTCTAATTTCGGCTCTAACTGAAACGTCGCTTGGCTCGCCAACGTTTTTACGAAGTCTAACCGCATTTTTAACACGCATAGCAGGAATAATATCATTTTCAAAAAGAGGTGAGAATTGCTCGTAAACTTCAAAAGCAATAGTATCAAGTCGTTTATTGTTAATTTCACAGTATTCGCAAATCTTACCAACTATTTCATAAGCAGTAGACAAATTTTCGCCTTTAGATACGAGATAGTTTACGCAATCAATAGCAGTAGTGTAGTTTGCGGTAGCCTCTTTAAGCGCCGTTTGCTCATTAAACGCAACTTTTTCCAAAGTAGAGAATATATCATCAAAAATGCACTCAATAGCGTTTTGCGATTCAAACATTGTTGAAATAATATCCAAAATATTTGCTGAAGTAGAAGTAAGTTCAATAATGTTAGCGGTAGACTGAGCGCTAATGCAAATCGCGGTTTTAGAGGTAATTTCAGATAACGTGTCAAACGTTAATCTTCCGTATGAAACGGGAGAAACGGAAAGGGAAGAAAGTGATATAATGCCAGATTTTAACCAACCGTATAACGATTTTGCGAACGAAGAAATATCTTTTGCAGTTTCAGTAATTGCAAAATTAAGTGAATTTATAAACGACGTATCGTTTATTCCGTCTAAAGTATTTTGAGCAACCTCGTTAAAACCAAGAAGTGATGCAACGCGTTTTTTATCCACGTTCATTCTAATGCCCGTACCGTATCCGCTATATAAAGGCATAACTGATGAAGAGGAAATTGCTGAATTGAAAAGATTAATATCACGAACGAACGATTCTATATGAGCGCAAACGGTATGAGCAATAGTGGTAGGCTGAGAAGGATAGCCAAAAGTTTCACTATTTATGAAAGTCGTAGTTTGATTTTCAGCAATATTTAGCGCAGTTAGAATTAATTGTTCAAGTTTTTCAATTAGTTCATTAGAAAGTTCCTTTGCATACATCCTTGCGTCAAGCAAAAGTCTTTCGTTAGTCGTTCTTGCAATATTTACTTTGGAGGACAGTTCGCCGATGCGTCCGCTAAGTTCTTCGTCAAGAAATGCAAAAACGTTGCTAACGCCCGTAAGCGATAGTTTTTCTTCGGTAATATCGTAGAAAATTTGAGTGAGCGCTTTTTGAATTACCTCGCTGTCACTTTGAGATATGTAGCCCTGTTCTGAAAGCATTGTAATGTGTGCAATCGTTCCCATTATGTCGTGCTTATAAAAGCGTTTATCTGCTTTTACTTCGAGCGTTGCATTTTGAGTATAATTTTCATCCCAATAATTCATAATTTTACCCCTTTAAAAAGTTTTGTTTCGGCTTTAAGCCTCAATTGATTGACATATTTGCGAATTAATAGTATCATTATATATAATATAATAATACATTTTTCAAAAAATATCAAGAATTTAGGAGCATATTTTGATAATTTTAGGAATTGACCCTGGTTACGGTATAATCGGTTATGGCGTAATCGAGAAAAACGGCTCAAAAATAACGCCCGTTGATTATGGCGTAATACAAACGCCTAAGGACGAGGATATAGCCGTTCGCCTTGCAATTTTATACGACGCGTTACATTCGCTAATTGAAAAGTACAAGCCTGACGAGATAGCGGTTGAAGAACTTTTCTTTAATACGAATATTACGACGGGTATTAAAGTTGCGCAAGCGCGAGGAGTGATTTTACTTTGTGCGGTAAGAGAGTGCGGAAGATTATTTGAATACACTCCACTTATGGTGAAACAATCGCTTACCGGCAACGGCAGAGCGGATAAAAAACAAGTACAATATATGGTTAAAATGATGCTCAACCTTAAAACTGAACCAAAGCCTGATGATGCCGCAGACGCGCTCGCTATTGCGATATGTCACGCAAATACTTGCGGTTACAATCAAAGAGTATTAATATAACGGAGAAATTATGTACGATTACATTAAAGGAAAAGTAGCGGACGCTAAGGAAAACACAATCGTAATTGAAAATAACGGAATAGGCTACGAACTTAACGCCAGTACTTACGCTATAAGTGAACTTTCTCAAAAGGAAGGCGAAGTTAAAGTTTACTGTAAACTTTGTGTTCGTGAAGACGATATGAGTTTATTTGGATTTTATTCACTCAACGAGCGAGCAATGTTTCTTAAACTTATTGAAATTAGTGGCGTAGGTCCTAAACTTGCGCTTACCGTCTTAAGTGGTATGTCGGTTGAAACTCTTGCTCTTTCCGTCGTTAAAGGCGACGTTAAGGCGTTATCTAAAGTTAAAGGAGTAGGAAAGAAAACGGCGGAAAGAATTATTCTCGAACTCAAAGACAAGGTTAACGCGCTTGCTGACGGCGATAATATGACTGTTTCAATTTCTACGCCCGTTCAAACCGCTACCGTAAATGAAGAGGCTGTTAGCGCTATTATGACTTTAGGTTATACGAAAGCAGAGGCAACTGACGCCGTTTTACGGGTACAAAAAGATGGAATGTCGCTTGAAGAAATTATCTTTAAGGCAATTAAAAATAGTTAAGGTGTAGTATGGAAGACGAGAGATTTATTTCAAGTTCTATGAATTTAGGCGAAGAAGAAGTGGAAACTTCACTCCGCCCTAAAAACTTTAATGATTACGTAGGACAGGAAAAAGTAAAAAATAACCTTAAAATTTTCATCGAGGCAAGTAAAAAACGTGGCGATGCGCTTGACCACGTACTTTTATACGGTCCTCCGGGGCTTGGTAAAACTACTATGTCGCACATTATTGCTAACGAACTTGGCGTTCCTATCAAGATCACTAGTGGACCGGCAATCGAACATGCAGGCGACCTTGCTGCAATTTTAACCAACCTTGAAGAGAACGAGGTGCTTTTCGTTGATGAAATTCACGCGCTTAATCGTTCAGTGGAAGAAAAACTATATTCGGCGATGGAAGATTACGCGTTTGATATCGTGCTCGGAAAAGGTCCTGCAGCAAAAACGATGCGTATTAACCTTAATAAATTTACGCTCGTTGGAGCAACCACTAGAGTGGGAATGCTTACCGGTCCTTTCCGCGACCGTTTTGGAGTAATATGTCGTCTTGAAATGTATACGCCAGAGGATCTTGCGCAAATCATCAATCGTTCTGCTAAAATTCTTAATATTGAAATATCCCAGGACGCTGCGCTTGAACTTTCGCGCCGTTCTCGTGGTACTCCTCGTATTGCAAATAGACTTCTTAAGCGTGTACGCGACTTCGCCGTGGTAATCGGCGAGGGAATTATTGATATTAAAATGGTCAATAAGGCACTTGAGTTTTTAGAGATAGACGAACTAGGACTTGACGTAATGGACCGTCGTATGCTTAAAACTATGATTACTAAGTTTGGCGGTGGTCCAGTTGGACTCGATACCGTAGCGGCAGCAATTAACGAAGATCCCGGCACGATTGAAGACGTTGTAGAGCCGTACCTTCTTCAGTTAGGATTTATTGCAAGAACGCCTCGAGGCAGAATTTGCTTAAGAGACGCTTACGAGCATATGGGTTACAAAGTTGCCGAAGAAAAAGCGGTGCAACTTTCTATGTTTGATAAACTTAAGGATGAAAGTGATGAATAAAAGCGACTTTTTCTATAATTTACCCGAAGAACTCATTGCTCAAACGCCAGTTTATCCGCGTGATAGTTCTCGCCTTTTGATTTACGATAAAAAAACGGGAAAAAGAGAGCATAAGCATTTTTACGATTTGCCAGAATATCTTAAAAAAGGTGACGTTCTCGTAATTAATAACACTAAGGTACTACCTGCACGCATTTATGGACATAAGGCTAAAACGGGTGCAAAAGTGGAGTTTTTGTTGCATAAAAGGATTAACCTAACCGATTGGGAAGTTCTCGTAAAACCCGCAAAAAAAGCGGTAATAGGCGCAAAAATACAGTTTGGAGACAGCCTAACCGCTGAAGTTATCGATTTTATCGGAGAGGGACTTCGTAAAGTAAGATTTTTCTACGACGGGGTTTTTGAAGATATCTTATCACAAATCGGCGAAATGCCTCTACCACATTATATTCACGAGAAGTTGGTAGATAGTGAGCGTTATCAAACGGTTTACGCAAAAGAAGACGGCTCAAGCGCAGCGCCTACTGCCGGACTGCATTTTACTCCTGAACTAATCCAAAAGATTAAGGATATGGGCGTAGAAATCGTTGAAGTTTTACTTCACGTTGGGCTTGGCACTTTTCGTCCCGTAAAAACGGATAATATTCTCGACCATAAAATGCACAGCGAATATTATAGCGTATCCAAAGATTCTGCTGAAAAGATAAACCAAGCAAAACGAGAAGGTAGAAGAGTTATTGCCGTAGGTACTACTTCTGTACGCGTTTTGGAAAGCGCGTCGCACGATGGCGAGGTTAAGGCGGAGAGCGGAAATACAGAGATATTTATTTATCCGGGATATGAATTTAAAACGGTAGACGCACTCGTTACTAACTTTCATCTTCCAGAAAGCACTTTAATTATGCTCGTATCAGCATTAATCGGCAGAGAGAACGCACTTTCTCTTTACGAAGAGGCTGTAAAAGAGCGTTATAGGTTCTTTAGTTTTGGTGATGCTACCTTCCTAAAATAGAAATCAACTTAATTGAGGTATAAATGAGTAGTCAGTTTTCATACAAGACAATACATATATGCAAGCAGTCAGGAGCAAGAGTTGGTGAATTAACTACCCCACACGGAGTAATTCAAACCCCCGTATTTATGCCTGTTGGCACTCAAGCAACCGTTAAAACGCTAACGCCTGAAGAGGTAAAACGCACTGGCGCAAGTATACTTTTGGCAAACACATACCATCTTTATATGCGCCCGGGACATAAACTCGTTGAAAAAGCGGGCGGGCTTCATAAGTTTATGGCATGGGATAAGCCTATACTTACGGATAGTGGCGGATTTCAAGTTTTTTCGCTTGCTGGCATTAGAAAAATAACGCCCGAGGGCGTAACTTTCAATTCTCATATTGACGGTAGTAAACACCTCATAACTCCCGAGAAGGCTATGGAAATTCAGGAGTCATTAGGTGCGGATATTATTATGGCTTTTGATGTTTGCAGTGAATACGGCTCTGACCATAAGCAAGCGGAAAAGGCTATGAAGATTACTCTTGACTGGCTTGATAGATGTAAAAACTATCATCAAAACGGAAAACAAATGCTTTTCCCTATTGCTCAAGGTAATATGTATGAAGATTTACGCCTTAAATCCCTTAAAGAAACTATTCCTTATGCTGAATGTGGTATCGCTATCGGCGGTCTATCTGTTGGTGAGCCTAAAGACGTAATGTATCGAATGATGGATGAAATGCGCCCGTTCTATCCTGAGAATATGCCAAGATACCTTATGGGTGTTGGTAGTCCTGATTGTCTTGTAGAGGGTGTTCTTCGCGGAATTGATATGTTTGACTGTGTTCTTCCTACGCGTATAGCGAGAAACGGCACGGCGTTTACCTCCAAAGGAAAAGTTGTGGTTCGTAATGGAAAGTATAAGGAAGATTTTACTACGCTTGATGAGAACTGCGATTGCTATTGCTGTCAAAATTACACGAAAGCATACCTTCGCCATCTTGTAAACGTAGAAGAAATTCTTGGCGGACGGATGCTAAGTCTTCACAATATCACATATCTTGTTAATCTTATGGCAAGAGTTCGCCAAGCAATTATGGAAGATAGGTTTTTGGATTTTGTTAACGAGTTTAGAAATAGCCCAGAATATCGTAATATGTAAAAAAATATTTAAAATCTTTGGAAATTTATGCAAAAACGCTTGCATAAATTTTCTATTTAATATATAATATTGTAGTGACTGCGCGTGGACCAATGTAGACAGACGGTTTATAAGTACTCGTGTTAATTATAGGAGGTAAGTCATTATGAGTAACATTATTGAGCAAATTGAAAGAGAGTATATGAAAACTGACATCACCCCGTTCAGTGTTGGTGATACCGTTAAAGTTTTCGTAAAGGTTGTCGAGGGTTCGAGAGAGCGTCTTCAGGCGTTCGAAGGAATCGTAATCAGCAAGAAGAATGGTAGCGTTCGTGAGTCCTTCACCGTACGCCGTGTTTCCTTCGGTGTTGGTATCGAGAGAACTTTCCCCCTTCATTCCCCCAGAATCGACAGAATCGAAGTTGTTCGTCGCGGTAAGGTTAGAAGAGCAAAACTTTATTATCTTCGTAAACTTTCCGGTAAAGCAGCAAAGATTTCCGAGAGAATCTAACGAAAAGAGTAAGACCTTCCGTAGTGGGAGGTCTTATTTTTATTCTAAACGCTTGATAAAACATTAGCATTATGCTATAATAATAAAAAAGTGGTGGAGTAATATTATGACTGAAAAAGATTATCGCAAAGATTTTATGGGCGCAAAGAAGAATTTCTTAAAAAAGAAAGGTTATTACGATCTTAAAAATCCGAAAAAATCGCCTTTTCATTATCTTGAGTCGCTTACTCTTGACGACGTAATCTTTGACGTTAATTCGGCAAAAATTCATAAGGTCTATTATGACTATAACGTAAGTTCATCTTACAACGTTTCATCTACTCCTACGACGACTTATTATGATAACGGCAATAGCACGACTACTACGAAAAGTTCTTCGGGAAGTATGGATAACTTCTATTCAAATACTCCGTGGGTTTATCAAAGAGAAATTTTTGGAAAATCGTATGATATTCCCGACGAGATTAAAGGAATATTTAATTTAAGTAAAACTTACAAATTCCATAATAATCCATATGATTTCATATACGACGACGCAAGAGCAAAACTCGCTAAATCCTATAACGAAACTAAGCCCATAGTTTGCGTTGGTCAAAGTGATATACGCGTTAATATCAAAAGTCACAACAAGCACGATAGTGGCGAAATTTTCCGCGAACTTGCGTGGACGGGAATATACCTTAAAAACTCTGACGGAAGTAGAGGGGACTTAATCGGATACGGTTATCACAAGGAAGGAAAAACGCTCTTTAGGTTTTACGGAAGAGAAAGTTCTGGGACTGCTTTTGCGGTCGTTGGAGTAATTGCCGCAATCGTTGTAGGCGCAATAATCTTGTTCTCAATTTTATAATTAGCAAAAAAGGACCGTACATGCGGTCCTTTTATTTTTACTTATAGAATACTGTAAGAGTAGATTTGTTCAAAATTACGGTGTTCTTTGCTATCTTAGTTTTTGTTTGCTCACAAAACAATCCTTTAGTGTTTGTGTGTCTCACGTAATAATTCTTATTTGCTGAGGCAATATCAATACGAATTTTTTCGCCTTTCTTTACGACGAATGCGTGTTCGTCAAAACTAAAATCGAGTTCTATTTCATCGTTCGGTCTGTAATTAGGTTTATAATTTGAAATTTGATTTATATCATCGCGTAAGCCGTAATATCCCTCGTTTTTTACAAGACTCAATCTAACGTAAAAGCAAGTGTCTTCACAATCGGATTTAACGCAAAGTTTAACTTTCATCTTGCCTTTTATAAAAGTATCTTTAGAAAATTCGGGAGTAAATACGCTTATAATATCATCCCTTAAATTAGGTTCGTTTTGCCAAGCATTTCCTCCAAAACAAGTGGACAATCCTCCGTTAAAGGAGGGGAGGTCGTTAGGGTTGTAAATATAAGTTCTTTCGTCTTCCCCAAGAGTAAAAGTTAATTCTTTACTTGGCGTAATAAAATCATCAACGCACCAAGTATTGCCAAATAGTTTATAATAAGTGATTTTCCCTTGCGTAACAAAAGGTTTTTCATTATTTCTTATAGCATTAAGCCAACGCACTTGATAATCGCCAAAAGCATCTTCAAGTGATGCGCCTTCAAACTGAATAGGCTGAGTTTCAGGATGACAAGAGTGGTCGTATGGGTATACGATGAGCGCAGATTTTGACTTTGTTGGTTCGTCAAGATTGTTCCACATATCAAAAACTCCACCGATATAGAAATCGTAAAATCCCGTTGTAAGAAGTATGGGAATATTTGAGCCGTTAATTGCGCCCCTTGCGTCGTTTCCACCGAATCGACTATTCCAAAATTCGTCGTTCTTATCTGGATGATGCAGTATGGCGTCAAAATCCTCAACGCTTTCACCAAATACCTCCTTGCTAAAATGGGATAAGGGTAGCATATTCCAACTGTCAACGGAATAATTTTTCGTTTTCATACTCTTGGCTTTATACATATCGCAATACCAACTTGCTATTTTGTAAAAACCGTTGCGATAATTACAATTATAGCGCTCTTGGTCTTGACATCCTAAAACCGCGCCTTTAACGTCTGACGCAAAGGGTGCAGTAACATAGTGAACAGAACTTGTATAACTGTGTCCACAAAGATAAATTTCGCCATTGTAAAAGGGTTGTTCTCTTACCCATTGTTGCAAGAAAAGCCCGTCTTCACGCTCGTTTATATAGGGGACGCAATCCCCGTCGCTCTTGCCTCTACCGCGACAATGCTGAAAAACGATAGCGTAACCATTTTCCAAGAATGATTTTGTCTCGTTTGCAATTTGTTCAACAATAGTAGTTTCATCCATTTCTTCTGTAAAATCAACATAGGGTGAGCGAAATATTACAGTGGGGAATTTATTGCAATCATCGGGAAGACAAATTGCAGTAAATAGTTTTACCCCATTAGTATCTATATATTCAAATTTGTTTATCACGATACGTATTCTCCTTAAAGTAAAACGGTATATACTTCCTGACCGCCGTTAACGAAAATTTCTACGAAACAGCCGTCACGTAAAATTTTGAGATCGTCAATTTTCCCCTCATAAACAAGCGCCTCACGCCCCGTTCTTTTAACGATAAAGCCTTTCTTCGTTCGCTTAAGACACTTATCCTCATCTTTTAGTAAATGCTGTAATTCTCGTATAGGGTATACCGTGATTATTCCGTCGTTTAATCTTATTTCGCGCGGTATTGAGAAACTACCTATATCTTTTTCAGCATAGCACTTATATGCCCATCCCGGTATCCAAGATATTAGAATATTTCTACCTAAATGGTCTTGAAACACTTGTCCAGCATACTGGTCAGGCCCTTTGTCAACTTCGGCGCAATGTTTGACAAAAAACCTACCGTTATCAAAATTTCCGTACATAATAGTAAAATAATGACTCCAGTTCAACTGGCAAACTGATGCTGTTAAGAGACATAGTTCCCCTGCGCTTTTAAATGAAGGGCATTCAGCGTAAATACACTCATCCCACTCGCTCATTATTTCTTTATATTCCCAGTTAAATAAGTCGTTACTCTCGTATAAAAGAAGCCTTGCTTTCTTCTTATCGGGATTGCCAGTTGCCATTACGCAGTAATATTTACCGTCAATGCAACACACGGCAGGGTCGCGAAAGTCGGGACCACCTTCTTTGGGATATCTACGTATAACGGGATTGTTTTCGTATTTTTTAAAATTAATTCCGTCAAAAGAGTATGCAACGCTGACGGTTTGATTTTTTTCGTTTAAACCCGCAGGGGAATATATAGAAGAGTAGACAAGATATAAAACTCCGTCTTTTTCGATAGCCGTTCCTGACCAACATCCGTTGTTATCGTATTCTTGGTCGGGATAGAGTGCAACGGGCAATTCTTCCCAGGTTATAAAATCTTTAGTTCTTGCGTGCCCCCAGTGCATAGGTTGTATCCAAGGCTCTTCAAAATCAGGACAATGTTGATAAAAAAGATGATAATATCCTTGAAAATAAATAAGCCCGTTTGGATCGTTTACCCAACCTTTCTTTGGGCGATAGTGGTATTTAGTTTTTTGTAAATAATCCATAATTTTCCACCTTTAATTAATTCTTAATTTAGTATAGCATATTTAATAAGCATTTGCAAGAACTTTACAAAAAAAGAACCATTTACTTTTGTAAATGGTTCTTGGTGGACGGGGGTGGATTCGAACCACCGAAAGCGGAGCTGGCAGATTTACAGTCTGCTCCCTTTGGCCACTCGGGAACCCGTCCATAAAGTCAACAAGGTTTTAATATAGGACTTTCGCATTGCGAGAAGTCCTTCTTTTCTTGCTGGAGCTGGAGATGGGAGTTGAACCCGCAACCTACTGATTACAAATCAGTTGCTCTGCCATTGAGCTACTCCAGCAGGGAAGTGGTGCCTCGAGGCGGAATCGAACCACCGACACGGAGATTTTCAGTCTCCTGCTCTACCGACTGAGCTATCGAGGCAAAAAAAATGGCGACCTGGAAGGGACTCGAACCCTCGACCTCTAGCGTGACAGGCTAGCGTTCTAACCAGCTGAACTACCAGGCCACAATTTGTGGGAAAGTGGAAGATGGAAATGGTGGGCCTTCAGGGACTTGAACCCCGGACCGACCGGTTATGAGCCGGTTGCTCTAACCAACTGAGCTAAAGGCCCACAAAGACGACGGTGAATGTATTTTGGTCGGGGTGAAGAGACTCGAACTCCCGACCCCATGGTCCCAAACCACGTGCGCTACCACTGCGCTACACCCCGAAACCATCTTGCGCTGACCTGTATATAATACTATAAATCAAAAAATAAGTCAAGAAAAAAAAGGCGGTTTTTTAAAATTTTTTTAATTTTTTTAATAAATGATATTGCAACGAATTTTGCAAGATAGAATTTAACTTTGTAGAGTACAAAATTCGATAATATTCACAAAAGAGTGTCAAAACGCGCTATAAGAATTATTATATAATGAAGTTATTGCAAAGGAGGTTCAAATGTTAAAAAGTAAAATGATAAACGACACTCTTTACGTTGGATTATCGGGCGAACTTGATGAAAGTTGCGCAATATTTTTTCGGAATAAACTCGATAAATTATTTGATAATCCAAAGATTAAAAAAGTCGTTGTTGAAATGAACGAACTTAACTTTATGGATAGTACGGGAATAGGCGTTTTGTTAGGGCGCTATAAAAAAATGAGCGCACGTGGAATACCTATTTTTGTTGCTAATCCGTCAAAGTGCGTGGACAAAATATTAACGCTTTCAGGGATATATGGAATTATGCCCAAAGTTACTATGGAGGACTAAATGAATAATTATATAGAAATAAAGTTACCAGCACTAAGCAAAAACGAGGCTTTAGCGAGAAGTATTATTGCGGCGTTTTGCGTTGAACTAAATCCAACGATTGACGATATTGACGATATAAAAACAGCAGTATCAGAGGCCGTTACTAATTGTATCGTTCACGCTTATGGGAAAAATGACGGCGATATTTATATACGCGCAACTATCATTGATGGCGTTTTAACGGTAGAAATTAAGGATTTTGGCATAGGTATAGCAGACATTAGCGAAGCAAGAAAACCGTTCTTTACAACACGCCCAAACGAAGAACGTAGTGGAATGGGTTTTACGGTTATGGAAACCTTTATGGACACTTTAGAAGTGAAAACCAACGAAAATGGCGGTACGACCGTTATAATGAGCAAAAAGATATAGACGGCGGTGCAACTTGCTTGAACACGAAGAAACTTTAAAGTTAATAAAACTTGCGCAAAATGGTGATAATTCAGCAAAAGAAAGGCTTGTTGAACATAATTCTCCGCTTATTAAAAGTATCTTAAGACGCTACAAAAACAAAGGAGTGGAGTACGACGACCTATTCCAACTTGGTAGTATAGGATTGCTGAAAGCAATCAATAATTTTCAAAGTGAATTTGGAGTAAAATTTTCTACTTACGCCGTTCCTATGATCGCTGGCGAAATTAAGCGATATTTACGTGATGACGGATATTTGAAGGTTTCACGCTCTACTAAATCACTTGCTTGCAAGATTGCTTATTATTGTGATGCTGTCAAAAATAAGGAAGGAAAATCGCCGACGATTGATGAAATAGCAAAAGAGTTTATGGTTGATGCTCAAGAGGTTATTTTTGCAATGGAGGCGGTAAAGATTCCAGTATCTCTTTATGATAAAGGCGACGACGAGCAGGGACAAGCGCTTTATGAAAAAATTACTAATGGCGATGAAACGGATAAAACGATAGATTATATGTTAATAAAAGATGCAATATCTTCGCTATCAGATAGAGAAAAAAAGATAATAATTCTTCGTTATTATAAAGATAAAACACAAAGCGAAGTAGCAAGAGTAATGAAGGTTTCGCAGGTACAAATATCAAGACTTGAAAGTAAAATTATTAAAAAATTAAGGGAAAATTTTTGTGAATAAATTACGAAACGGAGTGGTACGTACTGCTCCGTTTTAATTTTTGCATAAAAATTTTGCACGTTGGGGATATTAATTTTGAGGTAAATTATGAAAATCAAAAATCAAATTAACTCTCTAATTTTCAATCCTTGTGAAAGGGAAATATTAATCAAGGAGAACGATGGTAAAGATGAACGATAAAACTGAACGGCGAAACGCCCGATATAATGAATACGTAAAAGCGGTTACGCCCGTTTCGTCAACTCTTAAATCGCTGTTTGACGCTTTTCTTGTGGGAGGAATTACTTGTGTAATAGGTCAAATAATTGCAGATTTATACACACTAATTTTTCCCGAAATGGAAATTCAAATGGTGTCAAATATTACTTCAATGACTCTTATAAGTATAGCAATTCTTTTTACTGGTCTTGGCTTTTACGACGTTATCGGTCGACGCGGTGGTGCAGGCTCATTTTTGCCTATAACGGGTTTTGCTAACGCGATGTCGAGTGCCTCAATGGAATTTAAGTCGGAGGGGTTGATATTTGGAACGAGTGTTAAAATGTTTTCTGTCGTTGGTCCCGTTATTGTTAACGGAATATTTTGGTCAACTATCGCTGGTTTGATTCACTTAATATTATTTGGAATGGTGTAATATGAGTAAGACTTTAATAAAAGGAAATAATTGTAATTTTATTGCTAAAGGAGAAAAAGCCGAGCACATAAAATCCTTTAATAAAAGAGTTGGACAGACGCTATTCTTTGAAAATCCCCCTAAAATAGTTGGAAGAATGAGTGTAGGGGGAGAAAAAGAAAGTAAAGGACCGATGGGTAAATATATTAGGAAACATTATGCTGACGATAAAATGGGTGAGAAATGCTTTGAAAAAGCAGAAATTGATATGCTAACTGATGCAATCGTTGGCGCTCTTGACGACTGTGGAAAAGATAGGGAAGAAATTAATCTTATGATTGCGGGCGACCTTCTTAACCAGATTACAAGTTCAAGTTACGTTGCAAGAGAGATGAATATACCATATCTTGGCGCATATAGTGCTTGTTCGACGATGAGTCAATGTCTTGGTGTTGGTGCATCATTACTTAACTCAGGGTATTATGACAATATTCTTTGCGCAACGGTAAGTCACTTTGCAACTGCAGAACGACAATTTCGTTACCCTCTTGAGTATGGTTGTCAACGCCCACCTTACGCGCAGTGGACTGTTACGGGCGCGGGCGCAACGATACTTTCTCGCGAGGGGGTGGGACCGAAAATTACTTTGGCAACTTTCGGAAAGGTCGTGGACTTTGGTACGAACGACTTAAACAATATGGGCGCAAGTATGGCGCCTGCCGCGCTATCCAGCCTCGTTTCTTTATTTAACGATACTAACACGACGCCTAAAGACTACGATTTAATTATTACGGGTGATCTTGGAAAACTCGGTTCGGATATTTTAAGAGACCTTATGCGTGAGAGGGGCTACGATCTTGGACAAAACTATATAGATTGTGGAAGTTTAATTTACGATTCTTCTCAGAAATGTTATCAAGGTGGTAGTGGTTGTGGGTGTAGCGCAACTGTTTTCAATTCATTTGTTCTCGATAAAATGGCTGAGGGTGTGTATAAGAAGGTAGCGTATTTTGCTACGGGCGCTTTGATGAGTTCACAAAGTTGTTATCAGGGCGAAACGATTCCGTGTATTAGTCACGGCGTCGTAGTGGAGGCTTAAATGATATTAGAAAAACTTTTAACCTATTTTCTCGTGTTTGTATCAGGTGGAGCATTATGTATACTTGCGCAACTATTAATAATTAAAACCAAACTAACGCCTGCGCGAATTTTAGTAATATTCTTAGTCGGTGGTATAGTTTTACAAGCATTAGGAGTGTACGAATTCCTCTATAATATTTTTAAAGCGGGGATAAGCGTACCTATAGTTGGCTTTGGTGCGGCTCTCGCTAAGGGTGCGATTACTTTTGCAAGAACATACGGATTTGTTGGCGCGTTTGCTGGTGGATTAATTCAGACTGCTTACGGCGTAGGAGTTGCAATTGTTGCGAGTTACATCGTTACTTTGATATTTTCTCCAAAATCAAAATAGAAACTTCTTAATTTTCTTTGCATATAGATTATTATGAAAAAAAAGTCAAAGACAAGAAAAGCATTGAGAGTAATTGTTCTTTCAATGCTTTTAATAATAATTGTCGCATCCGTTTACTTCAATGGAATAGTGGTTCCTATCGTTCAGTCCGTTTCAGACGAAGAGATGCGCGCGCTTACCGTTGAGGCTGTAAATTCGGCAGTTAGAACAACTCTTAACGAGTTAGACGGTTATGAGAAGTTGATGAAGATAAGTTACGATAACGAAGGAACGATTTCGTCAATTTCAATCAATTCTATGATAATTAACGATATAATGGAACGAACTACGAATAATGTTTCTGACTCACTTGCAAATATGCAACGATACGGAATATCAATTCCCATAGGCTCATTATCGGGAATAATGTTCTTTGCGGGAAAAGGTCCGGATATAAATATAGGCGTCGTACCTGTCGGCTCAGTCTTACCTGAACTTAAAGCGGAATTTATCTCGGTGGGAATAAATCAAACTTACCATAGAATTTACTTAAATCTAAACACCAACGTAAACATAGTAATTCCAAGCGCGCACAATTCAATAGGGACGGTTACGGAAGTATCAATTTGCGAAAACATTATAGTGGGAAAAATCCCAGAAACCTATTTAAATTCTAATTCATTGCAAGATATGATGGATTTAATTCCTTAAAACGCTTGCTTTCCTTTTAAAATTATGTTAAAATGTTAGGGATGGCGTTAATGACGGCATAAGAATTCGCATAAATTAACAGAGAGCGCTTATTTGCTGAAAGAGCGTATTTGCGAAGAGATATTCACCGTAGTAGCCGACTGACCAAAATTTAGTAAGTCAGTCCGTTTGCCCCGTTATAGGCAACAAAGAGGTTGATTATTTCAACGAACTTTGGGTGGTACAGCGTTAATATGACGCCCCGAGGATTTTCCTTGGGGTTTTATTTTTTTATGGAGGAGTTATGAAAGAAAAACTCAAAACAATTACCGCGCGCGCGTTAACTATGATTGATAAAGCGCAAAACAGTAACGAACTCAACGCGGTTAAAGTGGAAATTCTTGGCAAGAGTGGAGAACTTACGGGTATTCTTCGTAATATGAAGGATTTGCCGGCTGAAGATCGTCCTCTCGCGGGAAAAATGGTAAACGAAACTCGTGTTAAGATTGAAGAGGCTTTTGAAAAGAAAGCAAAGGCGTTGCACGAAAGTGAACTTGCCAAAAAACTCGAAGCAGAGAAAATTGATATTACTATCGACGGCAAGGATCGAGAAACAGGTGCGCTTCACCCCCTGACGAGTATGCAGAATAAAGTAATTGATTTCTTTACCTCACTTGGTTTTGCCGTGCTTGAAAGCCCTGAAATTGAACTTGATTACTACAACTTTAAGGCTCTTAATATGCCAGACGATCATCCTGCGCGTGATATGCAAGATACTTTTTACATTACGAAAAACATTTTGCTCCGCACTCAAACCTCTGCTGGACAAATTCGAGCAATGGAAAAAATCAAACCTCCTATCAAGATGATTAATATAGGTAGAGTATTCCGTTCGGACGACGTAGACGCAACCCACTCGCCAGTTTTCCATCAAATCGAGGGACTTGTGGTGGACAAACATATTACTATGTGTGACCTTAAAGGAATTTTGGCTAAGTTTGCTCAACTTTTCTTTGGCGAGCAAACGCAAATCCGTTTCCGCCCGTCGTACTTCCCTTTTACTGAGCCAAGCGTAGAAGTGGACGCATCTTGTCCGCACTGTGGAGGAAAGGGATGCAGGGTATGTAAGGGAACTGGCTGGATAGAAATTCTTGGCGCAGGTATGGTTAACCGTAACGTTCTTTCTATTTGTGATATTGACCCCGATGAATATAGTGGTTTTGCGTTCGGTATCGGTCTTGATAGAATTACTACTATCTGTCACGGAATTAACGATATGCGTTTAGAGTTTGAGAACGATATTCGTTTCCTCAAACAATTTAAGTAAGGAGATGAGATTATGAAATTACCTCTTTCTTGGTTAAAAGATTACGTTGATATAGAAGTTTCGCCTGTTGAACTTGCTGATAAACTCCTTAATATCGGCTTTGAAGTAGAGGAGATAATTTATACTGGCGAAAATATTCAAAATATTGTCGTTGGTAAAATTATTGATATTAAAAAGCATTTCGCCGCAGATAAACTTCAAGTTTGCACGGTTGACGTAGCCAAAGAAATCGTTACTATCGTTACGGCGGCTACTAATATTTCCGTTGGCGATTTAGTCCCCGTTGCGCTTCACGATTCGCATACTCCAAGCGGAAATCACATTTTAGCGAGTGATCTTCGTGGTGTTATGAGTTACGGTATGTTCTGCTCTGGCGCTGAACTTATGATTGACGATACGGTTATCGAGGGCGCAGAAGTTAACGGCATCTTAATTTTGCCTAAAACCGCTATGGTTGGCGAAGATATTCGCGATACGCTTGCGCTTAACGAGCATATTCTTGATATTTCTATTCCGGCAAATCGCCCTGATTGTCAATCAATCTACGGTATTTCTCGTGAAATTGCTGCGCTTTTTGGTAAAAAGGCAAAGAAACCTGCGCTTAATTATAAGGTTTACGATTACGAAGGAACTATTCCCCCAGCGACGATACTCGATAAAAATATTTGCTCTCTCTATACCGGCAGACTTATTAGCGATATAAAAATTGCTCCTTCACCTAAGTGGATGAGAGATAGACTTCGTAACGTTGGAATTAGAGCAATTAACAACGTAGTCGATATTACTAACTACGTTTTAATGGAAATTGGACAACCTCTTCACGCGTTTGACCTTGCAATGCTTGATAAAAAAGTGGAAATCCGCACGGCAAAAAAGAACGAGAAAATCGTTGCGCTTGACGGGAAAGAATATCCTCTCACGGAAAAAATGCTCGTTATTGCAGATGCAAGCAAGCCTTTGGCTATTGCAGGCGTTATGGGCGGTGAATTTAGTGGAATTAACGAGGACACTAACACTGTATTTTTAGAGGCAGCGCGTTTTGCTAAAGAAAGTATTCGTTCTACCTCTCGCGCTCTCGGACTTCGCTCTGATTCTTCAGCAAGATACGAAAAGGGCGTTGACTGGAGTAGTGTTGAAATGGGTAGAGAACGCGCCCTTGCTCTTTTTGATAAACTTAAGGCTGGTAAAGTTACCGCTCTTAAAACTGAAGACGGCATAACTGCGCCGGAGATTAAAGTAATTGAGACTTCCGTAGATAAAATCAATAGTCTTTTCGGTATTGAAGTTGACGGCGCAAAGATGGTTGAAATTTTGCGTTTGCTTGAATTTGGTGTAAAGACTAAAGGTAAAAACATAATATGCTCCGTTCCTTTGTTTAGGGAAGACATTGACAACTACACTGACCTTGCGGAAGAAATTATTAGATATTACGGCTACGACGCGCTTACTGAAGATTTTATTAAAGACGCTCGTCCTACCGTTGGCGGTCTTACTGTTAGACAAAAGAACGTAATGACTATTAAAAACAAACTCGTTTCTCTTGGTGCATACGAGTGTTGTACTTATTCGTTTATTAATCGTAAGCAGTTTGATAAACTTCGCTTTTCTGCTAACGCTAAAGAGAGGAACGTAATTGAAATTATCAATCCGTTAAGTGAAGAATTTGCTGTAATGCGTACTCAACTTGTGGGCAGTATGCTTAACGTCGTTTACACTAATCAAAGTAGAAAGAACGGCGACTTTAGGCTTTTTGAAATTGCTAAAGCGTATATCCCCGAAAAATTACCGCTTGAAAATCTTCCTGAAGAGCGTGATACCTTATGCGTTGCTTTCGTGGGTAAAAATGAAACTTTCTATACTCTCAAAAGTGCAATTTCTGCAGTTTTAACTGACGTAGATTATACTATTCAACGCTCCGTTGCGACATATCTTCATCCTGGTATGAGCGCAGACCTTATAAACAACGGTGTTAAATTTGGTTCGTTTGGTAAAATTCATCCTTCAGTTGCGGACGAATATGGTGTAAGTCAAGACGTATATTTGGCTGAAATTGACTTAAGTGGATTTATCTTCAATGAAAAGGGTATGAAAAAATTCTCGTCTCTTCCAAAATTTCCTATCGTTGATAGAGACCTTGCCGTTATCGTTAAAGATGAATATACCGTTGGTGAAATGATTAACTGCATTAAATCCGCAAGTCCCCTTTGTGAAAGCGTTGAATTATTTGACGTTTACAAAGGTGAACAAATTGAAAGTGGATACAAAAGTGTTGCGTTTAGTTTGAAACTTCGTTCAGATGAAAAGACGCTTGTCGACACTCAGATTCAAGAGTGTATGAACGCCGTGTTAAACGCGCTCGTTGAGAAGTTTGATGCAAAACTTCGTTAAATAGTGGGTTTTATAGATAAAAAAATTGAATTACTTGCGCCCGCAGGCAATATGGAATGCTTGCGGGCTGCAGTTATAAATGGCGCAGATGCGGTTTATCTTGGAGCGTCATCTTTTAGCGCGCGTGCAAAAGCGGAAAATTTTACTAAAGAAGAATTGAAAGATGCGATAAACTACTGTCATTTATTCTCGGTAAAAGTCTATCTTGCTATAAATACTATTCTTAAACCATCTGAGTATGAAAAAGCACTTGAGACAGTAATAGAGGGTAAAAAAGCAAAAATTGATGCGATAATCGTGCAAGATTTAGGCTTTTTGGAGTATTTGCGAAGTACTATGTCTGACATAATCGTCCATTTAAGTACTCAAGCGGGCGTACATAATCTCGAGGGGGCTCTAATTGCACAATCATTAGGAGTTAAGCGCATAATACTTTCAAGAGAGTGCCTTATTGAAGACGTTAAGAAAATTAAAGAGAATACGAATCTTGAAATAGAAACTTTTGTTCACGGTGCTTTGTGTGTTGCTTTTTCCGGTAATTGTTATATGTCTTCTTTGGCGAGCGGAAACAGCGGAAATCGCGGAAGATGCTTGCAGTTTTGCAGAAAGAAATATATTTACAAAAATAAAAGCGGTTATTTTTTATCGCCCAAGGATCTTAACCTTAGCGATAAATTACAAGAAATGATTGATGCTGGCGTTACTTCACTTAAAATTGAGGGAAGAATGCGCCGTCCTGAATACGTAGCGTCGGCAGTTAGACATTATCGCGCGCTGTTATCGGGGGATAGGGGTTATCTTGATGAATTAAAACGAACTTACAATAGGGGAAATTATTGTATTGGTTATTTAAATAACCCCACCGAAAGTGTAATTTACACGAAAACCCAAGGTCATATAGGGGTTAAAATCGGTAGAGTTCATAAGATTCAAGGAAAGTTTGCGCAAATTGATACGGAACACTCTTTTGTCTTGGGCGATGGAATTAAGTTTTTACGTAACGGAATTGAGGTTGGCTCTGCGTTGATATCCGAGAATTCCAACAAAGTATCTTTTGTTGGGGAGGTTAAAGTGGGGGATGACGTTCACCTTACTTCCGATAAAAAATTAAGTAAGCGCATTTCACTTCAAGAGCGAAGATTGGGTGTTGATATTGAGGTTTTCCTCAATGGTGAGGCAATTAAGTGTACGGCAATAAGCGAAAACGGTGTAAAAATTGAACATTTAGAATCAATTATTAGTCCTGCCGAAAATAGAGCACTAACTGCCGATGATATCAAAGCGTGCTTTAATAAAACTGGCGATACTTATTTTGTTTTAAAGTGTATTGACGTCAAGATTTACGGTAGTTACTTTGCGCCTAAATCACTATTAAATGCATTTCGCAGAAACGTTTATGAAAAACTATATAAAGAAATACTTAAATTGTATGAAAGTAAGAGTGATAAGGCTTTAAGTGTCAATTCATTGTTTGCTCTTGGGGGACAATCTGCATATATTCATACCGATATCGCCGAGCAAAGAATTATTCAAACTGATAAATCTGATTTAATTGAAAAACTGTTGGAATTTTGCGATGCCGTTGCGCTCTTTCCTAAAAAATACGATTTTGATGAGTTGTTGCCTGTTTTTGAAAAATATTCTGATAGACTTTATTTGACACTACCCAATATTGCTCGCGGAAATGATATTAATACGCTAAAAGAGTTATTAAAATTTTCAGCAGTAAGCAAAGTCATAGTAAACAATATCTACGGACTATCACTTGCTAAAAATAAACAAATTCTTATGGGTATTGGTATGAATATAGTAAACCCTGATTTGGTGTCAAACGCCATTATGTCGTTGGAGTATGATGGTAAAAATTTCGGCAATAATTTCGTCTACGCGTTTGGAAGAGCGCCAGTAATGACCTTTGCTCATTGCCCAAAAAAGACTGTCTATGGTAAATGTATTGCATGCGACAGTGAAGACGACTTGGATTATACTGATGAAAATGGTAATATTTTTCCCGTGCACTTTTATAGGGAATATTATTGTTACTCGCAAATGCTTAACTGTGTTCCCATCAATCTATTGGATAAGCACATAAAAAAGACTTTTGTTGATTTGGTTGGACTTTCAGCAAAAGAAATCAATGAGATACTTGAAAAATTAAATAGTGGCGATTATCAAAAACCCTATACGAGAGGATATTTTAATAAAAAATTGATATGATAATAAGCGATAAAACAATTAAATTACTTGAATTTGATAAAATACGCGACGCGGTTGCAAGTTGCGCAGTTTCTTTGCGTACAAAAGATGAAATCATAGAAGAACTTCCCTCGTTTGATATTATAGAAATTAAACGCAATCTTGTTTTAACGCAGGAGGGATATAAACTTCTTAACGTCCACTTAATCAATCCATTAATGCAATTTGATGAAATTGATGAAATACTTGAAAAATCAAGAATAGGTTCAACTCTTGCAATGGGTGAATTGCTTAAAGTTGCGCGAGTTATCAAAAGCGCCAGAATCGCAAGAACCACAATTGAAGATGCTCCGGAAGATATTGTTGAACTTAAAAAACTTACTTCTTGCATTCTTATTGATAGAGTATTAGAAAAGGATATTACCGACTGCATATTGAGTGATACTGAGATGAGCGATAAGGCGAGTGATAAACTTTACGGACTTCGCAGAAAACTTCGAAATCTTAATGCCA
Organism: Pumilibacteraceae bacterium; assembly: GCA_045532295.1. Taxonomy (GTDB): domain Bacteria; phylum Bacillota; class Clostridia; order Christensenellales; family Pumilibacteraceae; genus UBA10677. The sequence goes on along the minus strand of JAZSFP010000007.1, from coordinate 266,733 downwards.
AACTCAAGGAAAAACTACTTTCTTATACAAAAAACAACGACTCGTCAAAGTTTTTGCAAGATAATCTTGTTACGGTAAGAGAGGGCAGATATGTTCTTCCCGTTAAAGCGGAATGCCGAGGAGAAGTAAAAGGTCTTGTTCACGATAAGTCCGCAACTGGTTCAACGGTATACGTAGAACCGTTTGCTATCGTTGAATTGAATAACGAACTTAAAGAAGTTATTGCGGAAGAGCAGGCGGAAGTAGAGAATATTTTAAGAGATTTTACAGCAAGGGTTGCTCAACAAATAGACGCTTTGTATTTATTGCAAAACGCATGCATACAAGTCGATAGAGTACTATGCAAGGCGAAGTATTCTACAAAAATTAAGGGTAACGTACCTCTTGTTTTAAGCGAGAAACGATTGTTTTTTAAGAATTCGCGCCATCCTCTTATTGATAAAAATAAAGTCGTACCAGTCACCATTATGCTCAACGAAAAGAGGATTTTGCTAATTTCTGGACCAAATACGGGTGGAAAAACGGTTTGTCTTAAGACGGTTGGGCTTTTGTGTTTAATGGCGTATTTCGGGTTGTATTTACCCTGCGATGAGTGCGAATTGCCTTTATACGGGAATATTTACTGTGATATTGGTGACGAGCAAAGTATTGAAAACGAATTGAGTACCTTTTCCTCACATATTAAATCGCTCGTAGAAATTACTGAAAATATGGACGAAAACTCGTTAGTGCTATTAGATGAGGTGGGCGGTGGAACCGACCCAAGTGAAGGCGCAGCGCTTGCAATAGGTATTATTAAGTTTATTGAAACAAAGAAAGCCTCTGCGGTTTTAACCACACACTACGGCGAAGTAAAAGAATACGCACTATCTTCCCAACGCGTTGAAAACGCGTGTATGGAATTCGATGACGATACCTTTTTACCGACATATCGCCTCGTTTTAGGTATGCCTGGCACCAGTAACGCGATAAATACGGCAAAAAGATTGGGTCTAAATCCAGAAGTTGTTAGCAACGCTATTTCTGCTTTAAGCGACGAAAAAATTAGATTTGAAAAGATTTTGCGCAACGCGGAAAGAATTAGAAAAGAAGCGACCGACGAACTTGAAGAAACGAGGAAAATTAAAAATGCGATTCTTCTTGAAAAAATGGAAGTAGAAAGCAGGAAGGCTCAATTATCCGCAGCGGAAGAACGAATTAAAAATAACGCTGCAGCAGAAACCAGAAGACTCGTTTCATCAGCGACTGAACGCGCAAATGAAATTATTGATGAAATGAAAGAACTTATGCGCATTGCTGATGAAAAATCAATTTTACAGGCTAAAAAACTTCGTAGTGAACTTGAAGACCTTGAATACAAATTAAATATGACACCTATTGAAGTTGAGTGCGATACTTTAAGAGAAAATGAAATTAAAGTTGGAATAGAAGTAATTGTTAAAACCATCGGAACTACTGCAACGATTAAATCCGTAAACATCAAGAAAAAAGAAGTGGAAGTTCAATCGGGCGCAATTAGAACCAAGGTTCCTTTCTCCGCACTCGGTAAACCTATTAAAAAAACACAACAAAGAAGCGCGCCACAAAAACCTAAAACGAATTATGGGGAGAGGGCAAGTTCGGGATTTAGCGAAAGAGAAGTTAAGGTTTTGGGTTTAACCGTTAGCGAGGCTATCGAAATTATTGAACCTTATATTATATCAATGGCAAACGAGGACGACGCAAAAATCTTAAGAATAGTTCACGGTAAAGGCACAGGCGCGCTTGGAAAAGGCATTCAGGCCTTTCTTAAGGGACATCCTTTTGTTCTTGAATATCGTTATGGGCGTTATGGCGAAGGTGAAACCGGAGTAACGTTTGCAACGATTAAATAAAATAGTTAAAATGCCATTAATTTATTTTCTTTTATTTTAAAATTATGTTATAATTATAGCGCACCAAGGAGGTAGTATGGAAGTTTATTACGAAAAGAACGTGACAAATAACGGCATCGATAAACACAAAAAGCGTAACGTTTTTCTTCTCGTTGTCAGAGTTATTGCAATCGTATGGATAGTCGTTTCGTCGTTTATATTTATTAATTTTGTCGATTTTTCGGGCGCGGATTTTTTAGGAGTAGTATTAGTAATACTATTCTTGTTTGCGCCACCTATTTGTTTGCTGATTTTTGCAAACAAACTTTTAACAAACCTCAACCTCGAATACGATTACTATTTGCTTGGCGATACTTTTAGAATAGTAAAAGTTTTGAACAGAAAAAAGCGAAAGAAACTTTTAGAACTCACTATGGCGTCGTTTGCAGTAGTGGGTCTCGTTGAAAGCGAAAGTTTTGACCGTTATAGCGCAGATAAACAAGTTAAGCAAATCAATGCTTTTTGCGAAGAAAACGATCTTATTTACTTCTACGTAAACGATGGTGGCGAAAAGAAATTGATTATCATTGAGACCGACGAAAAATTTCTACTTGAATTAAAAAAGGCGCTTCCTATAAGCGTGCTCGATGATTCTCTTAAAACCCACTTATTTCAACTCCAAAAGAAGAGCACAAAGACCGATGAATAGCATAATTTATCTCGACAACGCAGCAACAACGCGAGTATTTGACAGCGCAATAAAATCAATGGAAGAAGTTTATTCCATTGATTACTTTAATCCCTCGTCAACTTACAAAAATGGTATTATTATTAAAAATAAAATCAATACGGCAAGAACGATTATTGCGCAAAAACTTAACTGCGCTCAAAATGAAATTTTCTTCACCTCTTGCGCTACTGAGTCGAACAACTGGGCACTAACTTGTGGTTTTAAAAACAAAAAAGGCAATATCGTCGTTTCTTTAGGTGAGCACGCTTGTGTTTACGAGTGCGTGAAGAATATGAAAAATTCAGGTGCTGACGTTCGGTTTGCAAAACTTCTTCCCGATGGAAGAGTGGACATCGATCACCTACTTTCATTAGTTGATGAAAACACTTCTCTCGTTTCCGTCATACACGCATCAAACGAAACAGGCGCAATTAACGACTTAAGTAAAATTTCTACGCTTATCAAAAAGAAGAATCCTAAAGTTATTTTTCACTCCGACGGCGTGCAGGCATACCTTAAAACAAACAATAACGTCAAAGCGCTTGGAGTTGATATGTACTCAATTAGCGGACATAAAATAGGCGCACCTAAAGGCATCGGAGTTTTGTATATATCGTCAAAAATCAAGATACGTCCATTAATTTTTGGTGGTGGACAAGAAAACGGAATGCGCTCTGGAACGGAAAACGTTGCGGGAATCGTTGCCCTTGCAGTAGCAAGCGAGGAGTACTCAAAATTACAGTCGAATAATAGAGTAAAAGAACTGCGTGACGTTATCGTAAAAAAACTCCACGAAATACCCGACGTAACTATTTTAAGTGAAAATTGTCCACACAATAACCATATTATTGCCTTTTGCGCAGAACGCACTAAAGCGGAAATTATTCAAACGATGTGTTGCGACGACGGATTAATTATCGGCAGAGGATCTGCTTGCTCCAGCCATCATAGTGGAAATCGCGTGCTAAATGAATTGGGGTTAAGTCAAAAACTAATCGACGGGGCGTTGAGACTGAGCCTTTCTCCGCTTACTACGAAAGAGGAAGTGGATAGAGGACTTGAGATACTAAAGCAGAATATTGAAAAATTAAGAGGACATAAAATTGGCTAACGTAATTCTAATTAGATATGGTGAAATTCACCTAAAAGGCAAAAATCGTAGATTTTTTGAAAATAAATTAATTAACAATATCAAAACGAAACTTCAGGGCATTGAATACGATTTCGTATACAAAAGAAGTCGCTACGTTATTGAAAATTACAGTCCTGAAGTGGAAAACGATATTATAGAGCGTTTGCAAAAAGTTTTTGGTATACATTCTATTTCCGTTGCTCTTGGATGCGAATCCACCGTTGAATCAATTTGCGACACTGCAGTAAGCATATGCAAAAGTGAAGGTTCTTTTAGGGTTACGGTAAATAGAGCAGACAAATCCTTTCCTCTTAACTCTATTGAACTATCAAAAAAAGTTGGCGGTGTTCTTCTTTCAAAATTTCATAACCTTACCGTTGATTTATTTAATCCCGATTTCGTCGTTAACGTAGACGTTCGTGAAGATGGTGGGGCATTCGTTTATACGGATAAAATCATTTGTTCAAAAGGTATGCCCGTTGGTTGCGGTGGAAAAGGAATGCTTATGCTTTCTGGTGGTATTGATAGTCCCGTAGCAGGATATATGATGGCAAAGCGAGGACTTTCAATTGATGCAATACATTTTCACTCATACCCTTACACGAGCGAACTTGCAAAGCAAAAAGTAATTGACCTCGCAAAAATTATTAGCGATTATACTGGTGAAATTAATCTCGTTTGTATTCCATTTACAAAAATTCAAGAAGAAATACATCGCGCTTGTGATACTTCGTATATGATTACTCTCGTGCGTAGATTTATGATGCGTATTGCAGAAAAAGTAGCAATAAAACGCGGTTGTGGATGTATTATTAATGGAGAAAGTTTAGGACAAGTAGCAAGCCAAACGCTTGAAAGTATTACCGTTACGAACTCAATGATTAAGGCTCTTCCCGTCTTTCGTCCGTTAATAGGTATGGATAAAGATGAAATCATTGAAATATCAAAGAAAATCGGAGCGTTTGAGACGTCAATTCTCCCATACGAAGATTGCTGTACGGTATTTTTACCCGACGCACCCGTAACTCACCCTTCAATTAAACGAGCAGAAAGAGAAGAGAGTAGAATGAGTGGGATCGACGACTTAATCGACGATGCTATCAATAATCTCGAAGTTATTAAAATCATCTAAAATCGAATTATTTTCTATATATGTCGCGGATTTTGAATACTTCCGTGGCATATTTTTTCTATCAAATAGAACTTTTTTTCTATCTTTGACTGGAGTCTTTTCTCCAGCAAGTAAAACTTTGTGTGAAGAAATTCTTTCCTTTTCGTCTATATCTGCAAAAACCAACCCGTTAGGTACTTTGAAAACATCAGTACAATTAAGTTTTTCAACGATTTTTCTCACGATTTTAGCAGTCAGAGTTCCACCTGAATATTTGTTTTCCATAAATTTTCCGTTATTACCCATCCAAACAACAATCGTATGCGTGGGCGTATAGCATACGCAATACGCATCAGTATTTCCTTTAGGCGTTCCAACCGTTCCAGTTTTTGCTGCAACGGATAAATTCGAAAATCCCACTTGGCGCGCAGTACCGTTCTTTGCGCACTTTTCCAATATGTTAGTCATAAGATATGCAGTTTGTTCTGAAAGTATTTTTCTTTTATCTTTTTTGTCTAAAAATACTGTATTTCCATTTTGGTCAGTTATTTTTTTAATAAATTTACACTTATTATAAGTTCCATAATTCGCAAATACGCTATACGCAGAACAAAGTTCTTTTAGTGTAACGCCTTTAGAAAAATTACCAAGAGCAATGGGAAGTGAATTATCTTTTTTATCCAACTTAATACCGAATTTTCTTAAAAATTTTATTGAATTTTCAATGCCGTTTTGTTCTAAAATTTTAATAGCAGGTATATTAAGCGAGTGAATTAAACTATTTTCAACGTCAGTCCATCCATAATATTTGTCATTAAAATTCGACGGCGACCAACCGTCAAAATTAGTTTTTTCATCTAATATAGGAGTGCAAGAATATACGGAATTCTTTTCCATTGCGTACGCGTATAAAAACGGCTTAATTGTCGACGCAGGACTACGGCGACATTCTGATAAATCAGTAGAGGCATTGCTTGCCGCTGCAACAATCGAGCAATCTGAGTTTTTTGAAATCATTATGCTCACAAACGTATCATCAACAGAATTATTTTCTATCAACTCTTCAATGTAATTTTGTAAAATAAAATCTTGATATGTTTCTACCATTAGATTATCAGCAAAAACCTCATCACTAAATCCTCCAAGTATTTCTTTAAGTTCACTTTTAACGCTATCGCAGTAAAAATCCGATGCGTGTCTATCTTTCTTAATGTTAATCTTCTCATTTAACGAATATGAATATTGTTCATTAGTTATCATATTTTGCTCAAGCATACGCTTTAACACTAAATTTCTTCGTTTAATAGCCTTATCGTATTGCCTTCTAGGGCTGTATAGAGAAGGATTATTTATTATACCAGCAAGTAAAGCGCTTTCAGAAAGCGTTAGCGATGACGCCGTTTTATCAAAAAAACTTCTTGATGCATTTTCTAAGCCGTAAATTCCATCGCCAAAATATAGCATATTTAAATACATTGATAGGATCTCTTCCTTGCTGTATGCGCGCTCAAGTTCCCTCGCGATACGAATTTCTTGGATTTTTCGTGATAATGTTTTCTCGTTTTTTAGGTGCGTATTCTTAATCAACTGTTGTGAAATAGTTGATGCGCCTTCCTTAAATCCACCTGAAAGTATATTATTTTTTGCCGCGGAAATCATTCGAATCACGTCAATTCCGTTATGCGAATAAAATCGCTTGTCCTCAATTGCCACGAAGGAATTAAGCGTATAATCAGATAAATTTGATATATCCGTATGTAACGAACGACTCAAGACGCGTTGGCCGTTTATCAAATTTCCATTATTATCTAAAAATTCGGTAGTTTGAGTTAAAGAGAGTAGTCTATTTTTATCGAGAGAAATAAAGCCGTTAATTTTGACTGCCGGTTCTAATAATATAAAAAGAGACAGAATAAACGAAACAAACAAAACACATAGCGCAATTCCTATCTTTAATATAATTGATGAAATTTTCTTCATAAAGGTAGTATTTACAATATACGCAAAAAAACGCTAAAAAACAAAAATCTTAGTAAAATTACTATACTTTTTTTAAGAAATGAGTTATAATGTTATATTGGAGGCAGTATGCGCAAAAAATACTTTATAAATACATACGGTTGCCAAATGAACGTGCACGAGTCGGAAAAACTTGCCGGAATACTGCGCGAAAAAGGCTACGAAGAAGCGGAAAAATTAGAAGATTGTGACATAGTAGTTTTTAATACTTGTTGCGTTCGCGAAACGGCTGAGTACAGAGTACTCGGCAATCTTGGCATTATAAAAAAACTTAAAGAGAGCAAACCAGACCTTAAGGTGGCTGTATGTGGTTGTATGGCTCAAAAGCCAGGAGCGGAAGAATTATTAAAAAAACGCTGTCCGTTTATCAATATAATTTTTGGTACGCATAATCTCCATAAATTTTCCGAATACCTTGATATGCTTTCCTCTAAAAAGTATATCGGTGAAGTATGGGACAGCGAAGGCGAAATAGTGGAAAACGTTCCGATATATCGCACGAGTGGTGTTAACGCTTGGGTTAACATTATGTACGGATGCAATAATTTTTGCTCCTACTGTATAGTTCCCTACGTTAGAGGAAGAGAACGTAGTCGTAGCGAACAAAATATACTTGACGACGTTCATCGTCTTCTTGATGAAGGTTATAAAGAAATTACCTTGCTTGGACAAAACGTTAACTCTTATGGTAACGATTTAAGCGATGAGAACGTAAATTTTGCATCACTTTTAGAAAAGGTTGCAAGTTTTGACTATAAGTATAAAGTACGCTTTATGACTTCGCATCCTAAGGATATTTCTGAAGACGTAGTAAAAGTTATTGCGTCAACCGATAAACTTGCTGATTTTATACACCTCCCCATTCAAGCGGGTAGCGACAGGATTTTATCACTTATGAATCGTCGATATACCAAAGCGGATTATCTTAAAAAAATTGATATGATTCGCAAGTATATTCCCACCGTTGGACTTTCAAGCGATATTATGGTAGGATTTCCAACCGAGACGGAAGAGGACTTTCTCGAGACGGTAGACGTGGTAAATAGAGTTGGCTATAATAATTTATTTACCTTTATATATTCTCGTCGTTCAGGGACTCCTGCGGATAAAATGGAGCAAGTTCCCACGGCCATCAAAAAAGATAGAATCTCAAGACTTATCGACATTCAGTTTAAAATTGGGAATAGAGAGGCTGAGCGTTGCGTAGGTAAGACTTTTGAAGTATTATGCGATGAGTGGAAAAGTGGAAAAGCGAAAGGAAAATCTTCGTGTGAAAAGGCAATTTCCTTTAGTAGCGAGGAAAATTTAGTGGGAAAATTTGTTACCGTTAAAATTATCGGAACAAAGAACAATCAACTCAAAGGAGAATTAGTGGACTAATATGGCTCTTTCACCAATGATGCAGCAATATATGAAAATCAAGGAACAGTACCCAAATACAATCATTTTTTATCGTTTGGGCGACTTTTACGAGATGTTCTTTGACGATGCAATAACGGCAAGTAGAGAACTTGAACTTACGCTAACTGGTCGCGATTGCGGTTTAAGTGAACGCGCGCCTATGTGTGGCGTTCCGTATCACGCAGCGGATACCTATCTTGCTAAACTGCTTGAAAAAGGTTACAAAGTTGCTATTTGCGAACAAGTTACGAAGCCTGGCGAACAAAAAGGTATAGTTGAGCGCAAAATTATTCGCGAAGTTACTCCGGGAACCAAAATTGATAGTGAAATGCTCGATGAAACCTATAATAATTACTTAATGTCTATCTATTTAAGTGGTTCATCCGTAGGTGTTTCTTGGGTTGATATTTCTACCGGTGAGTTTAATCACGTTCAATTTGACGCGCAAATAGGCTTGCATTTAAACGAACTTTTATCAAGAGTTAAGCCTTCAGAAATTATATGTAACGGCAATATGCTCGCAGAGTCCGTTAATCTTTCTCTCGTCAAATTCGGGGGAGTTTGTCCTTTTAGCGCGTATAACGAAAGCGCTTTTGAATATGAAACCGCGCTTGAAACTCTCAAATCGGGAATGAAAGAGTGGAAAACCATTGCAAATAAAGACCTTTGCGTATCTTCCGCTGGTGCGCTGATTGACTATTTAAATAAAACGCAAAAACGCACTTTGGATTATTTAAACAAATCCGAACTTGAAAATGCCGACGAGTATCTCGGCATTGACTCTGCCGCGCGCAAAACTCTTGAACTTACTTCGTCTTTTGCTGATAACAAAACGAAAGGATCGCTTTACTGGTTTATGAACCACACCTCAACTGGTATGGGCGCAAGACTTCTTCGTAAGTGGATAGAGCGCCCAACTAAAAATATGCAAGAAATTAATCGTAGACTTGATGCGGTTGAGTTTTTGATTAATAATGAGGGCATTTACACAAGATTAGCAGATGCTATGTCGAAAATTTGCGACCTTGAACGAATTTCTACTCGCGCATCGTACGGCAATATTTCTCCCAAGGACTGCCGTGCTCTTGGTGACTCTTTAAGCGTTTTATGTGAAAGTGTTTTACCGCTTTGTAATTCCTTATCTGACGATTTAATTAGCGAACTTTCTTCAACTATTCCTGATTTTTCTGCACTTGCATCGTTGATTTGTTCCGCGATTAAGACTACGCCCGCATCAATTCCTCGTGACGGTGGCATAATTAACGACGGATTTGATGGAGAACTTGACGAATATCGCTCAATTAAAGAGAACGCTAAAATTTTACTTGAGAGAATGGAAGAGAACGAGCGAGCGTTAACGGGCATTAAAAACCTTAAAATCTCGTACAATCGCGTTTTTGGATACTATATTGAGGTGTCAAAATCACAAGCAGAACTCGTTCCGTATCGATACGTTCGCCGTCAAACGATTGCTAATGGGGAGCGTTATATAACAGAGGAACTTAAAGAACTTGAGTCTAAGATTTTAAATGCTGAAGAGTATTCTAAAACGAGAGAACTTGCGCTATTTGAGGGCGTTATTACAAAAATTAAAGAAAGAGTGGAAGATATTATTCTTTCCGCAAAAAATTTAGCAATTATTGACTGCTTACTTTCGCACACGATCGTGGGAAAGAATATCGGATACGTTAAACCTATAATCGGAGAAGAGGTAAAAGAACTTAAAATTACCGAGGGTCGCCACTGTGTCGTAGAAAAACTAATCGGTCACGAAAACTTCGTTCCAAACGACACGTATCTAAACAGTGATGATGATAGAATGATGCTTATTACCGGTCCTAATATGGCAGGTAAAAGTATTTATATGCGTCAAGTAGCGCTTATCGTTATTATGGCGTATACTGGATGTTTCGTTCCTGCTAAAAGCGCAAAAATATGCCCCATCGATAAGATTTTCACGAGAGTTGGAGCAAGTGACGACTTATCCACGGGCAGAAGTACCTTTATGGTAGAAATGTCTGAAGTTGCTAACATTTTAGATAACGCAACTGCAAATAGTTTGCTTTTGCTGGATGAAATAGGAAGAGGAACTGCTACCTTTGACGGCTTAAGCATTGCTTGGGCAATTATGGAGTATCTTTCTACTACGCTTAAGGCAAAAACATTGTTTTCAACTCATTATCACGAACTTACGGAACTTGAAGGCGTATACGAAGGCTTAAAAAATTATAAGATGACGGTTCGTGAATTCCACGGCGAAATCGTATTTATGCGTAAACTTATGCGCGGTAGCGCAAATAAAAGTTTCGGAATTGAAGTTGCTGGTCTTGCTGGTCTACCTGAAGGTGTATTGAAAAAAGCAAAAGAACTTCTCAAAAAACTAGAAAAATCTGATATCGCAAGAAAAGAGCAAGAAAATACAAACTATCAACTATCAATTTTTAGCAACAATTCTAATAACGAGATAATTTCAATCATAAGGGAAATTGACCTTGATGGCTTAACTCCAAGAAAGGCGTTTGATATTTTGTACGATTTAAAGGAGAAACTCGATAATGACTGATATAAAAGTTTTAGATAAATCGGTCTTTAACCGCATTGCGGCGGGCGAAGTCGTAGATAGACCTGCGTCAATCGTAAAAGAGTTAGTAGAAAATGCTATTGACGCTGGCGCAACTGCTATATCCATAACCGTTAAAGGCGGTGGCATTGAACTTGTTAGAGTATCCGATAACGGTCATGGAATTAAGAAAGAGGCGGTAAAAACTGCTTTTTTACCGCATGCAACGAGCAAAATTAAATCCATTGAAGACCTTGAGGGAATTTCTACTCTTGGTTTTAGAGGAGAGGCTCTTCCCAGTATAGCGTCAGTAGCAAAAGTAACTATGCTCACAAGAACTACTGATAATGATATGGGTGTAAGATACGTTATAGATAACGGAAATGAAATAGACTTTGGTGAAATGGGCGCGCCGTTTGGAACAAGCGTTTCCGTTGAAGATTTATTTGGTCGCATACCAGCAAGAAGAAAGTTTTTATCAAAGGAAAACAGTGAAGAGAACGCTATAACAAATCTTATGGCGAAATTTATTCTTGCTAATAGTTCCATTTCGTTTAATTACACCGCAAACGGTAAAAGCATTTATACATCAAGCGGACAAGGACTCGAAAGTGCCATTTTAACTGTATATGGTAGTGATTATTTATCAAAAATGATTAAAATCGAAAGTACTGTGTCAGACATAGTACTTTATGGTTACATCAATAAACCTTCATTTTCAAAACATACAAAGTCCTTTCAAACGCTAATTGTAAACGGAAGATACGTAGAAAATGACGAAATTTCATACTTAATTTACGGATGTTATCAAAAATACTTAATGAAAAGACAATACCCGACCTACGTATTACATTTAAATGTTCCCCACGACCTCGTTGACGTAAACGTACACCCAAACAAAATGGAAGTGAAGTTTGCTATACCTCAAATTATTAAGAAAATTATATCCGACACAATTAGAACGCAAGTTATGGACGCTGTAACTGCACCAAAAGAAATTGAAACGGATGATGATGTTTTTTCATTTAACATTTCAAAAAACGAACCAAAATTCCCCTCTACAGCCAATGATATTCCTTTTGATGTTAACGTTTCCGCACCATCGCCCTCCCAGCCTTCAACCGAATTAATTAAAGAAGAAGTTTCGGCCAAAACAACGAAAAACGTTGATAGTAGCGTATTAGATATTCCTTCAACAAAAGTCATCAAATCCAAAGTTACGCTACAAAACGAAGGCAGAGTAAGTTCTCCAAGTTACGCAAGTTTGCCATCTTTTTCAGATTTCTTTGAGCCAACAGCAGTAAGACAAGATGCCAAACAAATTACATTTGATATTATAAACAAACCACAAAAAATAGGGAAACTTTTTAATACGTATATAATAATGGAATGCAATGACGAAGTTTTTCTTATCGACCAACACGCTGCGCACGAAAAAATTCTTTACGACCGTCTCGTTGCAGAATACGAATCGGGCAATGTAGCAATTCAGCCGATGCTAATACCTTACGACTTTGACCTTTCACCCATCGAAAGCGAAATAATCGAGGATAATTTAGACGTTTTAAGTTCTGTTGGTTTTACCGTTGAGAAAACTTCGCAAGGTTTTTCCCTCAAAACCATTCCTTATTGTTGCGCAGGATTAAATACTCGTACGTTTATTTCAGATTTTCTTTCCGCAAATAGTGGAAAATTATTGCCTCAAGTTTTCAAAGAAAAACTTATGCAATCAGCGTGCAAAGCGGCAGTAAAAGGCGAGGACGATTTATCCCAAAGCGAAATAGAGAAATTACTTGACGATATGAGCGCAGAAACGACTGAACTTTTTTGCCCTCACGGTCGTCCCATTGTAGTTAAGTTAAAGCGTCGCGAAATAGAAAAATGGTTCAAGAGAATAGTTTAATGGATAAAATCATAATAATAAGTGGTCCAACCGCAGTTGGAAAATCAGACTTAGCCGTTGAGTTAGCAATAAGGTTTAACGGAGAAGTCGTTAGCGCGGACTCGATGCAAATTTACAAAGGCATGGACATAGGCACGGGAAAAATTACCGATATCGAAACCAAGGGAATTCGACACCATATGCTTGATATCGTTATGCCAAACGAACGCTATTCCGCAGGACGATATCTTCAAGAAGTCTTACCCATCATCGACGATATCATCAATAGAAATAAACTTCCAATAATCGTTGGCGGAACAGGTCTATATATCAACGCATTAATTAATGGAATGAATTTTTCTGATGCTTCAAGCAGCGATACTGTAAGAGAAAAGTGGAAAAAAATTGCGGAAGAATACGGTAACGAATACGTATATTCAAAACTTCAAGAAATTGATCCAATATCCGCAGAAAAAATTAGTAAAAACGATATTAAACGCATAATTAGAGCACTTGAAATTTTTGAAGTTACCGGCAAGCCTAAAAGCAAAATTGCAAACAGCGGTGAATGTAAATTTGACTACCGTTTCATTATTTTACACGACGAGCGAGCGATTCTGTACGAAAGAATTAATGCGCGAGTAGACAAAATGTTTGAACTCGGATTATATGATGAAGTAATTAATCTAAAAGAATTTTCAGATTTCCAAAGCATGCAAGCAATCGGCTACAAACAAATAATTCAATACCTTAACGGCTATTTTTCGGACCTTATTACGACAAAAGAAGAGATTAAAAAACTTTCAAGAAATTATGCAAAAAGGCAACTAACTTTTTTGCGTGGCATGACGGCAACCAACAAAGAGTGGTTCTTTCCAAATCAAAAATCTTTAATAATTAACGATATAGAAAATTTTTTGCACGGAGAAAACAATGCTTAATATTGAACAAATAATTAATAATGCTGAATCAGCACTAAAAAAGCGCTTTCATCAAATAGACGAAATTGCATTATACAATCAAGAAAAAGTCCTTATGGGCTTTAAGGAAAATAGAATTGCGCTAAGGCATTTTGCAGGTACTAATGGATACGGTTACGACGACACCGGAAGAGACACCTTGTGCCGACTCTATGCAGACGTTTTTGATACTGAAAGCGCAATCGTATCGCCACTTATAGCAAACGGAACACACGCGATATCAACAGCATTATTCGGCCTTTTACGCCCAAATGACCTTATGTTATCCATCACGGACAATCCCTACGACACCTTAATGGACGTAATTGAAGGCGAGGGGATAGGTTCATTAAAGGATTTTGGCGTAAATTTCGATAAAATTCCCTTAACAAACGAAGGAAAAATTGATATCGATGGCACAATCGAGCAAATTAAAGACAAAAAGCCCGCGTTGATATTTATTCAGCGATCAAGAGGTTACAACTGGCGCGCTGCATTATCGGTAAACGAAATAGGCGAGGCGGTTAAAGAAATTAAAAAGATTACAAATGCACCTATCGTTGTGGATAATTGCTATGGCGAATTTACCGATAAAATAGAACCCACAAGCGTTGGTGCAGACGTTATTATCGGCTCTTTAATTAAAAATCCTGGTGGTGGATTAGCGCCTACTGGTGGTTACATTGCCGGAAAAAGCAAATATATCGACCTAATTGCCGGTCGACTTACCGCACCCGGGATAGGAATGGAAGTGGGCTCATACGCATACGGTTATCAGTATTATTACCAAGGTTTTTTTATTGCGCCACACGTAACAGCACAAGCACTAAAAGCATCTGCGCTATTTAGCAAAGTATTTAGCGACCTCGGATATGAAACTCTCCCAATATTTAGTGAACAACAAAACGATATTATAACTTCAATTAAATTCAAAACGAAAGAGGAGTTAATCGATTTCTGCCAAGCAATTCAGATATATTCTCCCATTGATAGCCACGTAGTGCCAGAACCTTGGGATATGCCCGGATACCGCCATCAAGTAATAATGGCAGCAGGAGCGTTCGTCCAAGGTGCATCCATTGAGATGAGCGCTGACGCTCCAATTAAGGAACCGTATATCGCATATCTACAAGGGGCGCTAACATACGAGCATGCAAAAGTGACGCTTAAACACCTTTTAGAAAAATTTTAAAAATATAGCCTTGATTTTTTCAAGGCTTTTTATCATTAAATATTAAAAAAACATTATTCTTTACTATAGCCATACAAACACAAAATAGGGGAGAAATATTTATCCTCATAGACACATATTCTAAACTATTCGCAAAACTACACTTTTGCGAATAGTATAAGCACTATTTCGACAACGAAGTCAAAGAATTCAAAGAATCAACAGATATAATATCTACTAATTCATCAGCATATAATATTAACTCTACAGAAACGTCATCAATATAAGTAAAATAAAATTCATAAAAATTTCTACCACAATATTTAACATATTTACGTTCCGGTATGTAAAAATAAACTGTATCTCTATCCATAAAAATAATTATACACCACGCGTTATATTTTGTCAAACACTTTATAAGATTATTTTCTTTTCTATTACAATAAACTTGTCATAAAATCTTTTTTATGTTATAATTGATATATGAGCGAAGGATATTTTGATAAAAGAAATAGCAAAAATATTGAGAAAATTCGTGAAATTTGCGCAGAATTGCCTGAATTTGTTACCGAATATATTGTAAGTTTGCAATTGCGGACTACTCCTTTAACGCGCCTTGTATACGTTGGGGACATAAAAATCTTTTTTGAATACCTATTAAAATATAAAATAAGGGGCAAAAATCACTTATATGATATTACTATGTCTGACATAGCACAAATAAAGGCATACGACATTGAACTTTTTTTAGACTATTTGAGTTCATATAAAGTTGATGGCAAAACGCATAAATGCGGAGACGCAGCAAAAGAAAGAAAACTTTCCTCTATTCGCAGTCTTTTTAAGTTTCTTTATAAACGCGACTATATTTCCGCAAACGTTACAGAAAAAGTTGAAACACCGAAAATTCACGAAAAGCCGATTAGGTATCTTGAAATCAATGAAATTGCGCATCTTTTAGACGTAGCCGAAAGCGGAGAACAATTAACAGAGCGTCAAAAAAGTTACCAAGTCAGAACACAAAAACGTGACGTTGCCATTCTATCAATCTTTCTTGGAACGGGTATTCGTATAAGTGAGTGTGTCGGATTAGACAAAAAAGACGTTGACCTCGATTTATGCGCTATTAGCGTTACTCGTAAAGGAGGAAATCGTGCTGTATTGTATTTTTCCGACGAAGTATGCAAAGCGCTCAAAGATTATCTTGATTGGCTAGATGAACACCAAAAAAATCAAACGGATTTTGCAAAAAAAATTCAGGACCATAACGCATTATTTTTATCATTACAAGGAAAAAGAATTACCGTTCGCGCGGTGCAAAAACTTGTTGAAAAATACTGCTCTATCGTTTCTCCCCTTAAACGCATAACACCACACAAACTTCGTAGTACGTTTGGCACAACGCTTTATCGCGAAACAAAAGACATTTACGTGGTTGCAGAAACCCTCGGACATAAAGACGTTAACACAACAAAGAAACATTACGCCGCAATAAGTGACGAGATTCGCAGAAAAGCAGCAAACGCCATAAAATTAAGAAAAAATGATGATGAGTAAGCCTGTTGGACTTACGATTCAGCACAAAAAGTCAAGATTTTTATGATTTATTTCGATATAATGTAATTGCGGAGGCACAAAATGGATTGGATTGATGCAATACAAAAAGCGATTGACTATATCGAAGATCATTTAACAGAGAAAATAGATTATAACGAAGTAGCAAAGCAAGCGTACTCGTCAAGTTTTCATTTTCAAAGAATTTTTGGTATTACTTGTGGTTTTACTTTAGGTGAATATATTCGCAAAAGAAGATTAACTCTCGCTGGACACGATTTATTAAATAACAAGACAAAAATAATTGACATTGCATTAAAGTACGGATATGAAACTCCGGAGAGTTTTTCCCGTGCTTTTTTCAATTTTCACGGAATTATGCCATCAAAAGTTGGAATTTCCCGCAAATTAAAGTCATTTCCACGCCTTATCGTCAATCAAATCGGAGGAACAGAAATGGAATATAAAATCGAAGAAAAACCCAAAATTACATTAGTTGGATACAAGAAACGCTTTTACGGAGTGCCATACGGAGACGAACGAACTCGCCAAGAGGAAGAATTTTTGAGAACAACTCGAGCCAAACAATGGCTTTTAATTGGGGCATCGCGCGATTATTCAACCGATTATATGGTAATTACGAACATTGACGATGATGGCTATGATTTTTACGTTGCATACGACCTTGACGACTGGACGAGAACTGAACTATTCAATCCCACGGTAACTGGTGTCGATTTTATTGATAAATTAGGTTTTGAAATAATAACAATTCCAAAACAAACTTACGCCGTGTTTGAAACGGAAAAGAAAAAACGACCTATCGTGGATTACGTAAATATACGCAAACAAATTATAACGAACTGGTTACCATCATCAAACTTTACAATCGCAGACGCTCCAGAAATAGTAGCAATGCATTGGCGCCCACCTGGCATATGGGAAAAAGAACGATATATAGAAATACTTATTCCGATTGAAACAAAGGAAAAAGGATAGTTTATCCACTATCCTTTTTTACGGTAATCTATAATAACAAAATTTACCATCGTTTTCTATTAAAATTGTGTCATTGTAATTTGAAATTTTATCACAATTTTCAACAACGGTATTAAGATTTTTGTCCAACAACGCATATTTTCCATCCAAACACTTTACAATAAAGTGCGTATTGTTTATTGGCAAAATATCAATATAATTAGTTCCAACAAATTCTTCTTCTGATAACGAATAGAAATCTATAGGAACTTCGGATACAATATAATCATTATATACGAAATTATACCAAGGCAAGAAATCAACCGGTAATATTTTTGCGGTTGCTAAATCATTTTCATACTTAATAACGCCCGTAATGTTACTGCTTGGTATAGTAAATAAATTGTATCCATAATTACATTCAAAAACATTAATATCGTACGGTGAAAAATCAACGGCATTTAGCAAATTTTCAAAATCATACATTAGTTCGTTATTTAAAGAGATAAGTTTTGGATAATCAATATCGTCAGCAATTAAATCATACACAACAGCAAAATCGCTATTCATTGGATTTGCCATAAAATATTGTGGTTTAATTAAAACTTCTTTCGTTATATAATCAGCGTACCCAAACCTTCCTGCGTCATCAATAATTACGGCAATATTATTTGATGAAATGTTTACCACAAAGTATTCTCCAACCATCGCCCTTTTGTTTATGGGTAACTCGTATATCTTTCCCATGTCGCCATAAAAGCAATCACCAACTATATACGCGCTTTTCGTTCCATCACAAATATAAGTATTATTATAAAATATTTTTGAACTATCGCCTTTTATTGCGATTATTATATTATTGCGAACCAAAATATTATCATACTCAAAATCAACAACAATCGTACCGTTTAACTCCAAAACGCCATATTTACCATCATTTTTCGCTACAATTTTGTCATATTTTAGCAAATAGTCCTCGAATACTATGCCAGACGATGTACTTTCATTTTGCGATTTTTCAGCAAGAACACCATTAAGATCCATTAAATACGTCTTATTTCCCAACTTTACAATCGTATGTGACCCAAAGAACTCAATTCCCGCATCATATTGATATTCAGATATTCTCGTAAGCCCGTCTATTTCAGGCGCTATTTGGGGAATAAATTCATCTAAAACACCATCTTCTGGCGAGCCCACAGCATCATCCACATCAATTTCATCAACTTCATATACGAAAAGATTATTTACGTATTCCGAATAATTCTCTATTCTAATCGTCACCGGCACGCACGATGTAAGAAATGTAGATATAACGATCATAGCAATAATTATAATATATTTGCTTTTTATTAATAATTTTCTCATCTGTAAATTTGAAATACCCAAGTGTATTTTTTGTTTAATTCATCACGATATTTTCTTGCATAAGGATAAATCGTCTCACAGTAAGCCCAAAATCTTTTCGAATGATTAAACTCAATCGTATGAACAAGTTCGTGAATTATTACGTAATCAATTAAATGCGGTGGCAACGAATACAACCTTTCATTAAGCCTTATGTTTTTATTTTTTGAACAAGTGCCCCACACCGTTTTTGCAGAGCCAAATTTCAATTCCCCAAATGGTAAGCCCAAAGAATTTGACAACTCATATATTCTGCTTCTTAGATATTCTCTTCCCGCTTTATAGAATTTCTTAATGCTTTTAGCGTCAGCAGAATCCAGTTTAACCTCTTCGCCAAGTTTCAATATAATTCCTCGCTGTTCAAATTGATATCCAAGCGCTCGATACTTTCCCTTCTCAAGTGTTTTTTGAACGAGTTTTGTATTCTTGTTCAAAATCTCGTCAATCCTTTTCTTCGTTAAATTCTTAGGCGCTTTAACGATAAGCATACCTCTATCATCAAGCAAAAGACGAATATTTTTACCTTTTGTTCTAACAATCGTGTAGTCCATACGATTATTATACGATATATTAGTTAATTTGGCAAGAATATTTACAACAAATTTCAACAAAAAATACTATGTCACAAATAGTATATGATTGACAAATAACAATTTATAGTGTAAAATATTACTATACGAGGTGAAATATGGCAATGAATATCAATAGCGATTTAATTCGCGGAAACATTAATACCATAATTCTTAAGGCTCTATACAATGGAGACCGTTATGGTTATGATATTATTCGCGAAATCGAAGAAAAAAGTCACGGTCAGTACATACTCAAACAACCCACATTGTATAGTTGTTTAAAGCGTCTTGAAGGTCAAGGTTTTATCACTTCTTACTGGGGTGAACAAAGTAACGGCGGAAGAAGAAAATACTATTCTCTCACCGATATGGGACGCGAAGTATTCATCAAAAGCCAGGATGAATACGAGTTTTCCCGTACCGTCATTGATCAACTCATCTCTGAACGTGATTACGATCTCGATAGCGTTGAGCGCCCTGAACATTCAGAGGAAGAACTTAGGGAAGTGGACGCTGAAGACGAAATCGACGTTGAACTACCCAAAAGAAATACTGACGTCTCTGAAGAAATTCATTCTGAGGAAATTGTTGAAACAAGCGAAACAAATAGCGAATACGTTTCTCAAGTACAAGTCGAAAGCACAAATGAAGAAGTAGCAACTTCAGTAGACGAACAAGCAGAAACTACCACTTCTATCATTGAAGATATGCTCAACGAAAGCGCATCAACCTACACTGAAAGTTCGAGCGAAGACGTTACACCTTCTCCTGGAGGATATTCTGCTTTTAGCGCAGCAATTCAAGAAACGCCCGAATCAATATTTAGCGAAGGTTCTTCGTATAGTTTAGATGAATATCTTGCAGTAGAAACTTTGGTTGATGACGAACCCGTTCCTCAACAAACGCAAGATGATACCGAAACGGCAACCACCACTACCGAATTCTTAAGATACGATACGCCCGCGCCAACGCAACAACAAACAACAAACGACACTTATAGGAGCACACTGAGCGCGCTATTTGACACGAAAGTTCAATCGCAGTCGACGATCGATACGCCAGACGCACCCTCAACTCAAGTTCAAGAAAAGCCCAAACGCCAGGAAAGAGACGAAATGATTGCGCAAGGTTCACTTGAAGTTAGAGAAAATATTCAAGTTAGAAGTTTTGGAAGATTAAGCGAAAGTTTGCGTGAAATGGGTGAGGACGTAAAAATCCGCACTCACGATAGCGACGCCGTGCGCCAGTACAATCGCGAATACTATTATTACAGCAATAAACTTAAACTTTTCCACTACGGAATATTGTTCTTAATTATGATATTAGAAAGTTTTCTCTCCTATATTATAATTAAAAACCTCGTTGGCGTTCATACGGAATACGATTTACATATCTACATTATTAGCATACTTTTCTGTCTCGCATTTCCCATTGTTGCTGCAATATCTTTCTTCGTCAATCCGCATAAAAAAAGAAGAATGGACTTTAGTTTAAAATCCTCACTCTTCTTTAGAGTAATTATAATGCTACAGGTAATTCTAATTACCTATGCGATTAACGTGTATTTCGGAATGCCACTTGGCGGAAGTTCAGAGCATTTAATTTTCCTCACGATGCCTATGGTGCTATCCACGAATATTCCTATAAGCGCAATAATATTCAACAAACTTTATAAGTCAAAAAAGTTTGCATTAGCATAAAGTAAAAGCCCGTCATCAAGATGGGCTTTTACTTTTTCTTTTCAATAATCCTTTTAATAACGTACAAAGCAAATAATGCAAATACGATTAATGCTATCCAAACGGGAATGCCCCATCCAGAAAACGGAATAATTTCACCAGTTCCAAAATAACTATAAAACGCCACCATAACGGGACGAGTTAGCAAAACCGTAATTATGAAGAAGGAAAACTTCATACTCGTCAAGCCTGCCACCATACATAAAATATCGTCAGGAAAGAACGGGAATAACATCATTACGATAAAAGGAATTTTGCCTTTTTCCGCCAAAAGCGTGGCGTATTTTTCGGTCTTTTCTCTTCCCACTATCCAGTTTACCAAAGGATAACCAAATTGCCTTCCAAGCCAAAAACAAATAATTGACCCCACAATCGTGCCAAGCGCGCTTACGATAAACGATACGGTGGGGCCAAACAAGACTGTTCCAATAAGTATCGTAACGGCAGCCGGGATAGGCAAAACAACGACTTCCAAAAGTGTTAGAAGAAATAGTACTATAATTCCCCAAACACCCGCGTCCTCTACCATTTTCCTTATCGTTTCACCATCACTAACGTATACCCAGAGATCAAGTTTATCTAAAATCAAGTAACAAACAAGCACAACGAAAATTATAATATTTAAACAAATTATCAGTTTATATAACGCAGTTTCCACTTTAGGAAGCGATACTGACAAAACAAACAAGAAACACGAAACGATTAAAGCACAATAATAAACAAGCGCGCCAAGTTTATCCAAAAAGACCGCCACCAAAAATACGCTTAATAGCGATATTACTGACATAGCGGTCTTTATAAGCCCTGATTTAATAGGGTTATTTTTGAAGTTCGTTTCGGTCATATAATTATTTTATGAATTATCTTTTATATTATTCTATGGATTCATATGCTTTAAACAAGTTTCAATTTCAGCGCGAGCGTGTTTATCACAAAGATTGTTATATTCATTGTCAGCGTGACCTTTAACTTTAATAAATTCAACTTCGTGTCCGCGCATTCTTATAAGCAAATCAGTCCAAAGATCAACGTTTTTTACTTCCTTTTTATCAGCAGTTTTCCAACCATTTTTGCGCCAACTCTCAATCCAACCACTATTTATCGAATTAACAGCGTACGCAGAATCGCTATATATCTTCACTCGACACG
This sequence comes from Pumilibacteraceae bacterium, assembly GCA_045532295.1. Taxonomy (GTDB): domain Bacteria; phylum Bacillota; class Clostridia; order Christensenellales; family Pumilibacteraceae; genus UBA10677. The sequence continues at coordinate 244,516 of JAZSFP010000007.1, read as the reverse complement.
GCTCTTTAAGCGCACCTAATCCCTGAATTATCGCAAATAGTTCCATTCTATTATTTGTAGTGTCTTTATTGTATCCACTAATGGTTTTAGATGCTCCGCGATACATAAGAATTGCGCACCAGCCACCTACTCCAGGATTACCACTACACGCGCCGTCAGTGTAAATCTCAACCTCTTTCATTGTCTTTACTCATCTCCTCTGCGCGCGCAATTGCCCTATCAATAGCGCCCCCCACGATATCTTCAAAATTCATTTCATCTAAATAATTAACGCCTTGAATAGTAGTTCCGCCCTTACTACACACGGACTTTACAAGCAAATCAAGCGACAAATCGCCCTCGTCACGCTTGGTTGCAACGTGCGCAACACTTCCCATAATGGTAGCAATAGCCATATCAAGAGCGACGTCATCAGATATTCCGTTCTTTTTTGCATCCTCAAAAAACGCCTTTATAAACTTAAATACAAAAGCAGGGCCACTACCACTCAAACCCGTGGAAACGTTCATAAGGCTTTCTTTAAGTTCCCTTACTTCACCAAAAGTACACAAAAGAGCAACGGCAAGTTTTCGAGCCTCTTCATCATCACCATCAAGACAAAAGGTAGAATACGACGAACCGATTTTCGCATTTAAATTAGGCATAACACGAACAAGCGTTTTTGCTTTATTATCAGTAAAAACAGCAAGAGTTTTGAGAGAAACCGACGCCATAATAGAAAACACTATCTTGTTTGAAAAATCAAGTCCCGCTAAAACGCCCTTAGCCACTTGCGGTTTTACGGCTACAAAAATTATATCACACGCCTCTACGAGCGCTTTATTATCCGTAACAGTCGCAATTTCAGAAGGCGCAGAACTAATTTTTTCAATATCAACGTCAGAAACTGCAACTCGAATTTTATAACCAAAAGCCTTCAAAGTGTCTTTTGCGCTCTCAGAAACAAGCGCAGAGGTGATTGCTTGCGCCATATTTCCATATCCGATAAAACCAATATTATATTTTTTCATAAATGTTCCTCTTTTCGTTTGACTATTTTTAAATTTTCGTATATAATAATTAAGGACTGAAGGGGAGTGGCTCAACGGTAGAGTAGCGGTCTCCAAAACCGTAGGTTGCGTGTTCGAATCGCGTCTCCCCTGCCAAAAGCTCTAATTCACTTGAAACAAGTGTTTTAGGGCTTTTTTCTTTACTACACGCGTTTTATGAGTTATTAATAAATTTTGCATTTAACGGCAATATTATTATACAATACTATTGCCGTTATGTCAAACTAAAACCCCAAAAAAACTACAACCACACTTATATTTACAACCATATTCTATTTTCGCTATTTAATATCTAACCAAACACTTATTTTATCGTCGGAATTTGCCCAATTTTTACCACTAGAAGAATAATCGGTAAATATTAAATCATCACCTCCTATTCTTCTTACGCAATAACGAATTATTTCATTTTTCTCTGGTGGGTAAAATTTTCCATCCTCATCAACCAAATAAATATCATTATCAATACATCTATTTCCTTTTCCTTCGTCAAGTGCTAAAACTATCGGTCCATAAATAAATGCAGTTTTATTGTTTAATAGTTCTTTTTGTAAACGCATAGGAAAATTCAATACGATTTCATTATTTTTCCACACACAATCAACTACAAAATATCCGTTCTCCTCAATGCCTACCGCTCCTAAAATTTTTGCATTTGCAGTCCAAGACGGTATTCTAAATTTCAAAACAAACCTTTCTTCATTCTCACAAGATACATATATTTTAATTTTTTCGTCAACGGGATAATTTCCCGTTATCGTTATATTTATAGAATTTCCAAGCGGCGAAGTCGATTTAATTCTTCCATTAAAATAATAATTTATGGTAAAACCATTATCTTCCTTTACGGTGGCAAGCAATGGCATCAATGCCACGCCCGCAGATGCAATACAAGCGCAACAACCATAATTACTACCATCCTCCAATATCTTAAATCCACCAACCTCTTGTCCGCGCTTATCATAAACTAATGGACTATAACTATCAAACGGCAAAGGTGCAACTTGTCGCTTTACAATGCTACTATAATGAGTATTCCATTCCGTATTTAAACTACCCCAAAGCGCATTTAGTCCCGAACGTTCAATCCTTTCAATATATTTTACTTCGCCCGTAATTGAATACAAACGAGCAAGCAAGCGCATCCAAGTTACTGTTACACAAGTTTCCTGCACTACTTTTGTTTGTTTTTCTGTTTGATTTGCATAAAAGCCATCAAAAAGTTCATCTCTGCCACTCAATCCACCAATAACAGAATGCTCCATAAAAAAGGCATCTTCAACAAATTTTTGCACTAATTTAATATCTTTTTCTCTCTTTGTTACTTCATAATACGACAAAAGTCCTTCAAATAAAGACATAGTTTCATACGCCTTTGTCGTTGGGTATTGCGCAGGATAAACACCTTCCTTATCCGCACAAGAAAAGATATCTCCACTACTGCAGCCACCACTACGAATTATATATTCTGCAAATTCCAAATATTGTTTTTTGCCCGTCAACTTATACAGTTCAACAAACGGCTCTAATATAGTGCAAGAATTTAGCCCACCCCAACAATTACTAGTATTGCAAATATCCTTTTTCCCTTCACCAATATGTTCACGAATATATTCTGCTGTTGCTTCCATTGCAACAATTATTCGTATTTTTAATTCGTTAACTTTACAAATTGAATAGAAATACTGCAATCCGCTTAAAACATACTTTCTGCACCACAAATCCCATCCTGAAAATTCAGTTTCAACCGTATACGACGAAATACGCCCAAAATCATCTATTGTATTTAATAATTCCTCAACTGCAAAGGTAAGCGTTTCATATAATTCTTCATTGCCAGAATATCTATAAATTAGACATCCACCGCGCATCATTTTTCCCCAATACTCGCCTCGCCAACCCAAGTCATTACTATCTAATCTAAGACGAAATTGATTAGCAAATTTTTTCCATAAATTCTTATCGTTTAGTTGCTTTACAATTGTAAAATCAACTGTTTCCGCCACTTTTCCAGTATATATTGCTTCAGACGGTTTTAAATAATACATAACTACTCCCTGATTTTAATTGCTTATACATCTAAATGCTTTTCTTTTGCTTAAAATACAATACAATTATATACCACTTTCAATTTTTTGTCAATCTAAAAGAGAACTACATAACTTTTTATAATGCCAATAGATATCAACATTAACACAACATTATAAATAATTATAACAGATGAACTGTTTAATTAAATATTATCAAAAAAATAATAAGTTGGCGATTAAACCAACTTATTATCAATTACTTATTCAAGGGGTTCATCCTCTCTTCTCAAAGGAAGATAACCGTACGCAGCAAGCCAAGGACCGTTATGTGAACCGCTCACCGGAGACATTATTACGGGTTCGTGATTGCACTCTATTCCGTAATTCTTTTCAATTTCAACTAATTCTTTAAGAACCGAAGGACCAGTATAAATATGGAAGAGAATATAGTCTTCACTTTTTCTGTCACCGATAATTTCTTTCATTATTTCGCACGCGCGAGCAAGCGCCTTTTTCTGCGTTCTGACGGTACACATACTCTCGCATTCGCCGTCAGTATTAAAGTGTACAACAGGACAAATCGAGAACATTTTACCAAAGAACGCCTTACCGCCCTTTAGTCTTCCGTTATAAATAAGATAATCAAGTTTGCCGTCAATACCGATAAGTTGCTGGCGAGCCTTCATCCACTCTACTTCATTCAAAATTTGCTCAGTGGACAGATCTTTCTTAATCATTTCAGATATCTTAACAGCAAGCAATCCTTCACCAAAAGAAGTAATTCTTGCGTCAATTACGTTAATCTTAATTTTGCTAGCGTATTCATCACCGATAAGCCTAATAAGATTATAAGTTCCACCAAGTCCAGAACTAATCGCAACTACAAAAATTTCATCGTAGCCCTCTTCAATACATTTGTTAAACGCGCTTTCAATTTCTTCACGCGAAGGCATAGCCGTCTTGGGAAGATTGTTTTTTATGTCGTTTTTATAGGTTTCAAGTTCTTCGTAGAACTGAACGGGATCTAAATCAACACCCTCTAAATACTCTTTACCCTTAAAAAGTACGCGAACGCGAAAAATACCAATATCGTGCTCATCAAGATAACGCTTAGGCGCATACTCAAGACAACCGGTTGAAGTACAGAATACCTTTCTTTTCATAATCCTTCTCCTTTTTATTCAATAGCGATCAAGAACGGATATACATCTTGCCCGCCGTCATATTCCATAAGGTCTATACCAGGACAAACCTCTTCTACTATTTCCGCAATAGCCTCACGCTCTTCGTCGCTTACCTCCTTACCATAGAAAACGGTAAGAATTTCTTTATCCTCAATATCTTCCGCTTTTTCAAGCATTCTACGGAAACAGTTAATCTTATCGGGATCATCAAGTAAAATATCGCCGTCGCAGAAAGCCATATAATCGTTTTTCCTTATTTCTACGCCAGAAATATGAGCATCGCGCACTGCGTATGTTATTGAATAACTCTGAACGTTTTCAATAGCGTCGTTCATACTCTCAATAGTCATATCAATATCGTTCTTGTCAACAACGACAGCCATAGCAGAATATACTTGCTGAGGGGTTTTAGCAGGCACTACGATTACGTTGGCATCTTTAAATAAGTCGCCCGCTTGTTTTGCAGCAAGCACTATATTCTTATTACTGGGAAGAACGATAATATTTTCCGCATTAACCTCCTCAAAACCCTTGAGAAAATCCTCAGTAGAGGGATTATCCGTTTGACCGCCACAAACAATATAATCAACGCCCATTTCCTTATAAAGTTCCCCAAAACCGTCGCCCGACGCAACCGCCACTATCGCGCACTTTACCTTTTTCTCTTTCTTAGGCTCGCTAACGATAATATTATTGTGCTGAACGGTCATGTTTTCAATTTTTACCGAAATAAATTCTCCGTATTTTTGACACTCAGTAAGTACAACGGCAGGCGTCATCGTATGAACGTGAACTTTAACTTTACTTCCACTTTTAACCGCTACGATACTATCGCCAACGGTTGCAAGAAACGCGCGAAATTCGTCAAGGTTGAACGAATTAACACCGTTCTTTTCATTTAATAATTGCACTAAAAGTTCAGTACAATATCCATAATCCATCTTACTATCTTCGTCAAAAGCAATATCCGTAGTCTTACTTTCAGAAACCGTACTTGCAACCTCAATTTGAACGTCATCACCAGAAATTGCTTTACAGAAACCCTCAGCGATACAAACGAGACCCGCTCCACCACTATCAACGACGTTAGACTCTTTTAAAACTTCTAAAAGTTCAGGGGTGTGTTCAAGCGAAATCTTAAGTTCTCTACAATAATCAATAAAAAACTGCTCAAGATTATCTTCCTCGTCCATTTTTTCGCAAACTTTTTCAACTGCCTCTCTTGCAACAGTCAAAATAGTACCCTCAACCGGCTTTAAAACCGATTTATAAGCATACTCAACGCCCTTTTGAAGAGCATAGCAAAACTCGGAAATGGTAGCAACTTTAATTCCCAAAAGACCTTGTGATATTCCGTAAAAAAGTTGTGACAAAATAACGCCCGAATTGCCTCTTGCGTTTAATAGCATACCCTCAGCAAGAGCGCTTGCTTTTTGCTCGATATCATCATCAATCTCTTTTTGAAGAAAATCGACACCGCCTGCAAGAGTTGCGTACATATTAGTACCAGTATCCCCATCAGGAACGGGGAATACATTTAAATCGTTAATTTCTTTAATGTTTGCCTGAAGATTCATCGCCGCAACGGTAAGCAATCTTTCAAACAATTTACCGTTAATCGTTTTGATATCAGTATCCATTTTTTCCTCTCAAAAGTTAATCCGTAACAGTTTTCGACATTATTCGACACTATTATATTAACATTATAAATGTTAAACTTCAATTTTAAGTCAACTTAAGTTCAACAATTGTTGAGAAAAGAAAAAAACCGCGACATTAGCCACGGTAATTTTATATAATTAGCAGGGAATTACGATAGTAAAACGACATCCACCCTCGTCAATATTTTCCACGTTGATATTACCGCCGAAAATATCTATAATTTTCTTCACGATAGAAAGTCCTAAACCGTTTCCCTCTTGACGATGCGACGTATCTGATTGATAAAATTTTTCAAAAATATGTTCTTTTTCTTCTTCTTTAATCCCCTCTCCCTCGTCCGAAATTTTAAAAATTACTTTATCATCCTCTAACTTCAATGAAAGCGAAATTTTTCCGCCGTTTGGACTAAATTTAATTGCATTTTCAACAAGATTTCGCCATACGTTTGCAAGCAAATTCTCATTACTCACAACGGTAATCTCATCAAGATCAACGTCAAATTCGATATTCTTTTCCGTCCACTTCGGTTCAAGAAGAACGACTACCTTCCTTATCTGTTCGTCTATGGAAACTTCATCTTTTTTGCAATCAATGACTTGATTGCTTATTTTAGAGAGCAAAAGCATATTACCAACGAGTTCACTCATTGACTTAGTCGTCGAAATTATTTCTCGCGTATATTCGTCACGCTCTTCGTCCGTTAGCGTTTTATCTTGAAGTAAAGTTGCGTACCCCTCAATTGCTGCAAGCGGAGTCTTAAATTCGTGTGAGACGTTTGAAACGAACTCGTCCTGCATACTTTGGTTCGCTTTTAGTTCGCTTACCATAATATTAAAACTATGGTTAATATTTTCAATCTCGTCGAAAAGTTTTTTCTCTTTTACCGTAATAGTATAATCGCCGTCAGTAACTTTTTTGATAGCAGATTGAAGTTCGTCAATAGGTTTAAGCAAGAAAAAACTAATGAAAAACGAAAGAACCCACCCGATTAATAAACTAAACGCAAGCATAATTAATAGCGTTGGGAGTTCAACCTCGTCGCCTACAATCCAATCTATTAAATACGCAAGTCCACCCGATATCCACAGAGTGAACATAATTACAATCATCGCGAAAAGAACGAAGTAAAACTGGAATCCGGGGCGTTTCCAGTTTTTCCAAGCATCAAATCTTTTACTAAATCGCTTTTTCATTTCTTAACCACCTTATAGCCTATACCTCTTATGGTAACAATCTCAAAGTCTGCGTTATCACGAAACTTATCGCGAAGTCTACCGATATGCACGTCAACGGTATGCGTATCGCTATTGCTTTCATATCCCCAGATGTCGTCCATCATTTGCTGACGAGTAAAAATCTTACCGGGGAAAGATACCATCTTATAAAGCAACATAAATTCTTTTTGAGGCAAAACGATACTGCTCCCCTCCGTTATCACGGTAAGTGAGTCGCACTCAAGCACAGTGTCACCTATTACTTGGCGCCTGTCGTTAATCATTTGAGCGCGACGAAGTAGTGCGCCAACTCTAATAACCATTTCATTAACGTTGATAGGTTTAACCATATAATCGTCTACACCGGACAAGAACCCAAGGCGCATATCGTCGAACTCAGCCTTTGCTGTAATCATAAGCACTGGAGTCATATATCCACTATCGCGAATATTGCGAACAAACTCGTATCCATCCATACCGGGCATCATTACGTCCGATATAATAATATCGTAGTAGTCAGTATCCATAGCGCCCATTGCCTCTTCTCCATTAGAAACACCGACGATAGCATAGCCGTGTTTCGACAATACTTTCGTATATAAAGATCGAAGTTTAATATCGTCTTCTACTATTAAAATTTTAAACATATTAACTCCTTAAAAACTTTGATTTTTCAAAACGGGCATATACGTACCCTTCTGTTTTACAATTTACTCAACTGTAATCTCAATAAAACGAGCTTGAATATCCTCGGTAAAATTAACGCAAATTCCATCTTGAACGGTATCAATAGAAACGTTTAAATTGTTTAATGGATAAGTTATTTCTACCATTTTAACCCTATCTTTTATGGGTACAAGTACTTTTCTCTTCCCCGATCTATTCCATACGGCAAGATAAATTTTATCGAGATATTTAAATCCAGATGCTATGAATGAAGACTCAATACTTGCAAAACCAAGCGGAAAAACGGGTAACGCAACTTTCTTAATTTGAGCAAGTTTATTATGATAATCAACACCCTCTTTAACGAGAACTAGTTTGTCTTCATCTAAAAGCGTCAAATCGCTCGCAAGATGCAATCTCCCAAGAAAACTATTTACCATATTGTAAATAACTCTCTCTTTTGTAATTCTGCATTTTACCCACGCTTTATCGATTTCCCCCTCATCACCAACGTCCCCCGTCCAAGCGACTGGATAACTCCAAACGGCTGCTTGCTCAGGAATAACCGCGGACAGCACGTTTGATGCAATACAAGGATATTTATAAAAGGAAATTTGGTCGGAGGTGGATACGATAGAGAAATGCGAAAGGGTTTTATAATCCATTCTCATTCCGCCAGAAGAACAAGATTCAAATAAAACATTAGGAAATCTTTCTCTTAATCCGTCAATCCACTTAAAATAAGCAATATTAGCCTTTTCAAGTCCCTCACCGTACTCGCAAGCATCGAGGTCAGTTCCTACGCCACAGTCTTGATTATAATCCATTTTAATATAATCCGCGCCGTAGTCTTCAACCATTCGACGAATTGACTCGTTCATATAATCAACAACTTTTTTATTGCGAAAATCAAGAAAATATCTACGACACGACGTTATGCGCTTACCTTTTCTCTGCATAAAACAATCGTCGTCGTAATAATCAAGCATTTCATTGCACTCTATTCCCACAATTTCAGGTTCAATCCAAAGTCCAGCCTTCATACCAAGTGAACGAATATAATCAGTTGTTTTTCTAAGCCCCGAAGGAAATCTCGTTTTACTCTCTTTCCATTGTCCAACGTAAGGGTAAATCTTCTCGCCAGGTTCCTCGTTGTGCCAACCGCAATCTATTACGTAATAATCAACGCCAAGTTCAGCAACCGCTTTAGCAACTCGTTTCGTCCGCTCTTCATTAGGACTATCCCAAGAAAGATGCATATATTCGTTAAAAATCGTAGGCAAACTTTCATCTGGAATACATTTTCCACATATATGACGACGATACTTCGTCATCTCGCTGATAACGCTTTCTACGCTATCTGCGACGGCAATACTTACCCAAACGGTACTATACTCTTCGTTTGGAGCAAGGATTTTAGACCAAAAACAATTAGTCAAACTCGCGCTACCCAAACTTAAGTAGTAACGAAAAACCTTATCGGAAATCTCATAATACCAAGAGTTATTGCACTCAATTTGAAACATAAGCGCACGGCTACTACTATTATCTACGATAATTCCTTGAGGAAGTTCTTCCTTTGTCGACCAACTACCTCTGTTTGCGCAAGAAATTTTCTTAAAAGTATCTTCCTTGACTTTATATAGACCGTAATCTTCGAAAGAAAGTTTTTTGGGTTGACACTCAGCCTTATGACTTTGGTAAAACTTATAAAACTCCAAATCTTTATAACTATCAACGCCCTTTCTCCCAAAACCGGTTAAATTAATCGCAGAAACCTCCTCTAAAACGATAGGCTCGTTTGCAATATTTTTAACGGAAGTATTAACCCTAATCGTCGAAGTGTCGCAAAACGAAACGAAGGTAGTAGTAACTTCAACCACTTCGCTTTTTTGGACGACGGTAAGCGTGTCTTTATCAATACTATGAGCAAAATATTTAAGCCTATTCCCTTCGGAAGTAAAGGTCATTTTGTTAGCAAGTTGAGGATAACGAATCTCCCCTGCAACTTGAACTTCGGCAAAAGAATATAGAACTAACTTTTCACCCTCAAAACCGTATAGCATATCTCCAAAACCGATTAGATAAATACGCTCGTCATAAATCCTAAAAGTAAGATTTTTAAAAGTAAAATCCATAATTGCCTCGTTAAAATTTCGTTAAATTGCGAAAAAGCGCGAAAAAATCGCGCTTTTAATTATTTATTTTGCATACTCTACGCTACGCATTTCACGAACTACGTTGACTTTAATTTGACCGGGATAATCCATCTCCGCTTCTATTTGCTTAGCAATTTCTTTAGCAAGGAAGAGCGTTCCCGCGTCATCAACCACTTCGGGCTTAACCATAATACGAACTTCCCTACCTGCTTGAATAGCAAACGACTTCTCTACACCCTTGTGAGAATTTGCAATCTCCTCAAGTTTTTCAAGACGCTTAACGTAATTTTCAAGCGACTCTCTTCTTGCTCCGGGGCGACTTCCGCTAATAGCGTCTGCACATTGAACGATAACCGCTTCAACAGTTTGAGGCTCGATATCGTTATGATGAGCGGCAATACAGTGAATAACGTCTTTATTTTCCTTATATTTCTTTGCAAGATCAGCGCCGATAGAAATGTGCGTTCCTTCTACTTCGTGGTCAACCGCTTTACCTATATCGTGAAGTAAACCTGCTCGCTTGCAAAGTTCAACGTTAGCGCCAAGTTCTGATGCTAAAGTTCCTGCAAGATGCGACACCTCGATAGAGTGGCGAAGTACGTTTTGACCATAACTTGTACGATACTTAAGACGACCAAGAAGTTTAACGAGATCAGGATGAATACCGAATACGTCTGCCTCAAACATAGCAGATTCGCCAGTTTCCTTAATCTGTTGGTCAAGTTCGCGGCGAGTTTTCTCTACCATTTCTTCAATGCGAGCAGGATGTATTCTTCCGTCTTGAATAAGTTTTTCAAGAGTAATACGAGCGACCTCACGACGAACGGGGTCAAAGCCAGAAAGAACAACCGCTTCAGGCGTATCGTCAATAATAAGGTCAATACCAGTAGCGTTCTCAAGAGCGCGAATATTTCTACCTTCGCGGCCGATAATTCTACCTTTCATATCGTCGTTGGGAAGGCTTACGACAGATACGGTAATTTCAGCGGAGTGATCAACTGCACAACGCTGAACTGCGGCAGATACGATATCCTTCGCTTTCTTATCGGCGTCCTCTTTCGCTTGAGCCTCAATTTCGCGCACGAGTTTAACGGCGTCACGCTTTGCCTCGTCTTCGATGTTAGCAATAAGAATACCCTTCGCTTCTTCCTTGGTCATCTGAGAAACTTTCTCAAGTTCCGAAATCATCGTTTCGTGAGCCTTGTCAACTTGCGCCTGCTTTTCAGTTATACGGCGTTCTCTATCGGAAAGTTCCTTTTTCTTCTCTTCAATCGTTTCGATTTTCTTATCAAGAGTCGCCTCTTTCTTTTCCAGCGTCTCTTCCTTTTGTTGAATACGCGCTTCAGAGCGAGTAAGTTCACTTCTTCTATCTCTTACTTCTCTATCAAATTCAACGCGCTCTTTGTGAATCACTTCACGCGATTCAAGTAGTGCCTCTTTTTCAAGAGTTTTTGCTTTTGCGATAGCATCACTCACTATCTTAGTTGCCGATTTGTTCGCATCACCTAATTTTTTATTGGAAATAGCTTTTTGAACGAAATATCCTACAATTGCACCAACGACGAGCGTGCCTGCAGCAATACCGATTGCAAGACCAATGGGCATGGCGGAACAAAACAGCAATGATAAAGTTGAAATCATTGTGTATAGTCCTCCTAATTAAATTGATATTTATAAAATTTTAATGAATATATTTGTAACTAAAACCTGTGGTTCTCGTCTAACCGTTCAGTTCAAAAACAAATAAGTAGGCAGAAAATTCTACCTACTTATATAATACTATAAATTAAATTAAATGTCAAGGGATACAAGGCAGTTAGACAAGATTATTCGTCATCACTCTCGTCGCTACTTTCATCAATTTCGAGCATATCCGCATTATTAAGCGCAGCGGCTCTAACCTTCTGCTCAATTTCAGCATAAAGTTCTTTATTTTGCTCTAAAAGAGCGCGAGTAGCGTCCTTACCTTGAGCAAGTTTTTCATCGTTGTAACTAAACCACGAGCCGCTCTTGTGAATAATATCAAAGTTAAGCGCAAGTTCAAGCAACGAACCCTCAGCGCTTATACCTTTGCCGTAAATAATCTCAACTTCGGCAACCCTAAAGGGAGGAGCCATCTTGTTTTTAACGATCTTAATTTTAGTCTTATTGCCGATAACTTCAGCGCCACTTTTTACGGCCTCGCCCTTTCTTACGTCAATTCTAATCGAGGAATAAAATTTAAGCGCCTTACCACCCGTAGTCACCTCGGGATTGCCGTACATTACGCCTACTTTTTCGCGCAACTGGTTAATAAAAATAATAGCAGTCTTAGTCTTATTACAAGCGCCTGTAAGTTTACGAAGAGCCTGAGACATAAGACGAGCCTGAAGACCTACGTGATTATCGCCCATTTCTCCGTCAATTTCCGCTCTAGGAGTAAGCGCCGCAACGGAGTCAACTACAACGACGTCAACAGCGCCACTTCTAACGAGTGATTCGGTAATATCAAGAGCCTGCTCACCGTTATCAGGCTGAGATATGTAGAGGTCGCCAAGATTAATACCAAGTTTGCTTGCATACACGGGATCGAGAGCGTGCTCAGCATCGATGAACGCTACGTTACCGCCTGCCTTTTGCGCCTCGGCTATAATATGCAGAGAGAGCGTAGTCTTACCACTGGACTCGGGTCCGTATATTTCGATAATTCTTCCTCTGGGAATACCACCTATACCGAGCGCAAGGTCGATTGCAAGACAACCAGTAGAAATTACGTCTACCTTATCAACCTTAGCGTCGGTCATACGCATAATTGCGCCCTTACCAAAACTTTTCTCAATTTGAGCAATAGCCTCTTCGAGCGCCTTAGCCTTGTCTTCTTTAGACATATTAACGTCGATTACACCTGTCTTTTCTTTCTTTGCCATAATATATACCTCTTATATTTTTTTTACTATTTCAATAAGCGTTTCAAACGCTATAATTGCGCCTAAAAGAATGTTTTCTTCTCTCGTACCGTAAATCACTTTATTTATTAAAAACTTTTGACCTTTTGCAAAAACAGCAATATACGTATCCCCTCGTTTTGAGTTTTTCTCCACCCCTGGACCTGCATTTCCAGTTGTTACAATCGCGCAATCAGGGTTTAATGAAGACCTCAAAATTCCTTCAAGCATTTCATCTGCAACTTCTTTAGAGACTGCGCTAAATTGCTCTATCGTGGAAGATTTTACGCCTAATCTTAAACGTTTTGCCTCGTGCGTATAACACACGATTCCCTCCTTAACGACAGAACTTGCGCCTTCATATTTAATCAAGGAACTAACTATAAGTCCGCCCGTAAAAGATTCAGCAACCGAAAGAGTAAGACCTTTACTTTTCAAAAGGTCAAACGCCTCTTTAGAAACTAACGATAGTTTTTCCAAAAGATTATTCACTCTTTTTTACCGCCTCTTCTTCTATCTTCTCATCTTTAAATACGCCTGCATTTCTTATAATATAATTACAAGCAGAAACGATAGTTAAAAGAGTTGCAATCATCAAGAAAGAAAAACCTATAATCAAGATAATTTCCGATGCAAGCGCGCTAATAAGTTCAAACGCGGGATACGCAAGATAGAAAGATAATCCCACGAGTTGCGTAGCCGTCTTTGCTTTGCCGATTTTATCCGCCGCAAGAACGACGTTCTTTGATGCTGCAATCGTTCTAAAACAAGTAACTACAAGTTCTCTTGCAATAATTATTATCGTCGCAATAATAATGTAGATTTGAAAAACGTTTTCAATCGTTGATGCTAAGATAAGCGCGCTTGACACAAGCACCTTATCGGCTATGGGGTCAAGAAACTTTCCTATCGTAGTAACCATATTGTACTTGCGAGCAATATAGCCGTCAAGCCAGTCCGTTAAACTTGCAACGATAAATATTCCCGTTGCAACAAGATTATGGAAAGGAAAATCAATCATATACGCCGCAACGAAAAACGGTATTAGTATTATTCTTGCGATCGTAATTTTAGTCGGTAAATTCATTATACAATCTCTCCTATCAAGTCATATTCATCATAGTCAGTAATTTTAACTCTATATACGTTACCAACGTCAGCAAACTCACCCGTAAAATAAACTACACAGTCAATATCAGGCGCATCAAATTGAGTTCTTCCTCTAAAAGCGTTGCGTTCGTAATCAATATCTTCATAAATTACGTCAACTACTTTTCCTATCATCCTTTTTGAAAACTCAATTGCGTTTTGAAGATGCAACTTACCTATAATATTAACTCTACGTATCTTCTCACGCTTAGTTAAATGCCCCTTGATTTTTGCAGACGGAGTACCCGCTTCCTTACTATAAGCAAAAACGCCTACACGCTCAGGCTTATAAGCCTTCATAAACTCAACGAGTTCATTAAACTCTTCTTCCGTTTCTCCAGGAAAACCAACCATAAAAGTCGTACGAAGCACAATGCCTTTTTTCTTAAGTTTGTCGCAAATTTCCTCTACCGTATGCTTTTTATTGCGCCTATTCATACGCTTAAGCACGGTATCTGACACGTGTTGCATAGGAATATCAATATACTTAACTATCTTCTCTTCGCTTGCTATCATATCAATAAGTTCATCGGTAACAAGTTCAGGATAGCAATATAAAAGCCTTATCCATTTAGCGTCAGTTTTTACAAGTTCTTCAAGCAGTTTAATTAGCGAAGGTTCACCGTATATATCTTTACCATACGCCGTAACGTCTTGCGCTACTAAAATCAATTCGCTAACGCCTTTGGTAATAAAATCGTTTGCCTCTTCAACAATTTTCTCAATAGGAACTGAACGATATTTGCCCCTAATGGACGGAATAGTACAAAAAGTACATTTATTATCGCAACCGTCCGCAATACGTAAATAAGCGTAATGTGGGGGCGAAGTAAGAACTCTACCATTGCCCTTTTCGTCAGGTTGTCCACCTTCAATACAAGCGCGAATTTTCTCGTACTCGTCAACTCCAAGAACAGCGTCAACTTCGGGAAAACCCTCTATGACTTCAGCGCGATTTTTTTCTACCAAGCAACCAGTTACAATCAATTTTTGACACTTTCCACTTTCTTTATAAGTAGCCATTTCTAAGATCGTATCTATTGCTTCAATTCTTGCGCTCTCAATAAATGCACAGGTGTTTACGATTATGATTTCTGCATCGGCATAATCCGCGGTAATTTCATAATCACCACGGCTTAAATACCATAACATTTGTTCCGTATCCACTCGATTTTTGTCACAACCAAGGGACACTACTGCAATTTTTTTACTCATAATCGTCCTACCGTTTATTCGTAATCTTCTCCAAAGTATTCCTTAAACTTCTCTTTAGTAACGTAAACTTCACGAGGTTTAGAATTATTTTGAGGTCCAACAAACTCAAGCGCTTCAAGATGGTCAATCATCTTAGCCGCTTTATTAAATCCAAGATTAAATCTACGCTGAATCATCGAACTCGACGCCATTCCACATTTAATTATGCAACGAACGACGTCCATAAAAAGTTCTTTACTAATCGTATCGTCAAGACCGCCTTTATCTCCGCCACCAGAACTTTGTTTAACGATAATACTGTCTTCAAAACTCTTATCGTAGTCTGCGGGATTATTCGTCTTAACGAACTCCACAACGCTCTTAACTTCGGGATTATCAACGTACGCGCCTTGAATACGCGTTTCTTCGCTTTGGTCAAGAGGCGCAAATAACATATCGCCACGACCAAGTAACGATTCGGCGCCGTTATTATCAAGAATAATTCTTGAATCTTGCGCGCTCGTTACGGCAAACGCTATACGCGAAGGTAGGTTGGCCTTAATCGTACCCGTAATAACGTTTACTGAAGGGCGTTGCGTTGCAAGAACGAGGTGAATACCCGCCGCTCTCGCTTTTGATGCGATTGCCATAATAATTTCTTCAAGAAGTTTCTGATTTTCCTTGGACGCCATCATAAGATTTGCAAGTTCGTCTACTACCACGACGATGTAAGTCATCTTGGGTTCAAGACCTTCCTTAACCTCGGGAAGATTATTATACTCGTTAATCTCTTTGACCGCCTTCTTTTGAAGAGTTACGTATCTTCTCTCCATTTCGTCGTGCGCCCACTTAAATGCGTTAATAGCCTGCGCTACGTCAGTTATCGCGTTCGCTATCATCATATGAGGAAGTCCGCTGTACGCCGTAAATTCTACGCGCTTAGGATCAATCAAAATAAGTTTTACGTCATCAGGCGAAGATTTATAAAGTAAACTGATAAGCAACGAGTTGAGACACGAACTCTTACCACTACCAGTCGCGCCCGCAATAAGAAGGTGGGGCATCTTTTCAAGACGTGTAATCATTACGTTACCTTGAATATCTTTACCCAGCGCAATCGTAAGAGGCGAGGGCGAATTTTTAAACTCTTTCGACCCGATTATATCCTTAAGCGCAACGGTATAAATAGTATCGTTTGGCACTTCGACACCCACCGCTCTCTTGCCGGGTATAGGCGACTCGATACGCACTTGACCTTTGCTTGCAAGGTTATAACGAATATCGGGAGCAAGCGACTCCATTCTTCTAACGCTCATTCCGGGAGGCATATCAAGTTCATATCTCGTTATTGCCGGACCTATCGTAATATTGCTTACCGTAGCAGGAACACCAAGTTCACGCAAGGTTTCTTCCAAAATTTCACGCTTTTCTTGATTATCATCAGGATTTTGCTCAGGCTGTGTGGACTCAGTAACAAGCAAGTCAAGGGGAGGCGCAGTGTATTTAATGCGTTTTTTGGGCTTGGGCTTAGGCTCGTCCTTGTCCTTTTGCGACGCGGATGCAGTCATAAAGGTTTCTATATCAATTTGTCCCTCTTCAGTCTTACGAGAAGAAGTCATCTTTCTCGAAACACTTTCAACGCGCTCTTCAAATGTCTCTTTCTTTTCTTGAACGGGAGGTGCAACGGGTTCAACGGGCGTAGTCGGCGTTATATCAATATGCTCGTAATATCCAGTAGTATCGTTAGGATTATTATATCCGCGTTCACTAGCGTCTTCAACTTCATCAATAATTCTAAACGAAGTAGTACTCTCTTCAAACGCGCGAGAAAGTTCGGTTTCACCGTCCTCTTCACTTTCAATCGTTATACTACCTTCAATCGTTTCTTCTTCCTCGTCCACGTAATCTTCTTCCACAATAGGGTCAGTCTGCTCAACGGGCGTATCATCTTCTAATTGCTCGCTTTCCACTTCCTCGTCATCGTAAGAATATTGATCATCAACCTCTTCCTCGTCATCAACGATAGGCTCGTCAATATACGAAGGACTTTCCTCAATAGGAGATTGCGTCACGATAGGCTCAAAAGGAACGGTAGATTCAGTATTTTCCTCAATCGTTTCCGGCTGAGTGGGAACGCTTGCTTCAAAAGTAGAAGTAGAATAATCTATACGCATCGACTCAACGGTAGGAGCATCCTCGCCTTCAACGTAATAGTCGCCGTTGATGATAGGAGCAGGATTATAAAAGACTTCGGATTTTTTAGGTTCAGTCTTAGGCGCAATCGGCGCAGTTTGGGGCGGAGTATAAGAAGGAGTCGTATAGGTAGGTGAAGTATAAATAGGAGCGGTAGGTTGCGATTCTACGCTCGTTGTTTTTGGCTCTTCAACCGTCAACTCTTCTTGCATTCTCTCTGAAACCGCATCGCCGTTAACAATTTCACCCGGAACGAAATGATGCTCAAAGTTCTTAGGCGCAGGAACGGGAACTTCGTGATGATAACTCACGGGCTCTTCTTTCTTTTGTTGGGTAGATGAAGTTACTGACGGAGCCGCTTGGGCATCGAGGGGCAAAAAATTACGATAAGCAGTCTTATTTTCTTCAAATAAAATTCTACGAGCGCGCTCGTAATCGTAAACGCGTTCAACGACTCTTCTATCCATATCAGGCAAAGCGTCGTCTCTCTCTTTTATATCGTCAAATCCGTAACTTTCGCGTGAACGCGCATCAGTAGGAATAATCGTGCCAACGAAAAGACCGTTAGGATTAGAGGGCGCAGAAAATCCGCCTACGCTCTCACCTTTTTTGTCGCTTTTAGAATTATGCTCCCCAACGGAAATCTTAAAAGCGTTTTTAAGCATAAAAAACGCCATAAGAACCACAAGCGCAATGAGCACGCAATATCCAACAATCGCGCCTAACGGAGCAACGAAACAGTACCCTAAAAATCCAAACACAAGTCCACCGATGGAGGTCTTATCGGTATAAACTTTGGCTATGTATTCTCCCATACTACCAAAAACGGGAGCAGAAATAAGATGAGCAATCACGAGAATTAGCACGGCGGTTATAGTTCCCAACACAATGTAGCGAACGGGAACGCTTGAGTTTACCTTTTTAACCTTAAGAATTCCATAAACGAAGAAAAACAACAAAATAGGGTATGCAGAATATCCCACAAGACCAAGCGTAACGTTTTTAATAATTTCTCCAACCGCGCCAAGAAATAAATCAGAAGTTAGAAGACACACCAAAACAAAGGCTGTTATAATTATTGATATAACGCCTATGGTTTCACTTTTCGCACTATCCATTTCCGCTTTCTTTCGCTCGGAATACTTTTTTTGTTCCAAAGTAGCCACCTCGTATAATGCTCGTTACTTATATTATAACATATATATAAAATAATTTCAATTATTTGAGCCTTAAAATTAAATTAAAAAACCGCGCTTTTTACAACGCGGTTAAAATAAAGGTCGATTTATTTGTTACCTTTGAGTTCGTAACCTTTCTTTTTAGAAAGCCCGTTTTGTCTATCAAAGTTTTCCTTGTTTTTATCATAGTATATATCGAACATCTCTTGAGCAGTCATACCTGCGTTAATACACATACCAACTAAGAAATGTAATATATCAACGAGTTCCTCTTTAATTGCTGGATAATCAAGTTCTTTCTTGTTTTTCCACCACTTAAAATTAACTTCATCCAAAACCTCGCTTAATTCACTAATCATAGCAAGGCATCTTTTTTGTATCCACTCGTCAGGCTCATAGTTAAGGTTTCTTTGTTCAACGATATAGCCGTCAAGAGCGGTTTGCATCTCAAAAATCTTCTCAAGTTTATCCATAATTTTTCTCCTTATTCATTAAATACCGAAATAATATCAACTTCCGTTTTCTTTCCTACGTATGCTACGTTCATTTTAGTATAATCAAAAATCTCACGCGCAAACGCATCTAAAGTATCCTTCGTAACTTCATTAATTTGACGAATATTATCGTCAACGTCAAAAATTACGTTCGAAAGAACTAAATTTTTACCGCCTGCAATCATGATAGATTGAACGTTTTCGTTAGTAAATACGAGCGAAGCCTTTAGTTGCACTTTCGTTCTTTCAAGTTCAGCATCAGTAATTCCATCTTTAAGAAATTTATCAATCTCTTCCTTAACTGCTAAAAGCGCTTTTCGCGTATTCTTCTCGCTTATATTAAGGTAAATATTAAACATACCCGTGTCTTTATACGCGGACGGCGAAGTATAAACGCTATACGCAAGACCGCTCTGCTCTCGTACTGCTTGGAATAACCTTGAACTCATTCCTCCACCCATAACGGCAGATAGAGCGCGTTGAAGTCCAAAGTTTTCATCATCCATAGCAATTGAGGGAAAAGATAAACAAATATTTGATTGCTCAAAGTCTTTAACTCTTTCCTTAAAAGCATGCGTTTGACACGAATTTTTAATAACGGTAGCGTTTTTTTCGTTCCTTTTAAATCTATCAAGCGCATATTTTTTAACTAATTTATCTGCTTCATCCGTCGTAATGTTGCCACTAAACACGATAACGATATTATCTGGAGTATAGAATTTTTCGATATGAGCGCGCACGTCGTCGCCCGTAAAACGCAACACGTTTTCGATAGGTCCAAGTATAGTTTGACCAAGCCCACTATTACCGTACACTGCCTCAGATATTTTATCGTAGCAAATATCTTCGGGCGAATCCTCTACCATATTAATTTCTTCCACGATAACTTTTCTTTCTTTATCAAGTTCTTCAGCGTCAAAAGTAGACTCGAACATTATCTCGGAAAGAAGAGCAAACGCTTTCTCAAAATACTCGTCAACCGATTTTACGTAATAGCAAGTAGTTTCTTTCCCCGTAAACGCGTTAACTGCTGCGCCAAGCGACTCAAACGCGTTTGCAACGTCAAAAGGAGACATAGTTTTAGTTCCCTTAAACATCATATGCTCAGTAAAATGTGATATACCGTTAACTTCCGCGCTTTCGTCAGCGCTTCCTACACCCACCCAGTAGCCACAAGAAACAGAACGAACGCCAGGCATATTATATACTAAAACCCTTAATCCATTATCATAAGTAATTAACTTGTCCATTAATCCTCCAGTCAGTTACCTCGTAAAACTTCGCTTACGGTAGCAACTGATAAATTTTCTTCTTTAATTTTATTCAGAATATTCTCAAGCGCAGAAACGGTATGCGCGGTTGGATGCATAAGTATTAAATCGCCACCCGAAATATTCTTTGTGGCTCTACGAAAAACGAGATTTTCATCTTTATCACGCCAATCGATCGTATCCTTAGACCACATAATAGTAGTATACCCCAAATCGCTGGCAATATCAAGCGTTTTTTGACTATATGCGCCTGACGGTGGAGCAAAAAGATTCATTTCGATACCGCAAACGGCCTTAACGAGTTCGTGAGTTGCTGTAATTTCTTCCACGTTTGCTGACGCGGAAATTTTATTGTGGTCCTTATGGAAAAAGCCGTGGTTTGCAATCTCGTGACCAGCGTCAACGATACGCAAAAACGTTTCCTCGTTATCTCGAACCCAACATCCACCCACGAAAAACGTCGTCTTTACATCATTTTCTTCAAAAATTTCAAGCATTTTATCTACGTATTCAGTTCCCCAATAAACGTTAACCATTAGGGAAACCTTATCCTTGCTTGAACCTTTGTATATTGCAGACGGTTTACTATCTGCTACCGTATCACCCACGAATACTCCTATACTCGCAATCGATACAACGACAAAAACGAGAACAAAGTTTACGAAGTATTTAGTAAAAAAATTCGATTTCATTAAGCACCTACCTATCCTATTATTATATATTCAAAGTATGGTGCTTATATGAAAATATCCGCCCGCAATTGTTTTACGGACGGATAATCCTATCGATTAGTTAAGTTTTGCCTTAAGGCGAAGGTTAACTCTGCCCTTATCGTCAATCTTAATTACTTCAACGCGAACGGTATCGCCTACGTTTACAACGTCGGTAACCTTCTCAACACGCTCTTTAGCAAGTTTGGAGATATGAATCATACCATCCTTGTTGGGAGCAAGTTCAACGAACGCGCCGATTTCAATAGTACGAACTACTTTTCCTTCGTAAATTTTTCCGGGAACGGGATCTTCAACGATGGAAAGAACGATATTCTTAGCCTTTTGAGCCATTTCGCTATCGTGAGTTGCAATATAAACGGTACCATCGTCTTCGATATCCATCTTAACGCCGGTGTCTTCAATAATCTTATTGATAACTTTACCCTGCTTACCGATTACGTCACCAATCTTCTCGGGGTCGATATTAAAGGTAATAATCTTGGGTGCCCAAGGCGAAAGTTCTTTTCTATACTCAGGAAGAACAGCAAGCATCTTATCAAGAATATAAAGTCTACCCTCTCTTGCTTGAGCAAGCGCGGTACGAAGAATTCTCTCGTCAATACCCTTAATCTTAATATCCATTTGGATTGCGGTAATACCTTTAGTCGTACCTGCAACTTTAAAGTCCATATCGCCAAGGAAGTCTTCAAGTCCTTGAATATCAGACATAATTGCAACGTTATCACTCTCTACGTCCTTAACAAGACCCATAGCGATACCTGCAACAGGCGCTTTAATGGGGACACCTGCGTCCATAAGCGCAAGGCAAGAACCACAAACGCTCGCTTGCGAAGTAGAACCGTTAGAACTAAGAATTTCACTTACGGTACGAATACAGTAAGGGAATTCGCTCTCATCGGGAATAACGGGCTCAAGAGCGCGTTCAGCAAGCGCGCCGTGACCGATTTCACGACGACCAGGTCCACGAAGGGGTTTAGCCTCGCCCGAACTATATCCGGGGAAGTTATAGTGGTGCATATATCTCTTGCAGTATTCTTCGTCAAGGTTTTCAAGTTTTTGAACCTCGCTCATCATACCAAGAGTGCAAGTACTCATTGCCTGCGACTGACCACGGGTAAATACTGCAGAGCCGTGAACGCGAGGAAGAACGCCAACTTCACACCAAATTTCGCGGATTTCATCAAGTTTTCTACCGTCGGGACGGAAACCTTCGTTCAAAATCTTTGCGCGAACTTTTTCTTTGGTAAGATAGTAAATAACGTCTTTTACTTCGCGAATATTATCGGGATAAATCTCAGAGAAATGCTCGATAACGTCAGCGTCAACTGCGTCTTGTTTCTTTTGACGCTCTTGTCTATCAGTTTCAGCAAGCGCCTCGTCTACCAACTTGTCCGCATACTCTCTTACTGCAACGTTGATATCTTCGGGGATAGTGTAAAGATTCATAACGAGTTTCTCTTTACCAACTTCGCTTACGATTTGGTTGATAAACTCAACCTGTTTCTTAATCTCTTCGTGAGCGTAAAGGATACCGCCAAGCATAACCTCTTCGGAAACCTCGTTTGCCCCTGCCTCAACCATCATAATAGCGTCTTTCGTTCCCGAAACGTAAACGTGCATTTCGCTCTTCGCTCTCTGCTCGCTATCAGGGTTGATAACGTACTCACCGTCAACGTATCCAACGACAACCGAGCCGGTAGGACCATAGAACGGAATATCCGAAATAGATAACGCTATGGATGAACCAATCATACCATAAACCTCAGGGGGAATATTAGTGTCAACGGAAAGCGCGGTAGCAACTACGCACACGTCGTTAAACATACCCTTGGGGAAAAGGGGACGGATAGGACGGTCAATAAGACGAGAAGTTAAAATCGCCTTATCACTTGCTCTACCCTCACGGCGTTTGAAACTTCCAGGAATTTTACCAACAGCGTACATCTTCTCTTCGAAGTCTACGCTAAGAGGGAAAAAGTCCATACCGGGACGGGGTTCAGGCGACATATTAACGTTGGTCATTACAACCGTGTCGCCACATCTGATGATACACGAACCGTTGGAAAGACCAGCGTACTTGCCGATTTCAACGGTCATTTCTCTTCCACCTACTACTGTTTTAAAAATTTTTGCTTCTTTCATATAAAACCTCCCAAACCGTTCGCGTCTCTCGTGAACGGCGATATAAAAAACAAGGGCATAATAAAATTACGCCCTCAGTTTTTTGATTACTTTCTTAAATCAAGTCTTGCGATAAGGGTACGGTATCTCTCGATGTCAAGTTCTTTAAGATAGTTAAGCAAACTTCTTCTCGAACCAACCATCTGCAAAAGACCGCGACGCGAATGGTAATCTTTAGCGTGAACCTTAAGATGCTCGGTAAGATGAGCAATTCTGTAAGAAAGGAGCGCTACTTGTACCTCGGGGCTACCCGTATCACCTTCGTGCGTTGCATACTCGGCAATAATTTTTGCCTTCGTTTCCTTGTCCATTTCTTTTACCTCCTGACAAATTTATTCGCCTTACACCTAAGTCTTTGGATGGAGATTCCAAAACCTGGACGCAAGGTACTGTATTATTATACCACTTTAAAAGATATTTGTAAACTGTTTTTGATAGAAAAATTCCTTATCTTTCATTTTTTCTTCAAAAGTTTGCAAATAAAGCAATACGTCTCGCACGTTTGCAAATCTTTCAATGCGTTTTTCTCTCGCGCTAACGATTTTAGATATTGCTCCCGCTCCGCACGCGACTACCGAAATACAATCTTCCATAGTGGTTATATTATTTAGACATTGCTTTCCTTTTAACGAATAACCGATATTTTCAAGATTACCAAGCATTTGTTTTTGACGATACAAATAGTAAGGGATATATCCGCTATTCGTTAAAGCAGTAAACGCGTATTCGGTCATATCCGAAACCGAATTGTTTTCGTGTCTTCCACTTAAGGTAAGGATAGAACCGTTTTTTCTCGAAAGGGTATGTACCGTAATATTTTCAGGCTCAAGCGCAATAATTCTATCAATCGTGTTCTTAAAATCATCAACGGTCTCTTTGGAAAGTCCCGCGATAGTATCAACGTTAATATTAAACCCGAACTTTTTCGCGAGCGCAAACTTTTCAAAGAAATCTGCAGAAGTATGCGCCCTGCCTATTTCTTTAAGCGTTTCGTCGTTAAGTGATTGAGGGTTAACACAAATCCTATTAACCCCAAGATTTTTAAGAACTTGGAGTTTCTCTTCGGTAATCGTATCAGGTCGACCAGCCTCTACGGTAAATTCAACTTCTCTAAACTCGTCATAACCGTTAAACAATTCGTAAAGTTCATTAGCCTCTAAAGCCGTTGGCGTTCCACCGCCCACGTACACGGAACACAATTGTCCATATTTATGGATAGTTTCTACAGCAGAATCAATTTCTTGACGCAAAAATTTGATATAATCTGGAATATACTTTTTACCCCGTGAAAGTACTTCCGTAGTAAACGAACAATAACTGCACTTACTCGTACAAAACGGGATATGCACGTAAAGGTTAATCAGATTTTGATCTTTAGTATAAAAGCCGGTTTGATTTTTAACGATATCGCAAATTAATTTTGATTTTCGTCTTGACACGAAAAATCGTTTTTGCATTTCCTCTTCGCAAGTCTCAATGCTAAGCCCCTCGTCAAGCATATCGTAAACGAGTTTAGAGGGACGAATTCCCGTTAAACTTCCCCAAGGCGGAGCAATTTTAAGCGCATCTAGAAGAGCCTTAAAAAGCGATAATTTACACGCGCGTTTATCAAGCCTTTTTCTAACGATTTCCGTTAGGTCATTGTTTAAAAATTCCACGTACGATTGCGTTTTTTCGTCAATTTTTATTGTATTTATATACTCTTTTCCGTCTTCTTTTGAAATAATTTCACACTCGTGAACTATGCATAAATTACATTCGTCAAGGTATGGAAAAAAGAGTTTAATCTCGTCGATTAACTCATTTTCAAATTCCTTTCTGTTGGTAGTAAAATTAAGCATAGGGATTGTATTTCCTTTCAAAAAATAAATCGGTAAATTCGCCGTGACCGGGACATACGGTCATATTTTTCTCTATATTCAGAAGTTTTTCAAGCGACGCTTTTAAAACTCTGCTATTACCAGTAGGAAAATCAGTTCTACCTACCGAAAGATAAAAAAGTGTATCACCTGAAAACAGCGTCTCATTATAGGCGAAACAAACGCTACCGCCGGTATGTCCAGGAGTATGAATTACCGTCAACTTTTCTCCTAAAATATCAATCTTTTCTCCGTCAACTAATAGATGGTCAGGAGCAAAACTCTCAAACGAAGTACCAAAAGCCTCTGCAAGATTATACGGAGTATTGAGTAAAATTAAATCGTCCTTATGAAGATACACTTTTGCTCCGTCATCTTGTAGTTTTTTAACACAGCCTGCGTGATCAAAGTGCGCGTGAGTAAGCAAGACGACAACGCAAACGACTTGTCGTCTTAAAAGAATAGTTTTGATTTGCTCGTAATTATCTCCCGGGTCAATGAGCGCGCATTTTCCGTTTTTTTCTAAAATATAACAGTTTACGCCTAAACTCCCTACTTCAAATTTCTCTATTTTCATATTAGTTTTGACTGCTTCTGAATACTTTTTCCACATCAGGAAGCGCCGATATTTTATTTACTATATTATCGAACTCCGCAATACTGTCTACGTTAACGGACAAATTAATAATCGCTGAACCAGTTTTATCTACTCTTGCATTAAGTTTGGTAAGCGTCACTTTCATCTCGTTTATAAGAGAAGTAATTCTCGCCAAAAGTCCATTCCCGTCACGCGCCTCGATTTGCATTGCAACGTCAAAAGGTGCTGCTCCGTTATCAGCCCAATGAGCCTCAATAAGTCTAAAATCCTCAATGTTCTTTAGGTTAGGACAGTTCTTTCTATGAATTGCTATACCTCTTCCTCTTGAAATATATCCTACGATATCGTCACCAGGAACGGGGCTACAACATTTAGAAATGCGCACCAACAAATCGTCGTGTCCCTTGACTATAACGCCACTTGAAGAAACGTTACGAACGGTACTACTAACTTTAACTGGTGCTTTTGCTCGCTCCTCTTTACGATAAAAGTCTATAAGTTTTGATAAAATTTGATTTACGGTAAACCCGCCATAACCAACCGAGGCGTAAAGATCGTCAACGGAAGAAATAGAATAACGTTGCATAATAACGTCAAGCCACTTTGGTACCATCAAATTACCAAGTACGTATCCGCGAATTTTGGCTTCTTTTTCAAGCATATCACGACCACGCTTAATATTATCTTCCTTAAGTTCTTTCTTAAAAAAAGCCTTAATTTTAGACTTTGCAGCAGAAGTCTTTACAAACCTTAACCAGTCACGGCTTGGACCTTTCGAGGAAGAAGAAGTAATTACTTCTACGTAATCCCCCGTACAAAGTTTCGTTTCAAGTGGAACGATTTTATTGTTAATCTTAGCCCCTACGCACTTATTACCTATTTCACTATGCACGGAATAGGCAAAATCGACAGGATTTGAGCCTTCTGGAAGCGTTACGACGTCGCCTTTGGGCGTAAAGACAAATACTTGTCCACTGTATAGGTCAAATTTAAGCGATTCGTAAAATTCTTGAGGACTCGTGGTTTCACTTTGAACGTCCATAACGCCACGAAGCCACTCAAGTTTTTCATCGAATTCGTCGTTAGCATCCCTTTTTTCTTTATACTTCCAGTGAGCCGCAATACCGTATTCTGCAATCTTATGCATTTCGTAAGTTCTAATTTGTATCTCAAACGGCATACCGTAAGTGGTCATAACGGTAGTATGAAGTGATTGATAATTATTTGGCTTAGGAACTGCAATGTAATCTTTAAATCTTCCTGGGATGGGTTTCCACATCGTGTGAATCATACCCAAAACTTCATAGCAATCTTTTACGTTCTCCACAATAACGCGCACGGCAGTAAGGTCGTAAATTTGGTCAAAAGTACGGTTATTATTCTTCATTTTACGATAAATACTGTAAAAATGCTTAGGACGCCCGCTTACTTCTCCGCGAATTTTTAATTCTTTTAATAGCGCGTTAAGGCGCATACATATATGGTTTACAAGATCCTTTCTTTCTTGACGCTTAAGAGCAATCTCATTAACGAGTGAATCATAAACTGAAGGCTCTAAAACTTTAAGGCAAAGATCCTCAAGTTCACACTTAAGGTAAGAAAGACCAAGACGAGACGCAAGGGGGGCAAAAATCTCCAAAGTTTCACGAGCAATCGCTTGTTGTCGATCCGCGTTCTTAGAAGATAGCGTTCTCATATTATGCAATCTATCGGCGAGTTTAATGATAATTACACGAATATCCTTTGCCATAGCAAAAAACATTCTTCTAAAGTTTTCCGCTTGTTCCTCTTCTTTTGATTTAAAAGCAATTTTGTCGAGTTTAGTTACACCGGCTACGAGTTCGGCTACTTCGTCTCCAAACATAGACTTAATTTCGTCTTCAGTTGCTGGGGTATCCTCAACACAGTCGTGCAAAAGCGCTGCAGCAAGCGTACTACAATCAAGCCCTAAATCGTAAAGTATTGAGGCTACAGCCACGGGATGAGTAAAATACGGCTCGCCAGACTCACGATATTGATTTTCGTGCATTTTTTCCGCATAAGCCCACGCTTTATTGAGAAGTTCAACTTGCGAAGGCGAAAAGACGTTGGGAAATTTATCTTTCAATTGCATCATTGCTCTTCACCTCTCAAAACAAGATTGTAAATCTTAGACTGCGTAAGTTCCGCCCTAACCCCGTTGTTTATGCGGATATAATACGGACTATCGTTAACGATAATAAATTTCAACTCAGCGAAAACATTTACGCAGAAAAGGAATTGATTAAACCCTATTTCGCCACTCATAAACGCATTACGCCAGTATGCAAACGCGCTTGAAGAAGTATAATTCTGATTTTCTTTTAATACCGAGAATACGGTAGTAAAAACCTTGCGGTCCGTAGTAACTTCGTACTTCCCTTCACACTCATTAGGAAGATACACGGTCGCCTTAGTCTTGGAATTGATAAACGATACGACGCCACTATTTAAGGGCGCGTCCAAAAAGACTATGCGGTCATAACTATAAAGCGATAACTGCTCAAGGTCTGGAGCAACGATAATTCTTGAAAAATTATTCTTGCTCGAGGGATAGGAAAATTCGTGAAATCTTATACCGTTATGCTTTTTTTTGAACACTTCGTACGATTTTCGCGAACAAGCGACAAATAAAGTTCCATAAATTTTATCGGTAAATTTAGCCAAATCTTCCTCAGAATACAGTTCGTATTTTGGGTTATCTTTGGGTAAATATTTAAGTAAGGAATAGTTATATCCGTTAGCAACGGCATCGTTAATATAAAGTTCCGAGGGCGAACAGGCCTTGATTATTCCCTTAATTTGACGAGGAGAATAACTGCTCGTTTGAAGTTCTACAAGCATTTCTTTCTTAGAGTCCGTAAGGAGTTGATACGATTGACGAGCATAGTTAAACGCAAACATTTGCAAACTACCAACGGTCACGGATATATGATTTTGGTTGTTTTTACAAGGCGCTACTTTAGCCTCGTTTACGTCGATCAAGAAAAGCGGTTTAGGATTACTATTTCCCGTGGGCTCTAAAAGATCAAGCGAATGCACAAACTCAAAATTAATGTCGTTAACGCTAATTTTTAAGTCGTACGATGCTTTTGGATAAAAATACTCGTCAGTAAATCTTCTTAAAAACTCGTTAGCCTTTTGTTTAAACTCGTCGATTTTATCGGGCGCAATGGAAAATCCTGCCGCTTGAGCGTGCCCACCAAATTCAATAAGACAATCCTTGCAGTAAGTAAGAAGTTCGTGAATATTGATACCCTCAATACTACGAGAAGTTCCCTTATAAGTGTCACCAGAACGCACTAAAATAAACGAGGGGCGATTGAAATCACTTGCAAGACGAGCAGCAACAATACCCGTAATGCCCTTTTCCCAATCGGGATGAGAAAGTATTATCGCGCGGTTATTTATAATGTCCTCAAAGGCAATATCCCCCACTGCCTCGTCGTACATTTCGTCGCAAATACTCTTTCTTCTCGAATTATCGTTTTCAATTTCATCAACAATTCTTTTAATAGCGCCTCTATCGGTAAGAGTCAGAAGTTCAAACGCTCTATAGGCATCCCCCATTCTGCCTGCAGCGTTAATTCGTGGCGCAATTTTATACGCAATATCCGCGCTCGTCAAATTCTCAAGTTTCAAACTATCAAAAAGCATTCTAAGGCCGATATTTTTACGCTCGTTAATTTTCTTAAGTCCAAACTGAACGATTAAGCGATTTTCATCGGTTAACGGCACAAGGTCAGCAATAGTTGCAACGCACGCTAAATCGGAATATTCAAGCATTGTCTTTCTATCAGAAAGAGCCTCAATAAGTTTAAGCGCAACTCCTGCTCCGCAAAGCATATTATAAGGATAGTTACAATCTTCTTGCTTAGGGTTTACAACCACGCATTCAGGAATAGGCCCAGATATTTCGTGATGGTCGGTAACTATAATATCGACGCCTAAATCAAGCACGAAACTTACTTCATTTGCGCCAGAAATACCGCAATCACAAGTAAGAATTAAGTCGGGCATTTCGTTTTCGATAATTTTAGATAACGAATCAATGTTTAGACCGTATCCCTCGCCTATTCTATTTGGAATATGAACGAGAACGTCAAGACCTCTACTCGATAAATACAACGATAAAATGGCCGACGCGCAAACGCCATCAGCATCATAGTCACCAAATATAACTATCTTTTCACCATTTTCAATCGCTTGATTAATTCTCGCAACAGCCTCACGCATCCCTTTCATTAAGAATGGATCGTAAAACATCTCAACACTCGGGTGAAGAAATCTATCAATAGCCTCTTCCGTGCTAATTCCTCTTGCCACTAAAATTTCGACAAGTTTAGTGTTAAGCCCCGTGGCAGTTGCTATGTCAGCGATTTTTACGGAATCAACGGCATATTCATTTTTCGGGATAATCTCTATATTCATTGTTCACTCCGTAAATATTACAAAATAAGCCTTCCAAGTATATTAGAAGGCTTATTGTTTATTACTTTTTATCTGCGTTTGCAGTCGATTTAGCCTTCGGAATTTTGTACTTTCCGGGGAAAACTTTCATAAGTTCTGCCCAAACCATAGGTGCAATAAATACCGACGAATAGGTACCTGCTAAAAGACCAAAGATGATGGGAAGAGCAAAAATCTTGATATCTGCAACACCGATAAGCGCTACCATACCGATAGTAATAAGGGTGGTAAGCGTGGTATTAATCGAACGCCAAACAGTTTCTTGAACCGACTTGTTTGCGATGTATGCAGGTTTAACGAGTTTACCGTTAATGCGCTTGCCGTTAAGAAGTTTCATATTCTCTCTTACGCGGTCAAAGATAATAATAGTATTGTTGATCGAGTAACCAAGAATAGTTATAAGCGCAGCGATGAAAGTCGAATTTATTTCAATGCGGAAGATAACCATACCGCAAAGCATAATGATAAGGTCGTGCGCAAGTGCAATGATTGCCGATAAACCACTCAAAAGTTCGAAACGAATTACAATGTAAATAAGCATACAAAGCATTGCAACAGAAACTGCTAAAAGCGTACTCTTAAGCGTTTCGTCTGAAACGGTAGAACTCGTCTGTCCGCCGTCAACTACTTGACCACCAAACGGATCTTCAATAGTCATAATTGAAGTAATTTCCGACAGTTTTTCAGCGTTTACGGCAGAACCAAGCGTAACGGTAATCTTCTTTGCCTCTTCGTCTTTAGCAACGGTAGTTACGTCGTAACCAGCATTAATGAGCGCATCCTTGCGAACGTTTTCATAATCGCCGTCAAGCATTACGTCACTTCCATACTGAGCAACGAAGGAAAGTCCGTCACCAGCAATCGTAACAGTAGGCTTAGAAACGAAGATTGCATCTATGAGTTCATCACGAAGTTGCTCGTTAATTTCAGCCATCTTATCTACCGAAGCAACAGCCTTGTACTTAAGCAAAATACCAGCAGTATCACTCTCGCCTTGACGCTGAACGGAAGAAATTTCAATGCCGTAGGGCTTGCCGTTTTCATCTTTAAGATTTTCCGCAATACTTTCTGCTAAATCATAATAGGTCTGATAGTTATCATCGGTAAGTTTATTACCAAGCGTAATATTAACCTTATAGCCACCGGTAAAGTCCATACCGAGATTAAAGGGATTTCCAAAGATAAAGCCATAAATCGTTCCGCAAATAATAGCAATAGCCAAGATAATAATGGGAACGAGAATAACGGTCTTCTTGCTTTCTACAATTTTGAAATCCTGCTTAAAAAGTTTATCAAATTTCATTATGCGTCTACCCCCTCGTTAGTAGTTTCGGGAGTTTGTGCAGTCTCCTCTGCCACGGCCTCTACAGGAACCTCGTTGGAATTTTCCTCACGCTTAAGGTTATAGAGTTTAGGATTCTCACTATTAATGCCAGTAAAGCATCCAACGAGAATTCTCGTAACAACAAGCGTCGTAAAGAGCGAAAGAATAATACCGATTAAAAGCGTAAGACCAAAGCCTGCAATTGAACCAGCACCAAAGATAAGCAATACGATAGATGCGATAATCGTGGTAATGTTACTATCAAAAATAGCAACGGTCGCTTTCTTAAAGCCCGCGTTAACGGACGCTAAGATGGACTTGCCAGACTTATACTCATCAGTAATACGTTCGTAGATAACTACGTTGCCGTCAACAGCCATACCCAAACTTAAGATAATACCTGCAATACCAGGAAGGGTAAGTTGAACCCAAGGAAGCACTGCCAAGAAGAATAACATAAGTTCAGTGTAAGCAACGAGCGCGATAGATGCAACGACACCAAAAAGTCTATATCTTACGATAAGGAAAGCCATAACTAACACGACGCCGATAACACCTGCGATAATGCCAAGATTAAGAGCCTGCTCGCCAAGGGTAGGAGAAATGGTAGAACTTTCTAAAAGCGTAAGTTTAAGATCGAAAGTACCACTCATTATTTGAGACGCAAGATTTTCTGCCGCCTCAACATCCTGACCAGACATAGTGATCTGCGCTCTTCCGCCCATTATCGCTTCGTTAATAGTAGCGGTTGAAATAGGCTCACTCTCTCTTACACCGTCGTAAACGAGGTAAATAGAAAGCGCGGAATTAACGTTCGCAGAAGTAATTTCACCGAACTCTTTAGCACCTTCGCTATCAAATTCAAGACTAACTACGGGAGCGGCTTGCGTGGTATCGTAATATCCAACTGCGTTCACGATATGCTCACCCGTCATAAGCGTTTCGTCAGTTCCGTCAAGAACGAACGCAAGGTCAGCGGGTTTACCGATAAGTTCAAAAATCTCCGAGGGGTCGTCCACGTCGGGAACTTCCACGCGAAGTCTCGTGTTGTTTTCCACCGTTAAAACGGCTTCAGTGTATCCTTTTGATACAATAAGGTCCTGTAAACGGTTTTGGGTCGCAGCAAGTTTGGTATCGAAATCGTCTACGCCCACGCTATCGGTGTCGTAAACGGCGTAAATACCGCCCTTGAGGTCCAAACCGAGTTTAATCGAACTTGCCGTTGAGTTGTAATCGTAAAAGCCAAAAGGGGTATCAAAGGAACATACCGATAATACCATCCCGAGCACGAGCACAACGCCAATGACGATAAGTTTGATTATTGACGATTTTTTCTTCATTTTTGCCTCCAACTTGCAATAGTAATATTATATAATATTTAAGGGGTATTAGTCAATTAAAAATAATACTTTTTTCAGTCCATTAGTCAGAATTTTTCATATTTTCCAACGAATTAACCGCTATTGCACACTCTATTCTTTTGCGCATAAGTTCACAGGTCATCTTATAAGGTTTATTGATGTCCCCACAGTAATGTATCGCGTTGGCTGCGCATCCGCCACTGCAATAATATTTAGCCCAACACTTCTTACAATCTTCCTTACAAAGAAGGTTGTTCTTTGCGAATTTTTCAGGAATTTCAGTTTCAAAAGTTCCCTCTAATACGTTGCCAAGTTTATACAACTTGTCCCCATCAAATTGATGGCAAGGATAAATATCTCCGTTAGGCGCAATAGCAACGTATTCGTTGCCTGCTCCACACCCAACGAGACGCTTAGTCTCACACGGACCGTGATAAATATCAACGTTAAAATGAAAGAAACTAAACCATTTGTCAGTCTTGCGACGCTCGTAATACTCTTTAACGAGTTTATCGTACTCCGCAATAAGAGCAGGAATATCCTCACTCTTAAGAGCAAGACGATGCGTATCGGGAAGGACTACGGGTTCGATGGATATCTGGTCAAAACCACAATCGTTAAGATAAAGTACGTCTTCACAGAAATCTTTGTTGAGCGCAGTATAAGTTCCTCTTACATAGTATTGACCAACACGTTTACGCTTAAAAGCAAGAGCGTTTTCCATTGCCTTATCAAAGGAATTGCCACCCGTTGCCGTTTTACGAACTTTATCGTGAACCTCACGACGTCCATCAATACTAAGCACGACGTTATGCATTTCCTTGTTAAAGAACTCAGTCATTTCATCAGTAAGAAGGGTACAGTTGGTCGTTATGGTGAAACGGAAACATTTATTCTTTTCCTTTTCAAGCGAACGAGCGTAAGCAACCGTTTGTTTAACTACGTCAAGGTTCAACAACGGTTCTCCGCCAAAGAAGTCAACCTCAAGGTTTCTTCTCGTTCCACTTTTTTCTACTAGGAAATCAATCGCCTTTTTAGCAACCTCGAAACTCATATTCATCATTTCGCCACTGTACGAACCACCATCGGCAAAACAATATTCGCAACGAAGATTACACATATGCGAAATATTAAGACACATCGCCTTAATTACGCCACTGTACTTAGGTTTTTTATGATCGGGTTCAGGCGAAAAAAGTACGCCCTCTTGAACGAGCGCATCAAGTTCAGCCTTTGCCTCTTCGATTTCCTCTTTCGAATAACGGGAAAATTCCCCCCTTGAGTAATCAACGGGAGAATCGTAATAACTTTCCGCTAAAGCCACTGTTAAGGAATCAACCAAAAATACCGAACCACTCTCAACATCCAGCAAGAAACTGTTGCCAAGGCAGTTAAAAGTATGTATCATGGTTATCTGATTTCTTCTTTTTCCGTTCTATTAATCTTTTGTTCGCAGGACTGGTTTCCAACGGTGCAACTAGTCTTGCAAGCGGACTGACAACTAGCCTGACATTCGCCACAACCAGTGTGCTTTTCTCTACAAATGGTGGATTTTGCAACTACTTTAATGTGTTTCATTATTTTCGGCCTCCGTAAATTTTATATATACATTATACAATATTGATTTAAATTTGGCAACTGTTTTTGCCCCAAATTTTAATGTTGTTTTATTTTCTTAAGTTAACTGCAATAATTCCGCTAATCAATCCTGCAATCGCACCAAAAGTTACGTCGTTTAAAAGGCTTATGCTAAACTCAAAATATCCGTTCATAAGCGAAAAAATCACGTACGCTATCAAAATATATATAACGCCAAGAACAATTCCACGAATAAATCCACCACTTTTTCCTTTAAGACAAATAAGCGCAGAAAGAAATATTGCAAGCCCTTTTATTACTTGATTAAAAATACTAATGTAACTTGACGAAACATTAAATACCTTAATAATTAAAGCGGAAAGCAATACGAGTAAAAAAGTAATGATCATTGCTATCGCTATCGCCTTCAACATCTCTATAAAGTATCCGCGTTCTTTTACTGAATTAGATGAATTTTGCATAGAAAAAACCTCCTCACTATTACATAGTAATTATATGAGGAGGTTTATTTTTTAGAACGGTTATTCTGCTTTTTCTTCAGTCTCAGCGGGTTGTTCTTCTTTACTCTCGTTTGCAGCAGCAGCGGAAAGTTTAGCGTTAGCGCCCTTTGCCATTACCTGATAGATAGCGTTGAAGTCGAAAACCATCGTTGATTTTCTGCCCTCAATGCCAGTCTCGAGAACGAACTCTTTTTCAAGAGCGTTTACTTGTCTGATTTCAACAATCGTACCAACGATACCACCAACGGTCTTAACGGTGTCGCCCGCAGTAATCGAGTTGTGAAGTTCTTCAATCTGTTTTTGTCTCTTCTTGTTGGTAATCATAGGAATAACTATGAGCGCTACCATCATTAAAACGATGACAACGACCATAACGATTTCACCAGCACCCCAAGTTGCGCACAATAAATTTGCCATTTTCTTATATCTCCTTAAATAAATTTACATCTTAATAATATCACAAATGCCAAAAATATGCAACTGATTTTTGATGAAAATTTTCAATTATACAAAACTATACCCATTATTTCCATCTTTTACCTCAAATATTTCACGCAATCGACAAAAAAGTCTATTGCTTTGCGGTTCTTGGGGGTAATAAACCTCCACTGGAGCAATATCTATTAGTGCGAGTAAAGCGTCCTTTTCATTAGTAACCGTAACTTTTCCACTCTCTGCAAGCAAAGATAATCGTTCTCCGTCCTCTTCAATAGTAACCGTTTCACTCTTAGGCTCTACGGTAGAAAGCAAAAACCTGAGCAATAAATTGAACGAACGATCCTCCATAAGCAAATCGCAATTGTTATGAGTTACGACTATCGACTCTTCCCAACTATCTTTAATCATACTCATCTTAAAATTGTAGTGTCCGTCAATAGCAAATCGCGCGCTTAAATCTATTCCCCTCCCTACCAAAACGAATTCCTCTTCACGATTAAAACAAACGAGAGTTTGCAAGAGAACTTCTTTCTTTTCAATAGGTAACGGAATATCCGATAATCCCTCTTCAATAAACTTGCGCTTATACGAAACGCAATACACCGCGCATAAAAACGCTCGTAATATTTTTATCACGCTAACTTTATTAACGCTTGCATAGGAAAAAGAAAAATAAATTCTTTTTTCATTAACCGTTTCAGTCACTATAACTTCATACTTATTCAACTTTTGAATAAGGGGATTATAATATTTCTCTATTAAACTTCTTTCTTTTCTTGGAATACTTAATACCGTTTTCAAAGCTTGTCTCCTTAACTACAATGATATTTTATGTTACATTGATAGTTTTTAGCCATAATTATATAGTCGAATTTAATCGCAAAATGATATTTTTGTTGCATTTTTATAGTCATAAAAAAATTTTTGAAAAAAAATTAAAAAAATTTTAAAAAACCCCTTAAAATCAGTTGCATTTTTTTTTAAGATTTGTTAAACTATAATGGCTGTCGACGGAAGACAGTTGGTGTGGGAGCTTAGCTCAGTTGGGAGAGCATCTGCCTTACAAGCAGAGGGTCACAGGTTCGAGCCCTGTAGCTCCCACCATTTTTTATAAACAAAAGTCGCTTTTATGGCATATATCATTATTATGGCACCATAGCCAAGTGGTAAGGCACAAGCCTGCAAAGCTTTTACCCCCAGTTCGAGTCTGGGTGGTGCCTCCAAAAATTTGCCCAAGTGGCGGAATGGCAGACGCAAAGGACTTAAAATCCTTCGGTGGAAACACCGTGCCGGTTCGAGTCCGGCCTTGGGCACCAATCAAGGCGCGTCTATTAGGAACACTTAATCAGTGTTCCTTTTTCTTTTCTACTGCCCTTCCGCCGTGGCGGAATACTTCGCTTCGCTCCGTGGCGTTCGCTTTCGCTCGGCTAAGGGCAGACGCAAAGGACTTAAAATCCTTCGGTGGAAACACCGTGCCGGTTCGAGTCCGGCCTTGGGCACCAATCAAGGCGCGTCTATTAGGAACACTAAATCGGTGTTCCTTTTTCTTTTCTACTGCCCTTCCGCCGTGGCGGAATACTTCGCTTCGCTCCGTGGCGTTCGCTTTCGCTCGGCTAAGGGCAGACGCAAAGGACTTATATTAGTCATTAGTATAACTCAAAAAAGCCTCGTGGTAAATAACTACAACGAGGCTTTAATTGATATTAATAGTTTTACCTATTAGAGAAAATTTTAATGGCTTTTTTTACGTCTTCCTTCATCGCTTGCATAGCAGCGTATTCTACATCGTGCAAATAATTCGTTTTTCCACTTTCAATCAATTTTTTAGCAGCCATATATCCTGCTTTAGACATATAAGAATAGTAATTAATTTTGCGGATACCGTTATCTATTGCCCTTTTAAATCCCTCTTCAGAAACGCCACTACCTCCGTGCATTACCAAAGGTAGCCCCGTGGCTTTAGCGCAATTTTTAACGACTTCAAAATCAAGTTTCGGTTGAGCAGTATAAAATCCGTGAGCAGTTCCAAACGCTATTGCTAAGGCATCAATACCTGTTTCCTTGCAAAACGCTTCAGCCTCTAAAGGAGAAGTATAGAAATCCTCCGCTTTCGCTTTAATTGTTTCGCCACTTCCAGCCTCGCCAGTAACGAGCCTACCCAGTTCCGCCTC
Source organism: Pumilibacteraceae bacterium (assembly GCA_045532295.1). GTDB lineage: Bacteria > Bacillota > Clostridia > Christensenellales > Pumilibacteraceae > UBA10677. The sequence continues at coordinate 206,896 of JAZSFP010000007.1, read as the reverse complement.
AACGCTAACGCCCATAGAGTGCGCCATTTCCGTTATCATCTTCGTCAAACGCAAATTCTCTTCATACGGGAGTGCTGAAGCATCCATCATTACTGAAGTAAAACCAAGGCGCAATGCCTTATATACCATATCCAACGAAGTCCCGTGATCAAGATGAACGCATACGGGTACTTTTGCCTTTTTCGCTACCGCAATCATAGTAGGACCAACCATAGATATATCGTTATAAACGTTGTGTACTTCCGCGTGAGCAATAATTACAGGCTTGTTTAAGTCTTCAGCCGCGCCTATTACCGCTTGAATACTGTCAAATCCCGTAGCGTTAAACATACCTATTGCGCTCTTTTCTTCTTCTGCTATTTTTAATATTTCCTTTAAATTTACAAGCATATATCTTTCCTCTCTAAATCCTTACAAAGTTCCTTAATTTCTCTTTCCGTACACATACCGCTAATAGCGTCCACCTGTGATAACGACGCAACTGCAGACGAAGATGCAAACTCAAGTATTTCTTTATCTGACTTTTCTTGATAAATCGCACACAACGCTCCTGCGCAAAACGCATCTCCAGCCCCAGTCGTACCCTTAATAAAGCCATCACTAAGTGTAAATGAAGAGACGATTTGCTCACCGTCTTTAGAAACGCAAACGCTTAAATCAGGAGTATGAATTATTACTCTTTCTCGAACACCGTACTCTTTTAGTTTTCGAGCAATATGCAATAAATTTGTGCTCGTAGGCACGACGCCTGCAAGGTTGCCTGCCTCTACTTCGTTAATTATTAAATTATCAACGAATGGTAAACAAGGTAACACTAAAGAATATCTATCTGAGTTTTCGCTAACTAAATCAATTGAAGTTTTAATCCCCTTATCACTTGCAACTTTTAATATTTTTTCTCCGTCGCCATTATCTATCATATCAAGCAACAAAAAATATCCAAGATGCAACATCTTAACGCTTAAAAAATCAAAATCAATATCGTTAAGTCCAAAAGATGTGTTTGCTCCCAAATACGCAAAGAAAGTTCTTTGTCCTCCAGTAACGCTCATCACTTCCGTAAAACTCGTTCCCACGGGACTTGATTTAATTCCTTGAATATTTACTCCGTTTTCGATAAGAACTCTCTTTATGTATTTACCGTCTTCGTCGTCACCGATTTTACCAACCGCTTTTACGGTCAATTCAGGACAAATTCGTTTCAAATCAATAGCAACGTTTGGAACGCATCCGCCTACTGACTTTTTAATACTATTAATCTTCGTTAGTTCGCCTTCGCTTGGATATGCAGAAATTTCGTTGATTTTATCAACGATTATCGAACCAACTACTGCTATACCGCTTTTCATATTAGTTACATTCCGCCACGAGCGGTCCAGCAAGTTCCTTTAAGAAAAACAGTCTTCCTGCAAGCGTAGGAATATACGACGAAGTAATCCAGGGCGTTTTGCCATAGCGTAAAGTCATCCAAAGAGATAAGCCTTGCCATTGCATACCGCGTCCAAGAGTACCGTCCGCGCCACCTATAGCATAATCCGCTTGCAAAAACAAGCCAGGACCTATCGTGTTCGCCCTACAAGGAACGAGCGTTGTTCTCGACTTAAAACTCGTCAATGCATTTTGCTCCACAGTGAGAGGATGAATTTTGGCAGCGATACGATAAGGCGCTTTTTCCCATTGTTCTGCGCTATCATAGTCGGATGCAAAAGTAGGTTCCCAAAATGCAATATGACACATTCTACCGATACCGTAAACTAATACGAGTTTTGCGCCCTCGGTTTTTAATTTAGCAATTTTTTCAGGATAAGTAGGTAAATTTTCTCTCGTTGCAAAATTTCTTTGAGTTTTGGGAATTGTCAGTTCTCCTAACGGATTAAACAACGCCTGCTCCATAGCGTACTGGAAAGCCCCGGAATTATCGGGCGCAAGCGTATTCCCTTCACTATCAGCCCACTCATCCATATTAAAAGTGTAAACGTGATCACAAGAAATTTTCCACTCTTTTATAAAATAAACTACCCATTTATACATACCCATAGGGCCTACGGGGAGAATAAACGCTATTTTTTCTTTTCTCTCTTTTGCAAGTTTTATCTGCATAGCGATTTCGTGTCCCATATAGGTTTCAAATTCGCCAAGGCTATCGCATTGTATCGGCGTAAAATCTTTATTCCAGTGCGCCTGTCTTTCCGTTACTTTTTCGGGCAAATCAACACAAGCGTCGATTTTTTCAAAGTCCCATCCAGCAGGATAAAATCCTTCTAAAGCGCTACCTTTTACCGTTGAATTAAAATTCATATTCTCTTCTCCTTTTATGGTAATAATCTTTTCGTCGTGCCTTTTAAGTAAACTTGACACTGTCTAAAACCCTCAGCGTATTTCGCGCCACATTGATAACCACGATATCTTGAACAAGTTTTTACCATATCAGGAAAATCAATTCCGTCGTGATCACGCATCCACACGACTTGGCTTTCGTGGCACTCAAGCATTTGAAGTTTTAAGTCTATCTCATCAGAAATGTCAACATATTCTGTCGGGTTAAAGTTGACGCCAGCAAGCGTGTCCATATAATATATTGGAACGAGTTTTGCAGGTTCACTATACTTACTTTCGTAATTTGGCAAAGTTGCCGTGAAACTTGCGTCAAACACAAGACGCGATACAGCCGTGTGATCTGGCATATAGTCGTCTGGATTATGCGTAATGATAAAATCCGGGTTAGCATACTTAATAATATCGACGAGTTTATCGCGAGCAACTTTGTTGTTATCGTATATCTCTAAATCGTCAAACCCAGCGCAAATAACCTCAATACCAGCCATTGCGCCTGCTTTCTTTGCCTCGCTTGCTCGTATTACGCGCAGTTCGTCAGGCGGAATAACTACGTGCCCTAAATTTCCACTTGATACGTGACAAACTATAACCGTATCCCCTCTTTTTACGCATTTTGCAAGCGTACCACTACACGCTATTTCAATATCGTCTGGGTGAGCGCCTATTGCTAATACTCTCATATTCGTCTCCTATGATATTATCGTATAAAAATTATAGCACATTGTATATTTCTTTTCAATAGATGAAAATCCCCAAAAAGAGTAAAATAATCTACTTGACATATTTAGTAATTTTATTGTATAATTTTTTTATGAAAAAGTATTTTAAGCATAAACTTGAAAATTTAATTAACGTTAGTAAAATCGTTACTATTCATTATTTTGAGTTTGATAAGAATTTTAAATCAACAGGCGAAGCGCACGATTTTTGGGAAATAGTATATGCGGAAAAAGAAAGCGTAATATGTACCGCAGACGATACTTCAATTACCTTAATGCCAGGCGAAATAATATTTCATAAACCCAACGAGTTTCACACTCTTTCAGCAAACGGCAAAAGCGCTCCTAACGTCTTTATTCTATCTTTCGTTTGTAAATCCGACGCAATGCAATATTTTGCAAATAAAAAATTCCTCTTAAATTCAAATCTTGCTCGCTTTATCTATTTCATTTTAGAGGAAGGCAAAAAAACTTTCGATATTCCATACTCAGATCCAAACTTAAAGAAAATGAAACTGCTCTCACCACCAACGCTTGGCGGAGAGCAGTTAATAAAAAACTATTTAGAATTATTTCTAATCAATCTTTTGCGCTCACAGACTGAAACAAAAGAAGGCAATAAGATTTTTTTACCCCGAAAAGAACTTTCCAGCAGACCAGTAAACGAAGTAATACACCTGCTTAATAGCGAAATCAACTCCAACCTATCCATAAACGATATATGTAATAAAACGGCGTACGGTAGAGCATACTTATTCCGTGTTTTTAAAGAAAAAACCGGCAAAACGATTATGGAGTACTATCTTGGTTTAAAGATAGAAAAGGCTAAACAACTATTACGAGAAAATGAGTTGTCCGTCAAAGAAATTGCGGAAAATCTCGCATTTAACGAGCCGAACTATTTTACGAAAACTTTTAAACGCATAACGGGGTTAACCCCTACCGCCTACAAAAAAAGATGTATTGAACTTAATTTATAGATAACACTCTTTGCGCGTTTTTAAACGCAACTTTATGGACGCACTCTTTGGTTAAATCGTATTTATTTAATAACTCGTACATATTATACCCGTCGTAACTTTGAAGTTCTATGGGTATATTTTTTGAACCGTGAATATCTGAGCCTATTGCAACTGCGTTTTCGCCAAAACGGGATATAGCGTATGCTATCGTTTTAAAAAAAGCGCGCTCATTTTCTAAAAAATCTATAACGGGCGAAACTCCTATTATCCCGCCCTTTTCAACTATTAATCTTGCTTGCTCGTCAGTGATATTTCGAGGATGATTTTTTAGCGATGAAAACGCGGTATGGGAGCAAATAACTTTATCGGCTCTATCAACGACTTGATAAAAACTTTTCCTGTTTAGATGAGCAAGGTCGACGATAATATCGTTTCTATTTAAAAGCGCAATAACTCTTTTCCCCTTATCCGTTAGTCCACCATCGTCGAACGCTCCCCCGGCTAAAGAATTGTTAAAATTCCAAGTTAATCCACAGTAGACGGGATTAAACGCCAGCAATACTTCCTCCATATCCTCTTCCCAAAAATGCATATCCTCAATAGCGAAGTAAATGTTTTTTCTTTTATACTGCTGAACGTTTGGTAATCTATTATAATTAGTAGACCAAAACGCAAGAACTACTCCAACAGTTTTTTGTGAATATATATCAACACATTTATAAATATTTTCCTCTGAAGTTAACAAATCGTTATGCAAATCAAATATCATACTAAATGGTATGAAAAAAGCGTCTATCGTGTGATAGACGCTTTAAAGTTGTTAATCAATTAGTCTTGAACGTCAAGGTTCTTAAGAAGGTCAGCAAAGGGGTTGTTAGAAACGTCTTCGCTCCACTCTTTCTCTTCTTGGGGCTCAGCGCTTTCTTTTACCTTACGGGGCTTTCTTGCCTTCTTCTCTTCGGTTTCTTTAACCTCTTCCTTCTTCTCTTCCTTTACTTCTTCGGGAAGACAAGCCTTAATGCTGAGGTTAATGTTGCGCTTTTCTTCGTCGTAGTTAAGAACCTTAACTTCAACTTCGTCGCCAACGTTGATTGCTTCTTTAATGTCCTTAACGAAGGAGTGAGCAACCTCGGATACGTGAACGAGACCTTCAATGTGAGGTTCAACTTCAACGAATACGCCGAAAGGTACAACGCTTACAACCTTACCCTTAAGGGTGCTACCAACGGGGTGCTTTTCCATACAAGCAACGAAGGGATGGGGTTGAAGTTGCTTATAACCAAGCGACACTCTATTCTTTTCGCGGTCAGCGGAAAGAACCACGAATTCATAAGACTCACCAACGGTAAGAACTTCTTCAACGTTCTTAATGTGCGTCCAAGAAAGGTCAACGATGTGAGCAAGGCAGTCAAAACCGTCTACGCTTACAAACGCGCCGAACGCGGTGGTGCGCTTAACGACACCACTTACAATCATATTAGGAACAACGTTAGCCCAGAAGATATCTTCCTTAGCCTTGCGCTCCGTTTCTGCTACTTTGCGGTGGCTTGCAACAATCTTGTGCTTATTGTCGTCAATCTCAAGAGCAGTAACAACGAGTTTTTTACCAACGTACTTCTTGAGGTCGCGAACGAATCTCTCTTCTACTTGCGATGCGGGAATGAAGATGCTATAAGTTCCAAGTTTAGCGGTAAGACCCATCTTAACTTCTTTATCAATTTTGATTTCGAAGTTTTCGCCGTTACGAATGGTATCAACGACTTTATCCGCCTCTTTGATTTCATCGATTGCTTTCTTAGAAAGAAGGATAAGACCAGTTTCTTGGTCTTTCTTACCAATTCTTACTTCAAGTTTGTCGCCTTCTGCGTAAGCAGCGGGGTCGTAAGAACCGTCAAGGTTAACTTCATTCGCGGGAATGAAGCCGTCGTTCTTTCCACCGATTTTAAGGGTAATACCCTTCTCGTCAGCGGTAATAACGCTACCTTCGATACGCTTACCTTCTTTGTAGTTGACAAAGGACTTGTCAATCGCTTCGAGAAACTCTTCGTTCTGCACTTCTGCAAAGTTCTTTTCTTCCATGTACTCTTTTACCTCCATAATCAACTCGTCAGGAGTTGACGCGCCTGCTATTATACCTACTGTGTCTGCGGCGCTAAAATTAATTTTAATTAAGTCAGTCAAGTCAGTGACTGCGTACGAGCGACAAGTAGGCGACGATGCAATATCGAATAATTTCCGCGTATTCGAACTACCCGCGCTTCCAAGCACTAAAACTTTGTCACAAACAGACGCTAATTTCTTAGCCTCATTTTGCCGACCAACAGTAGTATAACAAATTGTGTCAAATATTTCAACTGTTTTTAGGCAATATGTTTGAATTTTTTTCAAAATTTGTGAATATTTTTCCGTTGAGAAGGTGGTTTGGGTCACAAAACATAATTTTTCGTAGTCCGCAAGGCTTTCGACGTCGCTTTTTTCATCTATGATTATCGCGCTATCGTTACACCAACCGTTAATTCCAACAACCTCAGGATGATCACTTGCGCCGATAATTACGATTTGAAATCCCTTCTCGTAATGTTCTTTTACTATATCGTGTATTTTTTTAACGAACGGACAAGTAGCGTCGACAATCGTATGTCCCCTCTCTCTTAAATAATCGTATACGGATTTTTTCGCTCCGTGCGAACGAATTATTACGGTTGACGACGGCTCGAGAACGGATAAATCTTCCGTACTTTTAATTCCTTTCTCTGCAAGAGCGGTAAGTACCCGTTCGTTATGAATAATATTGCCGTAAGTGTATGTCTTTGGACCAGCGTTTTTTTCAGCAAGTTCAACTGCTGAACGAACTCCAAAACAAAATCCACTGTTTTTCGCAAGAATTATTTTCATACTAATTGATTGAGTTTTTTCTTAAACTCTTTGTTTGCTCTACGCGCATCCTTTTTGAACATCCTACAAAGTTTGTTTTGCGCTTTCTTAATAAGTTTTTCTTCACGCCAACGCTTTTTTGCAACGTAGTCGTTAAGATACTCTTGAGCGTCTCTCATCTTTCTTTCAATTTTGTTTGCAGCAAGTTCAATTGCGTTAGCGTCAACTTTCCCAAGCCCATACTCAGCAACGGAAAAAGGTTTACCGATATACACGTAGTTTTGCGCGAAAACTTTTTGACGATGATGTATCATAACGGGAATAATTTCGCTACCGCCCTTGATTGCAAACATAGCCGTTCCCGCTTTAACCCCTTGCAATTCTTCGCCTTCTTTATTTCGAGTTCCCTCTGGAAATATCGTTATACCCTCGCCTTTTTTAAGCGCGCCTAAAACTTTCTTAATTGCGCCCATATCAGCAGTACCACGGTCAATAGTGATTATTCCCAACTTATCAAGCAACCAAACCATAAACTTGTTAGCGGCAAGTTCCTTTTTCGCTACCATATGGCGATAACCCGGCAAGTTTACGGCGAGAATAACGATATCCGTCCACGAAAGATGGTTAGATACCGTTATAATTTTTTCGGGAAGAGGCAGATTTTCTTTACCAACTATCTTTACTGGAAAAACTAATTTTGCGGGCAAATACACTAAGCCTCGTAAAAAAGAATAAAGTTTATACTTAGCCAAAACTCTACGCTCCTATAACAGAAATAATTTTTTGAGCAACCTCTTCAATGGTCATATAAGTAGAATCAATTTCCACCGCGTCGTCCGCTTTCTTTAACGGCGCAAGGGCACGGTGAGAATCGTTATAATCACGAGTAGCGATATCCTCTGCAATCTTTTCTAAAGTACAATCTTCGCCCTTTGCTCTAAGTTCGTTATATCTTCTTAAAGCGCGCTCTTCAACGCTTGCAGTAAGATAAATTTTATGCTCGGCGTTAGGAAGAACGAAAGTGCCGATATCACGACCGTCAAGAACGGTATCACGCTTAGACGCAATAATTCTCTGAAGGTCAACCATTGCGTAACGAACACAAGGAACGGCGGAAATATCACTAGCCGCTTTTGATACCCTATGCTCGCGAATAGCAACGCTAACGTCTTCACCATCAAGATACACTTTTTGCGTACCGTCTACGACTTTTACGTCAATTTCGGTCGTCTTAAGCATAGCGTCAACCGCTTTTTCATCTTTAATATCGACCCCGCTACGAAGCGCTTTGAGCCCTACCGCGCGATACATTGCGCCGGTGTCAAGATAGAGTATATTCAGTTTTTTCGCAAGCAATTTAGCAATAGTGCTTTTGCCTGCTCCGCTTGGTCCGTCGATTGCAATAATCATATATTTTTCCTCCGTTATGTTACTTATTCGATAAATCTTTTCTAAGGTTCACTGCCTTATGAAGATATGCGTGCTTGGGTTCAACGGGATCACCACTATTAGATACCCTCATTAGAATTCTTATGCAAAGGGGAAGCGCACCATCAATACTCGGTTCTTGCGCGCTAAAAATAGGCGCGTCGATAATTCCGCTTTCACGAATTGCTCGAGCAGGATAAAAAGCAGTAATATCCGCCGTCGTGCTTATAATATAATCAGTTACCGTCAGCGCAGGATTTTCACCTATTCCGTTGCGACTTAAAAGTTCCTTCATAAGTTCAACCGAACGCTCGGTAATTTGTTCTACGGTATTTTCCTCAATCGTAGTCGCTCCACGAAGCGAAAAAATTTGATTTATCATAATTTGCTCCTAAACGATTGCCGATGATTTTCCAGCAAGAAAACCTGTCGACAACGCAATTTGAATATTAAATCCGCCCGTAAGCGCGTCTAAGTCAAGCATTTCGCCTGCAAAAAATAATCCTTTATGAATTTTACTTTCCATCGTTTTAGGATTAACTTGCTTTACGTCTACACCACCTGAAGTTACTATGCCAGCGTCAATAGGATAAAGTTCGTCAATCGTAAAATCAAGTGATTTTAGAAGAGAAACGAGCCTTGCTCTCTCTTCTTTTGATATGGAATTTACCGGCTTATCCGCCTTAATTCTACTGCGCTCTACTATATAAGGAATAAGACTTTTAGGAAGAAGTTCATCAAGCGAATTCTTAAACGCCTTATTTTTAACCTTCTCAAAATCACTAAGTATTCGCTTATCGAGAACGTCAACTGAAAGCGCAGGTTTAAGGTCAATATAAAGTTTTTTACCCTTTACAACTTCTTTGTTGATAAAACTTGATAGCGATAAAACAATCGGACCGCTTACGCCGTTTGAAGTAAATAACATTTCACCGAAAAGCGACTTCGCCTTTTTCCCTTCGCCAACCGTCACCGTAACGTTTTTAAGCGAAAGCCCCATTAAAGACTTAACGTCTTCTTTTAACTTTATAGGCACGAGTGCAGGGGAAAGTTTCGTAATACTATGTCCAAGTTTTTGCGCTAACTTAAAGCCATCTCCGTTACTGCCCGTTGCGGGATAACTGACGCCACCACAAGCAAGAATTAGTTTATCACAACAATAATTTCCATTTTGGGACACTACCGTAAAACCATCGTCAGTCTTAAAGACGTCGATAACGTCTACGGAACGAAATTCAACACCGTTTTTTTCGGCGTTCTTTACGAGTGCTTTAGTTATATCACTCGCCTTGTCGGACAAAGGAAAAACTCTATTCCCTCGCTCAACTTTCGTTTTAACTCCCATACTCTCGATAAGAGAAACGGTGTCTTGCGGAGTAAACGAATTAATCGCGCCGTAAAGAAATTTAGGGTTAGTAACTACGCTTTCAAGGAATTCTCTTGGAGAACACATATTGGTAACGTTGCATCTACCTTTACCCGTAATATATAATTTTTTTCCAGGCTTTTCATTACGCTCAAAAAGTAGCGTTTTTGCTCCATTTTTGGCAGCCTCAGCAGATGCAATTAACCCCGCAGGGCCTGCTCCTATTACTATGATTTCCATTGACTTCCTCAAAAACGAACGGGTACGTACCCTTCTATTTTATAAATCTACCGCCTTGTCCAAAAATAAGGGCGAGGCGGTAGCAATATTCTCGTTATACGGGATGAACCTGATTGTCCTTATCGTATACAGTCTTGTCAATACCGTACTTCGCTGCTTGACGACGCTTAAAGAAAGGTATAGCAAGTTGGGGGAAAAGCGCGTAAGTAAGTAAATCTTCTTCGCTCTCGTAGTACTCTGCAATCTCCTCTTTTATGCTCTCAAGTTCGGGGGCAATGAGGTCTGCAGGACGACAAGTAATACGCTCTTCGTCGCCGATAATCTTCTTAACGATATCCTCAGAGGGTTCGAGAGGAAGTTTACCGTACTCGCCCTTTAAGATACCCTTAGTTTCTTTGGTAACCATTTTATATCTCTCGCCAGCAAGAACGTTAAGAACTGCTTGCGTTCCAACGATTTGGCTAGAGGGGGTTACAAGGGGAGGATATCCAAGGTCTGCTCTAACTCTGGGAACTTCTTCAAGAACTTCCAAAAGTTTATCGCTCTTTCCCGCTTGTTTAAGTTGGGAAATAAGGTTAGAAAGCATACCGCCGGGAACTTGGTAAATAAGAGCGTTAACGTCTACTTTAAGAACTTTAGAACTCAAGAAACCATCCTCAGTAAGACGAGTAGCAACTTCGTTAAAGTGCTTAGTAAGAACGTTAAGGTCTTCAAGATTGATACCAGTATCGTACTGAGTACCCTTCAATGTAGCAACCAAAGCCTCAGTAGAAGGCTGAGAAGTACCGTTACCAAGGGGCGAAAGTGCAGTATCTACGATATCACAACCTGCCTCGATAGCCTTAAGGTTAACCATATCGCCGGTACCAGCAGTATTGTGGGTATGAAGATGGATAAGAGTTTCGGGCTTTAACGCCGCCTTAAGTTTAGAAACGAGTTCGTAAGCGTCGTAAGGAAGAAGAAGGTTTGCCATATCTTTAATACAGATAATGTCCGCGCCCATTCTCTCGTACTCAAGCGCAAGATTTACGAAATACTCAATAGTATGAACTTCGCTGGTGGTATAACTGAAAGCAATTTCAGCCGTTCCGCCGTACTTCTTAGTAGCCTTAAGAGCCGTTTCGATATTTCTAGGGTCGTTAAGAGCGTCGAAAATACGAATTACGTCAATACCGTTTTCAATAGCCTTTTTACAGAAAAGATCAACGACGTCGTCAGCGTAATGCTTATAACCAAGAAGGTTTTGACCACGAAGGAGCATTTGAAGTTTAGTGTTAGGGATTGCCTTACGAAGCGCGCGAAGTCTCTCCCAAGGATCTTCGTTAAGATAGCGAAGGCAACTATCGAAAGTAGCGCCACCCCACGCCTCTAACGCATAATAACCAACCTTATCAAGTTGTTCTGCTACGGGGAGCATTTCTTCAAGGCGCATACGGGTTGCGGCTTGAGATTGATGACCGTCACGAAGAACGGTTTCCATTATTTTAACCATAATAAATTATCTCCTTAATTAGATTAGAAAAGCGCAAGGAATACACCGGCTGCAACTGCCGAGCCGATTACACCTGCTACGTTGGGACCCATTGCGTGCATAAGCAAATAGTTGTTGGGGTCGTATTCTTGACCAACTTTTTGCGATACGCGCGCCGCCATAGGTACTGCGGAAACGCCCGCTGAACCGATAAGGGGGTTAATCTTTCCACCCGAAAGAACGTTGAGCAATTTCGCCATCAAAAGACCGCCGACAGTACCGAAACAGAACGCAACGAGACCAAGTACTACGATAAGCAAAGTTTGAAGGTTAAGGAAGGTTGCGCCCATTGCTTTCGTTCCCACAATCGTTCCAAGAAGAATAGTAATGATATTGCAAAGTTCGTTGCTTGCAGTCTTTGCTAAACGCTCGGTTACCATACTCTCTTTGAAGAGGTTACCAAGCATAAGCATACCTAAAAGAGGTAAAGAATCGGGAAGAATAAGACCGCAAATAAGCGTTACGGCAATAGGGAAAATAATCTTCTCTTTCTTGGATACGGGACGAAGTTGCTCCATTTTAATCTTACGCTCTTTCTCAGTCGTAAGAAGTTTCATAATCGGAGGCTGAATTACGGGAATTAGCGCCATATACGAATACGCCGCAATCGCTATCGTCGAAAGAAGTTCGGGATAAAGTTGTTGCGTTACGTAAATTGCAGTAGGACCGTCCGCGCCACCGATAATACCGATAGCAGCCGCCGCTTCTGCAGGGAAACCGAGAAAAATTGCGCCAAGGAAGGTTACGAATACGCCAAGTTGCGAAGCCGCACCTATAAGAAGGCTCTTGGGGTTAGCAATAAGCGGACCAAAGTCAGTCATCGCGCCTATTCCAAGGAAGATAAGAGGCGGATAGATTACTTTAGACACGCCTATTTCAAGGAAATGGAATAGACCGTAAGAAGGCGTTTCACCCGGAGCAATTTCTGTCATCGAGTGTCCTGTTCCGTACAAAACGTTGTACGCGCCGGGAATGTTTATGATAAACATACCGAACGCTATGGGTAAAAGCAACAAAGGCTCGAACTGCTTAACGATTGCAAGGTAGAAAAGCACGAACGATACGAGTATCATCACGTAGTTTTGCCACTCTGCGTGAGCAATCGAGTGCGCTATACCCGTACTCTCCCAAAGGGAAAGCAAGGTTTCAATTAAATCCATTTACGCCCCCTTATGCGATAGTAGCAAGGAGCGCGCCAGTTTCAACGCTATCGCCACCGCGCACTGCGAAAGATACAACGCCGTCGCATACTGCGTTGATGTCGTTTTCCATCTTCATAGCCTCAAGAACGAGGATTTTATCGCCTTTTTTAACGGTAGCGCCTTCAGCAACTGCAAGACGAAGAACGGTTCCGGGCATAGGAGCGTTTACTTTTTCTCCACCGGTTGCTACCTTCTTGGGTGCGGGAGCAGGCGCTGCTACGGGTGCAGGAGCAGGCGCTGCTTTAACGGGCGCTGCTACTACGGGAGCAACGGCCTCTACGACGGGAGCGCCATCGGTTACTTCTTCTACCTCTACGGCATAAACGGTGCCGTTAACGTTAATATTGAACTTACGCATTATATTTTCTCCTTAAAATAATTATTTTCTAATGATGCTTTTAACTCTGAAAGGCGGAACTTCTCCACTTTCGTTCTGACTTGCATAAACGGCTGCGATTGCCGCGCTGATTACCGCTACGATTTCCTCGTCGTTACTTACAACGGGCGCAGGTTCAACGATAGGCGCAACCTCTTCTTTTGGTTTAACTTCGGGCTTTTTTTCTTCTTTTTTACCAATCAAGTTAACGACTGCGCAATAAAGTTTCACAACTATAATAAGTACTGCAAGCATTGCAATTACTACGCACATACCGATTAGAAAAACAAGCACTCCGTCGAACCAACCGTATTGAGTAAACTGGCTTAAATCAGTATCGCCCAATAACCAATGTGACGAAAACATATTCATACTCTATTACCTCTTGGAAATATAAGCCTGAACGGCTGCTATAAGGTATTGACGAGAGAAGTTAGGCGCGATAACGTTATCAATAAAGCCCTTCTCTGCAACGGTAACGGCAGCGGTGTTTTCCTCTGCGTACTCTTTTGCAAGTTCTTCAGTAGCCTTTTCCTTATTCTCTGCCTTAGCGATTTGCTCGCTATAAACGAGTTCTGCACTTGCAACGTTGTCAAGCATACCGATAGTAGCGTCTTCCCAAGCGATTACGTAATCCATAACGCTCTTAGATGCAAACGCTACGTAACCAAGACCGATAGCGTTACCCATAACGAGAGTAACCTTAGCGGTGTTAATGTTGTTATAGAGGTCAAGCAAACCACCGATAGACTTAATGAGTTTGCCTTGACACTTAATGCAGTTAGCAACGCCCTTAGTATCAATAAGGTTTACGAGAGGGAAACCGTAATAACCGCACAAACCAACGAACTCGGAAATCTTTTCAACCATAGCGGGATTAAGTTTTCCATCGTTCTCGTTGCCGTTAAGAGCAACTACGCCAACCGTTACGCCGTTAAGACGAGCAAGTCCGGTTACAGCGCCCTTAGCATATTCCTTTTTAAGTTCAAAGAAAGAGCCTGCGTCAAAAATTTGATTGATAGCAGTTTCAATCTTAACACCTCTTTTAAGACCTCTACAAACTCTGTTTCCGTCGTCTGTGCTCTCAACGATGCCCTCGAAGAAAGAAAGATAAGTCTTGATGGCATTAGCGCACTCATTATCGTTTTTAACGGTAATTGAACTCACACCCTCAGTAGCCATAACGGACGCAATACCGATTTTTGCAGTATCTTCGGTCGTGCCTGCGGCTAAAATAAGGGGGCTTGAAGTTGCCATAACGCTCTTATCATAGCAAATAGTAATATCGCAAATTCCTGCAAGATAGGAAAGAATGCCAAGGTTATTACCTTTTACCACCATAACGGTAGGTACTGCCGTATTCGCACTACTAAAAGCGGAAACGATTTCGCCATAACCCTCCATAGCCTCAATACCTTCGCAAAAACGCGCGCCCATTGTGTCAACGATTGCAATTACAGGGGTAGAAACCTTTACCGCGTTGTTCACACATTTAGCAATCTTCTTTGCGTTTGCTTTTCCGATACCGCCCTTAAGCACCTCGCCGTTGATAGCAACGATGCTTACCTGTTCGCCGTTAACGTCAGCAAGTCCAGTTACTACACCTTCGCCAACAGCGTCGCCAAGCGAAGTAGCAGAACGAATAAACTTGTCCGTTTCGACGAAGGACTGCGCGTCAATTATAGCCGATACGGTTTTCATAACGCCGGCGTTAGTCTTGTCCGCGCACTTGTTAAGTTCCTTAACACTCTTCATATATTAGCCTCCATAAATATTCGTGGAAATGGTAAATTCCAAATTTCCCACGATAACATTATAAACCTTATTGAAATAAATTACAAGCAAATTTGCCCTCTTACGACAAAATAATTTTTAAAAAATTAAAAAAGCGCCCGCCTGTGTTATTTAAGCGCGCGCTTATATTCTCGCAAGACAGTAAATTACAGTCTTTTAAGGTAATCGCTCTCTTTTTCCTTGAGTTCGCGATAATTACCTCTAAATAGTCCGCCAAGTTTAATCTCGCCTACTGCAGTCCTCTTTAAAAAGATTACGTCACGATTTATGCTTTCGAACATCCTTCTTACCTGACGATTTCTACCCTCAGTGATTACGACTTCAATTCTTGAAATATTCTCATCAAATCCCAAAAGTTTAACCTTGCACTTCTTCGTCTTAACTCCGTCAAGTTCTACGCCGTTACGAAGTTTGTTAAGTTCCGCCTCAGAAATTTCACCTTCAATTTTCGCAACGTAGGTTTTAGAAATTTCGTTTCTCGGATGCATAAGCCTGTTTGCAAGGTCGCCATCAGTGGTAAGTAACAAAAGTCCTTCAGTATCGTAGTCAAGTCTGCCGATAGGGAATATGCGTTTACCGGGATATTTGCCGTCCAAAAAGTCCATTACAGTCTTTCTGCCTCTCTCGTCCGAAGTAGTACATACGTATCCCTTTGGTTTGTTGAGCATAATATAAAGATGCTTACCGATAGGTTTAACAGGCTTATCATCAACGCTAACCAAATCAACCTCAGGGTCAACCTCAGTTGCAAGTTTAACAATCTTCCTATTGTTAACTTTAACCCTTCCCTCTAAAACTAAGGTTTCACAGTTCCTTCTACTCGCTATTCCACACTCTGCTAAAAACTTGTTAATGCGCATTTTCTTATCCTTAGAGATTATTTAGCCACACCATTTATCCACAATCTCGCCCATATAATCGACAAGCGATAAACAGTCCACCTCTTTTATAGTATAAAATTTTCGTTCAAAAAGCAAATGATTTTCAAGGGTTATTCGAATTTTTCCATTTTCTTGGCCTTTTTTTACGGGCGCGCTACCATCAGTTATATCTAAAACTTCATACTTAACCGTTTTTTGCTCTTCTAAAGTCAATGGATAGAGCAATGGTTCGTCTTTAATTTTAAGTTCTACGCTTTTCTCTTTGCCGTTGTTTACTTTCATTTCTTGCTTGGGAATTTTTAAAGACAAATCAACTAAATTGTAATTTAAATGCGCCTTATCCATAAGACTTCGACAATCCTCAAACATAGGCGAGCAGTTAAGCACTACCGCTACAACTTCCATTCCGTTTCGCTTAGAAGAGGCAACCAAACACCTACCCGCTTTTTTAGTATAACCGGTCTTTACTCCGTTACCACCTTCGTAAGTTGACAATATCTTGTTTTTATTTACGACAACTCGTTTATAATCACGATTAGCCCACGGCATTTCATAGCGTTTCGTGGAAACTATTTCTCGAAAAACGGGATTACTCATAGCGTAAGCAGTAATAAGTGCAAGGTCACGCGCAGTAGTATAATGATTATCGTCGTGAAGCCCGTGAGGATTAGTAAAATTCGTATTGACTGCGCCTACTTTTGTCGCGATTTTATTCATCCGTATAGCAAAATTCGTAACATTTCCACTTGTCAAGACTGCCAAAGCAACGGCGCAATCATTACCAGATTGAAGCATAAGTCCGTACAACAAATCCCTAATTGAAAGTTCCTCGCCTTCCTCTAAATAAATGGACGAACCCTCAACGCCAACCGCCTCTTTAGGGACTTTAACTTTTTTATCAATGTCTTCGCAATTCTCCAAAACCGTAATTGCAGTTGCTATCTTAGTCGTACTTGCCATAGGTCGTTTTTTATCAGCGTTTTTTTCGTCAAGAACTCTACCGCTCGACCGCTCTATTACAATCATACACTCAGCCGAAGTACTTGCGTTTGCTTTTTTAATTGTAAACCCGCTTACCACAAAAATTCCGAGCAGGAAAACAAACGATAATACTAATATTTTCCTCAAAATTTTACTCATCTTTTTTACAAGTAAAAGCCCCGATAACATCAGGAATAACATTGAGAAGTTTATCGTAAAGCGATTTATCGTCAACGCCTACGAGTTTAACACTTTTCCCATCACTCACCAAAAAGCCCACGGGAGAAACGGATACGCCTGCGCCACTGCCACCAGCAAAGGGATACTCGGAATTACTTTCTCTCGTTAAATCAGAATATTCTCCCCCTCCCGTCAAAAATCCCATAGTAACTCTGCTTACGGGAATAATACTTGCGCCGTCCTCAGTTTTTACTGGATTTCCTATAATCGTATCAGCGCTTACCAGTCCCTTAATTCGTGTAAACGCATTGTCCATAATTCTTTCAATGGGGTGCTCATTATGCTCTATTATCAACTACTTTTCCTCCTTTTTGCGAATTTTGAATTAACTTCTTAATCGCATTAACTATAATATCTGCAAAATTTAACTCTATTATCCCGCTAAACGCAATCTTTAATTCATCGTTGTTATATCTTGCAATAAATCTATCGTAAATCTCAACATTTCTTCGCGTTTTTAACACGCTGAGCATGGCGCTTATTCCTATTCTTGCGCTTTGAAGCGCTATCATAGTAAATAGCGCGTCGTCTCTTTTTCCAATCCTTACCTCAGTGGCAAGTTTGCTTATTATTACTGCAGAAAAAAAAGACGAGGCAAAAATACTCGTAACAGATTGTTTATCGTTAACATCGTTATTTAAGTGCAGTTCACTGCTCTTATTGTTCCACTCAAGCACGAACGAGCCGTATCGTACGGATGGCTTGAAGTAGACTCTGCCTACGATTAAAGTAAAATAAAAAAGTCTTATGCGAAAATACCCCTCGTTATTAAGCGCGTCAATACCACTATCAATGCGAATAACGAAGTTAAACTGCATAAGACTTAAAATTAATATAACAATACAAATGCCCGTAACCACTCTATTAGTGTTTTACGGGCATAAATTTTTATTCATTATCTGCGCTAACTTTCACTAAATCCGTCTCGTCCTTAAGGAAATCGGGAAGTTCTTCCTCTGGCAGTTCAACGTCTTCCTCTTCGCTTACTGTCGACGCAATCTCAGCGCTCTCTTCATCAGGAATTTCAAACTCGTTATAAATGCTCTTACTCTCCACTCCACCTGCGATAACCTTAATAGACTCAAGAAGAGTGTCGTAGTCGGGAAGATCGGATATATCTTCAAGTTGAAAACGCTTTAAAAATTCGTCAGTAGTTCCAAAAAGCAAGGGTTTTCCGGGCGAATCTTTTCTTCCCACAACCTCAATAAGATTATTTTTGAGCAACATTTGAACTGTATATTCACTATTTACTCCGCGTATTTGTTCAATATCAAGTCTTGTAACTGGTTGACGATACGCAATGATTGCAATCGTTTCAAGCGCAGCGTTAGATAGATCACGCTCACGAATAGGATTAAGTACGCAAGCAACCACGTCACTATTTGCGGGGTTAGATGCGAACTGAATTTTTCCGTTATACGATAAAAGATGGATACCGCATTTATTACTATACTTTTCTTTAAGTCTTTTCACTGATGCGTTAACCTCAGCGGTCTTAACTTCTAAAAGTTCAGCAATATCAGAAACTTTAAGTCCGTTTCCAGAAACGAACAGTATAGATTCAAGCATTTCGTCAAGCATACTAATATCAATCATTATTTTCAGCCTCTCTTCTTGTAATTCGTAAATTGATTTCACCAAATACTTCCTTTTGCTCTGCTTTGAAAAATCCGTCCTTAAGAAGTTCAAGCATTGCTTGGAAAGTAGTAATTATCTCACTTTTATTGTAGTCGTCATCAAACAAATCCGTAAATTTAATTTCTTCCGCCTCCGCGTAATATTCGCGAATTTGCGCAATTTTTTCTGCTACAGTAAAGCGGTCGCGAACGATATTTCGTTGTTGATTGTCTTGAGCCTTAATCTCAAGTTTCAAGAACATTTTCTTAAGCGCCGACAAAAGTCCGTCCATAGTCATATCACCAAGCACAAGTCTTGGCTTTCCCACGCTTGAATCAGGATTACGATAATGGAAACCAGTAGTCTCGATTTCCTTAATTTTAGTACTCGCCTCTTTAAAAAGACGATACTCTTCAAGTCTTCTAATAAGCGTTCTTTCCGGATCGTCTTCAGGGTCTTCCACAACGGGCGGACGAGGAAGGAGCGCTTTAGATTTAATCTCTATAAGGCACGCGGCAACTTCAACGAACTCCGACGCACGCTCAAGGTCGAGCGTTTCAATTTGCGACATACTTGCAAGATACTGCTCCGTAATTTCAGATACGAAAATCTCGTTTATATCAATTTTTGAACGACGAATTAAGAACCATAAAAGGTCAAGAGGACCATCAAAGTTCTCCAAATGCACCTCGTAACTATCGGGATTGTAAACGTCTTTATCTTCAAGTGAGGCTATATATCGCTGTATTTCTTCATTTCTTACGTTATCTTCCATTAAAATATAAGCCCCCAAAACGCCAAAAATCCATCAATAATGATGTTTCTAACCGTGTTTATGTATAACCCTAAAATATCAAAATAATACGGCATTCCCATCGTGTCAACAATAAGTCCTATGCCGATAAGCGCAATCAAAATATACTGACCGTATGCTCTCATAAAACGAATAAATCCGTTGGACGCGCGCATAAAACTTTCGATTATGTTATAGCCGTCAAGTGGGTGAACGGGTATAAGATTAAAAAGCGCAAGATTGATATTGATTACAATCGACCAAGAAAAGAATAAATGCGCGTAATAAAACAAGGTAGAAAAGAACATATCACTCGCTAAATTCACCCAAGCAAGTTGACAAAGTAGCATTAAAGGTACTGCTAAAAACGCCATAATTATATTGAGTGCTACTCCAGAAATAGCAACCAAGAACAATCCGCGCTTACGATGATAGAAGTTGTTTGGATTGATAGGTATAGGGCGAGCAAAACCGATACGCGCAATGAGTAGCATCACTATTCCAAGAGGGTCAAAGTGAGCAACGGGATTAAGCGTAAGCCTTCCGTTCACCTTGGCGGTAGCGTCTCCGTTCCAAAGCGCGACGTAACCGTGCGCAAGTTCGTGAAGCACTATCGCAAGGAGTATAGCGAGCGCCGCCACTAAAAATTCAAATATCGAACTGTATCCGAACATATTTTCTCCGTTATTTTTTGTTTATTTCCCAAGAGGGATAAGTATCACGAGCCATAACGTCTTCCACCGTTTGGGGACGAACGATATAATCAGATTTACCGTCCTTAACGAGCACCACGGGAGGAACTACGTTACGATTATAGTTGCTTGCCATTGAATAATTATACGCACCAGTAGTAAATACCGCTAAGATATCACCAGGGCAAGCGGGCGGAAGAAGAGCATCAACCACAAGAACGTCGCCACTTTCACAACATTTCCCCGCAACGGTGACTGTTTCCGTAGCCTCTTCGAGCATTCTATTTACAAGCGATGCCTCGTATTTTGCCTCATAAAGCGCATATCGAGGATTATCAAACATACCACCATCTACGCTAACGTACTTTTTAATATCCTTGATTTCTTTTACCGAGCCTACCGTGTAAAGAGTAATACCAGCCTCGGCAACGATTGAACGGCCCGGTTCAAGAATAAGACGGGGTTTAATAATATTCTTTTCACTTACGCACTCTAAAAGTTTGTTTACGATGCTTTCAACATAAACTTCAGGTTTTAGGGGCTTGTCCTCGTCCGTGTAGTGAACGCCGTACCCACCACCGAGATTGAGTTCTTTTACTTCTATACCGTTATCGTTAAGATGCGCGATAAAATCAGTCATTTTCTCTACGGCAAGTTCAAAAGGCTTAAGTTCAAAAATTTGCGAACCTATATGGCAATGAACTCCAACGAACTCAATATTTTCAAGCGCGTCAAGTCTTTTAATTGCCTCAAGCGCCGAACCGTCCGCAATAGAAAAACCGAACTTACTATCTACTCTCGTTGTTTGGATAAAACGGTGAGTATGCGCGTCAATTCCAGGATTAACTCGAACTAATGTTTTAACCACTTTTCCTTGCTCTTTTGCAATAGCATTAATGATATCCATTTCGTAATAACTATCAACGACTATCGCGTGAACGCCAACGGATATTGCGTACTCAAGTTCAAAAGGCGTTTTATTGTTTCCGTGAAAATAAATATTATCAGCGTCCATACCGCCTGCAATAGCGGTAGCAAGTTCTCCCATAGACACTACGTCCGCGCCAAGATTTTCGCTCTTACAAATAGAATAAATTGCCTTTGTGGAAAATGCTTTTGACGCATAGCAAACGATACCGTTACCGTACTTCTCACTTAAAATTTTGTTATAAGAGTTCATCACGGAACGGATATTCGCCTCGTCCATAACGTAGAGAGGAGTGCCGTACTTAGTAGCAAGTTCTACCGCATCACAACCACCAATCGAAAGACGACCTTTTTCATTAACTTTTAGCGTTTCTCTCTCTTTCATAAGTTTTCTCCTTAAAATTGCGTACATTTATAAATATAACATAAAATTTAAAGATAGTCAATCAAATATTTAAAGGTAAAAGGGCAAAGTTTACACAACTTTTGCCCTCATAAATGCAATTATGTCACACATAGTACTTCAGTTTTAATCAAAATACCGCTATACGCACCCTACCATTTAGCAATAATATCATCTACAAAGTCTAAATATCCCTTTTCTTCGACTGAATTTACTGAAACGAGGTTAGTCTTTGCAATTACTTCATTTTTTTCGTTCAGTACGCAAATTTCACCAACCGTATCTCCTTTTTTAACGGGCGCAGATAAAGTTTTATAGTTCTTCTCTACTCTATAATTTTTAAATTCTCCCTTTTTCCCAAAAAGTACAATATCCTCTTTAACCTTTGCTTTTATCTCACTTTTCTTTCCGTTTTCCACCTTTATATTTTCTTCAAGTTCATTGTCTGCCGTTACGAATTTTTTACTTTCATAATTTGCAAAGCCATAATTAAGAAGTTTAGTTACTTGAGCGTTTCTCGTCTTTCCATCGTTCGCGCCCATTACTACGCAAATAAGTCTCGTATCGCCTCTTTTTGCAGTAGCGGATAAACAAGATTTTGCCTCGTTAGTAAATCCCGTTTTTCCTCCGTCGCACCCCTCGTAAAAACGAACTAATTTATTCGTATTAGTTAAGGTCGTAGTTCTACCGCTAGGATGCGCAAACTCAAAAGTCCAAATTTTAGAAAAATCATAAAATCCTTTATGGTTAAAAAGTTTTCTACTCATTTTTACAACGTCGCTAGCAGTGCAGTATTGATTCGTAGCAGGCAATCCCGTACAGTTAACGAAATTTGTATTTTCCATTTCCCATTCTTTCGCCTTAGCGTTCATAAGTTCAACGAAAGTTTCTACACTTCCACTAATATGCTCTGCCATAGCAACGCAAGAATCGTTTGCGCTTGCTACTATTATACTCTTAATAAGTTCCCCCGCCTTATACGAACAATTTGTATCTAAAAACGCTTGCGAACCACCCATAGAGGTTGCTCTCTCACTTGCTACAACTTCCGTTTCGTAAGTTAAGTTTCCTTTTTCGATTTCGTCAAAAATGACGTTAAGCGTCATAATTTTGACCATACTGGCTATTTGCATACGCTCGTCAGCGTTTTGCGAGCATATTACGCTACCCGTATCTGCATCACAAAGAATGGACGCTTTCGCAGAAACACTTAACTCTTCTTGCGCGCTTACGGTACTAATTCCAGCAAAAAGACTTAATGTTAGCGTAAGTGCAATCATAATCGTAAATACAATTTTTTTCATAAAAATCTCCTTACGATTAATCTTTGTAATTGCTATTAAATTTATTCGCTAAATAAATAATCCGCCTATAACCATAAATAAACACTCAACTACGCAAAGTAAAGCCAAAACCACGAGAGGAATGATAAAACTTTTTAGCGATTCCACTATTTCCGAAAAACAAAATTTATATCTAAGCGAACCGTTAAAATTTATCGCACACATACAAAATAGCGCAAAAACCTGCAAAAGCGTTACTATTAAATGTAGAATAAAATAAATTAACGCAAATATTCCGCAGTATCTTAAAATAATTATATCAGTAAATATAGTTTTATAGACTTTAACTGGCAACACAACAAAGCCTATAAACGCAGTAAAATCGCTATATGAACACAACAAAACTACCGCAGAAAAAAGCGCGTTTTCAATCAAAAAAACAAAAAACACACCTAACGCGCTACTTTCGTTGCGTAAATACGATATAATTGCTCCGCCCTTTTCCTCGTAATATTTGACAAAATCAACGAAATTGATTGCATTGTAAATACCAACGAGCAAGACGACCAAAATTATAACGCCACAAACTATCAATTTGAATAAATTATTTCTAACGAATCGCTTAAAATCAGCGGAACATAAAACGATATGACACCTCATACATAACTATATGAAAGTGTCATACTAAAATATGCTAATTTTTCATCATCCAGTCAATATAAATTCCGTAGCCTTTAGTTGGATCGGCTATAAGTACGTGCGTAACTGCGCCTATAATTTTGCCGTTTTGAATTATGGGACTTCCGCTCATCCCTTGAACAATTCCGCCGGTCAACCTCAATAACCTTTCATCAGTAACTTTAATTATCATACCCTTTTCGCTTTGCTCGGATTGATAGTTTAGTTTTAATATTTCTATATCGTAATATTCTCTATTTCCACTAATTTCCGAGCAAATCATCGCTCGACCAAGAACGACTTCTTCTCGGCTTGCCACGTCATAAAGTTCTCCGTCAGGGTTATTAATTGTTCCGTAGAGTCCATACTTAATGTTCTTTGAAACTTCCCCCACCCTTTCATTTTTAACAAGCGCGCCCTTAATTGATCCAGCCTTACCTCTTTCACCTTTATCGATCCCTAAAATTCGACAGCCATATACTGTACCGTTAGCATCTAAATTATTCTCTCCGCTAACCGAGTGTCCTAACGCGCCAAATGAGCCGTCTCTCTTTTTATAAGTAACCGTTCCAAGTCCGCTTATCATTGACTTAACGCTAACGCCTAACCTATATTGTCCACTTATTCTGTCAATTAACGGACTAATATTTAACTGAAGTTGTTTACCATCTCTTTCTATTAAAAATTCAAATTCACTTTTCTTCTCTCCATTTAGAATTTCCGATATATCGTCGCCACTTTTTACGCTTTTACCCTCAATAGAAAGGATAATGTCTCCTTCTTTAAGGCGATTTTTAATAGAAACAAAACCACCCTCCGTGTCTACGCCTGACATTTCTACAACCATCGCACCCCTTAAATCCACGTCAAACCCAAGTAGTTCTCCGCCTAAATAAACTCGACGTCTTGATGCCTCAGTTTCTTCAATTATTTCATCAATACGATTACTGGCATACGCTAAATTATACTGTCCTAAAGCGGAAAACGATAGTATTACTAATAATATTGCTAAATATAACAATAAATATCTTTTGATTTTATCCATAATATTTATTGTTTGCCGAGGACGTTAAATTATTCTACACAACAAAAAAAGGATAGCAGTCGCTATCCTTTAAGTATTATAAAACGTCTTTTAAGTAAAACTTATCGCAAATATTATGTTCATTATCAGTCATTAACACTTCTACGTTTTTACCTTTAAGCGTAATTGCCGCACCCATAAGTTTTTCTCTATGATGCGATGCAAAAACAGTGTAAAAATTACAATCAGTTGTAAGCGCGTCCGAGTGAGGTTCAAGAACGTACGCGTCGTGCATATGACCGCAAATCATTAACTTCACGCCAAGCCTTTGTAAATTATCACACCACTTAGCATATAAGTCGTTATCTATGTCAAAAACGTCCCCTTTATTTCTCGTAGTATGCGCAGGACAAATATGGCTTACTGCAAATTTAATCTTCCCGTCAAATTCCAAGTCGTTCAAGAACTGCGTTTCTATTTCTCTAAAACGGCGAAAAAAGTTAGTCCCCTTAAGGTTTAATTCGGCGTTACCACCATATCCTATGTTCGTATCAACTTTATCTTCTCCGCAATCAATCGCAACGCCAGCGATAGGCCCTATTGAGAACTTAAAATAAGTTTTACTTGCGTTAGATGGAAAATAGTCGGTAAAACGCTCAGCAAGTTTTCCTCGAGTATCGTGATTACCCCTAATGAAAAGCACGGGGATTTCGCCTTTGGATATTTCGCCTACGAACTGACAAACCTCAAAATAGTTTTGTTCAGTCTCAACCTCCCCGATATCGCCGTTAACGATAAATAAATCAATATCGTCGCCCCAGTAACTCGCCATAGAGACTGCATCTTGGAATTTATAATGAACGTCTGCAATATGGTAAATATGAATATCGTCTTCTTTTTCAAGAGGCTTAAAATTAAATTTCTCTATCTCAACCTCTCCAAATTCCGAAAAATACGCCTTTCTATCAATAGTCTTACGATACACGATTTCATAAGATTTTGCCTTATCAAGAGCGCTTTGAGGTACTCTTATTTTTATATAAGTCTTTTCTGAGGAAAATACGCCTGCGCTCTCCTCGTAATACTCAACACCGTCAATATTAACCCAACAAACGCCTTTTTCGTTAAGCGAAACGGATATCTCGTACTCATCGTTGATTACATACACTGCTGGCAAACATTTAAGAAACATTTTGTCCTCCTTTTCGGCTGTTTTCTTGTAACCATATTATATAATAAATAGTCAAATCCGTCAACGCTTTTATATGTTTAATTAAAAAAAAGTCCGCTTACCCGAGCTTTTTCGGATAAACGGATTTTCATTATAGTATTATGCAAATTACTCCGCCTTTACCTTCATTAATAATTCGTGTAAGCGTCTTTCTCATTTTCTTTTGAGTATCACCCGGCATTGAGGCAATTTTATTGTTAATTCCTTCATTTACTAATACGTGCATTGATTTTCCAAACATATCCGTCTCCCAAATACCTTTAGGATTACTCTCAAACGAGGATAACATATTCTTAACCATTTCCTCGCTTTGCTGTTCAGCCCCCATAACCGGACTAACTTCAGCCGATACGTCAACTTGCATTATATGAAGTGAAGGTGCGCTTGCTTTAAGTTTTACGCCGTAGTGTGAACCTTGTTTTACGATTTCAGGATTTTCAAGCGTCATTTCCTCAAGTGACGGCATCACGACGCCGTAACCGTTTTTCTTTACGTCCTCAAGCGCGGTAGCAATTTTATCGTATTCTCTTTTAGCAAAAGCGAGTTCCTTGAGTTTAGAAATAAGCATAAAATCGTCTAAAATTTCCATCTCGCATTCGTTAGAAAGAGCAGTATAGAAAAGTTCGGGTTTTGCCTCTACCTCCATAGTAACTTTTCCCTTGCCCATATCTATATTTTTCAAAGTAATATCGTCGAAATACTCGTCGTCAAGCAATTGAAGAGCATAAATATCACTCATTTTTCTCATATTAGCGCACTTATTTCCGACGATTTCACTCAAATGTTCTATGATTTCATTGTCAAACGGCAATGCTTGCATCCATTTATCAATCTTAAACTCAATGTCACGAAGAGGAAATTCCATCAATAATTTATTGAAAATCTCTACGATTTGCTCTTCTCCCATCGTCATAACATTTAGAGGTAACACTTCAGTACCGTATTTCTCTTTAAGAGAATTTGCAAGTTTTTGCGTTTCAATAGAAGATGGCACTGACGAATTGAGAATTACGACGAAAGGTTTATTCAATTCCTTAAGTTCTTTCACGACTCGCTCTTCTGCGCTTACGTACGCATTTCTGGGAAGTTCAGTATCAATAGAACCGTCACTCGTCATAACGATTCCAATAGTTGAATGTTCCGCAATTACCTTTCTCGTACCGATTTCCGCCGCGTCCTGAAACGGAATTGCCTCGTTTGCCCAAGGAGTATTGACCATTCTTGGCTTGTCGTTCTCTTCGTGTCCGATAGCGCCGTCAATAAGATAACCTACGCTATCCACAAGCCTAACGCCTACTTCCATTGTGTCGTTTAGGCGAATTTTGACCACTTCACTTGGTACGAACTTAGGCTGAGTAGTCATAATTCCTTTACCGTTCGCACTTTGCGGAAGTTCGTCAATCATACGCTCTTTCTCGTGAGTGCTTTTAACTAAAGGCAATACGAGAGTGTTCATAAAATTAGTAATAAAAGTCGATTTACCCGAGCGAACGGGACCAACCACGCCGATATATAGCGCTCCGTCAGTTCTTTCGCTTATATCCCTGTAAACGTCAAATTGTTCCATAAAAAAATCCTCCAAGGCTTTATATTAGAATATATGCCGGAGGATTAAATTTATTCTTATTTTACGCGTTTGTCTGCTTGTTTTCTTCCTCTTGGATTTTTTTTGCAGACTTATTCTTACCAAAAAGGACTATTTGTTTTTCTTCGCCTCTAAATATTCTACCGATATTTTGGTAATGCGCAATTATAACCATAAGCATAAGCGCAATCGCCATAATTCCGCAAGCAATATAGCCTGCCGTAAAATATAATACGCTATTGTAAATTAGAGGGATGCAAATAATGATAAATGAAGTAACGGCACCTATCTTAACGGTAAGAATATAAATAACGCCCAAAACGAACGCAATAAGCGTTAATATAGGATCTACGACGAGACAAACACCTATCGTTGAGGCAACGCCTTTACCACCCTTAAACTTATAAAGTAGCGGAAAAATATGTCCTACGACAACGCTTATACCACCTATAAAAAGTCCAGTCTTGTCCGCAGTGAAAGCAAACATAGCGTTTTCGTCACTTCCAAGCAACCACCAACCCAAAAGCGCTGGTAACGCGCCCTTAAGAGCATCGAGAACGAGCGTTAATACTCCAAGTTTAATTCCAAAACTGCGGAGCATATTCATAGAACCAGGGTTTCCGCTACCCTTACTTCTAACGTCGCTATGATTAAGTTTAGATATTAATATCGAAAAATTGATATTGCCAAGAAAGTACGAAACGACGATAAGTCCCACCATACATCCAATGTATACGGGCAACATAACTTAATCTTCCTCCTTTTTGGAATTGAAAATCAATTTTATAGGCGTACAACTAAAGTCAAACGCTTTACGGAGTGAATTTTCAAGATATCTTCTATACGAAAAATGCACGAGTTTTTCATCGTTAACGAATATTACTATTTTGGGGGGATTAGTTTCAGGCTGAGTTGCGTACAAAATTTTAAGTCTCCTTCCTGAGTGCGTTGGAGGTTCACTCATAGCAACGGCCTCTGCAATAACGTCGTTAAGTACGCCCGTAGTAATACGCTGTGAAGCGTTAATAAACGCTTGGTCAACCATTGAAATAATTTTCTCAGTTCGCTGACCAGTTTGCGCAGATATATAAATGGGTTGGAAATAATCCATAAACGCAAGAGACGAACGCAACATATCGTTGTACTTTTCAACGGTGTGGGTATCTTTTTCGATTTTATCCCACTTATTCATTACTATTATATTAGGTTTTCCTTGCTCGTGAACGTAACCTGCAATTCTAACGTCTTGTTCGCTTATCTCTTCCGATGCGTCAAAGACAACCAAAACGACGTCTGCGCGAGCAATTGCGCTAATCGTACGCATTACGGAATAATCCTCAACACTCTCATCCTCTATCGCGCGTTTTCTGCGCATTCCCGCTGTATCAATTATGGTGTATTTTCTACCCATATAGGTAAACGGCGTATCAATAGCGTCACGAGTCGTTCCGGCAACAGAAGATACGATTACCCTTTCAAATCCAAGAAGTCTATTAACGAGCGAAGATTTACCAACGTTAGGCTTACCAACTACTGCAATCTTAAGGGAAAAGTCTTCCTCTTCATCTACTCGATTATCAAAATGCTTAACCATCTCGTCAAGCAAATCGCCAAGACCTAAACTTTGCTCACAAGAAATACCAAACGGCTCGCCAAGACCAAGCGCGTAAAAGTCGTAAGTATCTTCGATATTATAATGATCAAGTTTATTTACAACCAAAATTACGGGCTTATCAGACTGACGAAGAATTTCAGCAACGTCGTAGTCTGACGCTACAAGTCCCGTCTTAGCGTCAACGAAAAATAAAATTACGTCGGCAATATCTATTGCCGCCTGCGCTTGCGTTCTTATATGGCGAAACATAGTATCGTCACTTTTAAGTTCGATACCACCAGTATCAATCAAGGTGAAATTATATCCACACCACTCCGCATCCGCATAAATACGGTCTCGCGTAACGCCGGGAACGTCCTTAACAATGGAAATTCGCTTTCCGCATATTTTATTGAAAAAGGTGGATTTGCCGACGTTAGGTCGTCCGACAACTGCCACTAAAGGTTTCTTACTCATAAAATGATTGTACCATAATTAGCGATAAAAATCAAACACTTTACGGCAAGTTAGAATATTTTTTTGTAATATATTGCCATTTAAATATAGTAAAAACCGCTACCAAAAAACTTGGCAACGGTTTTTACCTGCGTATTATCTAAATAAATCGTAATCGTCGTTATCATCACGATCGAAACTACTATCTTCGCCAGCCTCAAAACTACTGCTACGACGCGAGTGACGGTTTTCTTCGCCCATCATCTTCACAGCCATAACTGCAATTTCAGCAAGACAGAACGCAAAGATTATGCCCACGAAAATAGCGTTATAAATTACAGACTGACCAAGCATAAATACCGCCATATTGCCGGTAAAATACTCCATCATCGTAACGATAACGTTACCAAGTACGAGACCGCCAACTACGCCGAATAGCGATGCAGAGGGCGTACGCGATACCATATACGCTACCGCACCCGCTACAAGACCGACTACAAATACGGTCAAAATTTCGTAACCAGTATTATAAGTGGGCATAATTAGTAATAACGCCGTAGTAACTGCGGTTACGGCAAGCATAGACGCAACGCCTCTAAGCACGCCACCACGAACGATAAGAACCGCTAACAGCGCGAACATTATTATGCTCGGTACGATAAAACCGCCAACGCTCATCGTAAATTCCGTACCTACGCTAATTGAAGGAACGATAATACCGATTGCAAGCGCAGCGATTGCTATGAACGCTATCCAAGCGGGTACTCCCATACTTGTAAACGATCTTCTACCTGAAATCAGGAAAAGAGCGATAGCCATAACGGCCAATAAAATTAGTCCCATTGTCATAAAGAAAAATTACCTCCCACAGTTATGGTTGGCAATTTTTACTCCATTTATACAATTTAGTTGAAATTATTTTACACCCGTCTTTTTAAGCGTAGTAAGCCAGTTGGTTCTACGATAGGACGCGTCTTCGTCATTATAATAGTAATCCACAAAGTCAAAATTCTCCCACTTTGCTCTATTCTTCTTTCTTACTACAACCGACTCAATCTTAATAAGTCCGTTATTATCAAGAGGCGCTACGAAATAATCGTGCTTAAATTTTGCACCCTCGCTGTCAACGGATAAAGCGGCAATCGCTAAGATATTATTAAGGCTTTCTTCGTCTGCGACCATTCCAAATGTGGCAGAATTCCATCCGCCGTGAGAATTATTATCGTTAGCAATTGTAGGCGTAGTTGCGGTGGTGGTTGCAATTTGGAACTCAGTTGCGCTACGCTCGTAACAGAAAGTAAGGTAACCAGGCTCAAAATTACTACCAAACGCGGTATCTTTCTTAAGACGGTAGCCAAACTTATTGTTAGAAAAATCCTTTTTATTTCCGTTACTATCCTCACCTTTAGATAAGGTTATCTTATTAAGGAAGTTCGTATCGCTATCTCCACGGTGAATAGCAACACCTTCGCTATTATTAGCCATCCAACCGCCAAAGCGCACCCAACCGCCTTGGGTATCATAAATTACCGTTCCGTCAAAATATCCGGAATTTGCAAGGTAAATAAAGTTAGTTGACGCAATAGGGCATCTATCTTCCCAAATTTCATAATTAATAGTCATACCGTTAGAAAGTTTCATTACGGCGTAAGGATGAACGCCCTGTTCGTCAGTGTATTCATCGGAAAGCGCAATGGGAAGTATAATACCAAGCGCAATTACCACGAGCGCGCAAAAAATAGCAACTCCGGAAATTATCCACGCCTTAAAACTCTTCTTCGGCTTGTCCTTTTCATTCTCTTCGGCAGTAGTTTCAACCTGTTCAACGGTTTCAGTTGTTTCAAGTTCAATGTTTTTGTTGTTCTTTCTCTTCATAGTTATTGTCCTTAATTATCTTTTTTATCTATGTCTGAAATAAATTCCACGAAAGTAGTTACGTCTCTAAATTGACGATAAACTGACGCAAAACGAATATACGCTACTTGGTCAATCTCCTTAAGTCCGTCCATTACGTACTCGCCTATCTTTGACGTATGTATCTCTTGGTCGAGCGTATTATAAACCTTCTTTTCAATATCCGCTACGAGTTTATCAATTACGTGCAAAGGAACAGGACGCTTTTCGCAAGAACGAATAATTCCGTTGCGAATTTTAGCAGAATCAAAAGGTTGACGAGTTCCATCGTTCTTTATAACGAGGATAGGCGTCGTTTCCACGGTTTCATAAGTAGTAAATCTTCGTCCGCAATTGAGGCACTCTCTTCTTCGACGAATATTACTTCCGTCTTCCGACGGCCGAGAATCTATAACTTTGCTTTCTAAAAAGCCACAATACATACACTTCATTATTTATCACCATAATAGTATTTTGTTTCTATTATATAATTATAAACAATTTTAAAAAAATAGTCGAGCGTTTAAGGGTATAATTTTAAAATTTTACTATTAAACAAACAAAAAACCGCACTTTTTTTGATAAAATGCGGTCTCTTTCCTATTTCTTCCATCTATGCTCGCAATCAAACAACATACACTTTTCGCATCTTCCGTCGCAAGAAGGCAAAGCAGGATGTTTATCTTTTTCTTTTTTATCCCCTTTTTCTTCACAACAAGTGCCATTTTCGTTTAAATTCACGATTATTACGTCTTCGCCTATCGTAGTAACGCATCGCCAAGGAATAAAAATATCCTGACCTTTTCCAAACGGTCCACGCTTGCCGTAAGGGGTAACAATACCTTTAATTTTACCCGTTTCACCTGAGAAAACGAGGTCAACTATTCGCCCCATTCTCTTTCCGTCAACGGAGTTAACGACTTCCTTGCTACGAAGTTCACAAAACGTAATTTGATAATTGTTTTCGCCTATACTCATACACTTTAGTTATGCAACTGCAATTCGTTTAGTTACACATTTTCCAACATTTGGTATAAATTTTATTTGCTTTAGCCAAAATAAAACTACACCAAAGGAGGCTTTATGGCAAAACGAGTAGAAATTTGCGGTATAGACACCAACACTCTACCCAAAAGAACGCACGAAGAACTTATGACTTTACTAAAATCAGCGCAAAACGGCAATAAAATCGCAAGAGAAGACTTCATAATGGCTAATATGCGGTTGGTTTTAAGCGTAGTACAACGCTTTTACAATAAAAAAGAAAGCGCGGACGATCTTTTCCAAGTGGGTTGCGTAGGGTTAATTAAGGCTATGGAAAACTTTAACACGGAACTAAACCTTCGCTTTTCCACTTACGCCGTACCTATGATTATAGGCGAAATTAGGCGATATCTACGCGATTGTTCGCCCGTAAGAATAAGTCGTTCTATCAGAGACAACGCTTACAAAATTATAACTGCACGCAATGAAATTGAAAAATCGTCAAATAGAGAGGCGTCGCTCGAAGAGGTTGCAGTTGCGCTTGATATGTCAATTAAAGACGTTGTTTACGCTATGGACGCTATATCTGACCCAGTATCACTTTACGACCCCGTTTATCACGACGGCGATGAGACTACGCTACTTTTAGACCAAATTAGCGACACTAAATCAAGCGATGAAAACTGGGTTACAAGCGTTTCTCTTACCGACGCTATATCTAAACTTGACGAAAGAGAACGAAACATCTTAATGCTACGCTATTACGAAGGCAAAACTCAAACCGAAGTTTCCGAGGAAATAGGTATTTCGCAAGCGCAAGTTAGTCGTCTTGAAAAAAGCGCAAAAGTACGATTAAAAGAAAATATGGATTAAATAAATGCCGTTACCTAAAAAGTAACGGCTATTTTTTATAACGCTTTTGCAATTTCTTTTCTTAGTCTTCCTATAATCTTCTTTTCAAGTCTTGATATATACGATTGAGATATTCCCATCATATCCGCAACTTCTTTTTGCGTGCGCTCTTCTCTTCCTTCAAGACCAAATCGCATTTCCATTATCAATCTTTCTCTTTCAGAAAGCGTAGTTATTGCGTTCCATAAAAGTTGACGCTCAACCGCGTTTTCAAGATTTTTAGACACGAGGTCGGGTTCAGTGCCAAGCACGTCGCTAATAAGCAGTTCGTTTCCTTCATAATCAACGTTAAGCGGTTCTTCAAGCGATACTTCATTTTTAAGTCTAACTCGCTTACGAAGATGCATTAGAATTTCATTTTCTATACAACGAGAGGCGTAAGTTGCAAGTTTAATATTTTTCTCGGGCGCAAAACTATTTACCGCCTTAATTAATCCTATCGTACCAACGGATATCAAGTCCTCTAAATCAACGCCCGTATTGTCAAACTTTCGCGCGATATAAACGACAAGTCTTAAATTGTGTTCAATAAGGTCATCGCGAGCGTTGCCGTCTCCTTCTTTAAGCCGAAGTAATACTACTTCTTCTTGCTCTTTCGTAAAGGGAGCAGGAAGCGCCTCACTACCAGATACGTAGTATAAAGCGTCGTCTTTAACGAAAAATAATTTTCTTATAATTTCTAAAAACTTTTTTAACATACTTTCTCTCCAAAATCCAAAAAACTTGAGTGAAGTAAAGCGTCATAGTTCAATTTTGCTATGGACACGCCTATCATCACTTCCACTATTCTATTCGCTTGCCCGTCCAAATATAATACGAATTTTTCAGGTTTTATCAGCGGAATTTTTTCTCTACCCGTTGCAGTTATTATTTCTGATGAATATCCACAGTTTCCGCTTAATACTTTAATAAGTTTTTCTCTTGATATAACTTTCAATAAACTCCTAATTGACATTAAAACAATAGGCAATCCACTAACGCTATCAATGGCAGTATTCCCGGTATCTATAAACCCTTGCATTTTAATGCTTTTACCATCTATCGTTATCAAAAATTCACTACCGTATTTAAATTTTTGTGACATTTTACCCAAATCTTTACTAATTATTTTAAAGAATTTATACCCTAAAACAACACCTAAAATTACTATTGAAAGTGGAAATGAATAATAGTTTTTAGTTAATGCATCAATAACATTTCCACTTGTTATAAACGACAGCGCAAACACTATTCCGCCAAAGCAAACAGTAACCAGCAAAAATAATCCTGAAGCAAGAAAAAATTGCTCTTTCCCCGCAAAAAATATCGTGGATAAAATACAATAGAGCATTAGTTTAATTAGCAACGAAAGTACGGTGGAAGTTATAAACGGATAAAATACTGCAACTACCGTTCCTACTGCTGAACCTAATAACGCTCGCCATAATTTTTCTTTTCGCCTTATGATAAAGTAAACGCATTTTACTATGTAAAAAGTAATTATGAAGTTATCTAAAATAACTATTTCAATGTAAACTTTCATACCTCTATAATAGCATACGACAAGACGCAAATAAGATTAGTTTTTATCTGTTTTTGACTTTTCGTGACATAGAAAAAAGTCGGCCGTAAATGGCCGACTTTTTTTCTTAATTTGTATTACTGTTTATTGTTTCTTTCCTTCATCTTTCTTAAGAACTCAGGGAAATCATCCTCCACCTCTACTCTCGAAGTATTAACGGGAGTACCAGTATACTGAGGCTGGGGAGTAGGCTGGGGAGCAACGGGAGGTTGTTGAACTTGGGGCTGAACGGGCGCGGAAGGAACGGGTTGAGCGTTACCGAATAAAAGATCAATAGAAGGTTGTCCTTGTGGAGCAGGAGCGCTTTGAGTTTGTTGCTGAGGCGCGCGTTGTGACTTATCGTTAAAGCCGGTTGCAATTACGGTAACAATAATCTCTTCGTTCATAGACTCGCGAATATCTGCGCCAAAAATAATGTTTGCGCCAGGCTGAACTACGTCACGAACAAGTTGAGTTGACTCGTTAATCTCTTGTAGAGTAACGTCGGTAGAGCCCATTATGTTAAGAATTACTTTACTTGCGCCCTCAATCGACGTTTCAAGTAAGGGGCTAAATACCGCTTGTTGAACAGCAGTAAGCGTTCTCTTCTCGCCAGTACCTCTACCGATACCCATATGAGCAATACCGCTGTTTCTCATAACGGTGCATACGTCAGCAAAGTCAAGGTTAATAAGAGCAGGCGTAACGATAAGGTCGCTAATTCCTTGAATTCCTTGACGAAGAACGTCGTCGGCAAGTTTGAAGGACTCAAGCATGGGAAGACGAGCCGCAAACTCCATAAGTTTTTCGTTAGGAATAACGACGAGAGTGTCAACGACTTTCTTAAGATTTTCGATACCGATTTCCGCATGATCCATACGAGGTCTGCCCTCAAACATAAAGGGCTTGGTTACAACCGCTACGGTAAGTTTACCCATTTCTTTTGCAATTCCTGCAATAACTGGAGCAGCGCCAGTACCTGTACCGCCACCCATACCGGCGGTGATAAATACGAGGTCTGCGTCTTTAATTGCCGCAGAAAGCGCAAGACGACTCTCTTCTGCCGCTTTTTGACCTTTTTCCGGATCTGCGCCTGCGCCTTGACCGCGCGTAAGTTTATCGCCGATTTGAATTCTATGCTCTGCTTTAGACATAGAAAGGGCTTGAAGGTCGGTATTAACCGCAACGAATCTTGCGCTCTTAATACCTGCGTCTATCATTCTATTAACTGCGTTATTTCCGCCACCACCAACACCAACAACTACGATATTAGCGGGCATCGTTCTCAAATTTCTCATCTCTTGCATTATTATAACCTCCGAAATTTTTACTTTTTACCGAAAAGACGGGCAAAAAAGCCTTTCTTTGCGGGTTCGTCATTTTTAATTGCCATATCTAATAAGCCCCAAGCCGAAGAAAGATTAGGCTTGTTTACTTGAGGATATGGAGGAACTACGATTTCAACCTCTCTACCTACTCTATTTGCTATTGCGTCTTTTGCTCCTCTCATAAACGCTATACCGCCACCAGTGAGTGAATAGGGAATATAGTCGGGATACTTATATTCGCAAGTGGATAAGCATTTTGCTATCGTTTTAGCAATAACTGAAATACGATACTCAACCACTTCGTTTACCATTTTTGCAGGAAAAGTCTTTACGCCGTACTTCCCGTTAATCTCGTAAGTATCCTCTTCCGTTGCGTCAAGCGTAAGCACTACTTTTCTTTTAAGTAATTCCGCATCAGAGAAAGGAATTTTAAACACCGTTGCTAAATCGCCCGTAATATGTCCACCACCTTGCGAGAAAGAGCGTAACGATAAGATGCCGTCGCCCTTTACGACCGCAACAGAGGTCGTAAGATAGCCCACGTCAATAAGCACTGCCGTCGTATCTCTTTTCTCTTCATCAAAAAGAATAAGCGATTCAGCAAGCACGGAAGAAACGAACTCAACTTGCGGTATCTTCATAACAGAAAGCATTTCTCTCACGAGCGAAGTAAACGAACTTTCCGCTAAAATATAAGAAAGCACTCCGCTTAACTTGTTACTTTGTTTTCCATCGGGACGAAGAACTCTAACGTTTTCATCTAAAGTATAATATACGGGCTGAATATTGATAACCTCGTGAGTATTATCGAATATATCGCCTTGCGCCATAAGGCTAAGAACGTCAGCGTCAGTTATCTTTTTACGGCGAGGAAAAGTAGTCGTAACCTCTTTGCATACCACGGAGGTAAATTCACCAGGTACTCCAACGTAAATTTTGCTTAACTTCTCTCCAGCCGCGCCAGCAGCCTCGTTAAGAGCAGTACCTACTGCCTCCATAAGTTTTTCAGGAGCAAGCCACTCTCCGTCCATAAAACCGGCGTAATTACTAACGCCCATACCTTTTACAAGTACGGTACCGTTAACACCGCGCTCTCCAACGAGCGCCGTAATTTTTTCCGAACCAAAATCAATTATTGCAGTATTACGAGCCACGCGTATTCTCTCCTTTCATTAATCGTTAGGGTATCTATCCTTGGTCGAGCGAGAAATCTTATTTGCTCCGTCAACTATGATAGTACCTTCAGTTTGATATTCGTTTCCTTCTTTGTACACCGAAAGCGCTCCGCTTAATTTGTTAGCCGTATTTTCACTTGCTTTCTGAATTTCAATAAACGCTCCCGTTCTCGTTTTAATATACAAAGTTCCAGTCGCGTCTTCGCCTGAAAGATAGGATATATCCATAAATTCGAACATATCAATAACCGATGCGTGAATATCCATTCTCTCCATAGCGTCCATTATACCGATAATCGTATTTTGCTCTGCGGAGTTTGCGTCGAAAATATTTTCTCCAACGACCGTGCTGTTTGCGTTCGAATTAGTTATAAGTTTTATGTAATCGTCGTATTCCGCTTGCTTGTCCACTTTAGAAGTTATTTTTCCGTTATTTCCAACAAGTAACGCTTGATCACTTTGAGAATCGTCAAATACGAGATAAGGAAAAATTCTAACGAAGTTAATATATACGCGGTTAGGAAATTTTCTTTCAATATTAATTACTTCAATATCAGGAATTTTGCTTTCAACCGAAGCAATCACTTCTTGTTCGTTTAGAAGAAAGATACTCTTACCTCTCTGTATTCCCGTTATTTCGTCACTTGCAACTTCTTGAATAAAAGCATCGTCGCTATCGTTATAACAATAACCGTAAACGTCTTGCACGGAAAAGATTACGCTTCCCAAAACAATTAGTAGCGTAACTATCGATAATATGACAAATAAAACTATAAGTTTTTTATTCCTCATTTATACCTTTTCCTTAGCAAAAATACCGTCCCAAAACGGAAAACTATCATCTTTTGCAGAATAGTAAAAGTATAATCACTATCCTACTATTTATTATAACAAAATAGTGGGAAAAATGCAAGAAAATAGACTTTAGTTTTCAAATAAAAATTGTATAAATTTATAATTTTTTGCGTTTAATTTCACCGCCTAAAACGGAAAAAGTTTGCTCAATAAGATAATATCCTCTATCAATATGCTCCACGCCAAAAATCTTACTTTCCCCCTCTGCTCCAAGCGATGCAATCACGAGTGCAGCGCCACCGCGCAAATCCTCTGCTTTAATCTCCGCTCCACGCAAAACACTAACGCCCTTAATAACCGCAATTCTATCTTTTACTGTAATTTTAGCGCCCATTTTATTTAGTTCGTTAGTATACTTAAACCTACTTTCAAAGAGGTTTTCTATCATAAGCGAACACCCTCTTGCTCGAGTAAGCATTGCCACGAATTGTGCTTGCATATCAGTTGGAAAGCCTGGGAAGGGCTGAGTTTCAATTTTATGTATAGCCTTGATTTTTCCGTTTGAGCGGATTTTAATACTTTCGTCGTAAACGCTAATTTCAGAGCCACTTCTTGATAGTTTATCGAGAACTGAAGATAGCGTTGATGGTATTACCTTATCAACGACAACTTCTCCACCACAGATAGCACAAGCAGTTAACACCGTTCCTGCAGTTATTCTATCGCTAAGCGGAGAATATTCGCATCCTCTAAGTTCCTTTACGCCTTCAATTTCAATCGTGTCTCCTCCTGCGCCGTAAACTTTACCTCCCATCGCGTTAATAAAATTAGCAAGGTCGCAAATCTCCGGCTCACGAGCGGCGTTTCTTATTACGCTTTTGCCGTTTAAAAGCGCTGACGCCATTATTGCGTTTTCCGTTGCTCCAACGCTGGGAAAATCCAAATATACTTCCCCCGGTTTCATTTGGGCGCCGTCACAAAAAATATAACCGCCCTCTTCTATAATTTTTACTCCAAGTTGCCTTAATGCGTATATATGTAAATCAATAGGTCTTAACCCGATCTCGCAACCGCCTGGGTAACTTACGACTGCTTTTTTATATCTTGAAAGCAACGGCCCAAGTATAAAAACCGACGAACGGATACTCCCAGTAAGATTTGACGATATAGGGGTAAAATCCGCATCGTCCGTATTAATTATTATTGTATTTTGATTAAACTCTCCTTTTCCACCAAGCGACTTAATAATTTTGAGCATTGCGCAAATATCGTTTAGAGGCGCACAGTTTTTAAGCGCTATTTCACCTTTAACCATAAGCGAACATGCAACTATCGGTAGTACCGAATTCTTAGCGGCAGTGAGCGAAATTCGTCCGTTTAATTTTCTTCCGCCATTTACCTTTAAAATTTCCATAATCACCTCAAAATTAGCGTCCCAAAGCGGAACAATTAAAGAATTACTTTAGAATAACAGTTTAAATAAACCAAGAAAAATTAACATTAATCCTGAAATTAGTGAAAGTTTTTTTATTATTTTGACTGCTCTTGCTATATACGCACCGAGCAAAAGAAAACAAAAATGTCCCAAAAACATCGTCGTTGCGCTCAATAGTAAAGGCGCTACTAAGTCAGTAGTAAGACAGGCAATTCCAGCATCTACGCTAACGCCAAGACCAAGCATCGCAATGGAACCTACGGTTTCGTCTTCTTTGTCGTTAGCAAAATACGAATAATAATTCTTAAGACCGAGTAACAAAAAGACGCAAGCGCCTATTTCCTTTATATAAAGAATATGCGCTCGCAAAAGCCCATTAAAAGAAAGCGCAAGCAAACTTACCCAAAAAGTGAACGAGCCGGCGTAGAGCAGTTCCCAAAAGGTAAGTTTTTTCTTTAAATTATAAGCAAGACTCGCAATATAAGCGTCTAAACTTACCGTAAATACCATTAGTAAAAATATCATAAATTCCCTCTTTTGCTACATTTCATTATATGCAAAAAAACTGCAAAGAGTTTCCTCTTTGCAGTCTTAATTTGATGGATTATTTAGTTAAATTTCATAGATTTGATTATCTTTTGGGAAATATATAGGGAATTCACAACCGCTATCTTTACCACTAAGTTCAAACTTTTCACGATTGATTTCATCGATATGAATTATAAGTGCTTTCTCGGTTTCGCACTGCCTTAGTATAGGATAAAGAGTTTGGGGGCCAAAATGATGTAGTTCCGTGATAATAGCGTCAGTTTCAATTTCCATTGCTATTTTCGGGAAATCGCTTGCGTCAAAAAGCAAATCACCCGTAATAATAATCCTCTTTTTCTCTCCCTCAATCATAAATGCATACGAAGGATAATTGATATTTTTTTGATGCATCGTAGGAATTGCCGTAACGGTAATATTATCGTCAAAATAAATTCCCCCTTCTTTGCCGTAAGAAAAGTTAAATACGGTTTCGTCGTATTTCTTATCGGGCGCAGTTGCTTTAATTAAAGAGACCAACGCCTCCGCCCACTCTTTTACTGGACAAAAAATATTAGTCTTAAGTTGCTGAACGTTAAATGCATACAAGCAAGCAAAAGTAAATATCCCGCTTATGTGGTCACGATGAATATGAGAAAGAAAAATTGCTTTAATTTTGCTATACGGTATATTATTTTTTGATAAAACCTCAGCAAGAGGCGCGCCACAATCAAAGATATAGAAATAACCGTTACACTCAATCGCAAGCGTTTGACAATTTCTTTCTTCCGTTGGCACGGCACTTCCCGTGCCCCAAAAGTGCACTTTCACATTAAGCCTCCCACTGCGCTATTGCTTTTCCGTATAATTCGTGAGTGCGTAAATCTTTAAGACAGGTTGCGCATTCGTTAGGAAAATGCGCGTCCGAGCCGTAACTAAACTTTACGTTGCGTTCTAACGCGAGCGTTAAAATTTCTGGTTGCGGATAGGTATTCTCCACTTTACCAGTAAGCATAAACAAACGCGGATTAATTTCAAGATATAAGTCGTTCTTCTTGACGACGTCTAAAATCTCGATAATTTTCTCAAGATGTAACGAGTAAGAATACTGTTTTACTTCATTGTTAAATGAATAGTTTACTAAAAGATTTCTGAATTGATCAAGATGTGAAATCGTGGTAAAATATCCCGATTTTGCCGCATTTAAGACATTGTTATAAACGGCAATTGCATACTCGTCCGGGGACTGGTATTCCTCACGGAAACGAGGATTAATAACGCCCACATGTGATGACCCAAGTACGAAATCAAACTTTCCCGTATTCAAAATTTCTTCAATGTGCGAACGCAAAGAATCGTGATAGTCGATTTCAATTCCACATTTAATGCTAATTACGCCTCTATAATCTTCTCTAAGTTTTTGAACCAACTCGCAATATTCCTTCACTTTTCCAAGCGGGATACGGTCTTCGTTCCCATCAAAGCGTTTGAGAGGCATATGATCAGTAATACATATTTCGTCTACACCCTCGCTTACCTCTTTTTGAACGAATTGCTCAAAATTACCA
This sequence comes from Pumilibacteraceae bacterium, assembly GCA_045532295.1. Classification (GTDB taxonomy): domain Bacteria; phylum Bacillota; class Clostridia; order Christensenellales; family Pumilibacteraceae; genus UBA10677. Next base: position 165,527 of record JAZSFP010000007.1, on the reverse strand, counting down.
AGCGATTTTTTCATTATCATCGGATGCACGTGGTAGTCTTTCTTCATATCGATATTATTTATCTTTTATTTAGTCATCGTCTCTTATAATGTTAGTTTTACCCATTTTTTGAAGAAGTTCACTTACGCTCGTCTCTTTAGCAATAGGCGTAACCGATTTTTTACTCTTTTTCTTGGGCGCAGGAGCGGTAACTACGGAAGGAGTGACTGGCGCTTTTTTATTAAGCGTTTCGCGAATTTTTTTGATCTCCTTCATAAGTTCATCGTCTTCTTTTTTATCGGTGATTGCCTCAGTAAGCGTATTACGAAGTTGAGCAATTTCTTCTGCCATTTTCTCTTCTCCGTCAGGAGTGGACGCAGGTTGATTTTCCATCTTTTCCACAAGCGCATCAACGGTATCGGCTAAAGCGTAAATCTCGTTAAGTATTATATTATTGTAACTCTCGTAATCGTCCGCATCGCCGTCGCTTACGCTTGCCATACTTACAGCAAAGAGTTGGTCTCGAAGAAGTCTTATTTCTTTAAGAGTATCATCGACTTTTCCACCGTCGCTTACAGGCGCAACAACGGGAGTTTCGACCTTTTCAATAACTTTGTCAAGTTTGCTTTCAATTCGAGCAAGGGCGTCTAAAATATCGCTTGCGCCCTCACGCAAAATAGTAGGAGCAGTAGGTGCATTGTTATCGTCAGCGCCGGGCTGAGCGCGAAGCACGAGGTAATCAAGAGCGTCTAAGATTGCTTGTTGATTTCTCTCGATAACATCTAATCTTTCGGAATAATCAACCTTTACCTCAGGTTCGCTTTCCGTTCCCTCCACTCCTCCGTCACTCATCATAACGGGAATTTCGGGTTGTTCTACACGAACACCCTCCCCGTGCTCAATGCTTGCGCGAATAAAGGCAACGTCATTTAAGAGTTTAACTCTATCTTCAAGAGCCGCTTTAGCGTTATCGTCCTGAACTTGCGAAATACCTGCAATCGCGTCGCCAAGAACTTCGATTGCTCCCATAATTCCATTTTCGCTATCGGTAGCAAGATTGCGAATATCATCGAAAAGTCTATCAAGTTGAGCAACGATTTCTTCAAGCGTGATTGCGCTTACGCTACCCCCTTCGCCGTTGTTGTCAAGTTTATCTAAAATAGCAAGACAATCGCCCTTAAGGTCGAGAATACCTTGGGATATTTCGCTCATATTTCCTACGCGAGCGTCAACGCTTTCACTGTCCACGCTTTCGTCGGTTTTACCACGTGGAGCGTCAAGCATCATATTCTTAATCTCAGCGACTTTTGCGCTAAGCCCCTCGCTTTCGGAAAGTCGAGAAACACGATACGGGCGACTAATTTTTACATACGGGTACGCAATTAAGTCGCTTACTTCTAATATCGTAAGGCGTTTGATTTGTCTTTTGATTTCCGCTTTAAGAAGTTTAATCTTCGCAGGATCTTTTTCGTTAAGTAGCGTTATGTTCGTATTAAGAATAGACGAGTAAATACTCTCACATTCAAACTCGTTTCTATTGTTTTGTATGCTGTTCTTGGTCGCAATCAGATCAGGCAGTTCATCTACGCTATCGCTTGCGCCCTCTCTCATCATTGCGTCAACTTTAGAAAGATACGAACGAATTGCCTCTTTTCTCGACGCAGGAATACTAAATTGCTCGTTTGCTCCAGCATAATCAAACACGTCGTTAGCGGTGTCTACGTCAAGAGGTAATCGTCCAAGCATATCAATTACGGCGTTGATACTTTCAACTATCGGAACGACGTCACACTCGGTAGTTTCGTAAAGTCTGCGCGTAAGCATATCAACGGCGGAGTATTTATCTGCTACCGTTGCGTTTTCTCGCTTTAATTCATACTTAACTTTAGCAAGTAAGCCGTAAAGTTCAGAAAGTTCCTCGTTCTTCTTTGCCATTGCAGGCGAAACTGCACCTACGAGCGTTTTGAGTTCGTAAATGTGGCGAAGAAGTTCAGTATCACAACCGCCACCGCACTCTTTCTTTTCTCCACTAACTGCCGACAGTCCGTCAACGGCGTTGTTAATGTTGATGATAAAATCTTCACTGCTCTTAAGGTTAGCCTTTATCGCATTAAGAACTGAAGTTAGGTCTCCAGATGCGGAATTTTTATATAATTGATTTTTAATCGAATTAAGTTCATCAGATAATCTACGCTCGCTCTCTCTCGTTGCGCGCACTAAATCCTCAACGAGCATACACAAATGAGAAACCGTTCCCGTAACCTCGTCGTCACGATAACCGCCAAAACTTTCCATATCGTTTATGCGCGTGTTAAGACGGCGAATATCTTCCTGAATGCGATGAGTCGTTCTCGCGAAACGCACGTCGTCTCTACGCTCAGACGCACCACTCGTATACCCAGATGCTCCTTCGTAATCAGCGTCGGGCAATTCGTTAATCGTATTCTTTATTTCAGCAATTTCTCCAAGAACGCGTTCAAGTTTATCGTCGTCGAAAATATCCTCTTCTATGCTATCGGGCTCAAAATCTAATAAATCGTCCGAGCGTCTATCATATCCGTTTGACATTTGAATTTCTCCTTTTAATTACAATACAATTAATTGCCTCTTTTCTCGCCAAGCGCCGTTGCCTCGTCCATAAGACGATGTATCATTTCGGAAAGTACAGTGTCGCTCATTTCTTCTTCTGAAAGCGAAAGTGAATACTTGTAAAGTTTGCGCTTAAACTCGTTAGCCTCTTGCGCGTTTTTTATGTAATGCAATCTCTTGCGCAGTGATATTACTTCTGCTTTGCGTTTTTCTATACGCTCAGGCACGGAAAGCGATTCAAAATAAGCAATTCTACGCTCTCTCTTTTCCGTCTCCTTGCGAACTATTTCTTCGAGGTCAGCAAGACGCTGAAGTAACATAGCAAGCCTATCGGGCGAACTTGACGCAGGAACGGACGCAGACGACTGTCTTTGCGAAGTTGAGGGATAACGAGAAGAGCGAATATTGCTCTCTCGTTCCGCGCTCTCTTGACGAATTCTACGAATACGCTCTCTCGTATCACCAAATCTATCCTTATTTTGCTCGGTGCGTTTACTCATACGCTCCTTGCTCATAACACCGCTACCAGACTTAATAAGGGAATCTGGAGAAATGGACGGTAATACGTTTTCGCAATCCGCAATAGCCTTTTCGTTTGCCGTTCTCGTTTTCTTTAATGCCGATAAAGCATCGCTAAGTTCTTCTTCATAAGCGCGCTTTTCCGTCTCCTGTTTTCTACCGAAACGGACTTTTCTCGTGGATATAGCGTCGTATTTCTTTTGAGCATCTTCATATTCTTTAGCCGTTCTTTCGCGGGCAAGTTCGTATTCTTTCTTTACTTTTTCATACTCAATTTCGCCTACGACCTTATCCTCAGCAAGAATAATATCGTCAAGGTCGTATTTTTCCTTCTCTAAAAACTCGTTCGCTTTGTTTTTCGCAATACGGAAAGCGGAAATTTTTGATTCCTTTTCCTTAATAAAGCGCTCTTCTTCCTCGTCAAACTTCACGATTAGGGCGTTTACTTCGCTAATTCTCGAAGCAACACCACCAGCGTCCTTTGCTCCGTAACTTTGACGAAGTTCCTCCATAAGCGTAGAAAGTTTACTCTTAAGTTTGTTCTTTTCCTCGTGAATATCTGAAAGTTTTTCGTCGAGTTCTTTAATTTCAGAATACAATCTATTTACCGATTCAAGCAAAGGCTTGAGTTCGCGATACTTCGTCATAAGCGCCCTTGCTCTATTATCGTTCTCTATTTTGCGAAGTTCAGCGCCTACGCTCTCATTGAGCCTATCAATATCGGTATTGATAAAAGATAAATCTCGTTCTGTACGCGATATTTCTGCAGTAAGATAATTTTGTGCGTCGCGTAACAGTCTCTCTTCGTTGTTCTTCTTCTCTACGATTCCAACGATTCCACCCATAAGCGTTTCGTTCTTTTCAAGTTCTGCTCGGAGCGAGGCTATTGCGTCCTTATTTTTTTTGGTAGTTTTCTTGTCTACAGTAAGAGTCGCAATCTCTTCTCTGAGTCTATCGCCAACGGTAGTAGCGGTAGATATTACTACTTTATTATCTCTAAGTAATCGCGATATCTTTTCAAGTTCGTACTTAACTTTCGATAATCTATCGTTAAGAACTTCAATTTTCTTCTCGGTAATACGAGCAACTTGCATTCTTTCACGAAGGATACGCATATCTTCCGTCTCTTGTTCTACGTCGTAAAAGGTTTCCGCAATTTCACAAGTCTCGTTTTCAATGGGCGAATACGGGTCAAATCCAAGCAACGAAACGACGGGGTCAGGTGCATCTACTACTTGCTCTCCGCCACGCTTTATTTTCTTCTCCGCTTTCTTTAATTCCTTTTCTTTCTTAATGCGTTCTCTTTTTTCCGCCTTAGTCTCTTTTACCGGCGGAGTAACGCTTGAGACTCCTTCTTGCCCAGCGTTAGCCTTTTTTTCTTCTCGCGCTTTCTTTTGCCTTTTGAGGTCCTTAGAGATATGTACTCCAAAAATTATCAAAATGATAACACACAGCAAAGCGACAAGAACGTCAATTAATAAGTTTAAGGTTACTTGAAAATCACCTATTGTAAATAACACCATTATTTGATACTCCTGTTCGTTAATTTAACAGTTCCCACTTTTTTGCAATTTTTGAAACTTCTTAACATTATATATTATACGGTATTTTTGCAATAAAGTCAACAATTGAACGCAAATATTTTAAACCGTACCACACTTTTGCTAAACGATTAATACTCTTTTTTACTTTAAATAACTGAAGAGTTCGTCTTTTTTAAGAATTTTTTTAGAAAAAACCATTTTTTACCCTCAAAACGCTTGCCTTTTGTTTTCGATTAAACTATAATTATTCCATATAGTTTTTGCTAAATTTTTTCCATAAGGAGTTTCAGATATGAGAGTTTACAATTTTTCAGCAGGTCCGTCTATGTTACCTCTCGAGGTTTTGGAAAAGGTCCAAAAAGGTCTCATCGACTACGAGGGCACTGGTATGTCCGTTATGGAGATGAGTCACCGCTCAAAACCCTACGAGAAAATCAACGCTGACGCAGAAAGCCTCTTAAGAGAACTTATGAATATTCCCGATAATTATTCGGTAATTTTCGTTCAAGGTGGCGCTTCTATGCAATTCGAGGCTATTCCTCTTAACCTTTCAAATGGTACTACTTCTGCTAAGGGCGACTACGTAGTTACTGGTAACTTCTCCGGCAAGGCTTACAAAGAGGCTAAAAAGTACGGTGATATGGTTGAAGTGGCATCCTCTAAGGATAAAAACTTTACTTATATTCCCAAACTTACTCGCGATATGTTCCGTCCCGACGCTGACTACGTTCATATCTGCTACAATAACACCATCTTCGGTACTCGCTACGCAGAAGTTCCCGATACGGGTGATATTCCCCTCATTGCCGATATGAGTTCTTGCATTTTAAGTCAAGAAGTTGACGTAAGCAAGTTCGCGGTAATTTACGCTGGCGCGCAGAAAAACATTGCTCCTGCAGGCGTTACTATCGTAATCGTTAGAAACGATATGCTTGGCAAGGAAAGTCCTCTCTGCCCCACTATGATGAAATGGGCTACTCAAGTTGAAAACAAGAGCCTTTACAATACTCCTCCTGCTTTCTCCACTTACGTTGCAAGCGAAGTATTCAAACATCTTAAAGAAATGGGTGGCGTTAAGGCTATTCAAAAGATTAACGAAGACAAGGCAAAAATGCTCTACGACTTTATTGACGCATCGTCGTTCTACAAGAACCCCGTTGAAAAGGAATACCGTTCGCTTATGAACGTTCCCTTCACTACCCCCACTCCTGAACTTGACGCTAAGTTCGTTGCTGAGGCGGCTAAAGAGGGTCTCGTTTCCATCAAGGGTCATCGTCTCGTTGGTGGTATGAGAGCAAGTATCTACAACGCTATGCCCGTTGAAGGCATCAAGAAACTTATTGAATTTATGGCTAAATTCGAAAAAGAAAACGCTTAATGAGGTTACTATTATGTACGATATTCTTAAACTTAACGAAATAAGCAAGGTTGCTAACGACGTATTTACCGCTGACTATAACTTAACTAAAGAAAGCGCTAATCCCGACGCTATCGTTCTTCGTTCGTTCAATATGCACGATTACGATATCCCCTCCTCCGTTCTTTGCGTAGGTCGCGCAGGCGCTGGCGTAAACAATATTCCCATTGACAAGTGTTCTGAAATGGGTATCGTAGTTTTCAACACTCCCGGAGCAAACGCTAACGCAGTTAAAGAACTCGTTATTTGCGGACTTTTCCTCGCAGGCAGAAAAATTACCGACGGTATCAACTGGGCTTCAACCCTTAAAGGAAAGGGCGCAGAGGTTGGAAAACTCGTAGAAAAAGGCAAGAGTTCTTTCGTTGGTTGCGAAATTACCGGTAAAACCTTGGGTGTTATCGGTCTTGGAGCGATCGGCGCGGCAGTTGCTAACACCGCAATCGCTCTCGGAATGAACGTTCTTGGTTACGACCCCTATATCTCTATCGACGCTGCTTGGCACCTTGATAGCCGTGTTAATAAGGAAACCGATATCAACGAAATTTTCAAGAAGAGCGATTTCATTACTCTTCACGTTCCTCTTAACGATAAGACGAGAAAGACCGTAAACGCTGATACTATCGCTCTTATGAAAGACGGCGCGGCAATTCTTAACTTTGCTCGTGGCGAACTTTGCGATAGCGACGCTCTTCTCTCTGCTCTTGAAAGTGGTAAGATTTCTCGCTACGTGACGGACTTCCCCTCCGACGAAATGCTTTGCGTTCCTAACGTAGTGGCTATTCCCCACCTTGGCGCAAGCACCCCCGAGGCTGAAGACAACTGCGCGGTTATGGTTGCAAAGCAAATGATGGATTATATCGAGAACGGCAATATTACCAACTCCGTAAACCTTCCTGCTTGCAAACTTCCTCGTCAAGGCAAAATGCGCGTTACCGTACTTCATAGAAACGTTCAAAACCTTCTTACTACCGTTACTGGTATCATAAGTGCAGAGAACGTTAACATCGCTAATATTATGTCTCAAGCAAAGGGCGATTACGCATATCTTATTCTTGACCTTGATGAAAAATGCTCGAAAGATGCTCTTGAAAAAATTTCAGCGCTTGACGCTATTTTGAAGGTTAGAGCAATTGACTAAATTAGTTGTTTTTATAAAACGGCGAGGTACGTACCCCGCCGTTTTTCTTTTTTAAACGAATTTATCAACAATTTTTAACACGATTTTATTTCAAAAATTTTTTTAAAAATTCTTCAAAAAACGCTTGACAAGACTTCCCCCGTTGCGTTATAATCATCGTGATACCGCTAGGGGCGCGACAGTAGTCGCTGAGATATGCGTAGACGCATTGTCCCTTTGAACCTGTGAGTTAGTACTCGCGTAGGGAAGTCGTATGTAAATCTTTTTAATGCATGCTGATTTTTCCGACCGCGAAATCATTATCGCGGTCGGTTTTTATTAGCGGTATTAAAGGAGTTTTATTATGTTCGAATGGTTAACTGAAAACTGGTTAGTTCTGCTCTCGTTTGCAATCGTAATTATTGCAGTCGTAGTAGTTCTCGTGATAAGCAACGCTCAAAATAAGCGTTACGGCTCCACAAAGCCCACTACTCGAGATATTACTTTCGGCGCTATCTGTATAGCAACGTCCTTTGCTTTATCCTTCTTTGGCTACTCTTTGCCTCAAGGCGGAACGATTACCCCTGCATCCGTGCTTCCCATTATGCTTTACTGCCATTACCTTGGAATAGGAAAAGGCTCTATCGTATGCGTTGCGTTTACTCTTCTTCAGTTTATGCAAAATCCGTATATTCTTACGCCTTTTCAAGTAATGCTTGACTACTTCTTTCCGTATCTTTCGCTTATTTTCGTTGCGCTTATCCCCTTTGACAAAAATAAGCACAATTCTCTTTTGGAAGAAAACAAATCTACTCACGGCGCGCACTACGGTTTTTATATAGGAGCGGGCATTTATACCGTCGTTCGCTATATTTCTCACATTCTCTCGGGCGCTATCTTCTTCGCTGAATACGCTTGGGCAGGCTGGGGCGCGTGGCCGTACAGTATGGTTTATAATCTTTTTGCTATCGTTGACGCCGCAATAGCGGTTGGAGTGGGCGCAGCGCTCTTCTCAAATCAGGCATTTAATGGATTTATGGCTAAATCTTTTAACACTGTTCAAAAATCCGACGCCGGCGCAAAAAACGATTAGCGAACTCGTTCCTGCGCTTACGAACGGTAACGGTAATCCCGTAGGCGGTATTGAACCGCTTACGACGGCAATATTTATAAGAACTTGGATAGCGATTATCGAGGCTATACCGCCTGCAAGATACGAACCAAATCTATCCGAACTGTTCTTTGCAATTTTTACTGCTCTCAGTACTATAACCACGTAGACTGCAACAACGACGATACACCCTAAAAATCCGAGTTCCTCCCCTATGACGCTGAATATAAAATCACTTTCAGCAAAGGGGAGGAATAAATATTTTTGTCGAGAATTAAAAAGCCCAACTCCCGTAAGTCCTCCACTCCCAAGCGCGTAAAAGGATTGAATTAGTTGATACCCTTCTTCAAGTGGTGATTCCCAAGGATTGAGAAACGCCATAAGTCGCTGAAGTCTATACGGCTCTAAAATTATCAAAAGTGGGACGAGCGCAAGCGCGGGTATTAGTAGTAATGCAAAGTGTTTAATTTTTGCTCCCCCAAAGAAAAGCATAACGAACATTAACAATCCCACGCACATCGTTATTGACATATTCGGTTCTAAAATAATTAAAACGCACATACTTCCGCCAACTATTAGTACGGGTAACAGACCACGAAAAGTGGTCATTTTTTTATAATTTTTGCTCATATAGGCGGCGGCAAAAATTATAAACGCAAACTTTGCTATTTCGCTTGCCTGAATTGTGAAAAACGGTAAATTTATCCACCGTTTTGCGCCGTAGTTTTCTACGCCTATTCCGGGAATAAATACCAAAATTAATAATACGTATGCTAAAATCAACAATAAATATCTAAACTTTAGTAACAAATGATAATCAATATGCGAGCAAATTATCATCACTGCTATTCCGAGTACCGCGCCTATAATCTGCTTAAACATATAGTAAAACTCATTGTTATAATATACGCTTGCAGAATAAGAACTTGCAGAGTATACCATTATTACTCCGAACAAAACCAAGGATATAACGAGTATACTTAAAATGTAATCAGGCTTATTAAATTTATCTTCTCTCTTCAACACGCTTAAGCCCCTTAACTATTTCTTCAAAGCGTTCCCCGCGCTCTTTGTAGTTTTTGAACATATCAAAACTTGCCGTAGCAGGCGATAAAAGTACGGCGTCTTGTTTTTCGTGATAAGCCTCGATAACCGCTTTATCTAAACTTTCACATTTTTCTATACGAGTAAAGTTATATCGTTTTGCTGTTTTATATATTTTATCCGAACACTCACCAAGCACGAAGACCTTTTTCAAATTTTTTATTTTCTTTTCAAAAATCTCGTCAAATTCGTATCCTTTATCTTTCCCTCCTAAAATTAAGCAAAACGACGAGGGCATACTTTCCATAGCCTTTATCGTCGCTGAGACGTTCGTTCCCTTAGAATCGTTATAAAAAGCAACACCACGAATAGAGCCTACGTAGGAAAGGCGATGTTTTGCTGGCGAATAAGAGGAAAGAGCGTCTACAATTTCACCGTTACTAACGCCAAAGATTTTTGCTACCGCTATTGCTGACAATGCGTTTGAAATATTATGTAATCCGCTTGCTCTAATGCGATTTACCGAACATATAACTTCGTCCATATAATAGATTTTGTCGTTATTAAGATACGCCCCTTTTACGCGCTCTTTTATTGAAGTATAAATGACGGTTGATTGTGGTTGAAATCCTTTCAAATACTCTACCGATATATCGTCAGCGGAAAGCACCAAATAATCTTCTTTATTTTGGTTTTGAGCAATTTTCAATTTTGCATTTACATAATTTTGCATACTGCCGTGTCTATCTATATGGTCGGGAGTAATATTTGTAATTACTGCAACCTTAGGCCTAAACCGAAAAGTTTTCTCAAGTTGAAAACTTGAAGTTTCAACGATATATATTTCGCTTTCATTTTTCACTGAAACAGAAGAAAACGCTGAGCCTATATTTCCACAAACTTCCGCTTTCCTATTGCGAAACATTTTACCAAGCATTTCAACGGTAGTAGTTTTTCCGTTGGTGCCCGTTACTGCAATAATAGGCTTATGACAAAGCATATATCCAAGTTCAAGTTCGCTAATTGCAGGTATCTCTCTTTCGTTTGCCCATCTATATACATCGTGATTAAAATCAATACCGGGACTTATAACTGCCAAAGAATAGTCTTCATTTTTTAGTTTTTCAAAGTCTGTATCGTCGCAAATCAAAGCACACGTACCCCTCGATTTTAAACTTTCCATTGCGCCAAGCCCGCTTATTCCTTTGCCGTAAATCAATACTTTTTCCATAAATTTTTACCATCCGTTTTTTATTCTATAATAAAAATTTATGCTTGTCTTTTTAGTTTAGAACTTACAAAAATGCTAAAATAAGAATAAGCGTTATCGCTCCCACAAAGGCAGTTATAAGCGTATATATCGTAACGATTTTATTTTCGTGCACGCCTTTTCTTTCAAAGTGATGATGAAGAGGCGCCATCAAAAATATTCGGCGTTTCGTTCGTTTAAAGTGTAGAACTTGAATAATATCAGAAAGACAAGTTGCTACGTAGACGATGCCCACTATCGGAGCGACTAATGATAGTTTGCTCATCACTGCAAGTCCTGCAAGCGCGCCACCAAGAGCAAGCGACCCCGTATCCCCCATAAAAATTTTAGCAGGATAAGAATTGAATAGTAAAAATCCACAAAGTGAACCTATTAAGGCTATACAAAAAATTATTAAATTGATATACTCGCCTTCCGTTTGTTTGTCGACTCCAAGCGCAAACACGATAATCGAAAGAATTGCCGTAAAGAAAAGGGTGTAAGTTAACGCAGTTTTACCCGCAAGTCCGTCCAACCCGTCCGTAAGATTTACTGCGTTAGTAAACGCTACGAACATAAAGGCGTAAAATGGAACTGATAATACGCTAAGGTTGATTTCAATTAGTGTAAACGGCAAATATAACTTGTCCTCAACAATCGGATTAAAATAAACGAAAAGCGAAACGACGATAGCGACTGACACTTGAAAGAATATCTTTTGCCACGGAGTTAATCCCTCGTTTCTATGAAAATATACTTTGATAAAGTCGTCTAAAAAGCCTATAAGAGCAAATCCTAAAATTAACGCTACGAGCATAATTACGAGTGAATTTCCCTCACTCATAAAAAACAAAGTTATAATTACGGTAGACAAAACGAACGCTATTCCTCCCATTGTGGGAGTTCCACTTTTTGAAGCGTGGTTATCCACATAGTGAAGTACGGTTTGACGAAGTTTTAGTTTCTTCGCTATTTTCATTACAATCGGCGTTAAAACAACGCAAACGATGAAAGAAGTTATTAAAACTGATAATAGTTTAACTATCATTAATCCTCCAAATACTCTAACACCACTTTTTTATCGGAAAATGGTATTTTTTTGCCCTTAATTTCTTGATAATCTTCTGCGCCTTTACCAGCAATTACTACTATATCTTTTTTATCCAGCAAGAATAGAGCAAAATCTATTGCTCGTCTTCTATCTGGCATTATGTAATAATCGTCAAAGTTTGCATCTTTTATTCCCTTTACAATGGAGGAAATTATCTCGTTAGGCTCTTCCCATCGAGGATTATCGCTCGTTACTATTATTCTGTCGGCGTACTTCGTGGCAATTTCGCCCATAACGGCGCGCTTACCTTTATCTCTGTTACCACCACAGCCAAAAACAACCGTTAGTTTTCCGCTACACATTTCTTTCGAGGCAATTAGAACTTTTTCAAGAGCATCGGGCGTATGCGCAAAGTCAATTATTGCGCTACCCTTTTTTAAGGCAATACAATTAATTCTGCCTTCAACCTCGTTCATACTCGATAAAGCGTTACAAGCAAGCGCAAAATCCACGCCAAGCGTTACGGCGCAGGCAATGGCGCAAAGCGCGTTATAAACATTGTATCTTCCTATAAGAGGACAGTTAACTTTTTCTTTAAAATCTTTATAAACGACACAAAATTTACTACCCGTTGTGGAAATTTTAAGACCTACTGCTCTAAAATCACTCGTGTTTTTTATGCCGTAAGTAACCTTATTTTCTATTACCGCAAACACAGGTTCATCCGCGTTTACAACCACTTTTTCCGATAAAGACACGAGGGCTAGTTTCGCTTTAAGATACTCATCCATATTACCAAAAAAATCAAGATGATCTTGAGTAAAATTCGTAAAGGCGGAAACCTTGAATTTCAGTCCGTGCAGTTTTCGTAAATATAGCGCGTGAGCAGACGCTTCCATCGTAAGATGCGTTACTCCGTTTTCTACCGCCTCGTGAAAATATTCGTACATAAACGGAGGGTCGGGAGTGGTAAGGGAGGGCGGAAACTTTTTGTTTGCAATATATACGCCGTTCGTTCCTATTAAAGCCGTCTTTTTTTCTGCTACTTTAAGAATATGATTTAACATAAAACTCGTCGTAGTCTTGCCGTTAGTTCCCGTTATAGCGCAAAGGCTCATTTCTTTATCGGGTTTACCAAAGAATATTCTCGACGCCTCTGAAAGCGCAATCCGGCAATCCTTGACTACGATAGACGGTACAGACAAAGTGGCTTTTTCGCTTACGACTGCAATCGCACCCTTTTTGATAGCCTCTAAAGCGTACTCGTTTCCATCGTTCTGTTTACCCTTAAGAGCAAAGAACAAATCGCCCTTTTGTACCATTGAAGTGTCAAACGCGATACCACGTACCCCTTCGTTTTTAAATTCGCCATTGTATCCATTGATAAGTTCGCCTATTTTCATTGCTCGCTCCATAAGTATATTTTACCATTAAAATTATACTCGTTGCGTTCTAAAATTATGAACGAATTAACGCTATATCTCCCTTACTTATCATCTCACTTGCAATGGGTACGGTTGATACTACGCTATCCCCCTCGCCCGCAACCTCGTAAAGAATACCTTTCTCGTCAAGCACTTTCATAGCCTCCGTTACGCTCATTCCGTCAAGATACGGCATTTCAATATATTCTTTTTCTTCTATTATTTCAGTGGGTTCAATTTTTTCGTATTGAAAAATCTTGCTAAATACTTGCCCAACGTAAGGCGCGGCTACGATACTGCCGTAATATGCGTAAGAATTAGGTTCGTTAATCGTCATTAGTATTGCGTACTTTGGGTTTTGAACAGGCGCAAACCCTACGAACGAAGATATATACTTACCCTGAGCAATAACGCCGTTTTCATACTTTTGGGCAGTTCCCGTCTTGCCACCTATTTTATATCCGTCTACCATAGCCTTTTTGCCACTTCCTTCGCTAACGACGCTTTCAAGAAGTTCACGCATTTTATCGCTCGTGCTTTCGCTTAAAATCCTTTTAGGGTTATCCACGAAATCGTAGATTTTATTGTTAAAGTTATCGACAATAGAAGTAACGAAATGCGGAGTATGATAAATTCCACCATTAACCACCGCTGAAACCCCACTTATAAGTTGTAATGGTGTAACGGCGACCGCTTGCCCAAAACCTATTCTTGCTAAGTCTACTGTTTTAACTGAACTTTTTTTCATTAAAAGTCCAGCGCTTTCACTATAAAAATCCACTCCAGTCTTACTACCAAAGCCAAATTTTTGAAGATATTCGTAAAACCTTTCCGTACCCATTGATAAGGCTAAATCCATAAAAACACAGTTACAACTGTTTTGCACTCCTTTACTTAAATCCTGACTTCCGTGCCCTTTACTTCGCCAGCATTTAATTCGTTGACCGTCAACCACCCTATGTCCCGCGCAAAAAAATCTGCTATTATTACTAACGACACCGCTTTCAATTGCGGAGGCGGTTGTGAAAATTTTGAAAGTCGAACCGGGTTCATACACGTCGGTAATCATAGTATTTTTACTATAAGCGTTGAGAATTTCCACGTTATCACGAGGCAAATCGTCCAAAGAATATGAGGGAACTTGCGCCATTGCCACTATTCCACCGCTATTTACATCCATTACGAGCATATTAACGGATTTAGCGTTCCACTCGTTCATTGCGTCACGAACGGCTGACTGAACAAAACTTTGAATATTTATATCAAGAGTTGTAGTTAGCGTTGCACCGTCTATTGCAGGAAGATACGAAGTAACGCTATTTTCAAGTTCAATACCTTTATTGTCCGTTTCATTGAGCGTTAGTCCATTAACGCCTTTTAAAAACTTATCGTAATAACCTTCAAGACCGTTTTGCCCCTCGTTATCAGCATTTGTGTAGCCTAAAACTTGCGCTAAATACTCAGGATATGGGTAATTTCGCGCGCTATCAACGGAAAAATAAACGCCTTCCAAATTTAACGAACGCAAATAGTTCCCTTTTTCAAAGTCCACGCCTTTTTTTACGGTAATTTCTCCCACCTTCGCCTCTTTGATTTTATTATACAGTTTAGTTTTATCTAAATTTAGTGCCGATGATAATTCGCTTGCAACTTTTTCAATATCTTTAACTGCGCGTGGCCGAACGTAAATGGTAAAGACTTCTTTGCTGTCAACGATGATATTTCCACACTTATCTAAAATATTACCGCGCTTTGCCTTAAGCGGTAAGTCTCTATGCCATTGCTCGCTCGCTTTAAAAGTAAGGCTTTGCCCGTCAATAATTTGCACGAAAAAAAGCCTGCCTATTAAAAGGCAAAATAAAAAGGTTATTGATATTGCTACAATCAATAACCTCTTTCGTGTCGTAATGAAACTGTTTTTATTCAATTAATTTTTAACCTCCGATTATGTTGCTTAAGAAGTCGCAAAGCGCATCAAAGGCATTGCTTTTCGCCTCATAAGTAACCGAATCGGAAAGAGTGAGCATTTCAATCTCGGTAGCGTCAGTGCTTTCTACCATTCCCATAGCCTCGGCAGCCGCCATAATAGTTTCGTCGTCGCTAAGGTATTTGATTTGAGCGTCTTGCTCTTCAAGTATCATACTTTGAGCGTACACTCTACTCTCAAGCGCTGCAACCTCGCTCGTAGTATTCGTAATCGCTATGCCAGTAATGAGAACGATAAGCGCGATTATGAAAGCGGATGCAAGGTATACGCAAAGCGCCATTTTCGTCTTTCTCGAAAGCGGAGGCTCAAGTTCAATTTCTTCGTCAGCAGCCTCTTCACTTCTAATCGTGGGCATTAAGTCGCCCATATCCATTTTAGGTGTAACTCTTATAACTTCTTCTTGAGGTTCACTTACTCGTACCGCCGCTTCCGCAAAGGAGGACGCTCCTACTTCTACGTTAGGAGTGATGCGTACGATATTTTCTTCAGGTGTGATACGACGAACGTTTGCCGTTACTTGCGTAGTGCCATTTTCGATTTCTACTTCTCTTCTTGTCGTTATCATTGTATGTCCCTCACTTTATTTATATTACAGTTTTTCGATCACTCTCAAAGTCGCGCTTGCGCTTCTTGAGTTGTCGGCGAGTTCCTGCTTACTCGGTTTTATCTTTCCTATATTTTTCGCGATTGCTTTGTGTCCGCATATACATATCGGCAAACTCTTGTCGCATATACAATCCGTACAAGCAAGTCGCATTGCTTGCTTAATTATCCTATCCTCAAGCGAGTGGAAGGTAATTATTGCAAGTCTTCCTCCGCTCTTAATTTTACTTGCAAGGTCTTCTACGACCTCTTTAAGCCCTTCAAGTTCTCCGTTAACTTCAATTCGGATTGCTTGAAAAGTTTTTTTAGCGGGGTGTCCTTGTCGATGATAAAATTCGGGCGTAGCCTTCTTTACTATCTCAGCAAGTTCAAGCGTACTGTTTATTGGCGCAATTTTTCTTTGCTTTGCGATAGCGCTCACTATTTTTCTCGCAAACTTTTCTTCACCGTACTCAAAAAGGATTTTAACGAGTTCCTCTTCTTTGTATTCGTTTATAACCTCGTATGCGGTAAGGTCGCTTTCGGTATCCATACGCATATCAAGTTTACCATCAAAGCGATATGAAAATCCTCGCGTCGGTTCATCTATTTGATGGGATGAAATTCCAAGGTCAAGTAATGCGCCGTCAATTTCATCAATACCAAGTTCGTCAAGAACTTTTTTTGCCTTCTTAAAATTGCTTTTAACTATCGTGTAATCAGTAAGGCCTTCACTTTGAAAGCGTTTTTTCGACTCCGCTATCGCCTCGTCGTCGCGGTCAGTTGCAATCAATCGTCCGCCTGCTTTCATTATCGCAGAGGAATGACCACCACCGCCCAAAGTTCCGTCTAAATATATTCCGCCCGCCTTAACTTTAAGCGCGTCAAGCACTTCGTTTAACAAAACGGGGATATGATAGTTAGGCATTTTTATTAAGGCTCCTTAAACAAGTATCAAAATCAGGTTGTTCTTCGTCGTTAAGGTATGCCTCCCAAGCCTCTTCACTCCAAATCTCCACTCTATCGTAAAGACCGATAGTTACGAGGTTCTTCTTGATTTTTGTCTTTGCAAGTAAGGTGCTCTTTATCTGTATTCTACCCTGCTTGTCTTCTTCGGGAAAGTCTGCGCTCGAAAGCATCATTCTCATTGCTCTCGTGTTTGGATTATCGGAAAGGTCGTCAGCATTGAAAATCTTTTCCATAAGCGACTCCGCTCTTTCCTTGCTCATAACGATTAAGCAACCGTTAGAACCCTTTGCAATCATAGGATTAGCGCCTAAAACTTCTTTGAGTTTTGCGGGTATTCTTATTCTGTTTTTCTCGTCTATTTGATGACGGTACTCGCCGGTTAAGATAGCCAACTTTAGACACCTCCCTTTTAGATTACAGATATAGTATAACACAAATTTTTTAACAATGCAACCATTTTTGACCACTTGATTAAAAATTTTTTAATTTTTTTAAAGATTTTGACCACTTTATAACCCAAACTAACCACTTCACAACTCCAAGCGCAAGAAAAAAGCCCTTATCCGAGGGATAAAGGCGTTTTTTTAAGTGGTCAACGAGTGGTCAAATTTTTTTCGTTTTTAATTTTTTGGAGTAAAATATGGTTATTTATTTCTTAATTTTTTAAAAATATTCGCAAAACGGACTGCTCTACCGTACGCCTCGAAAGCGTATTCTTCCGCCGTCATTTTTGCATATTTGTCGTTGTCGTGGCGGTTTGGTTTAGATGCGCGTGTAAGTTCAAAAGTTAAAATTCCATCAAAGCCAGTTTTAACAAGTCTTTTTCCGGCATCAATCCAGTCAATCATACCGTCGAAAGGCAAAAGATGGAGGTCGTCCGTCCAGTCAATTATTCCTTTTGTGTTACTTACGCCAAGGTTATCGTTAAGGTGAGTTGCTATCAATTTTTTACCATACTTTGCAAGCATATCCTCACTATAATTATAGCATTGCTCGTGTCCGCTATCCCAACAAAATCCGACCGTATCGTCGTTTTCAAATTCTTGTAAAATTGCAAAAAGGAATTCTTCGCCCTCGGTGTTTTCAAAAGCAACCTTAATTTTTAATTCTCTCGCAACTTCGACGAGACGATGAATTCTTTTTAGCCCAAGCGCAGTAGGCGTTTCACCGGTATAAAAACCTATGTAAGCGTGACAAACAACGATGGGCACGCCCACTTCAGCAGATGCTTTAACGCATTCGATCAGTTCTTCGATAACTTTTTCGCCCGCTTCGCCCTCTTGCCACATTTTTGCAGCGCCAGTAAAGGGAGCGTGAACTGACTGAATAATCATATCCCTTTCCTTTGCCGCGCGAGCAATTTCTAAAAGTTGTTCTCTATCTTTATAGCAAGGGAAAATTGCATCAAAACCTGCATTTTTATAAAGTTCAATTTCTTTTTCAACGCCAAGTTCAGCAAGCACGCCGAGATTGATACATAATTTTTGTCCGTACATTTTAATCCTCCAGATTTATTTCAACGGGAATATTTCCTATCATATCACAAGAAGTAAGATAGTATTTTACTCCGTCCATATTTACAATTTTATTAGCGCGTACGTTTTTTCCGTGAAGATGCCCGTAAACTACGGCGTCAACATTATACTGTTTAATTAGATCAGTAAAAGGCGAGGGCGCGTAAGCGCTATTAAAGGGAGGATAGTGCATCATAACTACGACTTTGTCACCCTCTTGCCTTTTTTTGCGCATTTCATCCAAAGAGAGTTTTATTCTTATGAGTTCACGGTCGTAAATTTTTTTATCTTCTACCGATTGTTCTTTGTTCTTTTCTGGGGTTGTCCAACCTCTCGAACCACAAACAAGCAGATTTTCAATTCTTATACAATCGTTTTGAATAGCGTAAAAATTGTACGGTAAAGCGTTTCTTACTGCGCTTATTGAGTGCCACCAGTAATCGTGATTGCCACGAAGTAATATTTTTTTACCTGAAAAACCGCCCAAATATTCCAAATCAGGCAACACGGCGTCCATTGTCATTGCCCAACTCGTATCGCCTGCAATAAGCACTACGTCGTTATCGGTTATATTATTATTCCAAAACTCTTCTATCGTTTCAAGATAATTTTCCCACACGTCGCCAAATATATCCATAGGCTTAGGGTTATTTATTGAAAGATGAAAGTCGCTGATTGCAAAAATTTTCATATATTGATTATAACACTACGCGTAATTTTTTGCAAGCATTAAAGGGCTAAAAATAAAATAATCGCTCTTCCAACAGAAAGAGCGATGAGAATTTAGAAAGGAAAACTTGGGCTATTAAACAAAATTTCACACTCGTCTTGATAGTCTTCGCATACGGGATACTCGCATGCGCCGTAGGAGGGTACTAATATTTCCACCGTTCTCACTACCCTTACGACTTGAACTACGCAAGCCGTTACCGACACTGAACTGTTATCCCCCGAAAAACTGCCTATCCGAGAAAGCAAGTTGGTTGAAACCTCGATTGCATACGGTATGAGTTCGTCTTGTGGAACGGTTAAAACGATGTCTCTGTTTACACTTACCGTGGAATTTACGCTGTTACTTACCCCGTTAGCGTCGGTAAAAAGCACCACTACCGGCACCGTTGCAGTAAAATTCAGCCTTGCTCTTGCTCCGTCAAGCGGTGTTACCGTTAAGTTCGTAACGGTACTTACTCCGTTTGCTCGCATTTCCACGAAAGTGTACGGCGCAGGAGCGCTTACGGGCGGTAATCCAACTATAAAGTCTACGTTAGAAAACCTTGCTATGCATCCGTCGGTTATCTTTTTAGTTTGAATACACACTCTCTCGCAAAGCCCACACAACGGATTGCCATTTATTCGTCCTGCCGATTTACAGTTACATTTGTTTGCCATTAAAAAACCTCCCGCAATTTCCTTTCTTGATACCATTTTATTACGGAAGGTTTTAATTTGTTACTATTCTTCTATATTTTCTTTTAGTTCTTCTCTCGCTTTAAGAATTTCTTCAATCCTATCCGCTACTTTTTCTCTACCAAGCCCCTCGGCTGATGTTGCAATTATATTGTCCTTTCCTATCTTAAGCGTGGTTGCAATTCGTTGAACGCTTCTTCCTACTTCAGCCCTACTTATTTTGTCGCACTTGGTTGCGATAACGGTAAAAGGCATTTGATAATAATACAAGTATTCTGTCATAACGACGTCAAGTTTAGTAGGTTCGTGACGCGCGTCTACAAGCACGAGCGTATGGCAAAGATTTTTAGAGCCTTGCAAATATCCTTCAATTAGACCTCCCCACTCCTTTTGCTGTTGTTTACCCGCTTGAGCAAAGCCGTAGCCGGGCAAGTCGATCAATCTAAACAACCCGTCGTTAAAGTCAAAGACGTTTATAAGCCTCGTTCTTCCCGGGGTTGAGGAAGTTTTTGCAAGTTTACTGCGAGAGGAAAAGGTATTAATAAAGGTGGATTTTCCTACGTTAGAGCGCCCTACAACGCAAATTTCGGGTATAGGACAAGTCGCGGCGTACTCAAGGTACTTGTCGCGAGAGGCGAAACTCGTTATAAATTTTGCGTTTTGGATTTTCATTTGCTCTTTCCTTTATATTAATCTACGATAGCAACCTTTAACACGTCGTCAATATCGCTTGCCGTAACAATCTCAACACTTGCTTTGACTTCGTCGGGAATATCCTTAATATCCTGTTCGTTTTCTTTAGGAATAATAATAGTCTTCATCCCTGCTCTCAACGCGCCAAGCGATTTTTCTTTAAGTCCACCGATTGCAAGCACTTTACCAAGCAAGGTAATCTCGCCCGTCATTGCAACGTCTCCGCGAACCGCTTTGCCCGTAAATACAGAGTAGATAGCGGTTGAAAGCGTAATACCTGCGCTTGGACCGTCTTTGGGTACTGCGCCCTCGGGACAGTGAATATGGATATCGTTGCTTGTAAACTTGCTCACGTCAATTCCGTAGCGCTCCGCTCTACTTCTTATCATAGAAAGCGCGGTTCTTGCTGACTCCTTCATTACGTCTCCAAGATTACCAGTAAGAGTAATTTCACCTTTGCCTCCACTTATAAGTGCAATCTCAATGGGAAGAGTCGTTCCACCCACTCTCGTCCAAGCGAGGCCGGAAACTCTACCCACGATAGGCTCAAGATTTTCCTTCTCTTCTTTAAACGGCGCAGGTCCAAGAAGGTCGATAAGGTCAGATTTTTTAACTACGTATCTGCTTTTTGACGACTTACTCTTAACTTTCTTAACTGCAAGTTTACGAATTACGGCGGAAATTTCTCTCTCAAGATTTCTCACACCGCTTTCCTTAGTATAATCGGTTATAATAGCCATCATTACTTCGTCGTCGATAATTACGCTACCCTTTTTCATACCGTTCATTTCGGTTTGCTTTGGAAGAAGATAACGCTTTGCAATTTGAAGTTTTTCTTCGTAAGTGTAACCGCTTAACTCAATTACTTCCATTCTATCAAGAAGGGGCGTAGGAATAGTATCAAGCGTGTTAGCCGTACAAACGAACATCGTTTTTGACAAGTCGTAAGGGATTTCAAGATAATGGTCTTTGAACGCTTCGTTTTGGTTGGGATCGAGAACTTCGAGCATTGCGCTTGCAGGGTCACCTCTAAAGTCGCTCGACATTTTATCAATCTCGTCAAGCAAGAACACGGGATTATTTACCCCTGCGGTCCTCATCCCGCTTATAATTCTACCTGCCATTGCGCCGATATAGGTACGACGATGACCGCGAACTTCCGCCTCGTCTCTAACACCACCAAGCGACATTTGAACAAGTTTTCGACCTGCTGCTCTTGCAATAGAAGACACTATGGAAGTTTTACCTACTCCGGGAGGGCCAACAAAGCAAAGAATTGCTCCTTTAAGGTTCTTAGAGAGCGTATGCACTGCTAAATACTCGATAATGCGTTCTTTAACCTTCTTAAGTCCGTAATGGTCCTCGTCAAGTATTTTCTCCGCTTTCTTAAGGTCAACTTCGTCTTCCGTTTCCTCATTCCAAGGAAGATCTAAAACGCACTCAAGATAGGTTCGGATTATGCCCGCCTCGGGAGAGTTAGGAGCCATTTTGCTCATACGAGCAAGTTCTTTTTCGATTTTTTCAATCACGTACTCGGGCAAATCTCTCTCTTTTGCCGTCTTTCTAATATTCTCAGCCTCGTCTTCGTCGTCGCCAAGTTCAGCGTGAATAGCCCTAATTTGCTCGCGAAGATAGTATTCTTTTTGATTTTTATCTACGCTTTCACGAACACGCATAGCAATTCTTTTCTCTGCCATAAGAATTTCCGTAAGCGTAATAATTTGCACGTAAATAGCCTCAAGTTGATTGTACAATGAGGATATTTCCAAAATTCTTTGGCGTTCACTATCTTTATCAAAAAGAAAAGATGCCGCAGCAGCAATAAACTTTTCATTATTATCCACGTTTAGCGTGGGTATTTTTTCTTTTGGAATTTTGTGGTCAAGTTTGAAAAAACCGTCAAGTTTTTCCTTAATTATCGACTTAATTGCTTTAACTTCGCTTTCGTTGTCTTCAGTGTAAGGATAGGGAGAAAGTTCTACCTCAAAATAAGGGTTAGAAGTTACTACCCTTTCAATAATTCTACGCTCTAATCCCGTAACGAGAACCCTAACCGAGTTGTTGGGAAGTTTAATAATTTGCTGGATACGAGCAAGTACACCTACTTTGTATACGTCATCTTCGGTAGGGTTAGTTTTGCCTGCGTCTCTTTGCGCAGTTAAGAATATATTTTCGCCCGCAGCGTTTGCTCGCTCTAATGCGGAAAGCGATTTGTCTCGTCCTATTTCAAAATGAATAGTTTGCGTGGGAAAAATTACCAAGCCTCGTAGAGCAATCATTTTATAGGTGGGAAAAGCGCGTGGAACGCTTTCATTACCTAATACGTCAAGATTAAATTCTTCCATTTCGTGCCTCCATATCGGCGAAAATACCGCCGTATTATTTATTATACCATATAAATTATAAAAATACAAACAAATAAAAGAGGTTATCGCCTAATTTTAAGCGTAACCTCTCCGTTTTATGCGGTTGCGTTTTCCTTTCTTATAATCAAAGGTTTTTGATGATGCTTAATAGCGTCACGCGTTACGATTACCTTTTCGATACTCTTATCGCTGGGCGTTATAAACATCGTATCAAGCATACAATCTTCCATAATCGAACGAAGTCCTCTTGCGCCCGTCTTAAGTTCGATAGCGCGGTGAGCGATTGCGCGAACTGCCTCGTCCTCAAATTCAAGCGTTACTCCGTCCATTTCAAAAAGTTTTATATACTGCTTTACGATACTGTCGCGTGGCTCAGTCAAAATACGAACGAGCGCGTCTTCGTCAAGCGCAGTCAAACTTACCGTTACGGGCACTCTACCGATAAACTCGGGAATCAATCCAAACTTGATAAGGTCTTGGGGTTGAAGGTTTTTAATGACCTCGTCGGTGTTCTGCTCGGTCTTTTTGATTTCTCCACCAAAGCCAAGCGAGGAAGAAGACATACGTTTTTCAATAATCTTATCAAGTCCTACGAACGCTCCGCCAAAGATAAAGAGTATATTAGTAGTGTCTATTTGCAAACACTCTTGTTGAGGGTGCTTCCTACCGCCTTGAGGAGGAACGGATGCAACGGTACTCTCTACGATTTTAAGAAGCGCTTGTTGTACACCCTCGCCCGATACGTCACGAGTTATACTAACGTTTTCACTCTTTCTTGCAATCTTGTCGATTTCGTCGATATAGATTATACCACGCTCTGCGCGTTTGATATCAAAGTCTGCGTTCTGAATAAGTTTAAGGAGCACGTTTTCAACGTCCTCACCCACGTAACCCGCCTCGGTAAGCGTAGTTGCATCAGCCACTGCGAAAGGTACGTTGAGTATACGAGAAAGTGTTTGGGCAAGCAAGGTCTTACCGCAACCGGTGGGTCCAAGCATTAAAATATTGCTCTTCTTTAGTTCGATATCGTCCTTACGCCCTTTCTTTGTTTCTTGGCGTTTATTGTACTCAATACGCTTGTAATGATTATATACTGCTACGCAAAGAACTCTTTTTGCATCCTCTTGACCTACGATATAACGGTCAAGTTCCGCCATCATTTCTTCGGGTGTGGGAAGATTTACCTTCGTGGGCGTTTTATTCTCTTCAGTTGTCATAAGTTCCTGACAACGCGCCACGCACTCGTTACAAATGTTAGTATCGTTAGGACCTTTGAAAAGGAATTCTACTTGCGAATCCTCTTTTCCGCAAAACGAGCATCTTTCTTCAATATAATTTCTCAAAAAATCAAACTCCTGTTACTGTCTTTTATCAAAAATTTTATCGACCAAGCCGTACTCGAGAGCCTCTTGAGCGCTCATATAGTAATCACGGTCAACGTCTTTTTGTATCTTCTCAAGGGGTTGAGAAGTGTTTTGAGCCAAAATTCTATTAAGTTTATCCTTAGTACGAAGGATATGTCTTGCCTGAATTTCGATATCACTTGCCTGACCTTGAGCACCACCTAAAGGCTGATGAATCATAATTTCGCTGTTAGGAAGAGCAAAACGCTTACCTTTTGCGCCAGACGAGAGCAAGAACGCGCCCATAGACGCCGCCATTCCTACGCAAATAGTACTTACGTCGCATTTAATATAGTTCATAGTATCGTAGATGCCCATACCTGCCGTTACGCTTCCGCCGGGGCTATTGATATAAAGGCTAATATCTTTATCGGGGTCTTTGCCCTCGAGATAGATAAGTTGAGCGATAATAATGTCTGCGCTAATGTCGTTTACTTCGCCAGTTAGGAATATAATTCTATCCTCCAAAAGACGCGAATAAATGTCGTAAGAGCGCTCGCCACGATTAGTTTGCTCAACAACCATAGGTACTAAACTGTTTTTAATCATAATATTCTCTCCCTAAAAATCGGAATTAGTCTTCTTTCTTCTCTGCCTTCTTAGTGGTCTTCTTCGCGGTAGTCTTTTTTGCAGTGGTCTTCTTTTCTGCTTTTTCTTCAGTAGTCTTCTTAGCGCTCTTCTTTGCAGTCTTCTTCTCTGCTACGCCAAAAGTATTGTTTTCTTTAAGGAAAGCAATGAGTTTCTTGGTGATGAGGTCGTTCTTAATATAGTTAACCTGCTTGCTCTCCATATGCTTTCTGTAATCTTCAACGGTCTTTCCTTGCGAAGTAGCCATACGCTCGATTTCAGCAATAACTTCGTCTTCGGTAACGTCAAGGTTTTCAGCCTTAATAATAGCCTCAAGAACGAGACGAGTCTTAACGTCGCGCTCAGCCTCTTCCGCTCTGCTCTTGCGAAGTTCTTCCATCGTGCCACCGGTGTACTTAAGATAATCTTCAAGTTTCATACGGTACATATAGTTAAGTCTATATTGCATATCCTCGAGAAGATAGTCTATTTGTTGCTCAACCATACAAGCAGGGATTTCAACGGTAGCGTTGGCAGTAACTGCGGTAATGAGGTTATTCTCATTTTCGTTATTAGCCTGACGCTCCTTATTCTCCTTAAGTCTGGTTTCGATATCCGATTTATACTCTTCAAAAGTATCAAATCTGCTTACGTTCTTTGCGAACTCGTCGTCAAGAGCAGGAAGTTCCTCCGCTTCAATCTTATTAACGGTTACGGTAAATACCGCCTCTTTGCCCTTGAGTTCTTCTGCGTGATACTCTGCAGGGAAAGTTACGTTGAGGTCTTTAGTCTCGCCGATAGTCATTCCAACCATTTGCTCCTCAAAACCGGGAATAAACGAGCCCGAACCGATTACGAGTTCTTGACCAGTTGCAGTACCGCCGTTAAACTTAACGCCGTCTACGCTACCGCTATAATCAAGGTTTACGATATCGCCGTTTGCAACTGCTCTATCACTAATCTCTACTCTTCTTGCGCCTTGCTTACGAGCGCGGTCGATTTCCGCTTGAACGTCCTCTGCCGTAACATTATACTCAACTTTGTCAAGTTTAATACCTGTATAAGCGCCAAGAGTTACTTCGGGCTTAACGGTTACGATAGCGTTAAACTTTACGCCGTTTTCGTCTACCGCGTCAATATCTACTCTGGGGTCTTCTACGGGGAAGATATCCACGTTTTCATCAAGAGCTTTTGCGTAACTTTCGTAGAAAGCAAAATTAAAAGCGTCGTCGAAGAAAACGCCTTCGCCGTACATCTTTTCAATCATCTTACGGGTAGCGCGACCTTTACGGAAACCGGGGATATTAAACTTACCCTTGTTCTTTACGTAAGACTTTTCAAGATACTTGTCCCATTCTTCTGTGGTAAGGGAGAAATTGATTTTTACTTCGCCCTTAAGTTGTTCGATTGTGTAATTCATAATGTTCCTCCGAATTTGATACTTGTATATAATAACAAATTCTAAAAGATTTGTCAAATTTTATTGACAAGTTTATTTAAATACAGTTATAATATTTATAGGATTTTTTCAAAAAAGAGGTATTTTGACCGTGCCAAGCGATGCTTTAACCTATTTTCATACTGCCAAAGAGTTGTCGAGCGTTCTTTCAAACGGAAAAATTGAGCGTATCGGTATGCCCACGAAAGAAGAAGTCGTTCTTTTCGTTAAACCAAAGGGCGAAAGAAAGCCTCGCGCTCTTCTTTTATCCGTGTCGTCATCCTCTTCGAGAGTTGCGCTCGTCGATAACGGTGGTGAAAATCCGCTCTCTGCGTTTTCTTTTTTAATGCATCTTCGCAAGCATATCGGTGGAGGCACTATTACTAACGTTGATACCGTTATTCGTGAAAGAATTTTTAGAATTTATATTCAATCTTTTGACGAACTTGGCTACAAAAAACAGTATATTCTTTACGCTGAAATGATGGGCAGATATTCAAATCTCGTACTCGTAGACGAGCGAGGAATTATTACGGACTGTCTTAAACATATTAGCCTCGACGCGTCGCAAAAACACGCCGTTCTTCCCGGGCTTACTTACTCTTATCCGCCTGCTCCTGAAAACAAGATTTCACCAGACGATATAGACGGAGTAACTGCTCTACTGCAAAAGTTTGAGGGTGGAAAACTTGCAGATCATCTAATGAGTGGGATTTTTGGTTACGCTCCTTCCACTATGAAGGAACTCGTTTTTAGGGCTTACGGTTCGCTTACTCCAGATGAAAACACCGTTAAAAATTCGCCCAAGTCGTTTTTAGACGAGGTAAAAAAAGCAGACGAGGAATACTCTCCTTGCATTAAAGTTGATGGTGATAAGGTCAGCGATTTTTTCCACCGCCCGTACAAAAGTATGGAATGCGAATTTAAGAAGGTTTCAACTATCATAGAGGGACAAAATTTTTACTACGCACAAAGAGTTACCACTACCGTTGGTAGTGCAAAGACGGACAAACTTATTTTAGCGGTTAAAAACGCGATAAAGAAAAATGAAAAGAGTTTAGCAATTTTAAGTGAGCGGGTACTTGACAGTTCTGACTTTGACGAGGATAGAATTTTAGGCGAACTAATTACCGCTAATATTTACAAAATCAAACAGGGCATGCGTGAAATTGAGGTTGACGATTATTACACGGGAAGTAAACGAACCATTATTCTCGACGAAACGCTTTCTCCTCAAAAGAACGCTCAAAAATATTATAAGACTTACAACAAAAAGAAAACGGCAATCGAAAAATCAAACGAAATTATTACGATCACCGAAGATAAAAACGAGTATTTTGAAACTATTCTTAACGCTCTTTCTTCTGCCGACGGAGACGAGGCTGTCATTGCTGAAATCGCGATTGAACTTGAAAATGCGGGAATCATAAGAAAAGCGCCGTTAAAGAAAAAACGCAAACCCTCTCTTCCTCATATTCTTTCCGTTGACGGCTACACCGTAAAAATCGGACGAAACAATCTTCAAAACGATAATCTCGTAAGAAATAGCGAAGGCGGTTGGCTTTGGTTGCACACTCAAAAAATTCACGGTTCACACGCTATAATTGAAGGAACGAATATTCCGCAAGATACTATTAACAAAGTTGCAAGTTACACTGCTTTTTACTCAAAAGCAAGTATGTCTGCAAACGTACCGGTTGACTACACTCTCGTAAAGTTCGTTAAAAAGCCGTCGGGCGCACCGCTTGGAAAGGTTATTTATACTCATCAACAAACCGTGAACGTAACGCCACAAAAACCATAGAATAACAAAAACGGAGGTACACGTATACCTCCGTTTTAACTATTTATTAATTTTTATTAGTATTTTCTCTGGGGGAGCAACCGTAATATTCTTTGTAAATTCTATGGAAAGTTGCTACGCTATTAAACCCACAAGATTTTGCAATGTCCGATAAAGGCTTTCTTGCGTTCTTCTTGTTAAGTAATTCGTAATGCGCTTTTCTAATGCGGATTTCGTTTACAAAACGGCGAAGGTCTTTACCTATATTTTTACTGAAGATATGCGATACGGTCATGGGCACGTAACCAAACTCGTTTGCTAAAGTCTTAAGAGAAATGGGCTTTTCCGAATTATCGTAAATGTAGCGTATCATAGCAGAAACTTTAGCGTTCGTAGAGCGTTCTACCTTTCTTATGAAACCACCACCTTTGATGCGACTAACAATATGGTAAATATTAGCCTTTTTCTCGTAATAGTCGTAATCCTTTTCGTCTTTTACGAGTTTTTTAGCGTATTCAAAAATTTCAGTTTGAACTTTGCCGTTTTCAATATTTGAAACAAATTCAAAACCTTCTTCTCTCTCGGTAAAGTCGGACAAATAATCTCCGCCGACTAAAATCGAATACGCCTCGCAACCTGCGTTAGGAGTATAGTTATGAAGTTCAAAGGCGTTTATAGGCACTACCGAGGGAGAGGCGGCGTCAAAAGTTAATTCGCCGATTGTAAAAGATGCGCAACCCTTAAGAATTGCGTAAAACATAACATACGGCTCCGTACGAATAAAAGCCGACTCCGTTTCTTTTTTTACACCAAAGTAATCAGTATTTTCAGCAAGTTCAGTTGCGATTTTACGACGGGTTTGTAACTTCATTTCCCTAAAGTTAGGACTATCCATAATTGCATCTCCAAAAAAATTTTATTCGATTTGCAATTTCTTCCTTTACTTACTTCTGTCCTTCACTTAATGGTTAAAATCCCTTTATTTAATCGTTTGTGTAGAGCGCTCTTACGCTACGAGCAAGAATACGAATCCAAATATTGCAAGAGCAAGGATTACGCCCATAATAACGGTGTTCGTGATTGCTCTCTTATATTCAGGAGAACGATGGTTAATCTTGGAAAGAAGAACCTTTACGGTACTTACTAACGCAAGAATACAAGCGATAATATAAATTCCAAGACCGATGCCAAGAATAATTTCAGATGCTACTACCGATGCGATAGATACGAAAAGTCCAACGATAAGCAATACTGCGCCGAGTATCATCATTATATCGCAAATTTGTTTTAAACCGAAGTTTTCAAAATAACGGGCTATTGCATTTTTCTTTTCTGCCATTGCTAACTCCTAATTCATCTCGAACGATTCCGTTCGATTTTTAAAGCATAATTATAGGTAAAATTCTTTCCTACCACACATAATTGTACACCATTTCCGTAGTTTTGTCAACGATTTTATACATTATTTTTAAATGCGTCGTAGGAAAACGCGTCCAAACCACTCTTATTTGCAAGCGTATTATATACTTCGATAAAATACTCTGGAATGGGCGCAGTAAAAGTCATTTCTTCTCCGCTTGTTGGGTGTTTTACCGTCAAACGATAGGCGTGAAGAAGTTGACCGTCTAAAGCGAATTTTTGTTTTTTGTATCCATACGATTTGTCACCAACGACAGGATGTCCAAGATATTTTGCATGAACTCTTATTTGATGAGTTCTACCCGTATGAATTCTGAATTTAACGAAACAATTTTCGTTAAAACGCGTTAAAACTTGATAATCGGTAATCGCCTCTCTTCCCGTCTTTACAATCGCCATAAGTTTTCTATCCTTAGGCGAACGACCTATGGGCTGATTAACCGTTCCGCTATCATTTTTTAAGTTTCCTTCAAGCAAAGCAACGTATTCCTTAATAACCTTTCTTTCTGCTATTTGAGTTGACAAGGATAGGTGAGCAGTATCGTTTTTCGCGATTATCATTACGCCCGATGTATCCTTATCAAGTCTATGAACGATGCCTGGGCGAATTTCTCCGTTTATACCCGACAAACTGTCAAGATGAAACATTAACGCGTTTACGAGCGTATCCGTATAATTTCCACCCGCAGGATGAACGGTAAGACCTTGGGGTTTATTTATTACCGCTATATCTTTATCCTCATACAAAATAGTTACGGGAATATCTTTTTTTTCAATTTTCTCTACGGCATCGGGAACGGATATTGATATTTCGTCGCCTAATTTGATTGCTTGTCCGCTCTTTTTTGGAAAGACGCCGTTTACGAGAACGCACTCTTTTTCAACGAGTTGTTTAACGTGCGAACGGGTAAAATCCGTGTTTTCACAAATTATAAGGTCAAGCCTACCCGCCTTGTCAGTTTTGAAGGTCAGTTCCATCATTATCTTCCACTTTTCGAACTTCAACAGAAGGTTCTTCTTTTTTATCATCTACTACCATTTCGCCTGTCTTTTCGGGCTTTTCTTCTTTGTAGAGAAAAATGTAATAAACGATAAATAGTCCTACTCCTATGCAAAGAGCAGCGTCGGCTATATTAAACACGGCAAAAGATTTTGAACCAAAAATAGTAAGACCGAAGTACACTATTTCTACAAAATCACGAACGTATCCTATGAATATTCTATCGTAAAGGTTTCCAAGCGCGCCACCGATAATGAGAGCAAACGCAAGACGGTTAATGATATGACCGCCCTTACTCTTTACCATAAAGTACCCAAAGAACGCAACGGCAACGAGCGTTATAATTACGAACGCTATGCGAACGCCGTCCTGTCCTAAAAGTTTATCAAGACCGAACGCAGAGCCAAACGCCGCGTTATAGTTTCGGATATAGGTAAAGTTAAGAAAGTTAGGAATAATCGTAACCGTGTCGTAAAGTTCGATAAAATTTACGACGAGCGCTTTTGAAACGAGGTCTAAAATTAACGAACCCACGAGGACGATTAATTCTATTTTTGCCGTTTTGATATATTCCCAAACGGCTTTAAAAAATGCCACTATTTTCTCTTTCATTGATTATTACCACCGTTATCTACCATCCCCGTGATACCAACGCCCTCGGGAGAAAGCAAGAAAATATTGCCCGATATTCTATGAACGCTACCGTTAAGGGCGTAAATTGCGCCACTAACGAAGTCAAGAACGCGTTGCGATATCTCAGGTTCTACGTTGTCAAGGTTGATGATTGCCGACTCTTTTCTCTTAAGAAAGTCAATAAGAGTTTGAACGTCGTCGGCGTTACGAGGCTCGTACACCATAAAATTCTGCATAGCCCTCGCAGTATCCGTAGCGTTTTGCTGGGGTTGGGGCTGGGGCGCAGGCTGGCTTTGTTGAGGAGCAGTACGCGTAGCGTAATCGCGAAGCCTACCGGTGTACGCCTCGCCGTGCTCGTCCTCGTAGTAGCCGTACTCGTCGCCATACGAATTTTCACTTTGTTCTCCGTCCGCTTTTCTGCGGAAGTAATCGCTGAATTTTCCCATAATTTCAGTTCCTCTGCGTATAATTTCTTTGCCCGAAAATGCCACTTCCTATACGTACCATCGTCGAGCCGTATTTTACTGCTTTTTCGTAATCTCCACTCATCCCCGAAGAAAGAATAGTTACTCCATATCTCTTCTTTGCCTCGATGAAAATTTCTTGGAGTTTTTGATAAAGGATATCGTCCGCGCCTACGGGAAATACTCCCATAACACCCTTAAGCGAAAGATTAGGCTTACTTTTAACATACTCCATAAGTTCAAAAACCTTATCCGGCATTACGCCACTCTTACTTTCCTCTTCGCCCGTATTTATCTCGACGAGCACGTCCATAACCTTTCCCCTCTTTCTTGCTTGTTTGTCAATTTCATCTGCAAGCGAGGGGCGGTCAACCGAGTGAATTAAATCAACTTTATCAATAATATATTTGACCTTGTTAGTTTGAAGCGAACCTATCAAATGCCACGAAATTCCGCATACGTTATCAAATTTTTCGAGCAATTCCTGTACTCTGTTCTCTCCGCAAACAGTAATTCCGCACTCTTTTAAAAGGTTTAATTTTTCCGCAGAAACCATCTTACTTGCAGCGACAATCGTAACTTCTTGAGTAAGCCCGTTCTCTTTTTTAACCGCATCAATACGCTTTTTTATCTCGCTAATTTTTTCTTTCATAAGCGCGCACCTTTTAAATTGCATAAATCTACATATATAGTATACTACAATATGCGAATTTTTGCAAGTAAATAGAGCAAGAAAATAAGGACGATTGCATTTGCAACCGTCCTTACTCGGTAAATAATCGTATTAAAGATTACATCTTCTCTCTTTTCTTGTAAGAGGTATGAAGAATCTTGTGAGCCTTATGGCTGTTGGGTTCGCCGAAGTAGTCCTTGTAGAGCATCTTAACTACGGGGTTCTCGTGGCTGGTTCTCAACTTAGATTTCTTATCAGCCTTATAGATTGCGCCTGCGCGAAGAACTTTTACGTCAACGCCAGCGTTGATAAGTTCAGACGAAACGATAGGCTGTCCACCGCCGTTTACGCAACCGCCGGGGCAAGTCATAATCTCGATGAACTGGTAATCGCTCTTACCTGCCTTGATTTCCTCAAGGAGTTTTCTTGCGTTTGCAAGAGTATGAGCAACTGCAATCTTAACTTTCGTTCCGTTAAGGTCAAGAACTGCGCTCTTAATTCCCTTAACGCCTCTTACTTTCTTGAAGTCAAGAGAAGGAGCAGGCTCACCTACAACCTTTTCGTATACGGTACGGAGCGCTGCTTCCATAACGCCACCAGTAGTACCGAAGAGGAAACCTGCCGAAGACGACTCGCCAAGAGGAGCGTCAAACTGCTCGTCGGGAAGAGCGGTATAGTTGATACCAAGACGCTTAATAAGACGAGCAACTTCACGGGTAGTAAGAACTACGTCAACGTCAGGATATCCGCTTGCGTTCTGATCTTCACGGAAGATTTCAGTCTTCTTTGCGGTACAGGGCATTGCGGTTACTACTACGATATCCTTAGGATCAAGGTTGAACTTCTCAGCATAGTAAGTCTTGATTACTGCGCCAAACATTTGTTGGGGAGACTTACAGGTAGAAAGATGAGGAAGGAGTTCGGGATAATTAAACTCGATAAAGCGAATCCAACCGGGGCTACAACTGGTAATCATAGGAAGGGCTGCGTCCTTGTCTTGAAGTCTTCCAAGGAACTCGGTACCCTCTTCCATAATGGTAAGGTCTGCGGTCATATTTACGTCGAAAACCTTGTCAAAGCCGATTCTACGAAGAGCGGCAACCATTTTACCCTCACTGTCAGTACCGATAGGCATACCAAATTCTTCTCCAAGAGCAACTCTAACCGCAGGAGCAGTACCTACGATAACTGTCTTGGTGGGGTCTTGGATTGCCTCAAGAACGATATCGGTATCGTCCTTCTCGGTAAGTGCGCCTACGGGACAAACGTTGATACACTGTCCACAAGCAACGCAGTCAACAGCGCCAAGGGGACGCTCGAAAGCGCAACCGATGGTAGTATTAAATCCACGGAAGTTAGCACCGATAACGCCAACGCTCTGGATTTTGCTACAAGCCGCTACGCAACGACGGCAAAGAATACACTTGCTGTTATCACGAACGAGGTATGCGTTGGGAAGTTCGGGAAGAACGGCAGTCTTCTCTCCTACGTACGCGCACTCGTCGCAACCGTATTCTTTAGAAAGTTTTTGAAGTTCGCAGTTTCCACTTCTTACGCAGGAAAGACACTTCTTTTCGTGGTTAGAAAGGATAAGTTCAATCGTAGTTTTACGAGCCTTAATAACCTTAGGCGTTTTGGTGTAAACTTCCATACCTTCGCTTACTACTGCCGAGCAACTTGCTACGAGGCTTCTTGCTCCCTTAACTTCTACTACGCACACACGGCAACTACCTTCGTTGCAGAGGTCCTTATAGTAGCAAAGGGTGGGTACGTTAAAGCCTGCAGTACGGCAAGCGTCAAGAATACGAGTACCCTCAGGTACGGTTACGGATATATCATTGATTTTTAAAGTAACTTCTTTCATTGTTATTCACCTCTTACTTCTTGATAGCGTTCTTACGGCACGCTGCTACGCAAGCGCCACACTTGATACACTTATCGGGATCAATAACGTGGGGTTGACGCAACTCACCGGTGATTGCGTTAACGGGGCAACCACGCTTACAAAGTCCACAGCCTACGCACTTATCTGCGATAATCTCGTAGGAAACGAGCGCCTTACATACGCCTGCAGGACATTTCTTATCGCGAACGTGCGCAATATACTCGTCACGGAAGTAACGGAGGGTGGAAAGAACTGGGTTAGGAGCAGTTTGTCCAAGACCACACAAGGAGTTTTCCTTAATGTAGTAGCAAAGTTCTTCCATCTTGTCAAGGTCTTCCATAGTTCCCTTACCCTGAGTAATAGCGTCGAGCATCTCGTAAAGACGCTTGTTACCGATACGGCAAGGAGTACATTTACCGCAGGACTCGTCTACCGTGAATTCAAGGAAGAACTTCGCGATATCAACCATACAGGTCTCCTCGTCCATTACGATAAGTCCGCCCGAACCCATCATCGAACCGATTGCAAGAAGGTTATCGTAGTCGATGGGGGTGTCGATAAGTTCAGCAGGAATACATCCGCCCGAAGGACCACCGGTTTGAGCAGCCTTGAACTTCTTTCCGCCTGGGATACCACCACCGATTTCCTCGATAATGGTACGGAGCGTCGTTCCCATAGGAACTTCCACGAGACCAGTGTTATTAATCTTACCGCCGAGAGCGAATACTTTCGTACCCTTACTCTTCTCAGTACCCATCTTAGTGAACCACTCTGCGCCGTGAAGAATAATGGACGCAATGTTAGCGTAGGTTTCTACGTTATTGATAAGGGTGGGTTTTCCGAATAAGCCCTTAACTGCAGGGAAAGGAGGACGTTGACGGGGTTCGCCACGCTTACCTTCAGTGGAGTTAAGAAGAGCGGTTTCCTCACCACAAACGAACGCGCCTGCGCCAAGACGAAGTTCAATGTTGAACTTATGACCAAGCCCCATTGCGTTATCGCCTAAGATACCATACTCAAGAGCCTGATTGATTGCAATTTGAAGTCTGTTTACTGCGATAGGATACTCTGCGCGTACGTAAACGTAACCTTGGGTTGCGCCGATTGCATAACCTGCAATCATCATTGCCTCAATAAGAGAGTGCGGGTCGCCTTCAAGAACGGAACGGTCCATAAACGCACCGGGGTCGCCCTCGTCCGCGTTACATACAACGTATTTTTGATCCGCTACGGAGTTATGAGCGAACTGCCATTTCATACCGGTGGGGAATCCACCACCGCCACGGCCACGAAGTCCACTTGCTTTAATTACGTCGATAACTTCTTGAGGAGTCATCTCAGTAACCGCCTTTTGGTAAGCAAGGTAACCGTCGTATGCTAAATATTCGTCAATATTTTCAGGATTTATAACACCGCAGTTGCGAAGTACGAGACGATGTTGGCTCTTGTAGAAGGGGGTTTCGTTGAAAGGAAGAATAGATCCGTCAGCCTCTTTTTCCTTGCTGAGAAGTCTTTCTACTATTCTACCCTTTAAAATATGCTCAACTACGATTTCGTTTACGTCCTCAACTTTAACGTGTTGATAGAACGCTCCGTCGGGGTATACTACTACGATAGGACCACGAGCGCAAAGTCCGAAACAACCCGTCATAATGAGTTTAACTTCGCCGTCAAGTCCGTTTTCCTTCAAGAGTTTTTCAAACTCGTTGTAAATTTTCTTACTGTTACCGGAAGTACAACCCGTACCGCCACAAACAAGAATATGTGCTCTTTCCAGCATTTAGTCCTCCTTTACAGCGTAGCCGTAGGTGTATTCGGTAATTTCATTACCGTTCATAATGTGGCTCGC
Source organism: Pumilibacteraceae bacterium (assembly GCA_045532295.1). Lineage (GTDB taxonomy): Bacteria > Bacillota > Clostridia > Christensenellales > Pumilibacteraceae > UBA10677. Next base: position 129,851 of record JAZSFP010000007.1, on the reverse strand, counting down.
AATAATTCTTCTTGCACGCTCTGCGTCTACGTGAACGTAAGTAACTTTTTCTTTACCGGGAGCAAATACCTCTACGATAGGCTCGTACTTGCAGATGCCGATGCAACCTGCCTGAGATACGATTACGTTCTCAAGGTGTTTCTCCTCTACTTCTTGCGTAAGCGCAGCAAGAGTGTTACGCGCGCCAGCCGCAATACCACAAGTAGCCATACCAACTACGATGCGGTAGTCACTTTCGCCTGCCATTCCGCGATTTCCAACTTTCATCTTCATCTTTTCGCGGATTGCCTGCAACTCCTCCAAAGTTTTCATATAATTAATCCTCCATTGATATTTTCTAAATTTTCTGCTAACATTTCCTCGATATATCCTAAGACTTCAGGCTCGTTTAGTGGTATTCCTTCCATAATCTCGCGAATAGGTCGCGTATCAAAGTCGTACTCTCTCCCGTCGATAGCGTAGTGAAGCGTAAAATCTATCTCGGGGTCTCCACCTATAAGCACTGACATAGTACCCGGCAAATCGCCCATAGGCACTCTATCTATATGATCGAGCGTAAATATTGCCGTAGTCTTCGTTCCCACTCCCTCTTCGCTCTCGATATTAAACCGTCCGTCGGTAAGCAATGCGGCTTGACGAAAAAGAGGTATTCCAAGCCCTACCTTGCGAGTCTTGCGCGTGGTCGCAAACGGGTCTATAACGGAATTTAATAACTCTTTACTCATACCTTTGCCGTCGTCCGCTACCGATATAGTAAGACGATTCTCTTTCGTGTCGGCAACAACGCTTATACTTACCGTTTTTGCCAAAGCGCGAGTGGAGTTTTTTGCTATATCAAGTATATGTAAAGCGAGTTCAGTCATTAATACTTAGCAAGAATTTTGTCAACGTCGTCCTCGGTAAGATTACCGTAAACTTCGTCGTTAACGGTAAGAACGGGCGCTAATCCGCAACATCCAATGCAACGGGTTGCGTCAAGCGTGTACTTGCGGTCAGCCGTAGTCTCGCCTGCGTTGATGCCCAATCTTTCCTTAAACTTGTCCAAAACTTTACCCGAACCTCTTACGTAGCAAGCCGTTCCAAGGCAAATTCCGATAGTGTACTGTCCCTTTGGTGTGAGGTTAAACTGCGCGTAGAAAGTTGCAATTCCGTAAACCTCTTCGAGAGATACGCCGAAGGTGCTTGCGATTTTAGACTGTACTTCGATGGGAAGATAGCCGTAAATGTCCTGAGCCGTTTGCATTGCTTTCATTACAGGACCGGGTACGCTTTTAAGTTCTTCAAGCGCTTTCTCGAACTGCTCCCATTGCTGGGGCGTGCCGATAATTTCTTTGCTCATTGTGATCTCCTTTTACGATTATTTATCTTTTAAGAGTCTCGATTACCTCTTGCGCAGAGAGGCTTTCAAGTTCTAAAAAATTACTTTGTTGTTCGTTGAGCGTATGTATATAGTGCGAATCGGAATTACGCAATACTTTATAGCCCATTTCCTTATACTCTTCTTCCATTTGCTTTGGAGCGTTTTCGCTCATTTCCACTACCTTGAAGTTCATCCCTTCGTCGATAGCACCAAGCATTTGAATTAGTCCGTGAGAGGGACGATCAATATGCGCGGGGAAGGCTACTCCGCCAAACCTTTCAGCAAGAGCCACGGCGTCGTAAATTCCGATATTCGTTGCCGTCACGAGTAAGTACTCCTCCTCGTCGATGACTTCGTCCTCTTCGTTAAATAACTGCTGTTTGCCGTAAATATCAGGACGGTTTTTAATTAAAAACCTGTTCTTCTTTACGAACTCTTCGCATTCTTTTGCCTGTTTCGACGAGGGGAAAAGCAAAACCACGTGCACCTCTTCGCTCGTCTCAAGTTCCATTCCTGAAAGAACGGTAAGACCTATTTCTTTGCCCAGTCTTTCAATTACTTCGCAGTTACCACACGCGTTGTGATCGGTTACTCCGATTATATCAAGACCGCAAAGTTTAGCCATATTGACGATATTGTTAGGCGTCATATCGTCGTCGCCACAAGGCGAAAGAGCGGTATGGATATGTAAGTCGTAATACGCTTTCACCCTAATTTTACCGCCGAATCAAAGGCGCTCAGCGCCGTAGTTAAGAGGGAAATTCCCTCGTCGGTGCACTTTTCTAACAGACGGGCGTCGGGCGTTACCCCTTCGCAAAGCACCACCGCCTTAATATCCGCAAGCGAGGCTACCCCCGCTACGTTAACGTTGTTCATTACCGTAAGCCAACAGCATCCACCGGGCGCTTTACCCATAACTCGACTTAAAAAATCGCCCGAATAAAACCCTTCAGTATCTTTACCTCCGTCAAAGTGAACGGTTGCATTTAGCCTTTTCGCTATCTCGTTTACGGTCATATTAGTCCTCCGTATACCTACATTTTGCTTTAATTCCACGCACTATATCCTCTGCAAACGCCGCGCAAGTAGGCGCGCCACAACTTCCGCAGTTTATTCCGGGAAGGGAGGCAAGTACTTCTTTTGCCTTTTGAGTTTTACGAAGCGCCTCAAACATATCGTCGTCAAGTTTGAAGACGTTATTAGGACTATACTCCGTTTTGCGCTGGTAAGCAGAAAAATCGGTTACGCTCAATTTGTGCTCGGCCATTCTGTTGCGGAGTTTACGAAGTCGAGTACGAGCAAGATAAGGACTTTCGATATTCATCGTTCCGCCTACGCAGCCAAGGTTGCAAGCGTAAAGTTCAACGAAGTCTATTCCCTTCAATCTGTCGTGCTCCATTTCGTTAAGAACGCTTATTACGCATTCTATGCCGTCGGCGGACAAATAATTGTCCGTCTTAAGACCTTTAGCCTCGCCTGCGCTCGTTCCCCAGCGTACGCCAAGTGAACCTGCAATAGCGAGTTTTTCCACTTCCTCGTCCTTAAGCGCGTTGAGTTTTCCTATGAGGGGAAAGTAAATTTCCTTCATAGAAAGCACACCGTCAACGTGCGCGTTCTCGCTCGCGCGAAGGCTCATTACGTTTGCAGCGCACTGCGTTATGACGAATACGCCTATCTCGTGTGGAGCAAGTCCCGTTTCCATTTGCGCCTTTGCTCTTGCAAAGTTTACCGCTACTTCTTCGGGTTGCTGAAGAGGACTAAGGTTGTCGATTAGATGCTCGTAACGCATCAAAATCAGGTTGACCACCGCAGGACAAGCAGAACTTATCACTGGTTTACGGTCGTTATCGCAAGAGCGTATGTACTGAGCAGTTGCAGCCGAAACGTATTCCGCTCCTACCGCCGCCTCTACTACGTCGTCAAATCCAAGACGCTTTATTGCCGTCAGTAGATAGTTGGTGTCGTAGATATTATTGAACTGCCCGTAAATCGAGGGCGAAGGAACGGCAATCGTGTACTTAAATCCCTTTACGCAATCAAGAGTATCAAAACTCTCTTTTTTAGCGTGAGTTGGGCAATGTCTAACGCACTCCCCACAGCCTATACAGCGCTCGTAGGTTATCGCTGCTTTCCCATTGCGCACACGAATAGCCTCGGTTGGACAGCGTTTCATACAATTAACGCAACCGTTGCATCGAGAGGTATCAAGATATACTGGCTTAAATTCTGCCATACCGTTCTCCTAATTAGTTTTGTTTAGTTAAGCAAAAACTCGAGAGTAACACGCGTGCCTTTTCCAACTTCACTTTCAATGTTCATCTTGTCGGAATACTTCTTCATATTCGGTAGTCCCATACCCGCCCCAAAACCAAGTTCCCTGATTTCATCGGTAGCGGTCGAGAAACCTTCCTGCATTGCCTGCTCAATATCGGCAATACCTTTGCCCGTGTCAGTAAGATAAATCACGATACGGTCGCGATGAATTTCCACTTCCGCTTTTCCTCCGTTTGCGTGAATTACCATATTAATTTCTCCTTCGTACATAGCAATAGCCACTTTACGAATAACCGCAGCGGATATTCCTACGTTTTTGAGGGTGCGTTTAACGTCTTCGCTCGCTCTTCCGCAAAGAACGAAATCGTCTCCGTCAACGTCGTACGAAAGTTTTATGTAATCTTCCATATCTTAACCCTCTTTCACCCCAGCCGCGTAAAGTTTACCACAGGCAGGATACATTCTCTCCGCGGTAGTAAGAAGGATTATGTTCTTGCTTTTAGCAAGTTCAATAACCGACTTATCAGGCTTTTTGCCACGAACGAAAACGATACAACTTATGTCCATCATTTCCGCCGTGCGCACTACTTGGGGATTTACCAAGCCCGTCAAAAGCATTCCTTGGTCCGTAACGTAAGCAAGGACGTCGCTCATCATATCCGCTCCAAACGCGGAGTTGACGGGAGTAGTTTGAGCAAGGTCAGCGCAACAAAGAATTTCAGCGTTGAGAATTTGTGCAATGTCGATTACTTTCATAATACCCTCCCAAAGTTTACATACAATCTAATTGTAACATATTAGCAGTTTTTTTTCAACTGTTTTGCGCCCATTTTTGACAACTTTCGCGGGTAATTTTTTCCTTTTAAAATAATATTTTAACTTCTACGCGATTTTTCCACTTAAATTTCGCGATAATACGCCTCGCTCATACACCGTTTCGCAACAAAGTTCCCAAAGCATTGACAAATTATTTTGCTCACTCGCCTCTACTACTCTTTCAATATCCGTTTCAATTTTGGATATATAGTTAAAAATCTCGGCAGTAACTTCGTCGTCTTTTACTATTGACGACTTTACGGTAGAGCATTTATTTTTTAGTGAACCTAACGCAAAAGTTACTGCGCTAACGGGCGCGCCCGTTGAACGCTCTTCTATGATTTTTGACAAATCGGAATACGCAATAAGATAAAAGTCGAGCAAATTAATAAGGCTCTCGTTTTCTTCCGCTATGTTCAATTCGTTCACAGAATACGAATAAACTCCTCCGCCTATCCTATCGGCGACGATTTTAGCGTCGCTCTCGGTATCGTAAACGGACGCTACTTTGTGTCCGTTTACTTCCATACCGCTCCCTCCACTTTGCTTAATTTCTTCTAAGGTTTTTTCGTTCAATGTAACGAAAAACCATACACGGTTGTGAATTTTCGTGTATTTTTCGCTATTTTTAGTCGGATATAAAAGCGCAGAAAAGAGGCAATAAATAGAAAAAATCACCACTAAAAGACAAAGAAAATTTACGATTATTCTTCCTAAACCTCTTTTATTTTTGACTTTTTTACGATTTTTAGGGATAATATGTGGCATATCGCCGTAATATTGTTGCATTTTTTTCTCCAATTTAGTAAAATAGTTTAAGAGAATTGTATCCTCTTCGCTTTTTTATATTCTTATTAGGAGTGATTTATGCGCTATCATATTCAAACGACACCTATTTGGGACGCTTTCAAAGAGCCTTGCGACTGTCCGATGTGCAAACTTTACGACAGAGTTAACGACCGCATCGTAAAGCAATATCTTGACGAGGCTGTTATGGAACCCGACTATCGCATTAAAGTAAATAAGTATGGCTTTTGTTCAAAACATCTTCAAGAACTCTTCTTGGGCGGTAATAAACTTGGACTGGCTCTTCAAGTTAACACCCGAACTGACGCGTTAATTGATAGTATCGTTACCGTTAAAAACGCAGGACAAGCCAAAAAACTTGCGGAAAAACTCAACAAGACTATGGATACTTGCGTTATTTGTCAAGAAGTTGACGAAATAATGGAGCGTTACGCTTATACCGTAGCGGAAATGTATCTTCACGAAGAGGAATTCCCTGCTATTTTTGATAAAATCAACGGGTTTTGTATGCCCCACTTCACTCTCTTATTAAAATTTCTCTCGCACGCCGGTAAAAAGCAAGCGCAGTATGGCGAGGCGCTTACGAGAAAACAGACGGAGGGTATGAAAAAACTCAACGGCGAAGTTGAGCGTTTTACTCGGCGTTTTGATTACCGTAGCACCGATAAGTTTGCTCACGGAAACGATAGCGCTTTAGAGCGAGCCATAAACAAACTTAAAGGCAAAATTATTAAGTAACCCTATACCATATTTTTAGCATTTTGTCAATAGTTTTTAACAAAATTTTCTTTAAAAAATTTTTGCTTAAACTATTGTATTTCCGTCTCCATTGGTATATAATGTAAGTGTAGCATTCCTGCGGTGTGCGTCGCTTGTTTAAATTATAACCACATCTTTTTAAAGGGACTGTTTGTACTTCTTGCAGACGGCAAGCCATCTATTCGGAACAGGGAGTCCGGAACCTTTATGGACGGCGGAAGCAAAAGTCGACTAACCCACCTCGCTATTTGCGGGTTTATAAAAGGCAAGAGAGACGGCACTCGCGGGTAACTTTAAAATTAAAAAGTCCACTACTTTTTCAGTAGCGGACTTTATCTTATTTAAACCATTTATTTAGTTCATCAAGCATTTTTTCAAACTTTATCTTATTGTTTTCCTTATCTTTACAAGCGGTAAGGTAAACTTTAATGAGCGGTTCCGTTCCCGACGGACGCATAATTAGTTGTGAGCCGTCCTCCATAAAATACGAAAGAACGTTTGACTTAGGAAGGTCGACTTCGGTCTGAGTGAGGTAATCTACGCTTTTTACTACCCTTGATCCTGCAATAGTAGAAGGTGCGTTTTTGCGCATATTAGAAAGAATATTTTGCATTTTCTCTCCGCCCTCTACGCCGGGAAAGTCAAAGGGTATCGTGCGGTGTTCGTATAGACCGAACTCGTCGTATATTTCGTTAAGTCTATCAATAAGCGTTTTTCCTTGTTTTTTATAGAACGCAAGCATTTCCGCAACGAGCATCGACGCGTTCACTGCGTCTTTATCTCTTACGTAAGTTCCCGAAAGATATCCGTAACTCTCCTCAAAACCGAGAATATATCTATCCTCTTCGCCCTTGCTTTCAAGTTTAGCAATGACGTCGCCGATATACTTAAAGCCAGTCAAAACGTCGTAAATCTCTGCGTCGTATTTGCTTGCAACTTTTCTTACGAGTTCAGTAGTTACAATCGTTTTTACGATTACGGGACGAGCAGGCAAAGTTCCGTTTGCCGATTTAGTGGTAAGCAAATAATCAGTTAAAAGCACGCCCACTTCGTTGCCAGAAGTAAGACGATAACCGTCCTTCGTTTTAACGGCAAGACCTACTCTATCGCAATCAGGGTCAGTTGCAATTAAAACGTCGCTATCGCACTCTTGCGCTTTCTTAATACCAAGTTTAAGCGCGTCGGGTTTTTCGGGATTAGGATAAGTACAAGTAGTGAAATTTCCGTCGGGGTAACTTTGTTCTTCAACGATATCAAGTTTACCCACTTTCATTTTTCTCAAAATTTCGGGAACGAGTTTATATCCTGCGCCGTTTAAGGGAGTATAGGTAACGCTAATGCCCTCTGCCGTTCCATTGCTCTTTTTAAGCACTGCAGAAAGATACTTTTCCGTCAAATCGAGGGGTACGTACTCCACCATTTTGTTTTTTATGTAGTTTTCAACGGTATCGGTTACTACATCAAAAGGATTAGTTTTAGCAATATATTCAGTCATTTCTTGAGCGTAAACATCCGTCAATTGACAACCGTCCGCGCCGTACACTTTATAGCCGTTATAACGCGCGGGATTATGCGACGCGGTAATCATAATACCGATATCACACTTAAGTTCTCTCGTCATAAACGACACGAAAGGCGTGGGCATAAGTTCTTCGGTTATATACGCTTTAATGCCGTTAGCGGCAAAAACTTCAGCGGTAGTAAGAACGAAAAGATAGGAATTTATACGGCTATCACAAGAAACGCAAGCGGTTTTATATCCGTGCGCTTTCATACACTCCGCTACGCCTTGGGTTGCCTTTCTTACCGTGTAAATATTGAGACAGTTCGTACCTGCTCCAAGTTCACCGCGCATACCCGCAGTACCAAACGAAAGGTCTTTATAAAACGCCTCTTTCTTGGCTTTTTCATCACCGTCAAGTTTTTCAAGTTGCGCTTTTACCTCAGCGTCGGTAACCTTTTCTTTCCACTCGTTATAAATCTGTTGATATTTCTCCATTTTTATCTCCAAACGCAGTAATTAAATTTCTATTTCGTAGCCTTCGCAAACGCTCTCGCCAGGCTTAAGCATAGTTACGAGGGGCTTTTTAGATATTTCTCTTTCTAGCGGTAAGTAGTCGGGCACGCCCCACCACGGCTCTATGCACGCAAAATCGCCTCTCTCCATTTCCGACCAGAACGCTACGACGGGCGCGGTAAAATGGAATTTTACTTTTTTGCCGTCACCTCTTGTAAAGGTAAGCGCGCTATCACGCTCTTCGCTTACGAGCATTAATGTGTCATAAGCACAGAAGAAGGTTTTATCAACTTCAAACTTTTTAAATTCGCAATCTACGGGTCCACGAACGAACATTCCGTCAAGCGTATAACGAGAAGTCATCGTTTTATCAAACTCAATCGTATTACCGCTATCGCCTATAAGTTTCATACCAACGTGTCCGCCAAAAGCGAAATAAATATCTTCGTTTGAGGGATTTTCAACCGCGTAACGAACGGTAAGTTTCTTTCCTTCGAGAGAGTAAATCATACGGAGCGTAAAAGAGAAAGGATATATTTTTTTGGTCTTTTCGCTGTCTTGAAGAAGTAAGGTAACGCTATCTTCAGTTTGTTTTTCCACTGCAAAAGTACTCTTTCTTGCAAAACCGTGATTTTCAATGTCGTAGCGAACGCCGTCGTGCGTATAATATCCGTCTACTCTACGGCAACAGAAAGGGAAAAGCACGTAGTCGCGAGCAGACCAAAGTCCTTCCTCACCTTCCCACATAAGTTGGTCGCCGTCTTTAAGGTCGGTAATAGAATAGAGAGCGCCACCCTCTTTTGATACTTTAACCTCTAAATACTCGTTTTTAATCGTTACAAGTTGTTCCATTAGTCTCCTCCATATAAACTATAAAGCGAGGCGTACAGTCCGCCTTTTTGCAATAATTGCGCGTGATTACCCTCTTCTTCTATGCCGTTCTCAGTAAGAACGATAATTCTATCCGCCTTTTTTATGGTTGTAAGACGGTGAGCAATGGTAATAGTCGTTCTGTTTTTAGCAAGTTCGTCAAGCGAACCTTGAACGAGCCGTTCACTTTCGTTATCAAGCGCGCTCGTAGCCTCGTCTAAAATCAAAATGGGCGGATTTTTGAGGAAAAGTCGCGCGATCGCTATGCGTTGTTTTTGACCGCCCGAAAGTTTTACTCCTCTCTCGCCACACACGGTATCGTAGCCTTTTTCGAGTTTTTCGATAAACTGGTGAGCGCCCGCGCGTTTTGCTGCCTCGACGACTTCTTCGTCGGTGGCGTTTGGTCTACCAAACAAGATGTTTTCCTTTACTGAGCCGTAGAAAAGATAAACGTTTTGCTGAACTACGCCGATATTTTCACGAAGGTCACGAAGTTTAATGTTTCTTACGTCTACACCGTCAATAGTAACCGTGCCGTTCTCAATGTCATAAAAACGGGGAATAACGTTTGCAATCGTAGTTTTACCCGCGCCTGAGGGCCCAACTATTGCAAGACTTTCGCCCTTGTTAACCTTAAAAGATAAGCCTTTAAGTACCTTTTTCGTGTCGTCATATCTAAAGTCAACTTCCTTAAACTCGATTTCGCCGTCGAACTTCACGCTTTCGTCGGGATTTTCCGGCGATGCAATTTTTACCGGCTCGTCCATAATTTCAACGAACCTATCGAACGCGCTCATTCCGTTTTGGAACTGCTCGGTGTAATTCATAATCGTTGATATCGTACCGATTAGAGTGTTTACGTATAGTAAAAACGCAATGAGGTCAACGGCGGTAAGCGTGCCTGCTTTTATGAATATTACTCCAAAAATCACCGCAACTACGTACATAATGCCCGAAGAGAACTGCATACCGCTATGGAAAATACCCATAATTTTGTAGGAGTCTTTCTTGATATTTACGAAGTCTTCGTTGTTTTTATCAAACTTTTTAATCTCAACTTCTTCGGCGGCAAAAGAACGCACTACGCTAACGCCAGCCAAACTATCCTCAAGTTGAGAATTGATTTGACTTACTTTTTTACGGCGTTCCTTGAACACTTTACGCATACGACGATTGTTGATAATTGCAAATATGGTAAGTGGTGGAATTAGCGCGAAGAGAATTAGCGTTAACCAAAAATTTATTAGCGATAGGTAAATGAAAATTCCCACGAGTCTTATGACCGCAAGAAAAATTTCCTCTGGACAATGATGAGCAAACTCGGTAATTTCAAATAAATCATTGTTTACTCTACTCATTAAGTCACCTACTTGACGGTCGTCGTAGAAGGAGGCGGAAAGCGAGAGTAGTTTAACGTATAGATCTCGGCGCATCATTGCCTCGACTTTCGAACCCATAACGTGACCCACGGTGGTCATATAATACGAACACAGCATTTCAAGTACTCTAATGCCGAGCATTGCGCCAGCGACTGCTAAAATTGAACCCCAAAGTATTTCTTCGCTTGCAAGACACTCGTTAAGAAGATGTCGAACGAGCATAGGAAATACCAACCCTGCAATAGCCACACCAAGCGCGCACACAAGGTCGAGAATAAAGATGCCAACATACGGCTTATAATAAGGCGCAAACCTTTTTATCAATCCTTTGTTTTTCATACTTTAATATTATAGCATAATATTACGCTTTTTCAAAATAAAAATCAACGCTTATTAAAATTTTCACAAAAAAACTCCGACTAAATTTTCGGAGTTTTATCTTTAATTATTCTTCGTCGGTAAACTTACTTTCTTTTTCGATTTGTTGCAAAGGGTTAAGCCAGTAATCGTTTTTCATATCGCTTGGAAGAGCCAACGCTCCACGGGGCGAAAGAGAAACTTCCGTTGCTTGCACTCCGTCGGGCATGCACGAACGCTTAAACTGTTGCGAGAAAAATCTACGCACGAATAAAATTAGACATCTTAGAATAAATCTTTGCTTATATTGACCTTCGAACACCTCACAAGCAAGTTCGTAAATTTTTACGGGACTAAACTTATTGACGAGCATATTGTATATATAAAAATCGTGGAGTTCGTAAGGGCCTATAATGTCTTCGGTAACTTGCGCTATTTCCTCGTTTTCGGGAGGCAAAAGTTCGGGGGATACGGGGGTGGTAAGAATATCAAGTAATATTTCTCTAAGTTCACCATCGCTTTTTTGCGCGCAAACTTTAACGATTTCTCTAACCATAGTTTTAGGGATAGAGCCGTTTACTCCGTACATTGACATTTGGTCGCCGTTATAGGTTGCCCAACCAAGCGCAAGTTCACTTAAATCGCCCGTTCCTATTACCATACCGCCCTCTTTATTAGCAGTATCCATCAAAACTTGCGTTCTCTCTCGCGCTTGAGAATTTTCATAGGTTGCGTCGGTAACGCTTGGGTCGTGCCCTATATCTCTAAAGTGAGTAAGCACGCTATCCTTTATTGAAATTTCTCTAAAAGTTACGCCCAAACACTCGGCAAGTTTTTGAGCGTTGGACTTAGTACGCTTACTCGTTCCAAAACAAGGCATAGAAATAGCAATAATTTTCTTTTTGTCCTCGCCCATAATATCAAACGCTCGGTTTATTACGAGCAAAGCAAGACAAGAATCAAGTCCGCCCGAAAGACCGATAATCGCTTTCGCTACGCCCGGGAGCATTTTTAATCGTGCGCAAAGTCCTCTTGCTTGAATTTCAAGAGTAGTTAAGCAAAACTCTTCAATATCGCTTTCGGGAAGAAAAGGATTTTTTCTAATATTTACGCTTTCGCTTTCTCGAATTACAGTAGCAGATTTATCAATGTTTTCATTGACTTCAACTGTCTCAATGCAGGAAAAATTTGCAAACGGTATGCTTTTTTTGAGCAATTTACCATAAGCGAACACAAAATTTTGTCCGTCGTAAAGACAGTCCGTCGTGCTTTCTCCGCACTTGTTTTCCGCTCTTATATAAACACAATTTTGGCTATTTTGAGCGAGCAGTTTTTCCACTCTTTTTTCTCTTTGAGGGAGCATTTTGGATACGGACGGATTGACGATTACCGTCGCGCCACTTTTAACGAGGGCGTTTGACGGCGGGCAAGAAAGAGTTGCGTCACTGCCTATTTCAACGCCTATTTTAATTTTGGGATTTTCGCTAAAAACGAATATTTCTTGAGCATTAAACGGTACGCTTTGACCTAAAATTTCCACTTCTCTTTTATCAAGTGGAGCGGAGGTAAAAGGATATGAGGGTTCAGTTTTAGGAACTATTCCTAAAATTTTGCCGTTATGAATAGCAACGGCGCAATTATAAACTTTTCCGAAAAACGAAAGGGGCGCGCCCACGAAAAGCACGCTCTTGTTTCCGATACTTTTATCCACGATAAGAGCAAGCGCGGACAAAACGCTCTCAAGCAGTGCGGTTTGAGTAAAAGCGTCGCCACAAGTTGCTCCCGTCAAACAAAGTTCGGGAAACACCACTACTGCGGTTAAATCTTTAGTTTTTTTCATTTCTCTTAAAATTTCCGCAGTGTTATCGCCACCTACGATTATTTCAGACGCGCACGCTTTAACGGTTATATAGGTTTTGTCTTGGGTTGCTTTCATCAAAACTAACACCTCGCTTTACTACTTAGTTTAATTATACCTTTTTTTCGTGGTAATGTAAAGCGATTTTATAAATTATCTTAAAATGCGTCCAACGTCTATAAGTTTATCGCTTACCGCTCTAATAGAGAGAATATACTCTCCGCTTTGAGTTACATCTATATAAACTTTTAGGTCTTGCTCGTTAAGGTACATAAAGTTAGTTAAAAGCCTATAAGTCTCACTTTTAAGTACTGCGAGCATACTTTCTATTGCGCTTATTTTATCATTTATAACTACAGAACCCAACCGCTCTTTTGCCGTTTTTCTTGCCATATCTCTCTCCTTTTACGATATACTTCTAATCTTGCTACGAATTTTGCCCCAAAATCCACTGTACCTTTTGCTTGCGTCGTAAACTTCACCCTTACCATAGTGGAGTTTTTTACAAAGCATTAGCGTTGCCTTATACCCCTCACTATCTTCTTTCGTTGGAAGAGAAACTGAACTTAATAAATTTAAACTATCTTCCTCCGGAACTGCGCCCAAAAGTGATATGCCAAGCGCTATTTGAGCGTCGGTAGCCGATACCATATCTCCACGCTTTAGAAGATCGCCTCGCACTCGATTAACGACAAGATTGATCTTGTCAATTCTATAACTTTCAATTAGTCTAACCGCTTTTTCCGCATCGCGAAGAGCAGATAAATGTGGCGTAGTTACAACGATTGCCTCGTCAGACGAGGCTACCGCCCTATGAAAACCTTTTTCAATTCCCGCCGGACAGTCAATTAAAATATAATCAAAATTTTTTCGCAAAGAATTCACTACCGTTCTTATTGCTTGAGCATCTATTTTACTTTCGTCGTAACTGTGCATAGACGGGAGAACGCATAATTCAGAATACTCGTCCTTAATAAGCGCTTGTGAAAGTCGACAACGATTTTGTATAACGTCTATCAAGTCGTATACTATTTTATTTTCAACGCCCGTTAAAACGTCAATATTATTCAGTCCAAAATCAGTATCTAAAACAACCGTTTTTTTCTCCAAAACATCCGCTAAAATCCTACCCATATTTACGGTAAGAGTAGTCTTTCCCACTCCGCCTTTGCCTGAAGTTATTACTATTGCGCGCGACATAATTCTTTCCTCCGAATTTCATTATACATCACGAAAAAAGCAATACGTTGTCGTTTTTTAGCGTACATTTTCTATTTTTGACACAAAAAAACCAAGGCGATTAAGCCCTGGTTTTAATCGTTATTGTTGTGATAAAATTTGTTTTAGCATCTCAGGATTTGAGAGCAATTTCCCAGCGCCTATTATGGCGGTAAGTTCTGGGTCTTGACATACGAAACAAGGAATATTAAGTATATCAGCAAAAACTTTTTCTATTTCGGGAATTTTCGACGCGCCACCTGCGATATACAAGCCCTTTTCGTAAACCGTTTTAGCAAGTTCAGGGGGACACATATTCGTGTTTCCTCTAATTGCGTCCGCTATTCTTGCGTAATAAGGCAAGAGCGCGTCGTAAGTATCTAAAGCGTAAACGCATTGAGAAACGGGTGTTTGCGTATTGATATTGATACCGCTAACCTCTATAAACGAAGTGTCGTTAGGATGCAATGTTCCCACTTCTTCACGAATTTTACGCGCCGTTGAAAGTCCAACTTTGACACCGTATTTACCCACGATAAAGTCCATAAGCGCTTTATCCATCATATTACCGCCAACGTTTATCGAACAGCCAGATACCGCTCCGCAAAGACTTATAAGCGCAATTTCCGTTACGCCTCCACCTATATTTGCCACGAAACCACCGTCCGCAGTCTCAATGGGGAGTTCCGCTCCAAGCGCAGTTGCTATAACGTTATCAACGATAGTGCTTTCTGCTACGCCCGACTTCAGAATAACGTCTTCATATAATTTTCTCTCTTCCGCATTAAGACCGGTAGGCGCAACTAAAATTGCTTTAATTTTTGGAAAAAACACGTAACTTACGGGCAAAATTTTATTGATAAACTGCGTCATTAAATCAACGCACGCACTCTCATCAACGATATAACCGTCAACGACGGGACAAACGACGGTCGTTTTATCAGGGGTCTTTCCTTGAAGTTTAATCGCCTTATTTCCAACGGCAAAAACTTCGCGTTTATCCCCCTCGCCTTGATACGCTACGACAGTGGGCTCACGAAGTACTACTCCAGCCCCCTCAAGATAAATTGAGGTAAACGAAGTGCCTATTTCTATTGCAATATTCATCGTTGCCATTTTATCTAAACTTCTCCTCTAAAATCGTCCTCAGCGCGTCTACGGGCAAGCCTATAACGTTATCCAAATCTCCTTTAACTCCGCCTATAAGCGAAGAAATCGCCTCATCCTGAATTCCGTATCCACCTGCTTTGTCAAACGGAGCGCCACTTTTAATATATTCGTCAATTATATCGCCGTCGTATTCGTTGAAAAAAACCTCAGTTTTTACCGCTTTTACAACCTCAAGTTCGTCGCTTATGACTGCAATGCCGGTAAAAACTTCGTGCGCTCTTCCACATAATAAGCGGAAAAAGGCTTTCGCCTCTTCCTCACTTTTAGGTTTTCCTAAAATTTTACCGTCAACTGCCACCACGGTATCCGCGCCTATAACTATCCCACCCACGAGTTTTCTTACTGCTCTTGCTTTTTGCGTTGCAAGCGCCATCGTAAGTTGCTCTGGGTCAGTAAACGACAAATTTTCCTCCTCGTCGCTTACAACTATATTAACGGTTAAGTCGGGAATTTTCTTTATTAATTCGCGTCTACGGGGCGATTTTGACGCAAGAGTAACTTGCATTATAAGATTTCGAGGTTCTTCTTGAACGCGCGCGCAAACTCTCCGCCCGCGTTAAGCGCGTCACGGATTTCTAACGATGCGTCACCCTCTACTTCTGTCTTCATAATTACTGAGTCACCCAAAACGTCGCAATTGAGCGATTTGATTACGCTTTGTTGCGAACGGTCAAGACTCTCTGCAATGCGAAGAATTACGCCAAGACGCATTACTGCAACGAGGTCTTCTTCTTTGAGCATATCCTTAAATCTATTCCAGTCTTGCATACTGAACTCTTCTCTTCTTGCACCCTGCGCTACGAACGCAGCCAAGATTATATCGCGGTGCGACACTCCGTAGAGGTTGCAGTTAAGAATAAAATAGAAACTATGACGGTAGCGATCGTAGAACTTAATTCTCGAACCGCTATCGTGAAGGAGCGCTGCAATACGGAGAACTTTCACGTACTGACGGGGAAGTTTGTGAAGTACGCGAAGTTGCTTATAGAGTTGAATAGCGAGATTACAAACTTGCTCTGCGTGTTGAACGTTGAGGTCGTAATAACGCATAAGCGTGTTTGCTGAATATCCAAGAACGTCGCTAATGGGCTTTTCAATGGTGGTAGGTACTGCGTGGTTGAACATAACGCCCTCACGAATACCTGCGCCCGATACTACGATATTGTTAAAGTTGGGGGTTGCGGATAAGAATCCCTTAATAGCAGCAAGAGCAGAAACGAAGATATCCGCGCGGTCCGCGTTAAGTCCCTTAATCTTTGCTCTCTTGTCGGGTTCAAGTACCTTAATCATATCGTAAACGGAGTCAAAATCCTCACGGCTAATATTGAAGTTATGAACCATATCCAAAGGATATTTCTTAATTCTCTTTACGATACGAGCAAGGTTTCTAAACGAACCGCCCACGCCAACGAATTGAACGTCAGGCTCGATTTCCTTAAGCCAAGTAATTTTTTGAAGTTGTTCGTACACGTAGGTCTCAATTTGCTTAGCCTGTTCTTCAGGCGCGAGCGATGGATCTACAAATAAATCAGTAAGAGTAATCGTTCCAAAGGGAAGATTTTCACGATTAAGGAGGTTTCTTCTACTATACTGGATAAGTTGAACGCTACTTCCGCTAATATCCATAATAACTGCTTTAGGAACGTCCAAAGAATTAATTACGCCGTGATAGATGTGCATTGCCTCTTCTTCTTCGGTGAGAACCTTAAACTTAAATCCACATACGGTGTTGATTTCTTCAATAAAACTCTTTTGGTTTTTCGCTCTACGAACGGCGTTGGTTGCAAAAGCGTATACCTTGTCCACTTCGTAACTATCGCAAAGTTTTCTAAACATTTTTAAAGTTTTTACTGCTTGAGCCACTCTCGAAGGCTTTAAAAAACCGTCTCTTTCCATATCGTGACCAAGTCTTACGTTTTCCTTGAGTTCGTCAAAAATTACGAAATGTCCACCCTGTACTACGTACGCAAATACGAGTCTTGCCTTGTTGCTTCCTAAATCGATTACTGCAATTTTTTCCACTTGTCTTTTCTCCATTTTGTTCAAAAGATATTTCGTCAATATTTTACCACAGTTTTTTTAACTTGTCCATACCTTTTTGAAAAATAATTTGTACAATTTTTGATTTTTGTTTTTGTGCAAAATAACTAAATCTTAACTTTTTAACCACAATATATTGGATTTTTTCACTTTTTTCACCACATTTTTAAAATTGACGATAAACATTTTACATTTTTCGCGTTTTATGGTAAAATATAATAATAAAGAAAAGCGTTCTCTTTGTAGGTGAATTATGAAAAAGAAGATTTTTATTTTAATCTTATCTTTAATATTGATATTAGCAACTCCGCTATTTAGTGTTGCTACAGCAGAAACGAGCGAGCATTCTACTCCCATTTACTACCATTTTGAAAATCCCTCTGCCGTACTTTCCGATGGGAGCGCTTTTTTGGTGGGCGACGATAGAGGTCTTCACTTTATCGAAAACCGCGAATGGCAGTTCGTTAATTTTCACGACACTCCTATAACTGAACTTTGTGGAACTGCTCAAGACGCATACGCTTTATGCGGTGATGAAATTTTACGAGTGACCTTTAACGAAAACGGCTCGACGAGTGAGAATTTAGAAATTGACGGCGCAGAACATATTGCGCTTATAAACGACGAACTATACTACTCCACAGGAAATACCATTTACAAGAGCAACGGCGAAGTTTTCCTTACTGCCACTTCCCCTATACTTTCTATGACGAGCGCGGATAAACTTTATTACGCCACGGCAAACGGTAATAGGTTTGATATTTACGACCAAGACGGCTCGCTTGCTTTCCCTCTTATAAAGTCAAGCAAAATTTTCGGTGGTAATTCTCTCTACTCGGTAAAACCGTCCGGAGAACTTACTCGCATTACTGAAGAGGGCGAACTTTTAGTGCTTACCAACGCTTTCGTAACCTCTGCTTTTGGGTTTAACAACGGTATTTGCTTTACCACCGACGAGGGCGAACTTTTAACGCTTTGCGAAGACAAGGTAACGCTTATTGCTGCGAGCGCGTCAAGTGAAGACGGGTTTTATCATCATCCACTTCGCGCAACGACGAGGCTTGGAAAATTATTCGTATGCGATTATCTTAACAACCGCGTAGTTATTAAGGACGCTAAACACGACTCGCTTGAGTATATTTCGCTCTATCGTCCCTCTGATATTGCCGTTGCAAACGACGGAACTATTTATATCGTGCACGCTAATAAGCAAATTTCCGTTTACTCACGCGAACTCGAATTCATTATTAATTACAGTTTCGAAAACAATATAAGCAATATTTGCGTTGACGATAACGGAGAAGTTTTCGCTCTTTCCGACAACAAAGTTTCTAAGTTAGAAAAAACGGGATTTATTACAACGACTGAAAACGCAAAGAATATTTACGCAGACGGTGGTCTATACATTATTAAAGAAGACGGTAGAATTTATAAAAATAACGAACTCCTTTTAACTAAGGCTGGCATAGTTGATATTACTACCGACGCGTCGGGTAAAATTTTCGCTTTAATAAACGAAGGGGGCGTAAACTCTATCGTTCGTTTTGACGGAGAAGTCGAAACGCCCATAACCGCTGAAGTTTCTCTTGACGGCGCTACTTCGCTTTCCATTGCTAAAAGTGATATCGGCAATATCAAGTTCGGCGATTTGATTATCGCGGACAAACTTACGCATAAAATAATTAAGATTGACAGCGAGATCATCGGTTCGTCAAGCGAAGATATTTCCGCCCCCACTGAATCTGAGTACGACGAAAACATTATAAGAACCACTCTCCGCGCTTGTTTTCTTTACGGCTCTTTGAACGAGTCAGATATTCAATTATCGTTACCTAAAAATAAATCAATTATCGTTCTTAAATACGATGCAACCAACTCGCTTGCTTACTGCGCAAGTGAAGACCTTACTGGAAAAATTACTTATGGTTTCGTATTCCGCTCTGCGCTCTCTGACGCGCTTGAATATAAAAAACCACCCGCCGAAGAAGGCACTATCTACACTGAAAACACTTACCTCTACTCATTACCATCACTTACTGCGCCTACCGTTAAAACCGATATTGACGGCACGGAAACGGATATTTTATTTAAGCGTGGCGACAAAATTGAAATGCTCGCTTTTGCAGATTATTCGACCGCGAAAACGCGCTGGTATAAAGTTAAAATTGACGAAACGACGGGGTACGTACCCTCTAATTCCGTTTCTATTCGTAACTTTATCCCCGGCGACGCGCGTCCTCAATATAATGCAAAAATTATCTCGTATAAAGGTTCTACACACGCGCCCATATATATATTAAACGCAGATGGCGAATACGAGCAAACCTTAGGGGATTATCTTGAAACGGGTACTCAAGTAGAAATTTTAGACTCGTTCGATGAATCGGAAAAGTATGCGGAAATCAAGTATTTTGACGAGGAACTTGGAACGCTTACTTGCTACGTTGAAACGGTTTACCTTGAATACAATAGCATCACTCTTCTTCAAACTATCGCAATCATCGTAGCAATTCTTACTTTCGTTCTTCTCGTATTCCTTCTTATTCGTCTTTATATGAAAAATAGAAAACTCTAATAAAAAAGAAAACCGCTTAAAGTTTAAGCGGTTTTCTTTTTTAATCTTCGTCAACGGTTATTGCCGTTTCGTCGTCTATCATCTTCTCTGCAGATATTTTACAAACGGATAGTTCGTACGCAGTACGCTCTACTACCGTATCTTCGTCAATTTTTTTGTTGTATTTTCGGCTTTGAATTCGTCCGCTAACTACGATATTTTGTCCCACTTTTATATTGCGAACGAACCGAGCGTTTCTTCCCCACGCAATGCAAGGGATATAATCAGACTTATTGTATCCACGATTTACCGCAAGTAAAATATCGCAAATCTCTCTATTAAACGGCGTCGTACGGTACACGGGTTCTTTACATACGTAACCGTTTAATTCGCAAGCGTTGGGATTTTCTTCGTCCTCGTCAAACTCCGCAAAATCTCTTGCAAACACCGTTAACATTAACTTTGAACGCTCGTTTTCTAACTTATTGTAACTTCTAAACTGACCGATTATAGATATTTTTTCGCCTTTTTTAACTTTATCCGTCATAAGTCGTTCGGATACAGTAATGGGAATTATATCGCTTTGACCGCTAAGCCGAGGTACTGACATATAAAATTCGTAGAAACCCTCGCCGTAAAGCGTATGCGTTTGTTCAGGCTCGCTCACTACTTCACCCATAATGAAAACTCTGTTGTTCGTTGTGTAATTGTCGTTCATCTTGCACCTATCCTTTTGGTATTTGTTTTCCCGTATGGTCAATCTCGTAATTTTCCTTATAAATTAGCGATGAAAGCCGTACGGGCTTATAGCCTTTGTTTTTTAATCCTTCGAGTATTAGCGGTAACGCTTCAAGCGTATGCTCGCCGTCGTTATGCATTAGAATAATACTACCGCATTTCACTCTTCCTAATACTCTCGTGGTAATCTCTTCCGCGCTTAAGCCCTTCCAGTCAAGCGAATCAACGTCCCATTGAATAGTGTAAAGTCCACGCTTTTCCGCCTCTTCAATTAACGTGTCGCTATACTCTCCAAACGGCGCGCGAAACAGCGTAATTTCTTGTCCCGTAATTTCCTCGATAATCTTTTTCGATAGATCGAGTTCGGTTGCTATTTGCACGCGAGAAAGTCTTGACATATGGGGATGCGTATTTGAGTGCGTTCCTATTTCAAAGCGCCCACTTTTTGATAACGTAGTAAGAATTTCAGAATATTTTTCCGCCCAAAATCCAACTGCAAAGAAGTTTGCCTTTGCGTTATATTCGGTTAAAATTTCCAAAATTTTAAGGGTTTTTTCTGCTCCCCAACTCGCGTCAAACGAAAGATTTACGACCTTTTCTTTCGTCTCTACGCAGTAAATAGGCAGGCGTTTGGTCGTTCGTCCAGCAGCGATTACGTACGCGCCCGTAAAGTTAACTAAACAGAAAAGCACAACCAGTAAAATCGCTATAAACGCCGTAAGAAAAATGTTTTTACGCTTGAAAATCAAGATATTCATTTGCTACACTCCGATTATATCATATTCGCTGTTTTTTGGCGAGGAGATAACCGTCGGATTTCGTCTAATATTGACTATCTTTGGCGATGCGGTTTTTTCCTCGTTTTCGTGGCTATTAGATTATATTAAGAGCGTTACTTTTTTAGAACAAAAACCCCTCGGACAATGCCGAGGGGTTTAACTTTATAAGTTTTATTTCTTTTCAGAATAGGTAGGAACTAAGTCCTTTTCTCTAAAATAATGAATACAGTGACGAGGACAAACCTCTACGCAATTTCCACATTTAGTACATTTATCGTAATCAATTACGGCAAGGTTATTCGACAGTTTAATTGCTCCGCTTGGGCATAATCTTTCACACTTTCCGCAACCTATACAACCCTTATCGCAAACGTTCATAACCTCTTTTCCGCGATGGAAGTTCGAGCAGGCTACGTATACGGCTGCATCCGCAGGAATTCTACTAATGAGTTTTTTAGGACAAGCGGACAAGCACGCTCCACACGATGTACAATGTTCGTAATCGACTTTTGCTACGCCCCTATCTTTATCGACAGATATTGCGCCGTACTTGCAAGCCTCGGAACAACTTCCAAGCCCCATACAGCCAACTTCACAAGACTTGTTCCCGCCAGCAAGTATTTCTGCTGAAATACAGTCGCCGTAACCTTGGTACGAATACTTATCACGGCAAGCGTGTCCGCCGTTACAGTGAACGACCGCAACCGTCTTTTTACTTTCCTCTACCGTGAGAGAGAGAATTTTTGCAATGTTTTCTTTTCCTTGCTTATCAGTAGCGTTACAAGCGCCAAGCGTAGTTTCGCCCTTTACTAAAGCCTCGGCAAAAGCGTCGCAACCTGCGTATCCGCAACCACCGCAGTTAGCGCCCGAAAGATGACGTTTAACGTCGTCAATTCTCGCGTCGCGTTCAACGGCAAGTTTGTTACCAAGGAAAGCAAGAAAGAAGGCTAAAACTCCGGCAATAGCGGAAATAATTAGTGCAGGTAAAATATACTGCATAAAGATATTTGTTGATAATATTATCATTTATTCCTCCTTAAAACGCCATACCAGAAAGACCGGCAAACGCCATTGCCATAATTCCTGCGGTAATAAGCGCAATGGGAAGTCCTTTAAAGTGCTTAGGTACGGGGGCAAGTTCAAGTTTTTCTCTTACGCCTGCCATCAAAACGAGCGCTAAAGTAAAGCCTATGCCTATTGCAACAGACTCCACTACCGTTTCAAGCAAGGTGTAACCTGCGTTGATTACGTTGTTAGCCGTTCCTAAAACAGCGCAGTTGGTGGTAATAAGCGCAAGATATACGCCAAGCGAGTTATAAAGCGAGGGGGAAATGCGTTTTAAGACGATATCGAGAAGTTGAACTAAAACTGCGATAATAAGAATAAACACTATCGTTTGGAGGTATTCAAACTCGAGGGGAACGAGCACGAAGTAGTAAAGAAGATAACATACTACGGAGGCAAGAACGAGAACGAAGGTCACCGCTACGCCCATACCAAGACTTGAATCCATTTTTCTACTTACGCCAAGGAAGGGGCAGATACCGATAGACTGCGATAGTACGATATTGTTAGTAACGATACCGCTTATTAGTATGGTTATGATTATTTCCATTACTGCGCGCCTCCTTTATTAAATTCTACCTTTCTTTGATTGCCTTTAACTATATAGAACACGCAATTAAACAACGCCATCATAAGACCAAAGACGATGAAACCGCCTGCAGTAGTTGAGAAAATGGTGAGCCCGAGCATCGTTAAACCTTGACGAATTGCGCCCATAAGCGTTATCGAAAGCGTAAAACCAAGTCCCATTGACACTCCGTCTATTGCCGAAAGGAGTACTCCGTTCTTGCTTGCGTACGCCTCTGCTCTTCCTAAAATAATACAGTTTACTACGATAAGGGGGATAAAAGTTCCTATGCTCGCGTTAAGGTCGGGCATAAACTTTGCCATAAACAGTTGTACGAGCGTTACGAAAGTTGCGATAATTACTATGTACGCAGGAAGGCGAACTTTATCCGGGATTATCTTTCTTAAAAGCGATATGAAAATATTACTGCAAACGAGCACGAACGCCGTTGCAAGTCCAAGACCGATTGCGTTTGATACCGTATCGGACTTTGCGATAGTAGGACAAGTTCCAAGCACGAGTACGAATACGGGGTTGTTTACTATTCCGCCAAGGAGCGCATCTTTAAATTTTCCGTTCATTATGCGTTACCTCCTAAAAGCGTTTTTGCCGTTTGATAGGAAAGCGAAACGGCGTTTGATACTGCGGTAAGTGATTTGGTCGCGCCCGTCGAAACATCAATGTCGTCAGGCTTAACCGCGCCTTCCTTTCCTATAAGGTTATTGAATTTACTTTCGTCTATTTTTGCCCAGTAACTTTCCATTTGAGAATAACACTTAATTCCTATAATTTTGTTATCCTTATCAAATGCTGTGAGCATTATTACGTCACCGTCGCGACCTTTCGAAGAGGCTTGAACGATATAACATCCTTCCTTTTCGCCTGCGGTTGCGCGGTAAACGGCGATTACTTTACTGTTATAAGTTCTGCCGTGAGTTTTGTTGATTTCCTTAATTTCCTTTTCAATAGCGAGAATTTCAAAACTATCAAGGGCGGTATCTTCGCTCTCGCCCGTTGGGCATATTGAGTAAAGGTGGCTTGCCATAGCGTTATCAAGCGTTGGTTTATAACTTAAGAAATCGTTTGCAAGAGCAAGCAAGGCTACGCAGACCGCCGTTATTGCAAACAGTACCACTACTGAAAAGATAGTGTCTTTCGTTGCTTTAGTCATTTGGTCGCCTCCTTTTTCTTCTTGCAATATCCCATAGGTTTTGGGTAGATATATTTGTCGAGTAAGGGAGTGATGATATTCATAATAAGTATTGCAAAACTCATACCCTCGGGATAAGAACCGAAAAATCTTATAAGCATAGTAAAGAGCGCAACACCCAAAGCGAAGATACACGAACCGAGGAAAGTGTTAGGCGTAGTTGAGTAGTCCGTTGCCATAAAGATTGCGCCGAACAGTAGTCCGCCTGAAATTAGATGAGCAAGGGTATTAGTAAGAATATCCATACCCGTTATTCCTTGCGTTACGGTAAACACGAGCGCAAAGATTGCCGAAAATCCCATTATCATTGCAGGCATTTTCCAGTCGATTACTTTTCTTACGCAAAGGTATATATAACCGATTAAAAGAGCAACCACGCTCGTCTCTCCAACTGCCGCAGCACCCGTGTTGCCGATGAACAAACGGAGCAGTACGTCCCCCTCCGTTTTGCCTATTCCGCTAAGCCAAGTCGCTCCGGTACTTGCATCGAAAATGAGTCCGATACTTTGGCTTGCGAGGAAGTTTGCGGAGAAACAAAGGAGCAAAAATACTCTTGCAGTAAGCGCGGGGTTTGCAAAGTTCTTACCTATTCCACCAAAGAGCATTTTAGTAAGAACGATTGCAACGATACTACCTATTAAACACACTAATATCGTGTCGAAACTAATTATTACGCTCTCGCCTGCCGTAATATTTAGTCCCCAAATATTTATAGTAGCAGGAAGATTAAGCGCTAAGATTGCGCCAGTTACGAGACACGAACAATCCCAGCAAGAAGATTTTCTTGCTCCGTCTTTCGAGAAGTTATTGTTCGCAATCATCGTATAGAGCATTTCTAAAACGAAACAAAACGCTCCGCAAAATACGAGGTTTATAAGAACGTGATAACCAAAGAGGATCGTTGCCATTACCACGACGGGAATAAGCGCAATCAAAACGTCGAGCATTATTCTTCTCGTTCCGCTACCCTGTTTCGTAATATGGGGAGAGGTTGATACGACTAAATTATCCATTAGTTTTTCCTCCCTCTTAACTGTTTTTTAGCAATTTTGAAAGATTGAGTAAGCGTGCGTTTTGCCGGGCAAACGTAGGCGCAACTTCCACACTCAATGCAAGAAGTTAAGCCGTACTTAACCGCTCCGTCGAGGTCGCCACTTCTCGAATACGCGTCTATGTACATAGGCATAAGTCCCATCGGGCAGGCCTTTGCGCAACGGGCGCAATTTATACAAGCGGAAGGAGTATCCGTACTTGCCTCGCCGTCCGTCATAAGCAATAAACAGCCCGTAGTTTTAGTGGTAGAGAGCGTTCCGCCCGATACCGCCGTTCCCATCATAGGTCCACCGTTTATCATTTTCACTACTCTAACGCCCTCTTTAAGTCCGCCACAGTAGTCAATCACTTCGTTATACTGCGTTCCGTTAGCAACCCAAATATTGCACGGTTTAGTAATTCCGTCTCCGGTAATGGTAGTTATACGTTCGTAAAGCGGTTTGCCCTCTCTTACGGCATAGTGAGTAGAAAGCGCAGTATGGGCGTTACATACCACTACTCCCACGGACGCAGGAAGCGCGCCTACGGAAACTACTCTTCCCGTTGCGGATTTAATGATATGTTTTTCAGAACCTTGAGGATAGAGAGTTTTAAGAACTGCTATTTCTATCTCGTCGCCTCTCTCTTTTATCCTATCACGGAGTTCTTCAATCGCTTTAGGTTTATTATCCTCAATAGCGATTATGCTTTTTTGAACCTTTGACGCGGTAGCAAGCAAAAATACACCGTCTAAGAATTCATCGGTGTAATCAAGCATAACCCTCGTATCACAAGTAACGTACGGCTCGCATTCCGCTGCGTTGATTATAAGCGTATCAACGGGCGTGGGCGGATTGAGTTTTACTGCTACGGGAAAGCCTGCGCCTCCCATACCAACGATACCTGCCATACTAACTCTGTTTACTATATTTTCAGGGGTAAGCGTTTCAATAGGAGTTAACCTCTCTTCTGCGTTTTCCCCGTCGTTTTTTATAACGATATGCTCACAAGCGCCGTTTGGCGTAGGACGAAGTTCAATAGCGGATACCTCACCCGATACGGACGAATAAATATTCGCGCTTATCATACCGTCAGCCTGCGCTATGAGCGTTCCCTTCTTTACTTTATCCCCTATACTAACTATTGCTTTTGCCGGTTTTCCTATGTGTTGAGAAATCGGAATAGCAACGACTGACGGCGATGGCATTACGCCTACTGCGCAATCCTCCGTCAATTCCTTTCGCGAAAGTGGATGTATCCCTCCCTTAAACAGTTTTCGCAAGATATGCCTCCATAAAGTCTTATTTTAATATTCTAACATATTCTTGCGTTTTTGTCTATAATTTTATCGCGTTATTCTTCTTTTTTTTCGCTCTTTTTATCTTTATGGCTTTTTACAGTCGTAATTATTGCACTAATTAGTTGATAAACGCCAAGAACTCCCAAGAATATTCCAAAATATATCGACAACGATTTTCCCTCTACTGCTCGAGACAAGAGCGAGGCGAGTACGGACACGGTTACCGCTGGAATCGCTACGATAAGAATATGCTTTTTCTCTACGAGTTTATTCTTGATATGCACGATCAACGCCACTACGGCGGTAGGAATAAACGCTATAAGATTTATTGCTTGGGAAAGATGTTGCTCCACTCCTCCAAAAATAGTAAGTAACGGTATGAGTAGCGTACCTCCGCCCATCCCCATTCCGCTTATTACTCCGCCGGCTATTCCGATTGCGACGAATAGTATTATTTCAATTAACATTTTAGCCTCCTTCAATTAACATTTTAGCCTCCGAAAAAAATGAGTTTAACTGCGACTGCGAGCATTAAAATGGAAAAAACTATGGCAACGACTGAAGTGGGCAGTTTTTTAAGTAGTAACGCTCCCACTAAGCCTCCACCCACGCATCCTACCGAGGTTGAAATTACTGGTAGCGCGCTAAAATATCCGCTCGCTATATAGGTTATTGCGCCTGCAAGCGAAATAGGCAGAATAATCGCAATGGCTGTTGCGTGCGAATTTTTAACAGGAGTTTTAAGCACCTTTTCCAACATAGGAACCAACAGCATACCGCCTCCTCCGCCAAAAAATCCGTTACAAAAACCTACGAGCGCAGACAAAATTACGACGATGACTTTTTTCCAAAATCCTTTCATACGGTTAGATTTTGCATTTTGTCGCCGTAAAATACCCTATTTTTCAACGCAAGGCGAATTTTACTCGTTTTTTTGGGAAATTTTTTGCAATTATCTTGTTAAAACGATTGCAAAAAAATCTTTATTATTATATAATATTTTAGTAAGCGTATAAACGGGCGTGCGCCCGTAACTATATTGTTTAATGAAAATTACTCATAAGGTGAAAACAATGAATCAATCAGCAACAAGAAAAGTTTTAACAGTTTTACTCACGCTCGTTATGGCGTTCGTTCTCTTCTTTGGAGCGTCCACGCTTTTAGCAACCGCTAAAGCGGAAGACGATACTCCTGCCGATTACTCCGATTGGCAAACGACAATCAGCGTTGACAACGGCTCTATGGCAGGCGAGGGCGCGTCCACTCCTACTTCGTGGTCGGTTAGAACTGAGCCCGGTTACGCATCTACCGTAAAGAGCGGTGTCGTAGATATTTCCGCATACGCATCCGTTGACCCCGATGCGAAGACTAACAAGTACGGTCTTCCCTCTACCATCAACACCCCTTACGGCGCAAACGACGACGCGATTGCTTTCGTTAACGCAACGACTAAGACTATTCGTGGTTTTTCTTCTCCCGCTATCAATATGACGGCTAACTCTTACTACAAGATTACCGTTTGGGCTAAAACTCAAAACGCTACTGCATCCATTACTTTGAAGGGTCTTAAAGACGAACCCGTTGGTTTTATGAATATCAACACTGAGGAACTTCCCTCTTTCCAAGACGAGAACGGTTGGTGTGAGTTTACTCTTTACGTTGAGACTGGTTACGATACTACTTCTTCCGTTACGGTTGACCTTATGATCGGTTCGCCCGTTACCGGTGGCGAGAGTAACGGTATCGTTTACTTCGATAACCTTTCCGTTACCGAACTTTCCTCTAAACTTTACTTTGAAAATAAGGCTGATTCTTTCACCGTTAAGAGCATCTCTACTTTCGATACGATTATCGACACCGATTTTGACAGCGTAAACAACTTTACTTCTCTCGTTTCCGATACTACCGCAGTCGTTTCTTATTACGATATAAACGGCGGAAAGCCTTACTCGGGCGCAAGCGAAACTATTATTCGTCCTGCTTTTGACGACGGCGACGAAAATAAAGTAATTGCTATTTCTGCTGAGTACGACGCTGAAGAAGAAACCTACACCGCTCAATACAGCGGAGTTAAGCGCAACGCTCCCTTCACCATTGAAAGATTTGGTTATTATCGCATTAGCGGTTGGTTCTTGGCAGTAGACGATGCAAGCGCTACCGTAACTCTTGAAAGCCGTAACGTTCTCGTATCCGACGACGATTACACCAGCGAAAGCCTTTCTCTTTCCTACGCTCCCACTAAGAACAATCACAACGGTTGGCAAGAATTCGTAATCTTCGTTAAAGGTTCTGACAGATTTGATTATCTTCTTAATACCACGCTTTGCCTTGGTAGTGCAACCTCCGCAAGCGAAGGCGCAGTATTTTTCGACGACATTTCTTTTGAAAAAGTTGAACCCGCTTTCTACACCGCTAATAACTCTAACGCAAACAAAACCTTGACCCTCGATACCGACCCCGATACTAACGGAATTACCAACGGCTGGATGAACAGCGTTGATACTTACGAAAACTGGGACGGCAATATCTTAAAAAATCCCCTCGCTCCTACCGGCTGGACGAAGAAAACGACCTCTTCCGTAAACACTACTGGCGGTTACGCTAAGATAGAAGTGCCTACCGATAATGCAATTTCCGGTCTTATTAATATTGACGGAAACGCAGTTCTTGCAGAAAACAAGGGTATTGAGTACGGTAACGCGCTTATGCTTTCCTCCTCTACCCCCACCGCTTTCTGCTATGAAAGTTCCACCTTTACCGTTGCCGCTAACGCTTACACCGCTCTTACCGTGGGCGTAGTTGCAAACGACGTTGACGGATACGGCGCTAACCTCGTTCTTAAGGAAGGTAGCAACGTAGTTGGTTCAATCGAGAAAATCAATACTAACGGCGAATACACCTTCTATATTAAGGGCGGTAACGCTGAAAAGACGCTTTCCGTTGAACTTTGGCTTGGTCTTAACGATAGACAAGTAAATAACACTAAACTCGCAAACGGTACCGTTTACTTCACTTTCGTTAAATACGATAGCGCGTCTACTCAAGAAGTATTCGACGCTAAGTACACCTCTTACGCGGACGACCGTTATACCGCTAAAAAGTACGCAGCGGTAAATCTTGGTAACGAAGACCTTTCTGCCTTCGACGCTTACGATGAAAGCGGTCTTGCATATCCTTATAACTGGTCGCTCTCTTCTGGCAACGCTAGCGTAGTTAAGTACGGTATCTTCGATGCAAAGAATAATAACCGTAATATCGTTCCTGCGTCCTACGACAACGGCGACGAAAGATACGCGCTCGTTCTTCGTAACAGCGGAGCAACTTACTCCACGCTTACTCTTGATAACGCGTTTACCTTAGGCGCTGATAAGTATTACAAACTTACTTTCTCCGCTAAGACTGACCTTTCCGCTGATACTCTTGAAAGCAAGGATGCCGTTGGCGCGTTCATCTCTATCGGCACTGGTTACAGATTTGACTTCAAGGCTACCGAAAACAAAATTGACCAAACCGTTGATAAAGAATACTTCCGCACCTTTACCTATTACATTAAGAGCGCTTCCGCTGAAAGCACTACTAACATCGTAATCGGTCTTGGCGGTGGTACTTACAAGAAGAATTACGCTCAAGGTACGCTTTATATCAACAATATAACGCTTGAAGAAATTACCGACCTTCAGTACAACGACTCTACTTCCGCTCTTAGCGACGGCGTAGACGTTATTGACGAATATACGATGCGCGCTAACTTTGCTAACGCGCTTGACGAAGAAGAGGAAGAAGAGGAAAGCACCACCCCCACTACTGCGTCTACTGACCTTTGGTGGCTCGTTCCCTCTATCCTTCTTGCAATCGCAGTAGTAATCGCAGTAGTTGGTACTCTTATTCGTAAGGCTATTGAGAGCCGTCCCAAGAAGAGTGCGAAAGTTGACACCGTATCTTCTTACGACCGTCGTAAAATTAACTTCGACGAGCCTACCGACGAAAAGACTGAGCCTACTGAAATCCCCGCTGAAGAAATTGAGGAAACCGAAGTAAAGACTGAAGAGACCGCAGTTGAAGAAACTGCTGAAACTGAAGTAGTTACTGAAGAGGCTACTGAAAGCGAAGAAACTCCCGTAGAAAACACTGAAACCGAAACCACGACTACGGAAGAGAATAACGACTAATCAATAACAAAATTAAAACTCTCTTGCAAAAACGCAAGAGAGTTTTTTTATTTAAGATATTAAGTTATTTATAAAAGTCCACCGTTTACGGCAATTACCGCGCCTGCAATATAGGATTTTTCTTTAACGAGAAGACTAACTGCATCGGCAACCTCTTCGGCTTGTCCCACTCTTTCAAGCGAAACTCCGCTAACGAAATCGGCAATTTCACTTTCAGTTAAGTGCGCGTTCATATCGGTATCAATTATTCCCGGGGTTACTGCGTTAACCGTTACGCCGTTTATAGCAAGTTCGGCGTTTAACGCTTTAGTAAATCCGATTACGCCTGCTTTAGACGCTGAGTAAAGAACTTCCGTGCTTGCTCCTCTCTCTCCCCAAACTGACGAAATATTAACTATTCTACCAAAGCGCTCGCTTACCATATCTGGAGAGAAAATTCGGCAAGTATTAAACACGCTTTTGAGATTGTTGTTCATTATATAATCGTAATCGGCGCAACTGCAGTCAATAAGGGGCATAGATTTACAAACGCCTGCGTTATTAACGAGCGTATCAATAAAGCCAAAGTTTTTCTTGCACTCGTCGTAAAGGCGTAAAACCTCGTCGTAACTACTTACGTCGGCTTTAATTGCAATTGCGTGTACGCCTTTTTCTTGTAATTCTTTTACGAGCGCAAGCGCCTCGCTTTCGCTATTTCGATAGTTTATTGCAATGCTAAAACCTTCGCTTGCAAGTTTTCTTACAATCGCCTTTCCTATACCTTTTGCTCCACCCGTAATAAGCGCAGTTCTTTTTTCCATTACGATTCATCGGGCAAATCGTTTTCAAACAGTATTGCCCTTTCTCCTTTTATAGTTTTAAGTTTTTCCATTGCCTCGTTAAGCGTTGAAAACACGAACGAATTTTCCATTGCTTTACTCGTTGCGCCATCGTATAACGCTTTTCCGTTACTGCCGATAAACAGCGCGTAATCGCAACGTGAGGCAGTGTATTCACCCATTTTCTTATTAACCGCGTACTGTTCTTTGCCCAGTTCTATTATGCCCGGAGTGATTAGAATTCTCACTTTTGAGGAAAAGGCGGATAGAATATCCAAGGCGTTTTTCATACCTTCTTCGTTAGCGTTGTACGCATCGTCAATAATTATATCACTTCCATTATACAACAATTCAAGCCGATGCGCAACTGGTTTTAACTGGGTTACGGCTTTTTTTATTTGCAATCCACTTATTCCCATTATTTTAGAAAGATACGCGCACGCGCACACACACGAGGGAATATGTTTACCAAGCAGTTTCGTCTCCATTTCAATGCGCTCGCCGTCAATACTTAGCGTAAACTTTACGCCCGAGGTTGAATACTTAACGGACGAATAACTTGCTAAAGTCGAGGTTTTTGAGGATACTTTACAATGCTTAGCCATTTTAATCTTTGATATATCCACACAATCGCCGTTTACTACACACGCGCCCTCCTTACTTGCAGATATTATAGCGCATTTAGTTTCTATGAGCGTTTTTTCGGACTTAAAAGTTTCAAGGTGTTGGTTGCCTATTGCGGTTAAAATTGAATACTTTATAGGAACGATTTCACACAACTCTTTGATATCGCCTTTATATCTTGCGCCCATTTCCGCAATAAAGACTTCCGTTCCCTCATCCATAGACATAATCGCCTTCGCAATCCCCATTGGTGTATTATAATTTAGCGGAGTTATATGCGTTTTGTACTTTTGAGATAGCATTTGATATAGGATATTTTTAGCCGTCGTCTTTCCGTAACTACCAGTAATACCCACGCATATAGGGTTGATTTTTTGTAGGCGCGCTTTTGCTCTTTTAATAAACCCTTTATTTCGCGCGTTTTCAATAGGCGTAATAATTAAATGACTTAAAACGAAAGTTAGAGGCGAGAGGAAAATTAGTAAGGGCGAATAATAATTTACTATGCGTATTAGGGGAAAAAAAACGATAAACGAAAGGATAATGAAAAGGACGATAAAACGAATTATTCTCGCGGTAAAATTAACCTTAGTTTTACTGCTTTTATAAGAGTATATTCCCACTATAATTGCTTGTAAAGTAACGAAAAAAGCAATACATATTCGTTTTTTCGTTATCTCGTATAAAATTGCGCACAGAAAAAAAGCAAATACGGGCAGTAAAATTCCAAGCAAGAAAAACTGCGCTTTCTTCTTTATAACGGCGTTAAAAAATTCCCCAAGTCGATAGTAAGAAAGTTGATAGATTTTCATTAAAGAATAATGATAAAACGGTAACGATATTGCTAAAAGCAACGCTATAATTATATTCATACGCTCTCCTTAAAAAATGCGTCGGCAATCCTAAAAAAAAGTACGGGATTTTCAACGAAGGCAAAATGCCCGCCGTCTATTTCAATAAGTTCACTCTCTTTTATTAATCTTTTTAATTTCTTTGCCATATATAACGGCGTTTCTTTATCCGACTTTCCCCACACGAGCAAGGTGGGATTTTTTATATTTTCCGCATATTTTTCAAGATGAGTATTAACGACGCTAACGAACACTTTTCTCATATTTTGAGATAAATTCTTATAATCCGCAGAGCCGTACCTTTCAGTATTTAAGCCTAATTTTCTTTTGATTTTATACGCTAAAACTTTTAAATAATAACTCAATTTTCTTCGGGGCTTAATTCCTGCTCCACCCGTAATTAAAAGCCTATTAACTTCTCCCCTTTCCGCCATAATAAGCGCAATCCTTCCACCAAACGAGTGGGCAATAACGTCAGGTTTCTCTATATTAAGCGCGCGAAGTAGTTTAATCGTATGCGTTGCGTAGTCAAACACGGTAAAGTTTTCGTAAGGTGCATCGCTTTCTCCAAAACCAAGAAAGTCGATTGCGATTACGCTTTTACCTGCTTTGTCCAAAAAAGAAAAGATGCAGTCCATAGTTTTGGAACTGCATCCCCAGCCGTGCAAAATTAATATCGGTTTTCCTTGTTTTTGGTTTCGTTTGTAAAAAATTTTAAGTCCGTCAATCAAGGCAAACATTTTTTACTCCTAAACTTTTATAAATCCTTACTGAAAATTAGAGCGCGATCTTTTCCGTAATAGTTATTTCTAACTGATATTTTATTAAACCCCAACTTTTCATAAAGCGCTATTGCGGAAGTATTTTTCTCGTTGACTTCCAAGAAAAGTCGTTTAACACCTCGCTCTATTGCGTCTTTTTCTAATGCGGATAAAAGCAAGGTTGCAACGCCTCGTCTTCTATGCGTTTCTCTTACGGCAACGTTACAGATATTGCCCTCGTCAAGACAGTACTCAACGCCAATATAACCCACGATTTCCTCGTCTTCCGCCTTGAAAAACGCGTATAGCGGATTGTTGATACTGTCCGCTACCACTTTTTCGCTCCAAGGACACTCTATATACGCGCTCTCCATTTCCGCAATGGCGCGCGCGTCTTTTTCTGTGCATTTAGTTATTTGCATTTTTGCTTTCTAATTCCCTTTCCGCTTGCGATTTTACGATATAGAACGGCTCAAGCGCGTTGTAAGGCGTAAATTCCTCTTTTGCAATTTTGCTCTCTATTATGCGAGATAAAGCATCTTTACTAATTTTTGCGCAGTTGAGTTTTTCCGCTATTACGCCGTCCGCAAAAACTACCGACGGTTCGTCAACGAGCGCGATTAATTTCTCAACCTCGTCGTTTTTGATACACTTTGGACTTAATAATTCCTTATGCTCGGGCGAATAAACCGCTATATAGGAAAGATCAGCGTATGCCGGCACGACGCAAACTACGCTTTCCGCATCGCCTATATCGTTATATGCAAGTTTCTCAAGTGAAGTGATTGCTATAATGGGCTTACCCGTAACGAACGAGAAAGTCTTGATTGTATTAACGCCTATTCTTATTCCAGTAAACGAGCCCGGACCTATTACTACTGCATAAAAATCAATATCGTTAAGTGTTAGTCCTTCGCTATTTAGCGTTTCATCAATCATTTGTAGGAGGCTTTCAGACGCTCTTTTTCCGTTTTCTTCATAGCGTAAAACTTGCCGTCCGTCGATGGATAGCAATAATTCAATACCCGATGCTGAAGTGTCGATTGCAAGATATTTCATACTAAAACTCGATATGTTTAACTTTGTCGGACTTAGAACGGCGATAGATGATTACCTTGTTTCCTATCGTACAAACTTCCGTTGCGCCAAGGTTTTCGCAAAGTTCCGCCATAATTTCGTCCGCGTCCATATCCGAAGTACGCAAAACGCTTATCTTTATAAGTTCGCGTTTTTCGAGAGCCTCGTCTATGCTTTTGATTTGATTTTCCGTTAAACTCGCTTTGCCGATTTGAAAAATAGGCTCGATATTTGAT
Organism: Pumilibacteraceae bacterium; assembly: GCA_045532295.1. GTDB lineage: Bacteria > Bacillota > Clostridia > Christensenellales > Pumilibacteraceae > UBA10677. The sequence continues at coordinate 95,144 of JAZSFP010000007.1, read as the reverse complement.
GCGAGGGAGCGCAAATGCGCGCGTTGTTTACTGTTCATTGATAGTTATTTTCCTTTTCTCGTCATCGAGATAATTAATTTCTACTTTGATTTGTTTTCCGCAAATGGCGTCTTCGATGTTTTTCCACCACTCAATACAGAAAACGCATTCCTTTTCGCCGATAAACTCGGTAATTCCTGCCTCGTAAGCCTCTTCGCCACTCTTAAGGCGATATGCGTCCACGTGGTAAAGATCAAGCGCACCCTCGTAGACGTTCATTATGGTAAATGTCGGGCTCGTAATTGCCTCGTCTATACCAAGACCTTTAGCAAGACCTCTCGTAAACACGGTTTTGCCTGCTCCAAGTTCGCCCGAAAGCAGAATAATTTCTCCACCACGAAGCGAGCGAGCGTACTCTTTAGCAAAATTTTCCGTTTCTAATTCGTTGTTAGTGATTATTTCCATACGGTTTATCCTTTGGTTTCGTCGTCTTTGGCGGTATTTCGCGCAAAAATTTTATCAAGCAAAGTGGATAGGCGTTTATAAACCAAGAAGGTTATTACGCTTATTACGACGGCTTTAATGAGGTTAAATAGCAATATGTATCCCCAAAGGTTTGCAAAGGTTACCGCGGCTGCCTCGCCCATATATAAGGGGAAAGTTATAAAGCGGTTGCAGATAAGGGACGCAATTATTTGCGTTACGCTACCCGTCGCCATACCTACCGCTACCCACGCTTTCCCTTTGAGGTATTTATACATTATAAGTGGCGGAAGGACGTAAGCCATAGTCATTATTAAGTTTGCTATTTGTCCCACGCCTGCGGTATCTGAGTGCGTTAAAAAGATAAGCACTTGCTTTACGAGTTCTACTACGAACGCGCCCACTATTCCCGTCATATAGCCTGCAAGGAGCGTTATTACGTTGGTAAAGTCGAGTTTAAGAAAGGGCGTAGCAGGGAAAATGGGGAACTCAAGAAAACTTAACGCGTAACCCATTGCCGTTAGCATTGCAAGCGTAACGAGAGTTTTGGTTGTGAAAAATTTGCCTTTACTCATACGCTTATTCCTGTTTTACCGCTATTTCTTCCGCTTTTTCCTTCTTTTCAAGGCGAAGAAGTCTAAAGAGTGCAGGCGCGCCAAGGCTTGCGCTAATGCCAACCAAGAAGTAACGAAGGAACTGATAAAGAAGGGGAATATCCTTGGGAAGAATAAGTTTTAAGCCTTCTTTAAAGATAAGCACGATTGCAACGCCTATTACGAGTTTGATAATTTGTTGCCACCACTTTTCGCATTTTACGGAAACGTTGAGGTATTTTTTCTCGATAAAGTAGCCGATTGCGATTGCGCTATACGCTCCCACTACTTTGAGAATATTACCGGCATTTCCAAGCGAATTAGTTGCGAGCATTACGATAAGCACGATTGCTGCGATAGGCACGATGCCGAGGATTATATACTCTTCCTTGTCACCCAAGAGTTCAAAGAGCGCGGAGAGTCCAAACGCAAAGCCTACGCCAAGCGCAAGACCCACTACCACGTCGCTAACGAAGTGTTGACCAAGATAAAGTCGAGAAAAGGCTACGAGGATACTCAAAATTCCGCCCACGATAAAGAGGTAGTTTTTGCGATATTGATTACAAACCTGCGTTGAGAGGTTGGATATTGAGTAAGAATGTCCGCTTGGGAACGAATAACCATTAGTTTTATCCGTAACCGATACTACGCCTTCGTAAGTATAAGGACGAGGACGGGCAAAAAGCGCTTTTAGTCCTTCAATACCTATTTGACCTACAAGGTAAACGTTGATAAGTTTAAAGCCAAAACGCTTGTCAATACACCAGTAAAGCACTACCGCTACGGCAATAAAGAATAGTTCGTCACCTGCATTCGTGATAAACGAGAAAAACCAGTCGCCGAACCCCGTGCGAATTTGTTGAAGTCCTCTAATGATATCTACTTCCATAATTCCTCCTATTTGCTAACTTCGTCCGACCAAAGTCTTTCCAAGCGGTAGAAATCGCGAAGTTCTTTATAAAATACGTGAACGATTACACAACCGTAGTCGAGCGCAACCCACTTTTGATCTACGTCGCGGTGGCTTGGCTCGATGCCTACTTTAGAAAGTTCGTCCTCAACGAAGTCTGCAAGCGCTTTAACGGCGGTTGAGGAAAACGCCGATGCTATTACGAAGTAATCGGCAATTACCGTCTTTTCGCTCAGGTCAAGCGTAACGATATCCTTGCCTTTTTTAAAGTCGAGAAGATAGGCGATTGCATCCGCCATACCTTTGGGGGTTGTTAAATCGAATTGATTAAGATCTACTTTTGCTATCATAATATATTTTCCTTAAGAATTTTATTATACGCTTTGATTGTCGCAGGTGCAATTTCGCTACCGCTTTTGGTAAGATATTCTATAGTGTTTTTGAAGATTGCCACTATGCCTTTGTCAAGATTTTCGTAACACGTATTGCGAATTTCATTAACTTTATCAAAATTTCTACCTTCTTCGATATAATCGGCAGTAAAGATAATTTTTTGATATATATCCATATTATCCGCGCCAGTAGTGTGCGTTGCTATTGCTCTTATTACCCGTTCATCTTCATTTGGGAATAGGATTTTTGCAAGGCGCGCACCCGTGATTTGATGACGGCACGAGGGGGGCAAATCATACACCTCTTCGTCTAACTTTACTCCAAGAGAAAGTAGTTCTTCATCGGATAGATACTTACTTATGTCGTGAAGGAGCGATGCTCTAACGGTAAGTTCAATATTTGCGTTTGATTGTTTTGCAAGCAAGATTGCCGATTTAGTCGTTCGGTAAATATGCTCTATTCTACTCTGTTTAAGTTTGAGAGCAGGATATTTATCGGTAATTTCGCAGTAATCTTTGTATAGTCCTTTTTCTTTGATATAGTCCGCAATAAACTTCGGTACTATTTCTTCCGCTCTATTAAACGCTACCGCTACTTTTAGAAGTGACGACGATCCCTCTTCGCCTTCAAACGAGGCAATTTCAATATTGAATATTTTCTTTGCTTTATTAAGGTCGTCTTCGTTTATAGAAAAGAAAGGACGCTTTACCACAAAAAAGGTAACGAGTTTTGACAAAATCTCGGGTTTTGCCCACCTGTCGAGCGAGCCAAGACCGTCGCTACCGATTGCAAAATAAAGACTGTCGCCCTCTTTGTAAAACTTTTGCGCGGTAAGGTAACTAAAACTCGTCCCCTCGCCCCTAATCTCGCAATCAGATACGATAATCGAGGGATAACGCTCAAACGCTTTACTTAGGAGCATAAGCCTCTCTTCTCCGCTCAAATCCATTTCGCCCAACTTAAAGGGGGAAATGAACGCAGGTACGACTATTACTTCGTCAAAATGCTCGCTAAGTTTTATAGCCATTGCCTCGTGCGCTTTGGTAAGCGGGTCGAAACTTCCACCGAAAATAACTCTTTTCATATTACTCTACAAACTCGAATTCGATATCGAGTACGCGAACGGTGTCGCCGTCGGTTGCGCCCGCTCTTCTGAGCGCTTTAATAACGCCTTCGTCTTTAAGTTTTCTCTGAAAGTATTGAAAACTGTCGTAACTATCAAGCACGACGTTTCTTGCAAGTTCTTCCATAAGTCCACCCGTAATAAGGAACGATCCGTCGTCACATCTGGATACTTCAAAACTCGTAGTGTCGCGTTCTTCATATTCAAAGGGCTCAAAATCAAGTTTTTCCATTTTAGGAAGGGTTTGAAGTTTCTCGAATATGGCTTTTATGAGTTCGTCTACGCCTTGACGGGTTGCTGCGGATATAAGGTAGATATTCTTATTCTTGATTGCTTTTTTGAACGCTTTAACCGGCTCGTCGTCGTAGAGAACGTCCGCTTTATTAAGTGCAATAATTTGGGGGAGCGCGGAGAGGTTTTTGCTGTAATTTTTAAGTTCTTCGTTAATCTTTTTATAGTCGTCAATAGGATCTCTACCCTCGCAACCTGAAATATCAACGATATGAACGATTAGACGAGTTCGGTCTATATGACGCAAAAACTCGTGTCCAAGACCTACTCCCTCGCTTGCTCCGTCAATAAGCCCGGGGATATCCGCCATAACGAAAGAATTATCGTAATATTTTACTACGCCGAGGTTAGGAGAAAGTGTGGTAAAGTGGTAGTTCGCTATCTTAGGACGAGCAGAACTTACCATTGAAAGAAGGGTAGATTTTCCTACGTTAGGATAGCCCACGAGACCTACGTCCGCTATCGTCTTAAGTTCGAGCGTTACCGTATGCTCGTCCGTCTTTTGTCCCGTTTGAGAAAATCGGGGGGCTTGGCGACGGCTCGACTTAAATCTTGCGTTACCCTTACCGCCAAATCCGCCCTTAAGAACGGTTATCTCGTCACCTACTTCAAACATATCGGCAATAATATTACCCGTTTCAGCATCGCGAATTACCGTTCCTCTGGGAACTTTTATGACTAAACTTTTTGCGCTTTTACCGTGGCAAAAACGGGACGATCCGTTCTCTCCGTTCTCCGCGCGAAAATGTTGCTCGTACTTAAAGTCGGTAAGCGAACTTAAGCGTTCGTCTACTACAAACACTATATCGCCACCTCGTCCGCCGTCGCCACCGTCAGGTCCGCCGTTAGGGACGTATTTTTCGGTATAAAAGGAGGTACAGCCGTTTCCACCGTTACCTGCTTTTATATAAATTTTCGCTTTATCTACAAACATTAGTTTTCTCCTTGCGTATCGTTATTTTGTCAAAACGGCATATAGCGTATACGCCCGTTTAGTTTTTGGCGAATCGCTCGAGTATTGCTTTCGCTGCTTTTTTACCTGCGCCCATTGCAAGTATTACGGTTGCCGCGCCCGTCACCGCGTCTCCGCCTGCGTAAACGCCGTCAACCGAAGTCATCATATTTTCGTCTACTACGAGTATTCCTTTCTTCGCCGTTTCTAAAGCGTCGTAACTTGCTTTAATAAGAGGATTAGGGGAAGTTCCAAGCGCAACGATTACCATATCCGTTTGAATAGTAAAATTGCTGTTTTCTATAACTTCAGGCGTTCTTCTTCCGCTACTATCAGGCTCGCCAAGGCGCATTTTTACGCACTCAAGAGCAGTAACTTTTCCGTTTTCTCCAAGATAACGGACGGGATTCGTTAAGAAGGCAAACTCTATACCCTCTTGCTCCGCGTGACGAATTTCTTCCTTTCTTGCAGGCATTTCCTCTCTACTTCTACGGTAAACTACCGTTACTTTTTCCGCGCCCATTCTAAGCGCAGTTCGAGCGGCGTCCATTGCTACGTTGCCTGCTCCTATAACCGTTACTTCTCGACCTCTTTGAACGGGGGTGGTTGAATTAGGTTTAAACGCGCCCATAAGGTTTATTCTCGTTAAATATTCGTTTGCCGAGAACACTCCGTTGAGGTTTTCGCCCTCAATTCCCATAAAGAGCGGAAGTCCTGCGCCACTACCGATAAAAATTGCATCGTTCTCTTCTCTGAGTTCGTCGATAGTAATCGTTTTGCCTACCACCGTGTTAAGTTCGAACTTTACCCCAAGGTCTTTAAGTTTGTCCACTTCTTTTTGAACGAGGGATTTGGGAAGACGGAATTGCGGTATTCCGTAAGTAAGCACTCCTCCCAACTTGTGAAAAGCCTCGTACACGGTTACTTCTACGCCCTCGCTCGCAAGAGCGGCGGCGCAAGTAAGTCCACTCGGTCCGCTACCTACGACTGCTACTTTTTTGTTGATTTTTGTAATTTCTTTCTTTTCACTCTCTTGGGCAAGCATATAGTCGCCTACGAAACGCTCTACTCCGCCGATATTGACGGCAAAGTCGATTTTAGTGCGAATACAAGCCTTTTCGCATTGTTCTTCTTGAGGACATACTCTTCCGCAAATCGAGGGAAGAAAGTTGGTTGATTTAACGACCTCGCCCGCCTCACGAAATTTTCCATCCGCTACGAGCGATAAAAACTCGGGAATTCTTACGCCAACGGGACAACCCTTTGTACAAGCAGGGTTCTTACAGTTAAGGCATCTCTTTGCCTCGTCCATCGCCATTTGCACGGTAAATCCCGTCGTTACTTCGTCGAAGTTTTTGGCTCTAATAAGTGGCTCTTGCTCGGGTATTGAATTTCGTTGTGTTTTCACTATCGCCATTTTATTTCTTCGCTCCCGTAAGTCTACAAGCGTGTTCTTTTTCAATCTCTTTGTACGCGGAAAGTCTACTCATAGCCTCTTCCCAGTTGACCTCGTGTCCATCAAACTCCGGACCGTCAACGCAAGCGTACTTCGTTTTTCCGCCTACGGTAAGCCTGCAACCGCCACACATACCAGTTCCGTCTACCATAAGGGGATTCATACTCACTACGGTCTTTACGCCGTATTCTTTAGTTAGGTTTGACACTGCGCGCATCATAGGCATAGGACCTACCGCCATTACGCAGTCGTACGCGCCCTCGTCAAGTTTTTCTTTAAGTACGGTGGTTACGAAGCCCTTTCGTCCATAACTTCCGTCGTCAGTAGTAATATACAACGCGCGTGAGTTTTTCTTGAATTCTTCTTCGTACATTAAAAGTTCTTTAGTTCTTGCGCCTACGATTACGTCTACCACTTTACTTTGTGAAGTCAAAAGTTTGGCTTGGGGGTGGATAACTGCGCTACCTATTCCTCCGCCAACGAGCGCAATACGGTTATAGGCTGATAAATCGGTGGCTTTTCCAAGTGGTCCTACGATATCGGATATATATTCGCCTTCAGAAACGGTAGAAAAAAGCGCTGTGGTATAACCTACTTCTTGAACGAGCAAAGTGATAGTTCCTTTATTTCTATCATAATCACAAATAGTGAAAGGAACGCGCTCACCATCTTCGTTTACGCGAAGTATGACGAACTGACCGGGAGCGCAATGACTTGCTATTCTCGGCGCGTCGATAACATATTCTACGACTTTAGGCGCTAAAGTCCTTTTTTGGAGAATTTTATTCATTCTCTTTACCTCTTTTAGTCTGATAATAACTGCAATATTTTTGAAGCGGACAGTCCTCACAGTCAGGGGATTGCGATTTGCATTTGTATCTGCCGTGGAAAATCAACAAATGATGTACTCTTGCCCGCTCGTTTTGAGGGATAACCTTGTAAAGTCCCATTTCCACTTCGTAAGGCGTTTTACCGGTTGCAAGCGAAAGGCGGTTGCTCGTTCTAAAGACGTGAGTATCTACTGCTATACCGTCAGAGTTAAAGCAGATAGAACTTACTACGTTTGCCGTCTTTCTGCCTACGCCCGGGAGAGATACGAGAGCGTCAAAATCAGAGGGAACTTTGCCGTCGTGTTTTTCAATAATTTCCTTGCTTGCAGATATAATATTCTTGGCTTTATTTTTGTAAAAGCCACAAGAGAATATATGCTTTTCAAGTTCCGATTGCTCCATAGATGCGAAGTCTTGAGGCGTACTTGCAATCTTGAAAAGTTTTTCCGTTACCAAGTTAACGCGTTTGTCCGTGCATTGCGCAGACAATATTACTGCAATAAGCAGTTGAAAGTCGTCTTCGTAGTTGAGTTCGCAATGAGCGTTTGGGTATAGGCTTTCAAGTATGGCAATTATTTCTTTCGCTCTTTGCATAATTCTCTCCAAAAAAACATTCGGTAAGGATACCTTACCGAATATTATACCATACATACGATTTTTTGTCATCTGTTTACAATAAACATTTTGGATTTTTAATGCTAAACCCTCGCTATTCCGCATCAGTTTGCTCTACTTTTGCCTCTTTCTCTTCAGTGGGAATAGTTTGAGCGTTACCGTGGCGAACGAAACACATAGTCACGATTGCAAGGCAAGCAAAGACAAGTGAGTAAGGTACGAGGAAACGCATTCCAAAGTTATCCATTACGAGACCTGCGAGTATGGGGGTAAGGATTTGAGCCGTCATACTGAACGCGTAATAAAGTCCCGTATACGTTCCCGTCGTCTTTTCAGAAGAAAGTTCAACGCACATTATGTAAGAGTGAACGTTAATGGTTGCCCAGCCTGCGCCGATAAGCACGAAGGTGGGATACATTATGATTTGAAGTAGCCAAGGCTCTGCTCCAAAAAGAAGGAATACGGAGGCGTTCAAAAGTCCCAAGACGATAAGCGCAATACCAAGCATAATGGTCTTCTTTCTGCCTATCTTCTTGCCGATTTTAGCAGCAGGCACGAACATAATGAACGCTGCGGCGTTAGCAATTAGGAGAGGAAGAGTAAAACTTTCGTGCTCGAGTACTCTTAGTGCGAATACTGAGAAGTGAGTGGTAAGCGCGTTGTACGCCATAAACCATAAAAATACGGAAAGAAGAATAAACGCAAGGCTCTTGAACTGCTCTTTCGTGAGCGAGCCGAGAACGGATTTAAGGGAAGATTTTTTCTCTTGTTCGTCCTCTTCTTCCTCTTCTTTAAGCCCAAGTTCCTCCATTTTTTGATTGCACTCTTCAACGAATTTATTCTCTTTAACTTTGAAAATCATAATGACGGTCGTCAAAATCATAAGAGCGCAAATGATACCGATTAGTATCCAGTTATCACCTACGATTATCTTGTCTCCGTTTGCGTTTTGTCCGTATTTTACGAATACGGTCATTAAAAGTAGCGACACGACGCCACCTATCGTACCCATAAGATTGATGATTGCGTTACCGTTACTTCTAATGGGTTTTGGGGTTACGTCGGGCATAAGGGATACGGCAGGCGTACGGTAAAGACACATAAAAAGGAGCACGAACGCGGTAACCGTCATCATAAGCGCGAGCGAGCGGATATTGTGCGCGAAGTTAACGAGCATAAAGCATACGGCTGCAAGCGTTGAACCCACCACTATAAAGGGAATTCGTCTACCGAATTTAGAGCGAAGTTTTTGGGGAAAGCGGTCGGAAAGTATACCCATAAAAGGCAAGAGGACTACCGCTAAAACGTTGTCGAGCGCCATTATTATTCCGCGCATCGTTGCGTTAAAATCGAAGTCCAACAAAAATAGGGGCATAAGGTTATCGTATACTTGCCAGAACATACTTATAGCGAAAAAGGCAAGACCTACGGTAACCGTTCTTTTTACGTTGAGTTTAAGTTCGTTACTCATAATTTTTCCTCCGAATAAGTTAGGGGATTCTCTCGTTATATTATACCATAACTTCGGAGAAAAAGTAAAGCGTTCAGCGGATAATTAGCGCCGTTAGATAGCCGTTCGTTAATTTATACGCGCCGATAAAGGTGTTATAGCCTCGTTTGAGGAGGGATTTTGCAACTTCAAACGCTGACTGAGGCATTATTACCGACAGTCCACACTCGGACGATATTTGCTTAGGGGTGGATATTAGTTTATTTTGTATACCATAACTACTCAAGGTTTTTGAAAAGTTTATCGTTTGGGTGCGTGAGCGAAATGAAAAATAAAGCGTCATAATTTTTCCTTTGGTAATTTAGGATACCATCCTTCGTATAATATATTATAATAGTTTTTCGGTGGTTTGGTTAATATGATTTATTTTGATAATTCGGCAAGTTCATTTTACAAGCCCGATTGCGTTATAAACGCCGTTCGTACTGCTCTTACCCACTTCCCTGCTAATAGCGGACGAAGTGGACATAGCGAGGCTATTAAAGGGGCAAGGCTCGTTGAAAGTACTCGTAGCCGTATTATGAAATTTTGCAATCTTAAAAACGGTTACGCTATTTTTACGGACAACTGCACGGGCGCGTTAAACCTTGCTATTTTGGGTGGAATAGGTAAAGGGCATATCGTAACGAGCGTTTTTGAACACAATTCCGTTCTTCGTCCGCTTTACGAACTTTCTAAAAGACAAGGCAATCTTATTTCTTTTGCAAAACCTTCTAACGGTTTGACGCTTAAAAGCGAGGATGTTATTAAACTTATTCGTCCAGACACGGTGGCAGTAGTTTTAACGCATATTTCTAACGTAACGGGCGAAGTTACTCCCCTTGAGTTTATCGGGCGAGAGTGTAAAAGACGAGGTATTTTGTTTATCGTGGACGGAGCGCAAAGCGTTGGACACTCAGTGGTAGATATGGAGCGGTGTAATATTGATATGCTTGCTATCGCTCCGCATAAAGGCTTGCACGCTATTCAAGGCTTGGGCGTTTTACTCGTAAGCAATAGCGTTTCTCTTCGCCCGATTAAGTGGGGAGGCACGGGTTCGGCGTCGAACGAAAAAACTCAACCGTCGTTCTTGCCGGACGGAGCGGAGGCCGGCACTCTTCCTCTCCCTGCAATTTGCGCGCTTTCAGCCTCAATCGGTTGGTGCGAGAAAAATTTTTACCGTAATAAACACACTTTGCGTACACTTCACTCCCTTTTAGTCGACGATTTAGGAAAAAATCCCAAAATTAAAATTTACGGTGAAGGATCGAGAGGGGGCATTTTTACCTTCAATATTGACGATATCCCATCAAGTGAGGTTGCTAATATTTTATCAAACGAGTACGATATTTGCGTTAGGGGTGGTCTTCACTGCGCACCCTTAACTCACGAATTTTTAAACACGCAAAAAACGGGTGCCGTCCGAGTTTCACTTGGAATAGACAACACCGTTAGTGAGGTTGAATTTTTTATTAAAGCGATAAAAGAGATTGCTCGCTAATGGTCAATCGTTGACAGTACGGCGCTAAGTTTTTTGCGTTGCTCATCACTTAAGTGAGGCGAAAGCATACTGACGAACGAGCGAATTTGGTTTTCGTCGAAAGTCCCCTCTCTTTTGGATTTTTTAATTGATTGTGAAAGCGCAACTAAAAGTTCGTCTTCACTCATATCTCCGTATTTTTCCACAGCGTCATCAGAAAATCCCGCCTCGCGCATTTTCTCTTTTCCGCTCACTCCCCTATATCCTCTTAAATTCTTCATTTTTCTCTCCTCTTTTATAAATGTAATTGACACTTTAATGTATATGCGGACATATATTATTTTGTGAGGTGATTATGGATTTATCTACGATTTTACCCCTGCTTATGAATAAAAAAATGGATAAAGAAACGATTCTTTCTATGCTAAACAAGGGTGGCGATTTCTCTTCGATTATGAAGGCGAGCAAAGGGGATTTAGGCTCGCTTACTTCTCTGTTAAATAGAAAAAGCCAAAACGCTAACCTTCATCAAAAGTACGTTTTGTCTTTCGTTAACGACGATATCCTTGGAAAAATTATTAAATTCTTTGCAAGTCAAAAGTAAAAACGGAAGGGTACGTACCCTTCCGTTTTGTTTTTAGTCTTTGGTTAACGCGGATAAAATATTGATCAATCTGAACACGACTGCATCGGAGAAAACTCGCAAATTTAGTCCCGTTTCCTTCTCTATTTTATCAAGTCTATAAATTAAAGTATTGCGATGAACGAACATCGTTTCGCTCGTTTTACTTATGTTAAGAGAGTTTTTCATAAACTCTTCCGCAGTCATCATAAGTTCTTCGTCTTCGATAATGCTCGCCGTATTTCTCTCTAATAAAGAGTCAAGACAACGATTGAGTTCTCCGCTCGATAGAACGGATAAAAGCCTTAAAAGAACGTAGTCTTTATATGCGTATACGCCTGCGTTAGGAGCGATAATTTTACCGTATTTATAGGTAAAAAGGATTTTTTCGTAACCGCTTGCAAACTCGTCGAAGGAGCGAACCGTACCCTCTGCTATCACGGTAAAGGACGCGCGAACCTCAACTTTAATATTGTTATATATGACGTTTGCAAAATCACTTGCCGACCTATACTCTTCTCCGTCGTCTTCAGCGTGGCGGAGGAATAGGAGGGTGGTTGAGTCCATCATAAGCAACATATCGCGCTTATCGCTCATTGCGTCGATTATATGGCGGATATTTTTGATAGTGTCCTCTTTTGTGGCTCTTATTGCGAGCATATAATGGTTAAACTTTTCGTCCGCGTACTGAGCCCTAAGCATATTCGTTTGAACGGAATTGAGTTCGCCCATTAAGAGTAGGCGGACTTTTTCGTTAGCGTCAGGTTCAGGAATTGAACCTTCGTCCGTTACGAACGCCGTAATAATTCGGACGTAGTTAAGCGACGCCTCGCCCGTGCCGTAAACTGCAACAAAAATCTCACCCTTTTCCGTTTGGGATTTATAATAAGTTAAGCCTCGTTGCTTGTCTTCTATAAGCCCCTCTTCCGCGGCAAAAGTGAGCGCGCGATCAAACCCCGGGGAAAAATATCTAATTCCTCCCCCGGGATAATGCACCGCGTATTCAAGGTTGCATATTCCGTTTATTTTGGATAGTAATCCTCTATTCAATACTCTCTCCTAATTTAAGTTTTAAATTTCGACTGAAAAAACATTCGGCTAAATGTAATTTTGTCGTAGGCGCGAAAGTCCTCGAAGGGCGATTTGGACAATCGTTCAAGAGGACTGACAAAGCATACGGCAAAATTTAGGCGTTAACTAATGCTTGCGCGATGTCTGCGATAATATCGTCCACACTCTCAATACCTACGCTAAAGCGGATAGTGCTCTTACTGATACCACCTTCCTCAAGTTGCTCGGCGGTAAGTTGACGGTGAGTGCTTGACGCGGGATGAAGAACGCCAGTACGAGCGTCAGCAACGTGAACGACGATAGACGCAAGGCGCAAACTATCCATAAAGCGAACGCAGGATTCGTAAGAACCAAGTTCAAAAGTAATAACGCCACTTGCTTTACCTCTGAGGTATTTACGACAAAGTTCGTAATTCTTATCGGTGGGAAGACCGGGGTAAGTGATACTCTTAACTTTGGGATGCGAGGCGAGGTATTTTGCTACTTTTAAGGCGTTCGCGCTATGGCGTTCCATACGAAGATGGAGCGTTTCAAGACCTACGTTTGCTAAAAATGCGTTCATAGGACTGGGAGACGAACCGAGGTCGCGCATAAGTTGAACGCGCGCTTTAACGATATAAGCGGACGAACCGAAAGTCTTGGTATAACTTAAGCCGTGATAACTTTCGTCGGGTTGAACGAGACAGTCAAACTTACCGCTCTTTTCCCAGTCGAATTTTCCGCCGTCTACGATAACTCCGCCAAGCGCCATTGCGTGACCGTCGATATATTTTGAGGTTGAGTGAACTACGATGTCCGCGCCAAACTCGAAGGGACGGCAAAGATAGGGCGTTGCGAAGGTATTATCTACGATAAGTGGAATATCGTGTTTATGCGCAAGCGTTGCAAGATTCTTGATATCCAAAACGGTAAGCGCAGGATTTGCAAGCGTTTCACCGAAAATCGCTTTGGTGTTAGGGCGAATTGCCTTCTCCACTTCCGCAAGGTTATCAAGTTTCATAAGCGTTACTTCAATACCCATTTTCTTGAGCGTTACGCCAAGGAGGTTGGTCGTTCCGCCGTAGATATCAATAGACGAAATAATATGGTCGCCGTGCGATGCTATATTAAGAATAGATATAAGCGACGCTGCTTGTCCCGACGAGGTCATCATTGCGCCTACGCCACCTTCAAGTGCGGCTATCTTTTTTTCAACTACGTCAACGGTAGGATTGCCTATTCTCGTATAGAAAAAGCCGTCTTTTTTAAGGTCGAAAAGTTCGCCTACTTCTTGCGTGCTTTCGTACTTAAAAGTAGTACTCATAGCGATAGGCGTAACTCGGGGCGCACCGTTTTCGGGATTGTAACCTGCTTGAACGCATTTGGTTTCGATTTTCATATTTTTCTCCTGTATTTAAGTTAGATTTCTTGTTCGATATACTGGGTTTCAAGTTGCTTTAATTTTGGCTCTCCGCCCACAAATTCGCGTAACGTATTAAGAATTTCCGTACCTTTAGGAACGGCAAGTCGATATTCAACGTCCATTGCGTAAGATACTGAAAGCACGCTTATTCCCTTCTTTTCAAAAAATGAAGGCGCGCGTTTATTGAGCGTAAAGTCGAGGTTTAACGAATAAGTATCACAGCATTTAGCCTCTACTTTGGGAGCGTTTTTGAGCGCTTGGGAGGCAGAAGAAGAGTATGCTCTAACAAGACCGCCTGCGCCTAATTTTACTCCGCCAAAGTAACGGACGACTGCTATGAGCGTTTGCTTTAATCCACTACCTTTAAGCGCCTCTAAAATGGGCTGACCTGCAGTTCCGCTCGGTTCTCCGTCATCGGAAAAACGGGCTTGATTGCCAAGGATATCGAAGACTGCTGCATAGCAAATATGCGTTGCGCCTTGGTACTTCTTTCTTAAAGAGGCGAGCGCGGAAAACATTTCCTCTTCGCTCTTTACTCTTATTACCTCGCCTATAAAACGGCTACGGCGGATTTCGCTCTCTTCACTATAAGGTTTGCAAGTGATATAATCCATTACTCGATTACTACTTTAATATGGACTTTTTTGCCCTTATGAAGAACGAATTCTTTTTCAGTGGTAAGTTCGCCAAGGAGCGTTTTTACCGATGCGGGCTTAGTGTCGTTAATCTTAACTCCACCACCCTCAACGAGACGACGAGCCTCTGAAGTAGACGAGCAAACGCCGGTAAGAGCGATTACGTTTACTACGGGGGTTTCCGCAGTTGCCGAGATAGTTACAGAAGGCATATCGTCGGCGTTACCGGAGAACGCTGCCTCTGCTTGACGGCGAGCCTCGTTTGCCTTTTCTTCGCCGTGAACGAGTTTGGTTACCTCGTATGCAAGGCGAGATTTTGCAGTATTAATTCGCTCGTCAGTATATTTGGTAAGTTCTGCGATTTCGTCCATTTCCATAAAGGTAAGGAGGCGCATACACTCCGCTACTTTTACGTCCTCAACGTTTCTAAAGTATTGATAGAAGTCGTAAACGGAGCATTTCTTTTCGTCAAGCCAAAGCGCGCCCTTTTGCGTTTTGCCCATCTTTTTACCCTCGCTATTGAGAAGAAGGGTACAGGTAAGGCAGAACGCGTCCTTTTGCTCTTTTCTTCTAATAAGGTCTACACCTGCGAGCATATTCGACCACTGGTCGTCTCCGCCCACTTCAAGCATACAGTCATACTTTTGGTTAAGATACAAAAAGTCGTAGCCTTGCATAAGCATATAGTTAAACTCAAGGAAAGTTAAGCCTTTTTCCATACGCTGTTTGAAGCACTCTGCGGTAAGCATTTTGTTTACCGAGAAGTAAACGCCGATATCGCGAAGGAAGTCCACGTAGTTAAGGTTAAGTAACCAGTCCGCGTTGTTTGCAATGATTGCTCCGTTATCACCCTCAAACGATATAAAACGAGACATTTGACGCTTAAAACACTCGATATTGTTAGCAATCGTCTCTTTGGTCATCATTTGACGCATATCACTTCTACCGG
Source organism: Pumilibacteraceae bacterium (assembly GCA_045532295.1). Taxonomy (GTDB): domain Bacteria; phylum Bacillota; class Clostridia; order Christensenellales; family Pumilibacteraceae; genus UBA10677. The sequence goes on along the minus strand of JAZSFP010000007.1, from coordinate 79,871 downwards.
AGGGGTCGCCTATCATACCCGTTCCACCACCGAAAAGAGCGATAGGACGATGACCGTACTTTTGCATCCAAGCCATTGCCATAATGGGAATATAGTGACCGATATGAAGACTATCTGCGGTAGGGTCGAAGCCTACGTAGAAAGTAAGGCTTTCTTTTTCTAATTTCTCACGAAGTTCTTCGCCGTATACGGTTTGCTTAATGAAACCGCGTTCTTGTAAAATGTCGTATACGTTTTTTGCCATAGTAGTTATTTGACCTCCAAGTCTCTTGGTTGAATATAAATTTTTTTAGGTAAGCATTTGAGCGTAAAGTACGCCGTAAGCCCAAGCATAAGTCCTGCCACTGCGCTTGCTAAAAGCATTAAGGGCATTAGGTTTATTAGGGGCGATTTAACGATGATTGACGCGACGGCAAGTTGCGTCATATTGTGCATAAGCGCTCCGCAAAAACTGATTGCAACGACTGACAGATGCTTTGACAATGTTTTAAGCAGTATTACTTGGACGGTAAGCGACACAAGTCCTGCAGGAAGCGAATACGCAAGTGAGAATAGATTTCCACCAAACAACGAAGATAACAGACAGCGAGCAACGAGGATTAAATACGCCTCAGGAACACCCACGACCACTACCGCTATAAGCGTTGCAAGGTTTGATAAACCCATTTTTGCTCCAGGAGCAAAGGGCAAAAGGGGTGGGAGCGCGCTTTCTATTAGATGAAGAATAAGGGCTATTGCGGTAAATAGCGAACAGTAAACGATGCGTTTTGTCATACTATTTCACCTCGCCCGTGGACGCGTCGAAGTCACTTTTTCCAACAATCTTAACGATTACTCCGTTTGGTAGACATACGATACTTTCGCCTGCGTTTTGGATTTTTCCACTATGCTCGCATACTTTATCTGGACATTTGGCGTTCTCTACCCAAACTTGTCCATTGCTTATTACCACGGCAAGTTCGTCCATTTCTATTCGCTTTTCCTCGGTCAATAGAAAGGTTTCACTCACTCCGTTTTGCGTGATTTGTACGCTTTTTGCCTCACTTTCCGCTGAAACGGTAAAGATTACGGGCAAAAACGATAGGATTATTAACGAAAGCACGAGCGCGATATCCCAAAGTTTAAACGGACGGGTTTTTATTTCGTTGATTATTTTCTCATCCGTCATAACAGTTCGTACTCCGTTTCATAAAGCGTAGGCGCTTGTGTAAAGGTTATATCGCCCACTACTTTGCATTTTTTATCGGAAGTAAAGATTATTCCGCTATAACCAACTTCTTCAAGAAGTTTTGCACCCTCTTCTATTCCAAGAACCATTACTGCCGTTGAGTACGCGTCACAAAGCATTGAACTTTCGCCCACGACCGTAACCGAAGTTATATACGAAGTAGATTGTCTATATCCGTCGTCATACTGTATACCAACTGGACATAGCGAAAAGGGGTTTATAATATGGTTTATTCTTAACCCCTCGAACTCGTAGTAGCGTTCGTAGTCGCCACTCGTAACGATTGATAAGTCGCTTGCAGTAATTCCGCACACGAACTGCTCGGTAGACGAGCGAGGATGCTTTACACCCACTCGCCACGCGTTACCCGTGTCAAGATTTTTGCCGACGAGCATAAGGTTTCCGCTTATCGAAATTAGCGCGCTACTTGCTCCATCGTTTTTTGCAATGGTTTTGAGTAAATCCGCGCAGTAGCCTTTTGCAAGTCCACCAAAGTCGAGCGTTACTTCCTGCGTCTTCTTTAAATAATACTTCCCGTTTTCCTCAGTTGCTATTATATTTAAGGGCGAAGCGTTTACCGATAAACTTTGAAGATTTTGATAGAGAGGAAGGGCGGAGGGTTTTTCAGTACCGTAACAGTATTTTTTAATGCCCTCGTTATCCACGCCCCAAGCCTTTGATAACGCGCTAACCGTAGGGTTGAACGCTCCGTCAGTTTGCTCGTAGACGGTTTTTGCGCAATTCAGCATTGCGTAGATATGCTCGTCAACTTCTACCTTTACGTTTATATCGGCGCTATTAAAACGCTTTAGGTAACTGTCTTTGGTGAGAGAAACGGAATTATCCACTTCCTCGATTACGGAGAGCATTTTTTGAATAGTATTCTTTCCGCAATCCACTTTAAGAGATACTTCCATTGAACCGAAGACTACGCCGTTATGCTCGGTATATCCGCCCGCGCATCCGCAAAGCGAAAACAGGGCTAAAACTAAAATTATCAATATTGATTTTTTGAGTTTTCCGAGCAAGTCTTTCTCCTTTTACTCTTATTTCTTTACGAAGATAACGCCAATGGTATCCGGTCCGCAATGGCTACCGATAACCGGGCCTACTGGCTGAATTCTAACTTCAGCGTCGGGATATTTCGCTTTGATATTCTCTTTGACAAGTTCAGCGTCTGCCATACTGTCAGCCTCAAGAATAGTTATGGGATAAGAAAGGTCAACTTCCGTTCCCGTTACGTAGTCCTTTTCAAGATAAGTACAAAGGTCTTTCAAAGAACGCTTTCTGCCCTTGGACTTAACGATATTGTCAAGTTTACCATCAATCGTGCTTACGATAGGCTTAAGGTCGAATATCGTTCCAAGCATTGCCTTGAACGCAGTAAGTCTTCCCCCGCGTTTAAGGTACACGAGGTCGGAAATGGTGAAGTAGCATCCTATCTTCTCGCGGAAAGACTCAACGAATTCTTTAACCTCTTCGTCGCTCTTACCCGCGTTATGTAATTTTGCCGCCTCTTCAACGACGTAGCCCGCGCCAATAGAAATGTGCTTGGTATCTACAACCGTTGCTTTGCGGTCGGGATATTTCGTTTTAAGTTCTTCAAGCGCCATATTGAGCGAATTGAAAGTTCCGCTCATTTGGTGCGAGAAAGTTATATAAATAATATCTTCGCCACTTGCAAATACGGGTTCAATGTACTCGATATAGTCGTTCATATTAAGCGCGGTAGTCTTAGGCGCTGCGCCCTTTCTCATCTTTTCAAAGAACGCTTTACTATCCGAATTTTTACCTAAGTCGTAATATATAACTTCGTTGTCAAGAACGTACGGCATAGAGATAAACTTGATGTTTAACTCTTCTACTTTGTCCCACCAAAGTTCGCAGTTACTGTCACAAAAGAAAACACTCATTTTTAATCCTCCGATTACCCCTACCTATCCTTTTATTTAAGGGTATATATAGTATTATAATATTATTTTAAAGATTTGTAAACTGATTAGGGCAATTTTATTAAAAAACCTAAAAAAATTAGGACGAATTGCACAAATCCGTCCATATTTTTTAGTTGTTCATTTCTAAAAAGAACTTTACGCTTTTAAGTTTCGTTTCAAAAACTTTTTCCGTTTCGTGAAGTACAATAGTAAAAGCCGACTTAATTCTGTTTTGGGGCGCGTCCACTTCGCTAAGTTCGTCAAGCGTTAAAAAAGCAATCCTATCAAGCAGTCCGCTTGCCGTATCAGGGTAGGTTTCCCTTTTTTGATGAGTTGCCGTAAAGCCCGTCATTGACAGAACTTTTTGCATAAATTTCGTAACTATCAACATAAGAGAACCACCCGAGTAAAGTATTGCTTTTAGTGTTTTAAGCATAACGATAAACAGCGCTTGACTGTCGATAGATAGCGAGGCGTTCTCTATTACTTCACTGACGAGCGACGCGGTAGAAAACTTTTCTACGCTCTCGCAAAGCGCATAAGTATCCTCTATTACGCTTGCGCCCGTTACGGTATAGTTACCGCGCTTTTCGTTGAGTTCGTACTCACAAAAAGCAAAAGGCTGAGCGGCGAACTTAAGTCGGGCGTTGGCTTTCTTTACTCCGCGCATATTCGCGGTAATAACACCCTCTTCTACGGTAAAAAGGCGAACTTGCTTGTCGTTTTCCTTATTATCCGTTGCTCTTAATAAAATTGCCGTCAGTCTTTTATCCATTTTTAACGAAATTTGTTCTTTTCTTTTTCCTTTTCCTCTTCTTCTAAAATGCGTTTATAGAGCATATAGTAACCGGGGTTTCCAGTAGTTGTGAACATCCCCCAACTCGCGTTTAGAAAATCAAGCGGAATTATAGGTAATCTGTCTTTATTCTTCATAATTGCCTCCGCTTTTAGTATAAGCAAAGAGGCGAATTTTTATTATTTCTTTAATTTTCTTGGGTCGTAGCCGATATCGTTTAACACGAGGTTGTCGTTGCGCCAGTCTTCTCTAACTTTAACGAAAAGTTCCATATATACTTTGCAATCAAGCAATTTTTCCACGTCCTTTCTTGCTCTTTCGGCTATCATTTTGAGTTTTTCTCCGCCTGCGCCGATAACGATAGATTTGTGGCTTTCGCGCTCGACGATAATATCAATGGATATTTGCGCCGTACCGTACTCGTCGTAGCGCATCGTTTGGATATAAACGCCTATTCCGTGGGGAATTTCGTCGTTAAGGAGCATAAGCGCTTTCTCGCGAATAATTTCACAAATCATATAGCGTTCGCTTTTGTCCGTAATCTCGTCCTCTGGGTAATAACAAGGTCCTTCAGGGAGGGATGAGGCAAGGTATTTTAAGAGTAAATCAACGTTTTTCTTTGTCTTTGCCGAGAGAGGAATAATCTCTTTTACGGCGTGAAGTTCGCCACGCTCTTCCAAGAGGAAGGAAAGTTTTTCAAGGAGCGGATAAACCTTGTCAAAGCCCACTGCGTCCACTTTATTAACTACGAGGTAAACGGGCGCGTCGCCTACAAGGTACTTTTCAACGAACGCGATATCGCCGTCAGTTAGTTTTTTAGTAACGTCAAGCACGATTACTACGGCGTCTACTCCGTCGGTTGCCGTTTTAATGCACTTGTCCATATACTGACCAAGACGGTTCTTTGGTTTATGAACGCCGGGCGTATCCACGAAAATCATTTGATATTCTTTAGTTGTAAGTATTCCGAGCGCTCTATCGCGAGTAGTTTGCGCCTTAGGGGACACGATTGATACTTTTTCGCCCACCATTGCGTTAACGAGCGAGGATTTTCCTACGTTCGGTCTTCCTAAAATTGTTACAAATCCCGATTTCATTTTAACTCCTTGTTACATTTAGAGCGGTTAGCACCTGCTCTTCTTTTTCGCGCATTATCTTTCTATCTTCCTCTTCAATGTGGTCGTAACCAAGAAGATGAAGTAAGCCGTGGGTAAACAAATAGCAAAGTTCACGACTATACGAGTGTCCGTATTCTTCCGCTTGCGCGCGGGCAATTTCGTCACAGATAATAATACTGCCAAGCATAACCGCGCCTCTTTGGTTATCGTATTCAAACGGATAGTTTTTCTTGGAAAATTCTTTAATTTCCGTAAGCGCTGGGAAAGAGAGAACGTCGGTAGGTTTATCTATTCCTCTCTCGCTTGCGTTTATCTCTTTTATCTCGTCTTTAGTTACGATATCAACTTCTACAAGCGCCTCGCCTTTTAGAAAAAGTTGAGTGAAAACTTCCTTAGCAATTTGCTCAAAATGTTCGCAATTTTTGATAACGGTATCGACTTTTATCATCTTGACACCTTTCCATCGGGGTACTTAACACGCTCGTGATAAACACCGCTGTACTGCTCTACAATCGTCTTTCTAATGATGTTAAGGTCGCGCAAAGTTATGTCGCAATTATCGAATTGATGACGAGCAATTCTGTCGTTTATAATAGAATTTACGATCTCGTCCGCCTCTTTTTGAGAGGGTCTACCTTTAGCGCGGAGAGCCGCCTCACTCGCATCACAAATCATAATTATTGCGGCGATTTTGGTTACGGGCGTCATACCGTTATAAGAGTAGTCTTTTATATCCACTTCTCCGTCGGTAAGTTTCATTGCCTTCGTATAGAACACTATCATCGGCAAAGTGCCGTGATGCTGAGTAGTTACGTGCGATACTTCAATAGGAATACGGTACTGGTTGCAAAGGTCAAGACCTTCGTTTGCGTGGGCGCGTAAAATACTTGCGGAAACTTCGGGTAGAAGTTCGTCGTGGGGGTTGTAGCCAGACTGGTTCTCCGCAAAGAAGGTGGGGTTTTTAAGTTTACCTACGTCGTGATAGTAGGCGCACGCTCTTGCAAGATAGGGGTTTTCGCCTATACGCATTGCGCAAACCTCGGCAAAGCCTGCAACCGAGAGCGAGTGGTTGAAAGTTCCAAGCGCGTCGGTAATGAGCATTTTGATAAGGGGCGAATTATGGTCGATAAGTTCGGTAAGTCGAGTGTTCGTTAAGATATTGAACACGCTTTCAAACAGGGGTTGAAGGAGCATACCGATAAGGGGTTGGGCGAACGCCGTAATGCAAATAAATCCTACGATAGGCATAAAGTTTACCGTTTGGGTAATTTGCGTTGCAAGGAAGGAAAGGGCTACGGTCGTTAATCCCACGATAACGCCACGAACAACGTAGTTCGTTCTTCGCGTTATGCCCGAGAGAAGATATGTTGCGAGCGTTCCGATAAAGATGCTCATTATAAGCATAACTACGACGGTGGTAATCTCCACTTTTCCGCCCATAATGGACTCGTAAAGGAGGACTACCGACACGAGTAGGTTGGTTACGATATTAGCAATAAAACAGTCGCGACGATCCACGAGGGGCGCGAGGATAAACGCAACTAACGCTACGGGCATATAGAAAAGGTTTATCGACGATATTGCTATCGAGGTCGTTACGCTTAACGCTATTGCCGTGCAGATTGCCGAAAGTAGTTTCGTGTTAAGTATTATTTTGTGGCGCGAATATATGAAATAGGTAAATAGCGCCGCAATTACCAGTAGCGCGCTTATTGCGCACGCTGCAAACGCGATATAGAAGTCGCGTCCGATTTCTTCGAACGAGCCGTACGCTGAGTATTTCACTATCGCTCCCACTACTATTACGATGTAGGTTATCGCAAATACGAGCGTTGCTCGAAGAAATGCAAACTTGTCGTTCCTGTTACTCATTATCTTTTTTCTCCGCTTGGGCGTAGGCAAGTACTATTCTTTGAACGAGTTCGTGACGAACTACGTCTTTATCGGTAAAGTAACTTACGTCTACGTCTTCAATGTCCTTTAATATTTTTACCGCCTTACTTAAACCGCTTTCGCTTTTATGCGGAAGGTCAATTTGAGTAAGGTCGCCGTTTACTACCATTTTACTGTGTTCTCCAAGGCGAGTGAGGAACATCTTCATTTGTTCGCCCGTAGTATTTTGAGCCTCGTCAAGTATTACGAACGCGTTGTTGAGCGTTCTTCCGCGCATATACGCTAAGGGCGCTATTTCTATTATTCCGCGTTCAATTAGCGTTGCGTAGTTGTCCACTCCGAAAAGTTCTTGCAATGCGTCGTACAAGGGGCGCAAGTAAGGGTCGACTTTTTCTTGGAGATCGCCTGGTAAAAATCCCAACTTTTCGCCCGCCTCTATTGCCGGACGAGTAAGGATTATTCGCTCTACCTCACCCGATTTATACGCCGATACCGCCATTGCTACGGCAAGATAGGTTTTACCCGTTCCCGCAGGGCCTACGCCAAAGACGAGCGTATGTTTTTTAATAGCGTTAACGTAGGCGCGTTGACCGAGCGTTTTGCACTTGATATACTTTCCTCGCGCAGTTACCGCTACTACGTCCGTTTCAAGCGATACGATATCGTCGGGCTTGTCCATAAGAGCAAGGGATACGGCGTTGTTTACGCGCTCGCGCGTAAGGTCAAAGCCCTTCCCCATAAGCGTTATGAGGCTGTTGATAAGATAAGTTGCTCTCTCAACCGCGATGTCCTCGCCCGAAATTTTCAGTTCGCCGTCCGCAGTCTTGAGTTTTACTCCCAAGCCCTTTTCAATAAGGATTGCGTACTCGTCCATAGGGCCGAACAGTTTTATTAAATTGTCGTTGTGAACTTCTACGCTATTTGTCAAGATATTATCCTTTCCGTCAAAACATAGACGGTGACTTTGTACGCGTCGCTATTTATAGGAACGACGAGCGTTTTTACTTCTTTGATTTCTCCGCCGAAAAATTCGAGGAGCGTTCTTTCTTTAAATTCTTCTATTTGTTCTTCTTTGCTTTTTATCTCTTCCGTAGTCTCGAAAAAAGTCGTACTCGTCGTCTTTATTCCAAAAAGCGAGCGAGTTTGCTCTGTTTTTTCATATAGAGCGTAGGGGCTTTTAACGGGAAAAAGCGTTAGCCCAAATATCGAAAAGGTGGTATTTACGCTTTTTCTACCCGTTCGTTTAAGCGTTTTGGCGCTTTCGGTGATGATTTCCGTTTTTTGATGGGTCACTATTCCGTAAACCGTACCCTTCGCGCAAACTTCGTACCGCTCTTCGCCGTTCGTTGAATAGGTCGCGCCCTCAATCAGTTCTTCACCTCGTCTTACGATATCGCCACTTTTGACTTTGGCAGTTCCGCTCGAGCAAATTACTCTACTTACTACTGCGTCGTAACTCGATACTACGCTATTTCTTTCGGGCGACGGCGATAAGGGTTGTTCACGCTCGATAACCGATACGATTAGTTTACAACCTTTAACGGACACGGCGCAATCGGCTATACGCTCGTGGGAGCGAACGAGGGCGGTTGCGTTTTCTTTAACGTGAGTAGTAATTCTTGAGCCAACGCCTAACCCGTTACCGTTTAAGAGCAAGACGAGTTCGCGTTCGCTGACCGTTTCGTTACCGACGATTTCGACGGACTGAACGAACCCCGATAAGAACACGGTAAGGGCGATTGAGAGGGCAATTCCTACGATTATTCCCCATCTTTTGAGGTTAGTCGCTAAAAATTTGAGCGCGCCACTACTACTGCGTACTCTATAAGTATAGCACAATTCCTGACAAATTGCAAAAGTTTTTTCGCTATCTTTATAGAATATTATTATTTGTGTGGTTTTTGCGTCCAAAATACGCATTTTTTTAACGGTTATTCCCTTTTCTGTTAGGGATTTGAGCAGTTTTGGACGATTATACCCCTCAATTTCGAGCGTTAGCGTTGGGCGAACAAAAGAAAAACGGACGGAATTAGGCTGAGGTAACACTTATAATATCCCCCTTAACGATTACGCTATCGCCGTCCATCTCTTCAATTAGTAGGTTTTCGCCCTCGATTTTTATTACTGCGTTCTTAACGCTTGCTGTTATAAGCGACGCGGTTATTTCTCGAAGGCGAATTATTCCGTCAAGATAAATAAATTTACCGTCGAAATTAACGACGGTATAGTTGGGGTTTTGCCCAAATTTTTTACTTAAATCGAATAAAAACGCCATTGCTCACCTCGGTTTAGTGTATGCTTTTAGCGTTATATTTATGACCTTTTATTACTCGTCTCTCGCGCGTAGTAAAATATATATTGCTGAGCAAACCCTGCGTACTCTCCGTAAAGGGATAGGTAATGCTCTCTTACTTTTTGCGGAGTATTGAGTTCTTCCGTTCTATTTTCTTTAAAAATCCAAGTATCGACGGGGTAAGAGTAAGTTAAATGCATTCCAAACAAGGTTATACAATCCGCTACTTTAGGTCCTATTCCCATAAACTTACAAAGTTCTTTATGCGCCAAAAGAGGATCGGTAATTTTATTTATTCGCTCTTCCTCACTTTCAAAATCACGGCAAGTCCTATATAAGTATTCCGCTCTATATCCAAGTCCAAGCGCCTTAAAATCCTCCACTGAAAGCGTTTGAAGTTCGGATAAAGTTGGGAACGCGTAATACTCGCCCATATTCTTTCCTCGGCTTATACAAAGTCGTTCTATAATGCTCTTTATTCTCGCTATATTGTTATTAGCCGATATTATAAACGATATTACCGTTTCCGTTAAATTTTGGCGCAGTATTCTTATGCCTTTGCCGTACTCAACTTTTTCCTTTATGTCACGAAATTTTGATAACGTATTAACAATTTTTGAATAATCGGTGTCTAAATCAAAGAATAAACGAAAGTAATTTTCGTCGTCAGTCTCAATATATACGCTACCGTTTTCTTGCCAAATTTTACAGCGTTTATCCAAAGAATACACGAAATAACTACCGTCGTCGTTTTTATGATAACGGAAGAATTGACCGCACTCGAGCGTCGCTTTTATATCAAAGTATTCACTACTAACTTTTATCATAGGCTTTTTGGTATGAAAAAAGTACGGCTTAAAACCGTACTTTTGGTTTTTCTTATTAGTCAGCGTAAACGCTTACCTGTTTCTTATTTGCTTTGGTCTCGAACTTAACTTTTCCATCGATAAGGGCGAAAAGAGTATCGTCACTACCGATACCTACGTTGTTGCCGGGATGTACCGAAGTACCTCTCTGGCGAACAAGAATATTACCAGCAAGTACGAACTGACCGTCACCGCGTTTTACACCAAGTCTTTGAGCGTGAGAATCTCTACCGTTCTTGGTCGAACCGCCACCCTTCTTATGAGCAAATAATTGAATATTGATAAACATATTATTTAACCTCCAAATCTATAAAGTCCGAATAGCCTTCATTTAGGTCGGCTATTCCGCACAACATCGTATCAAGTATCATATCCGCGTTGTGCCTGTCCTCGTCGTTAAGCGTAGGAATTTCCATCTTAAAATAGGCTTTATTATCGTCCTTGGTGATTTTTACATTTATGCCTGCTATCTTAAGTAGCCCGAGCGCTGCAGTTTGAATAATGCTTGACGCCGCCGCGCATACGATATCTTCACCTTCTACTCCGTAACCCGAGTGTCCTTGGGCTGTTAGAGAAACGATATGACCTTTATTAAGAATTACCTTTACTTCCGTCATTAGCCGATTTTTACTACTTTAATCTTCGTAAAAGGCTGACGGTGACCGAGTTTTCTGCGAACGTTCTTCTTTGCCTTGTAAGTAAAGACGGTAATTTTCTTGTCCTTACCCTGAGCAATTACCTCGCAAGTTGCCTTAACGGTAACTTCGCTACCAGCGGTAATCTTTTCGCCATCACAAGTGAAAAGTACGGGAAGTTCCACGCTGTCGCCCACGCTTGCGGTAATCTTCTCTACCTCAATAACGTCGCCTTCAGAAACTTTGTACTGCTTTCCACCGGTTACAATCACTGCATACATTTTATAAAGCACCTCCTCACTGATGTCTCCGCCAGGCGAGGTAATCCATCGTTGGATTTTGCAAACCTCCGCTGTGCGGCTCATAAACTATTATACTATAAACTGTCAAGCCGTGTCAACTGATTTTTAGTAGTTTTGCTATGTTTTTTGCGGTTTTTAGTCAATTTTTTCAAAATGCCATACGCAAGTTGCAAAATCTTTGAACTCCCAGAAGGGAAGATTTATTCCTACGCCCATAAGCGTACTGCCCTTGTAGGTTTCTCCGCTTTCAACGATTTTATAGGTTGCGTCCGCGTCCAAGCCTTGAAGTCTTGCCGTATAGAACGGTCCGTTCGCGTCCGCTAAGGTTTGCATATTGACTGCGATTGCCTTTCTTTTATCCTTAGATACTACGATTTGAGTAAAGAAGTTACTATTAAATGGCGAATTGATTCGATAAAGGTCGCCAGTTAGAATAAGTTCTTCGTCGCGTCTATACTCTTCGTTGCGTTTTACGATTTGTTCCATTTCTTCCGCGGTGAGTTTAGTTGGGTCGAACTCGTAACCCGTTGCTCCAAAGTAAGCAATTTGACAGCGAGACTTGAACGAAGTTATTCTACCCGTTTGATGATTAGGACTGACGGAGACGTGACAACTCATTGCGGACAAAGGATAGCAAAGTGAAGTTCCGTACTGAATTTTGGTGCGATGATAAGCGTCGGAGTTGTCGCTCGTCCAAATTTGAGGCGTGAACGCAAGCGCGCCTGCGTCAAATCTTCCGCCACCCGACGCGCAACCTTCTATTATAAGGTCGGGAAATTCGTTTTTAAAGTAGCGAAGAATATCGTAGTAACCAAGGCAGTATCTGTGCATAAATTCTTTTTGGCGATGAGGAGGAAGCGTTTGCGACCAGCACTCAGTTACACTTCTGTTCATATCCCACTTTACGTACTCTACTTCGTTCTCACGAATTATATCGGTCATAACTTTCTTTATATACGCGCGAACGTCTTCGCGAGTAATATCGAGGACGTACTGGTCTCTACCTCTGCAGATAGGTCTACCGGGGGACTGAATAGTCCACTCGGGGTGGGTTTCAAACAAAACGCTATCACGGTTGACCATTTCAGGCTCAAACCAAAGACCAAACTTCATTCCGTTACGGTGGCAACAATCTGCTACGGGCTTTAAGCCGTTGGGAAGTTTTTTCTCGTAGATAAACCAGTCTCCAAGGGAAGATAGGTCGTTGTCGCGATGACCAAACCAGCCGTCGTCAAGAACGAAGGTGTCAATGCCCGTTCCTTTTACCGACTCAATCATTGCGCAAAGTTTTTCTTCGTTAAAGTCAAAGTAAGTGCCTTCCCAGTTGTTAATAACTATAGGGCGAGGCTTTTTTGCGAAGTTGGGATTGATGAGGTGGTCGCGATAGAGGTCGTGGAAAGTACGGCTCATTTCACCTATACCGGCGTTGCTATAACAGATAACGCACTCGGGTGTTACGAAACTGTCTCCACTCCTCAGTTCCCAACAAAAATCAAAGGAGTTAATACCGCCTGCTACGCGGACGGAGTTGCACTCGTCAAGTTCAAGGTCTATTTGGAAACTACCGCTATAAACGAGGTTAAAGCCGAATACTTCACCTTCCGTTTCAGTAGCATCTTTACTTAAAACCGCCAAGAAGGGATTGTGTTGAGGGGAAGAAGTTCCACGGTGGCTTTCCACGGAGTACACGCCGGGAATAACGGTGTTAGTTGCGATTTGGCGTTCGTTTTGGTGCGCGCCGTTAAGAGAAAGGTATTTATATTCGTAGTTTGGAAAGTCAAGACAAAAGGAAAACGCGCGGTCGAGCATTACCGTTTCTTGTCCGTCGTTGACAATTTCAAGCGAGCGAACGACGGCGGAAAGGTCTTGATAAATCGTATAGTAAAGGTTTACTTTAAGTTGGGATTTTTGGTCAACGAGCGTAATTTTCAGCGTTTCACCCCCAGATACGACGGGCATACCTCCGTCGGGACGGTTTGCGTTTATTTCGTAACTTTCATAGCGAAGGTCCACTACTCTTGACCCGTCGCTAAAAGTCGCCATAACGGTGGGAACACGATAGTCGCCGTAATGTGAGGTAGAACATTCCGCTCTAAACTGGTTAGCGTCCTCGCCACGATTTATGCTGTCGGGCATACTTGCAGCGTAGCCTCTACCGTTTCTTCTATTAGCGTATCGAAGGTTTTCCCTGCCTACTTTTTGACCGAAGTAAAGAGTTTCAAGAACACCAAGGCGGTTAACGCCCATAGCGTAACTTGTTTTATCCGTTTCAAGGAAAAATAGTTTTTCTTCGTCGTTTACAAAAATACTCATATTGCCTCCTCGAGAAGTGTTTTTTTACTAAGTTAATTATAACACAAAACGGATTTTTTTGCAAGACTTTTAATTGAAAAACTCCCATATTTTTATGGGAGTTCGTTTTTACTCAATTTCTACCGTTTTACTAACGATAACCTTCATATTATAACCCGAAAGAAAAATTGCCGAATATAGATTTTGCTTATTGAGCGCTTTATAGAAGGGATTACCCGTTAGCGTATTGTTTATTGCTTGTTTAATCTTAGCCGACGCCGAGGGCGCAAGAGCGACTTCAAAGACCGCAAACTGAGAAGTTTCTTCCCTTTCGCCTATCGAGAAGGTAAAATCGTTTCCCGTAAAGGCAGAAGCAAGATATTGAGCAAGCGCAGTTGCGTATTCGCTTATTTGCTCCTCACTTGAAAGATACGCTGAATAGCGTTTACCGCTTACTACGAAGCCAAGGTCTTCGCTTTCGTTATAAGCGTTATAAGGCAGAGGAGAAGTTTTAGGATACGCGGTGTTTTCGTCTTCTTCGTGAGTAAGCGAGATTTGACCGTCGGTGAGCAAGAAATATTCGTGCGACGCCGTTTCGCCTGAGAAGGACATCAGCGTTTTTCTAAACGGGGTGATGTATTTGTAGTACTCGACGGAGGTTTCGTAATCGCCCCAAGTACAGTCTACCACATACCACTCGCCGTCCACTTTTACTTTGTTCCACGCGTGTCCGCCCATACCTCCACCGCTATCGGCGTAACCGGTAACGCGGACGCAGGGAAGTCCTGCCATATTACAAAGAAGGGAATAGGTTTTGCTCATACCGTCACAAACAGCGGTGTAATTTTCGTCAGTAAGCACGCCTTCGATATAGAACGCGCCAAGTTTAACGGCGTCTTCAATTTCGTCTACATAACTTGCAGCGCTATCGTAACTTACTCGCCACATAATCCAGTCGTAGATTGCGTGCGCAATTTCCACGTCGCTCATACTCTCGTCGAGAATTTGAGAGAGTAACTCTTTAGCGTAAGCATAGTATTCTTCCGCTCTACCGTCTGCTTGCGGAAGAGGTTTATAACCAAGTTCAGCCACTCTATAAAGTTGGTCTGTAGTACTAACCGTGGCGGTCTTTTTAATTGTATCAATATAAAGGGGAGCGTCGCCCATACCTACGCTTGAGATATGGAGTTCTCTTCCGTTAAAAGCGTTACCGCTTGGAGCGTTAGTATTCGTTGGGGTTGACAGCGTATGGAAATCGAATTCAAAAGTTATAGTAGTATCGTTACCTATCGTTTTTGAGTTGTGGCTTATATCGTAACTACCCGTATATCCCGCTCTATCAAACGCAATTTGGGAAAGACGAGAAACGGTATAATCCGATTGATATCCCATATAAACGGAGTGCGAAGACTTCGTACTACCGTTTAAGGGCTGGTCGCGATAAAGCATAAAGTAGTCGTAAATAGCGTAAACTTCCTCGTCGCTTGACATATAATAATTACCGCCAAACCAAGTTTTTTCGAGGTAATATTTTGCGGTGGAAGTTTGTTTTTCAATAACTACTTCTTCACTGTATTCACTCTCTTGTAAATACTCGCCGTTACCATTACTTTTTACGGAAATTTTGCATACGGTATCAAAAATATCTAACTTTGAGTTATCTAAAAGAACTTGATTTTCGCTCGTTTCAATCGTTTTAATTTGATTGTTTTGCTCTACTTTTACGGTGTAAGTTTCACCCTCTCCCCCAAGCGAATTAAAGGACACCAAAACGCTCGGATAGTAGGTATCAAAATCGGCAGAAACTGAAGTTGGCGTTACGCTACCAGACACCGTTATTTTGTCCGTTTCACTTTCCGTGCCATTGACGAGTGCGGATATTTTATACTCGCCCACGGCGTTTGGGGTAAAATTAAAGGTTTGACAGTCGCGCGCTTCCTCTTTTCCGTTTACGAGCCAAGAAATTGCAGGCAAAGTTTGCTCTTCTATCACAAGAGAGTACCTTACTTCGCTCGTTTCTTCTATTGATTGCTCTTTATTTCCGCTCGAAGTTAGCGTTAACGAAGTGGGGCTTTCGTCGTAATAGCAAACGCGCATTGCGTCCGTATATTCTTCGCCGTTCTTATCTGTTAGCGTTGCGATTATTTCAGTTGTTTTGGAAACGGACGAGGGGGCAACGGTATACGAGCCTCCCGTATAATACAGTTCTTCGCCGTCCACCGTCCAAGAAATATCGAACATATCAGCAAGGAGCGTTCCGTCGTTTATAACGGCGTAAATATCCGTTGCTCTATAATCCGTGGTTTTCTTTGCTCTCTCTTTCGTCATAAGCGAAAAAGAGGTAATTTGTTTAGTTACCACCACCGTACAAGTAACGCTTTCTTTTCCGTTATCAGCGGTCAAAACTGCGCTACCCTCTTTTTTTGCGGTTACCGTTTTTCCGCTTACGCCCACCACTTCAAAGTCGGAGGTGGACAATGTAAAGTCGAAGTCAACGGGGGCGGAGGGGTCAAAGTCAAAGTCGTCTTCACTCACGAGCCATCGCTCGCCTATCGTTAGCGCTTTCGTACTCTTCTTAAAGCAATATTCGTAGCCACCTAAAATGTTACCTAAAATACTCTCACAACTGACTAAAATATTACAACCGCCAAGCGAAAGTAGTAAAACGAGGCACAAAAAACCCGCTATTAAGTTTTTCAAAACTTTTTTCATATCTATATTATATCAAATACCGTCATTATTTTCAAGTTTTTTAATGAACTTTGGCTTTTTTTAATCATATTTTTATTTTTGCGTTCTACTGTGCTACCAACAAAAATAAATTATATTGTTTAGGAGTTTATTATGCGTAAAAGTATTTTGACCGCTCTTTTTACTACTTCGTTCTTTACGATTTTAGACAGAGTTCTCGGGTTCGTTTTTAAGATTTACCTTTCGCGTGAACTGGGCGCGGAAGCAATTGGCGTCTACCAAGTCGCGCTCTCTTTTTTCTTCGTTCTTCTCACTGCTACCACGAGCGGTATTCCGCTAATCGTAAGCAAATATACCGCTCGGTTTGACGAAAAAAACGCAAACGGAATTACCACCGCCGCACTTATCGTTGGAACGGGCGTAAGCGTTTTGATTATTGCCGTAGTTCTACTTCTTTATAAGCCGTTATCGGCGGTTTTCACTTCAAGCGAAAGCGCCTCTCTTTTGCTTTTTATGTTGCCCGCTTTGTTGTTTTCTGCGATTTATTCCGCATTTCGTGGCAATCTTTGGGGCAAAAGCAAGTTTTTTGCAGTGTCAATCGTGGAAGTTGTCGAGCAAATAGGACGGATGCTTGCGTGCTTTATTCTCTTTACGCTTGGACTAAATAAACTGTCCGTTACTGCGTTTTCGCTCTCTATCGGTTGCTTTGTGAGTATGCTTGGCGTGAGCGTTTACTATTTTATTTCCAAAGGTAGACTTGCAAGTCCCAAAGGGCATTTCGCTCCGCTCATCTCTTCCGCTCTGCCCATTACGATTTCAAGGGCTGCAAGCAGTATAATAGGCTCTATCAACGCTCTTTTAGTCCCTTTTCTATTGACTTCGTCGGGACTTTCTTCAGCGCAGGCAATGTCAGAGTACGGCTCGTCCGTTGGTCTTGCTATTCCACTCCTTTACGCTCCTCTAACGATAGTAGGCTCGCTTGCGTTCGTGCTTATTCCATCGCTTTCAAAGAGTATAAGCGAAGGACAAAAGGATATAGCGTCTAAAAAAATCCAAAACGCGCTTGCTTTCTCCATAATACTTGCCGCGCTTTTCGTACCCGTTTTGGACGCTTGCGGTGAGGGTATCGGCCTTTTAGTGTACGACAATTTAGGCGCAGGACTTTACATTAAGTACGCCTCGTGGACGCTTATTCCTCTCGCTATCGAGAGCATTACCTCCTCCGTAATGAACTCGCTTGACCTTGAAATGCGCAGTTTTATTAACTATATAATAGGCTCGGCGGTTACTTTTGCCGTTATGTTTCTTTTCTTCGGCGCGTTCAACACCAGCGTTCTTGCTTTTTCTACGGGGCTTGGACTTAGCGTTTCCGCTATACTGCATATTCACGCTATAAGTAAGAAGATCGGTTTTTCGTTCGCTTGGCTTAAAAAACTTCTCTTTTGCGCGCTCATTATTATTCCCACTCGCTTTATAACCGCTTGCGTTTACTCGCTTTGTTCTGCTATGCCACTATTCTTCGCGCTCTTAATCTCGGCAATAGTATCGGTATTTTTCTTCCTCACTCTTTCTCTTTTGTTCGGTATAATAGATATTCCTTTCGCATTTTTAGTTAAACGCAAAAAAAATTCTAAATTGACGGCTAAAACGCTTGCTAAAAAAACCTCGTAGTGCTATAATGCTATCATAATTTAATACTATTACTTTTGCTCAACCTGAGCAGAAGGGAGGAGCCCGACATTGATGGATAAACATCAACAGGAAATTGCAACTCTTAAAAACGACGAAGTCAAAGAAGCGCAAACAACTATGGAAGGCACTGCCAAAAAACCATTGTTGATGCGCTTATTTTTTTCAGGTGCAATTACCAACGACACTAAAATTAGTAAAAAAATCGCTTATATCGCTATTCTCGCGGCGTTTTTGTCCGTTGCGAATATGTTCGAAATTAAGTTTGCCGACGTGCAATTCTCTTTCACTATCGCCGTTTCCGCGCTTGCCGGCGTGGTTTTGGGCGCGGTCTTTGGTTTTGCTGCGGCGTTTTTAGGCGATTTAGTAGGGTTTTTGTATAACTCTGGCGGTTTTGCCTATATGCCTTGGGTGGGAATTGCGCTCGGAGTTACCGCTTTTTTATCGGGAATAATCGTAGGCGGATTAAACTTTAAGTTTAAAGGCGCGCTTTTCGTTAAAATCACTATCCTTGCCCTCGCGTCCTTTTTCGTTTGCACGGTAGGAATTAACACTACTGCGTTTTATTTGCTTTACGCAAAGGGCGTGCCTTACCTTCTCTACGCCGTTACGCGTATTTTCGTGGGGGGACAAATTTATAACTGCATAGTAAACTACGCGCTTTTGTTCGTTTTAATTCCGCTCATTGCAAAACTTAAAGTCGTTTCGTTTAATTACTAATTACGGAAGAGGTCTTCCCGGTAGCGTTTTAAGAGCGTTCCAAGTGTTTGCGCCCACTATTCCGTCCGCTAAAAGCCCGTTCTCGCGTTGAAAGTCGAGGACGGCGTTTTCTGTATTCCTGCCAAATATCCCGTCGCTCGTTCCTATATTATAAAGTTTTGAAAGCAAAAAGTTTTGAAGATATTTAACCCAAGTTCCGCGGTTACCTCGACGGAGAGTAGGCGGATTAAATTTAAGTAACGCGTTCCAAGTATTGCGACCCACTATTCCGTCCGCCGTTAGCGAATTAGCCGTTTGAAAAGCCTTGACAACTCTTTCGGTATTAGCACCAAAAACCCCGTCCTTTGCTCCTATATCGTAACCGTCAAAAGAGAGCGCGTACTGTAAAAGTCTAACCCACTTTCCTCTACTTCCGCGTGAAATCGTGGGGTACGTCCCCTCGCGTTCTACAAATTCGACGTCCAAAAACTCGCAAACGCCTCGACACGCGCCCTCGCCAAGAGCGGTTGCGAAATCGGGATTAAGCATTAGTTTTGCCTCGTTAAAATTCGTCATAAAACCGCCTTCGATAAGGGCGGATGGCATACGAACGCTTTCGAGAATTCCTATATCCGTTAGAGTGCCTACGCCAAGGTTTTTAGTAGGTAAAGTTTGAGAAAGCGAGGCGGATATATCGTAACAAAGTAGTCTTGATTGCGTTGGACGAAAACCGTTTCTCGAATAAAATACTATGTAGCCGTTTGCGTTATTAAAGGATTGACCGTTACCGTAAGCGTTAAAAGCGAAAGTTACGCAAAGCGACGCGCCCACTGAGTTTACTCTTCTTACTCGCGTCCCTACGCTCGTATCGGTAATTTCCGGATGCGCGTCGTATACTCTAAAGCCACAGCGAACGCACGCTAAGATGAAGGCGTTCTTTGCCGTGCGGTTAATTTCGTTTTCGTAAAACGGTCTATTAATATAAGGCAGAACGGGTGTTCGTTTTCCTACCGTTGGGGGATTAAGCCCGTGTTCGTCGTTTGCCGCTATTAAAAAATTTGATGCTATTGCCATTATTTTTTCCTCCTCTATTTGATATATGAGAAAGAAGAAGTAAAGTTACTAAAATCACATTGACTTTTTCTTCGCGATATGGTATGATATTTCCAAGGAGATTACCATTATGCACGATATTAAGGTTACTGACATTAGAGCGATTGTAGGCGATAGCGCGTTCCTTATTGACGACGGAAAGACGGCTATTATGTACGATTCTGGGTTCGCTTTTACGGGCTACGAAGTTGCAAACAAAATTAAAGCCGTTCTTGGCGAGCGCGAACTTAACTATATATTTTTAACGCACTCCCACTACGACCACGCCCTTGGCGCTGTTTACGCTAAAAAATTATATCCTAACGCCAAAATAGTTGCGGGCGAATACGCGACTAAGATTTTTGCTAAGCCCACTGCTAAAGCGCTTATGAGGGATTTGGATAGAAAGTTCGCAACCACTTGTGGCGTTACGGAATACGAGGACTTGATTGACGATTTGACGGTAGATATTGCAGTTTCCGACGGAGACACCATAAAGGCAGGCGATATGGAGTTTATTGCCGTTGCCCTACCCGGCCACACAAAGTGTTCTATCGGCTACTATTTAAAAGAAAATAAACTTTTACTCGGTAGCGAGACTTTGGGCGTTTACGGGGGCGAGGGTATCGTAATTCCCTCCTATCTCGTAGGAGTCGATATGGCTCTTCGCTCTATTGAAAAGGCGGAAAGTTTAGATATTGAAACTATTCTTTGTCCACACTACGGACTACTTAACCGCGAACAGACGAAAACCTATCTTTCTCTTTGTCGCAAAAATGCTATTGAAGTTGCTGAGAAAATTAAAGAAATTATTGAGAGCGGTCAAAGCGACGAGGTTGCCGTTAAATATTTTATGGATACCTATTATCACGGCTATATCAAGGAAATTTACCCTATTGACGCCATTACGCTTAATACTAATATAATGGTTAGGCTTGTAAAACGGGAACTTTTGGGAATTGAATAAAAAAATAAAAAGAGCAAGAGAATTTACTCTTGCTCTTTTCTTTTATAAATCTTAATCACCAAGGTTTGCAAGGCTTTCTTCAAGACCTTTTTTAAGTTCTTTATACTTTTCGAGTTTTTCTCTTTCTTTTTCGATAAGAGCGGGAGGCGCTTTTGCTACGAAGCCTTGGTTTGCAAGTTTACCTTCAGCGCGCTTAATTTCGTCCTCGGTTTTTGCAATTTCCGTCTTAATTCTCTCGCGCTCTTTATCAAAGTCGATAAGATCTCCCATAGGAATATACACGACGCCTAAGGGGGTTACGAGCGAAGCGTTCTTGCCCTCGGGCTCGGTGAAGTAAATTCCATTGCCCATAGCGAGTTTTTCAATGTAGCCTGCCAGTTTTTGAGCAATCTTTGCGTTGCCTTCTGCTGGAATAATATGGATTGCGGTACGCTTATTTTGGGGAACGTTCATTTCTCTTCTGAGGTTACGAATAGCCTTGATTACTTCCATAACCATTTCGGTAGTTGCAACGTCCTTTCTATAAGCGCGCTTTCTCGAATATTCAGGGAACGCGGATATCATAATATCTTCAGCGTCCTTATTAGGAAGAGCGTCGTAGATTTCTTCGGTAATAAAGGGAATAATGGGATGAACGAGTTTAAGCGTTTCGCGAAGAACGTACAAGAGTACGGAAACGGTATCGCTACGCTTTTCTTCGTCGTCCGAGTAAAGCGAGGTTTTACTAAGTTCGATATACCAGTCGCAGAACTGATTCCAAATAAATTCGTAGAGTTTAGCGGCAGCCAAGCCTACTTCGTACTTATCCATAAACTTGGTAACTTCGAGCGTAGTTTGGTTAAGGCGAGAAAGTATCCACTTATCGAAAACGGTAAGTTTTTTAATCTCGTCAATATTCTTAACCTTTACTCCCTCGCAGTTCATCAAGACGAAACGGCTTGCGTTCCAAATCTTGTTCATAAAGTTACGGTAACTCTCCATCTTGTCCTCGGAGAATCTGATATCGCCACCTGCGGATATACCGTTTACGAGCGAATAACGGAGCGAGTCTGCACCGTACTTGTCGATAAGGAGCAAGGGGTCTACGCCGTTGCCGAGCGATTTACTCATTTTTCTACCGATAGCGTCGCGGACGATACCGTGAATAAGCACTTGTGAGAAGGGTTTTTCGCCCATATGCTCAAGGCCGGAGAATATCATACGCGATACCCAGAAAGTGATGATATCGTAACCCGTTACGAGAACGTTGGTGGGATAGAAGTAGTCAAGATCAGGGTTCTTATCGGGCCAACCGAGCGTTGCAAAGGGCCAAAGCGCAGACGAGAACCAAGTATCGAGAACGTCCTCGTCTTGACGAACGGGTTGTCCGCAAACGGGACATACGGTCAAGTCTTCTCTTGACGCGGTCTTGTATCCACAAGTGTCGCAATAGAACACGGGAATACGGTGTCCCCACCAAAGTTGACGGGAAATACACCAGTCGCGGATATTGTTCATCCAGTGAAGGTAAGTCTTTTCAAAGCGTTTAGGCATAAAGACGATATCCTTGTCAAGTACTGCTTTAATCGCAGGCTCGGCAAGTTCTTTCATTTTTACAAACCACTGCTTCGATACGATAGGTTCGATTGCGGTATGACAACGATAGCAATGACCTACGTTGTGCTCGTGCTTTTCAATCTTTTCCAAAAGTCCAAGGGCGTCAAAGTCTGCTACGATAGCCTTTCTCGCCTCCTCTCTCGACATACCCTGATACTTGCCTGCAAGTTCGTTCATAGATGCGTCGTCGTTCATTACTCTAATAACGGGAAGGTTATGACGAACGCCTACCTCAAAGTCGTTGGGGTCGTGCGCAGGCGTGATCTTTACCGCGCCCGTTCCAAACGATTTGTCTACGTAACGGTCGGCAATAATAGGAATTTGACGGTCGGTTAAGGGAAGATTTATCATCTTACCTACCAAAGCCGTATAGCGTTTATCGTGGGGGTTAACCGCAACCGCGGTATCACCAAGCATAGTCTCAGGACGAGTGGTTGCTACTACGATATATTCGTCAGTGCCGTCGATGGGATACTTAAGATGCCATAAATGTCCCTCGTCTGCCTCGTACTCAACTTCCGCGTCGGATATTGCAGTTTGGCACTCAGGACACCAGTTGATTATTCTATCGCCTTGATAAATAAGACCTTTTTCGTACATTCTTACGAAAACTTCGCGAACGGCTTTAGAGCAACGCTCGTCCATAGTGAAGGCAAGTCTATCCCAGTCACAACTAAAGCCCATTTTCTTGAGTTGCTCAACGATTCTACCGCCGAATTGCTCTTTCCAAGCGTACGCGCGTTCCAAAAAGCCTTCTCTTCCAAGGTCGTCCTTGGTAATTCCCTCTTCGCGCATCTTTTCTACGATTTTAACCTCCGTAGCGATGGACGCGTGGTCGGTACCGGGTAACCATAAGGTTTCAAAGCCTTTCATTCTTTTATAACGAATAATCGCGTCTTGGATAGTATCGTCAAGCGCGTGGCCTATGTGTAATTGTCCCGTAATATTCGGGGGAGGAATTACGATGGTAAAGGGCTCTTTTTCGCTGGGCTCGGCGTGAAAATATTTCTTGTCAAGCCATTTTTTGTAAATTCTTTCTTCAAATGATTTTGGGTCGTAAGTCTTGTTCATTATTTCGCTCCAACTTTTTTGTTCGCCTACCATTATAACACAAAATAACTTCTCGCGCAATCGTTTAAGGCGCAATTAAATAATTATTTATTTAATTTCCCTCTCCTTTGCACTCTTTCTCCGTCCTTTTCATAGTATGGACTATGGACGAATAGCGTCTAAAATACTTATTTAAGGCAGGTTTTTATGAAAAGATTTATTAGTTTATTGTTTGTTTTTTGCTTGGCGGTTTGCTCTCTTTTAGTGGGTTGCAGTAACGACGGTAAGACGAAAGTTCGGCTTTGCGAGGTTACTCACTCCATTTTCTACGCGCCTCTTTACGTTGCTATTAACAACGGCTATTTCGACGAGTACGATATTAAGATTGAACTTACCAACGGCGGTGGCGCAGATAAGGTTATGACTGCGATTGTCTCTAAAAGCGCAGATATAGGCTTGCTTGGACCTGAGGCTACGATTTACTGTCAAGCGCAAGGTCAACGGGATTACCCTCTTATCTTTGGTCAACTGACTAAACGCGACGGTTCTTTCTTGGTTTCCAAGACTAACGACGAAGACTTTAAGTGGGAGGATTTACGAGGCAAGAAGGTTTTGGCTGGACGCGCGGGCGGTGTTCCCGCTATGACTATGCAGTACGTGGTAAATAACGCTGGTCTTAACGAGAAAACTGACCTCGATTTTAACACGGAAGTTGCTTTTAATATGATGGGACCCGTTTTCGAGGCGGACGAAACGGTGGACTACACCACTCTTTTCGAGCCTACGGCAAGTGAGTTTGCTCAGGCTGGTAAAGGCTATATCGTAGCAAGCGTTGGCGAGGCAAGTGGTGAAATTCCTTACACGGCGTTTTCCGCGAGCAAGAGTTATTTGGAAAAGAACGGAGAACTCGTTAAGAACTTTTTACGCGCTGTAAAGAAAGGTTACGATTACCTTTACGAAAAAACGGGTGAAGAGGCTGCGCCCGCACTTGCGCCCTCGTTTAGCGGAACTTCACTCTCGTCCATTGCAACCGCAATAGAAAGTTACAAGCGTATTGACGCGTGGAAGAGCGATCTGTTCTTTAGCGAACAGTCTTATCTTAAACTTCAAGAAGTTATGGCTAACGCAGGCTATTTAGAAAGCGAGGTGTCTTTCGCTGAGGCAGTTGACAACTCGTTCGTTGAGGCGATTTCATAAAAATGAGTATTCTATCGCTAAAGAATGTCGGGCTTAAATATCAAACCGACGAGGGAGAAACCGAGGCAATTGCTAATCTAAACTTAGAGGTTTACGAGGGAGAATTTATCTCTCTCGTGGGCCCGAGCGGTTGTGGAAAAACTACCATTCTTTCGCTCATTGCAGGACTTATTAAGGCTACTGACGGAGTAGTCGAAGTTGGGGAAAACATTAGGCTTGGTTATATGCTCCAACGCGACCAGTTGTTTGAGTGGCGCACAATACTTTCAAATGTGCTTTTAGGTACGGAAATTCAAAAACAAGGGGGTACGTCCCCCGTCGTTTATGCCAAAGAACTACTAAATAAGTACGGGCTTGGTGATTTTACAGAGCGTTTTCCACGGCATCTTTCGGGCGGTATGCGACAGCGCGCTGCGCTTATTAGAACGCTCGTTCTTCGCCCTGACATTTTACTTTTAGACGAGCCTTTTTCTGCGCTTGATTATCAAACGAGGCTTGCAGTTCAAAACGACGTACACTCTATTATTAAAGCAGAAAAAAAGACGGCGATTTTAGTTACCCACGATATTAGCGAGGCTGTTTCTATGAGTGAGAGAGTAATCGTTCTTTCCTCCCGTCCAGCCAGCGTTAAGTCTGAATTTACGCTTGACTTTCCGCCATCACTCTCCCCTCTCCAGCGTAGAGAGTGCGCGCAGTTTTCGGGGTGGTTCGACCGTATTTGGAGAGAAATTTCGTGATAAAACAACGAGGTGCTTATGAAAAAGAATTTATCAGCGAGAGAACTTTATCTTGAGGGTAGAAAAAAAGATAGACGCAGAATTATTTTTATCCGCATCTTCTTGCTTTTGGCTATTATAGGTTTTTGGGAAGTATCGACGGCGATAGGACTTGTGGACTCGTTCTTTACTTCTTCGCCGTCGAGAATAATTCGTACTCTTTGTTCGCTATTTTTAAGCGGAGAAATTTACAAACACACCTTTATCACACTTTTAGAGTGTGTGCTCGGGTTTATCATTTCAACTTTCGTCGGTCTCGTCGTTGCCGTACTTTTATGGTGGAGCGATACGGCAAGAATTGCGCTTGAGCCTTATTTAGTGGTTTTGAACGCTCTCCCTAAAATTGCGCTTGGTCCGCTCATTATTATTTGGGTGGGTGCAGGTATTGACGCGATAGTTTTAATGGCGTTCCTTATTTGCATAATCGTTACTATTATGAATTTGACGACGGCGTTTATAAGCGTTGACGAGGGTAAAATATTTCTTCTTAGGTCAATGGGCGCAAGTAAGTTTCAAATCTTATTTAAGTTGATTATTCCCCACTCCGTACCTGCGTTTTTAGACGCTCTTAAAGTAAACGTTGGACTTTCGTGGGTGGGAACGATTATGGGCGAGTATCTCGTATCAGGCGCTGGACTTGGATATTTAATAATTTACGGCGGTCAAGTTTTTAAGATCGATTTAGTTATGAGCGCGACGGTTATTCTATGTCTGCTCGCGACCGTAATGTACGCTCTCGTTTCCCTTGCTACTCGGCCGTTTAAGCGTTTTTATCAAATAAACGACACACGAAAGTAAAAAGATTAAGCCCAAAATTCCTACGACCGGATAAAAGGCGTTCACTACTTTTTCAAACCCGATATTCGACACGAAAAACGCAACGATCACGGGAATAGCGGTGGACGCTTTTCTACTTTTAGTAAACGAATTAAGGTATGCCGTCAATGAGTTATGGGCGGTAATTGCAGTGGTAAATATTGCCGATATCGTAACTAAAGTCGTTAAAACGAAGGGTACCGTACCCTGTCGTTTTGCAATTTCGAGTAGTGGCATAGCAAAATTTGACACTGCCGTCGAGCATAACGCAAGAGTTATTAAAAGGACGAGCGCACCCACTATTATCGCGGAAAACAACGATGCTAAAATTATTTGTTTTGCGCTCAAATCCGACACCGTGGTAAGAACGGAGGCTGCGAGCATACCGTTCATAGTCATATAGGTTAGGGCGTTTACGAGCGTTAATGGCGTAGGACTTAAGGTTACTGGGCAATTTATCGCGAAAGCGCAAACTGATATAATCGCTATTATCAAAAAAGGTACGATGACGGCGTTTGCCTTATAAAGTCCGTCAATTCCTCGGTAGACTACTAACGCGCTTAAAATTGACAATAAAATTGCGTAAAGGGGCGAAAGAGGTAGCACGCTTTCCATAACGGCGTTCGCGCCTGCAAGCATTGCAGAGAGGGACACGAGCGAATTAAAAAGCATAAAAGTCGTAGGTAAAATATTTAGTTTTCCAAAGAGTTTTACGTTTACTTCCCCTACTTCGTCCGACTTACACTTTTTGCCAACGAAGAGAAAAATCGCGCAAAATAGAAAAGTCAGTATTGCGCAAAACAGAGCGATCATAGGAGGAGGCGTATCACCAAAGAAAGTTACTATTTCTTTTCCCGAGGCAAAACCTGCGCCTATAATCGTGCCTATTATTAAAAAAGTTACTAAAAAAATCTTGCCCATACGCTATTGTATGAGCAAGATTTGTCTTTTATGTTATTCGTCAATGCTTACCTTTTTCTCTTTGCCTCTGAGCGTTAGTTTTTCGCCTACGCCAGTATGACGATTTATGAGCATACCGTTTATGACAAGTTCGAAAGTACATCCAAGGTATTCAGCCGCTTTTTCGCTCAACACCATACGCGACATATAAATTTGCAAATATTCCATAGGCGCGCTACTCTCATCCATAAAGATTACGAGGCGAATAATTTTATTCTCTTCGTCAACTACGAGCATATTTTTCTTGATAGCAAGGTTTACTCTATCGTGAATATCGTTTATGTCGTAACTGTCTCTACGCACTCTACTTCTATGCGTATCGCTCTTATCCGCTATAATGAGCGCGGCTGACACGGGGCTAACGGGTTTACCCGTTTCTTCTTCGTGATTGCCGATTGCGCCAACTATCGTTGCGATCTCCTTCATATCCATACGCTTTTTGAGGAGCAACTGAAAAGCGAGGTTCGCTCCGCTTAATCCGTGGTTCTTGCGGTTTACTACGTTGCCTATATCGTGGATATAACCTGCTATTGCGCCAAGTTCTATCGTGCGTTCGTCGTAGCCAAGTTCTCTTAAGATATTAGCGGTAGTTCTCGCTACGCAAGTAACGTGCCTCGGTCCGTGCTCAGTGTAGCCCATTTGTTTAAGATATTCGTTCGCAGTGTCAATCAGCGCGCGAAAATCTTTATCGTTTTTAATTGTTTCAAGTG
Organism: Pumilibacteraceae bacterium; assembly: GCA_045532295.1. GTDB lineage: Bacteria > Bacillota > Clostridia > Christensenellales > Pumilibacteraceae > UBA10677. The sequence continues at coordinate 52,271 of JAZSFP010000007.1, read as the reverse complement.
TAATTTTTTCCATAATATTTTCTCCATTTTGTATGGAAATTTTGCATACGTATGCAATTATTTGATACCTTTGAGGGCTTTATAGAATTCGTCGTCGCTCCAGTCTCTGATGTTATCGTCAACTACTCCGCCAAGCGATTCTATTGCGTTTCGAATTTCAATAAATTCAAGATAGTTACATACGTCGAGCGCGGGATAAAGGTAACTTGCCGCTCTCTCGTCGCCGTACTTTGCAATAAGTCCTGCAGCAAAGGGTACGTTTTTACCATTTAAGAAAAGGTCGCGAAGAAGATTAAAGGTGCGCTCGTCGCGGTCCGCTAAGCAAAGTATATCGCCTAAGATTTCCTTTAAGTCTTCGCTTGCGCCCAAGATTAGAGGAAAGAGGCTATCTTTAACTTCGTTTGCGTTCGTTTTTAATATTTCGCAAGCAGTTTCTCTTATTCCCTCGGGGGCGTTTTCGTTTGCAATAAACTGAACGTAGATATCGAGCGGTTGCTCTGCTCCCATATCGTCAAGAAGATTCATACACTCAACGACGAGTTTTTCATTTTCGCCTTTCTTTATTATATCTATAATATAAGAAGCGCATTGCGGTACTTCGCAAATTCTATCACCAAGGAGAGAACAAGCGTTACTATCGCCCTCGTTTTCTCTAATAAGTTCTTCAACGAGTTCTTTAGGGTCAGTAATATTCAAAAAGTACTGTTCAGGTGTTATTCCGCCGATTTCCTTACAAGGTGAGGTTACCCACTCTTCGTAAAGTTCGGGGAGCATATCCTCCGCCTCGTCGGGAGTAAATTGCGTATTTTTCTTCATCCAGTTGCGTAAATATTTTTCGAAAAGTTTATCAAAATCCATAAGTTTAATCTCCATTATCGTCTTCTTTAAATTCTACGATTATATTTTCAGTTTTGCGTACGAATTCCTCAAAGGCTCTCGCTATATTGCGTTCATCCTCAATAGACGGTATATCATAGCCAAGCAAGGTCATATACGAGCATACAGTTTGGTAATTCGCCCCAAAAGTTTCGCAAGTTGCGTTAAGCGAGGCAAAAAAATCGTTCGTTTTTGCTAAAAATGCAAGAATTGCGGACATTTCTATCACGAGAATTTTATCGGAAAATTCCGCGCTATTTAGTCTTTTTACTACCTCTTTGTACACTTTATTAAGTCTTGACTTAAAGTCTACGCTTATTGCAAGCGATACGGTGTACGCTTTATAGTACGCGTCCTGCATACTGAGGTTATCCTCGCATCTTGGAGGGGATATCGTCTCGCAAATATAGTTATAACCTAAATAGCAGGCTACTTTACGATTTTTTGATACCCTCAAATAGTCGTAAAGGTATTCCATTTTAACGGTAGTTGAAAGCGACGGGTCTAAAAACCTATCCTCGAAAAACTCTCTCCACTCTTCAGACTGAACCAAGAATTTACCCACTTTTACGGCAATATCTTCATCCCCGTAACACAAGAGCCACTCGACGTATTCCTTAAATTCGGGGTTTTGACGAATATACTCTTCGGCGTTTTCTACCGTGGAAAGTTCGGTAAATCGCTCGTCAATAATCTTATACCTGCGTTTTTCTTCTTCTAACGGCAAAAAGTAATCTACCGGTAAAGTCCCTACGCTATCGTCAGACAAAACTCGCGAATAATATTTTACTACCGTGTCTTGCGGGTATAGAGTGCGAAGTGTACGCATAATTTCTTTAACTTCGCCCTTTTTACCTAAGTTGTGCTTTACGATTGCAAGGTAAACGCTCGTTATTATGCGATAAGGCTTTAACTGACAACAATTTTCGTAGTATTTCTCGGCAAGAGCGTCGTAGCCGATTTTTGACATTGCGTTTGCAATTTTCTCGCAATCGTCGTATTTACTATAAACTCCGCTTTTGGGAATTTCGTCTGCGGCGGAAAACGCGCCTTTCTTGTCGTTTAAGCCGTCGAGAGCAAGCACTTTAATAATTCGAGCGGTTAAACTGTCGCCGTCGACTTCCTCTAAAGTGTACTTTGAAAGAGCAAGGGCGTCTTCGTAGTTCTTTTCAAAAATGGCAATACTACCCATAAGTTCCCACTTTTCCGTGTTTTCGTACGCGTCCTCGGGAATTACTTCAAGTAGCGTTCTCGCGGTAGAATAATTACCGCTTACCGTCATATTTCTTGCTAAAGAAAGTTGTTTTGAGTAGTCTTTTTTATCTTTAAGCGTTATCGGAGGCTTGGGTTCTTGCGAACTTTGATTAGCAAAGATTTCGTCAAACTCGGATAAATCGCTTTCGCTACTGAATATTTCCATATCAAACGCGCGAGAAAGAAAAAAGGTTGCAGAACCAAAACGATTAAGTTTAAGATTGCATCGTATTAGTCCTATATGAGCCTCTTCACTCCTATCTTCAAGCGAGAGAAGTTTAATATAGTATCGCAATGCCTCTTCGTAAATTCCTAACGAAAAGAAGGAAAACGCTATTTCTGAATATGTTGCGGCGGTGTAAGACTTACGCTTTATTCCTCTTTTCTTATCTCGCTCAAGCGCAAGATGGAAGGAGGATATTGCCTCGACGAATTTGCCTTCGTTATTAAAAGTTACTCCGCTATTGTGGTAATATTCGGCGCTGTCGTCAAGTATTGAAATTTTTGCCATTAACTCCTCCTGTAAGATACGAAATGCACTCGCTCTTCAGTTTCTTTAGGCGCGGACTTCGATAAAAATCCGTACGCTGAAACGTCGCTAAACCCCGCCTCGTTTAGCGCGCTTATAATATCTGCCGTTTGATGAGCGTATTGCGTTTGCTCGTCGATATGCTCGGAATATAGGTTATTCCCTTCGGGCGCAAAAAATGTCAGTTTCATATCCACTTTCGCGCCTTTTTCAGAATAAAAGTTTTCCCAAATATAAGTTATCCCCTCTTTTTTGAGAGTGAAAACGTTGTTTGAAAGAATTTTTGATAGTTTATAGTGGGTGGATATATCGAATACGAACGCTCCGCCCTCTTTAAGATTTTTATAAGCCAAGCGGAAAAATTTGAGGGGGTTTTTAAGATAATTAACCACGTCGCAATTTGCGGTTATAAAATCTACGGGGCGAGGAAGAGCAAGCGTGGTTGCATCGCCTACCGCAAAATTTATATCCATACCCTCGCTTTTTGCTTTCTTTTTCGCTTTTTCCAGCATTTGAGGGCTTTGGTCAACGCCAGTTACGGTAAATCCTTTTTTATGGAGAAGTCGAGTGAACGCGCCCGTTCCACAACCGATATCCACGCCTTTGCTTTCCTTTTTTAAAAAGCGCGCGATATATTCGCACCATTTCTCATACGGCACGTCGTCCATAAAAATATCGTAAAAGTCGGATAATACCTCGTACATTTACTCGCTGTCGTCCTCTTTGTATTCCTCGGTAGAAACGGGCATCGTTGCAATATCCGTTTCGCTAATCTTTTGCTTTTTCTTCTTCTTTTTATCTTTCTTTTTATATTCGACGAAAGTCATCTCTTCGGGCTTTTCGTCCTTCTTTTTCTTTTTGCCTTTTTTCTTTTCAGCCGCTTGAGCCTCCTCGTAAACGCGGAGTTCTTCCTCAAGTTGAGTTTCTATCTCCGCCTTTTCTCTGTCGATCTCATCGCTCATACGCTGTTTTTCTTCGCCAAGTTTAGCAAGGTCCGCGCGTGAGAAGTTGGTAGCAAGAGGAGTAAAACTTACGCCTTTATCAATACTTGAAAGTCTACGGGATACGTAAGCCGCGCCGTAAACGACGTTTCTTGCCTTAATTCTTTCAATCTCCGCTGCCTTTTCCGCCTCGGGATTTTTAACGTACATACCGCGTTGTTTAACTGCGCCTTTAACTTTATCGTTGATATATTTATCGAACACCCACTGCGAGTAGCAAGTCCAAATGAGCACCACGTACGCAGGGCCTAAGATGATGATTACGAGCCAGCCTATCATTGCAAAGGATATGGGCAAAATCATTACGATTACTATGGGAAGCGCGGAAAGAATAAGGAAGAAAAGGTTTTGGGGGATAAGCGCAAACGCCATAAGCACGCTGTTCTTAAAGAGGTGGAAAAATTTGAGTTTATAGGTTACCTCTTGAGAACACATAAATATCATCATACACATTACGAACACGAACTGCACGATTGCAAGCACTAACGATATGGTTTGAAGGACTTCGTTCATACCAAGCCCCGAATAACCTGCAGCGGAAATATTGAACGCCATCGTAAAGAGGGAAATTCCAAGGATAAGGAATATAAACAAGAAGTGTGCCCAGTTCTTTTTAATGCCTTGGAAGAAGGTACTACCTACCGATACGCCCTCTCCCCAAGCGAGAAGTTTCATAACGTGGAACGCTCCTGCAAATCCAAGCGACGCTATCATAAGAGCGGGGATAAAGAATAAGAATTCTTGGATAGTGTACATAAAGGTACGGTACTCGCCGATGAGAGTAGCGTTAGTTACTACGGGGTAGCCTATGCCGATATTCGACGAATAGGGAATAAGCGTTGCGTCCACGCTCTTTGCCATATACATTATAATTATCCACACTATTGCGGGTATGCAAAATAGCGCGGTAAGAAGACTAATCTTTGCCATTGCGCCAAGACGATTAGTAAAAACGTCCTTAAATACCGCCCAACGCGAACCGGGAAGTTTATTCGGGGTAAAGTCGGGAAGATTATCGCTACCCATCGTAAGTCTGTAAATTAAGCCTTTCTTTTCTGCCATTTCTAAATAGCCTCCGTAAGTTTTTTAAGCGCATCGGCAACCGCCGTCGCTAATTCGCAAGCGTTTTTATCCGCCGTAAGTTCAATATAAAGTATTCTGTCTTCTTTCTCGTCGCCTTCGCTCAAGCCCTCGTTGAAGTTAAGGGAGTTCATAGTCGTGATTTTTTGAGAAAGAAGGTTTCGATGCAGTATCGTTTGAGCGTTATAATCAATCGCAAAAGGCGGATAAGCGGAGAGCGTTTCCACTCTTGCGTCCACCAAAATTCGCGCTTGCTCCATAAGATACTTTTCAAACCACTCTTCGCTAAAGTAAGTAGTCGTTACGATTAAAGCGTCCTCCTTTTCAACGACGCACGATACAAAGTCGTCGCGGTTATAGGAGTTTGCTAAATTTTTAAGTGCAAGGGCTGTTTGCGCGTTATATTCGCTTACGCGCATTTTTGTTCCGCCACTACTCATACCGCTTTGAAAAACTATTCCCTCTTCGCCCTTTTTCGTTTTAACCAAGATTACTGGAAGAGGTTTCGCCTTATTTAGCGGAGAAAAATAGAGGTTTACCTTTACTCGTTTTTTCTTTATAGCGAGCGTTAGCGCGGAAGTTAGGTCGGCGTTTTCGCTATCAATAAGCAGATTGAGTTTTGCAAAAAACACGGTACGCTTGTCCATAGACTTTGAGATTGTTTTTTTATTTGGCTCTCTTTTTCTCATACTCGTCTTTTTGGCGAAAAATTGCGCGCCCATACTCCTCTATTGTAAATTATATAACATTTAAATAAATTTTTCAATCATTTTGCGCTCATTTTACGTAATTTGATTGACAAGTATTTAATTTTGTGTTAATATATTCGCAAATAATGAGGAGCGTTGAGAATTAGTATCCGCTTTTGCGTCTTTGGTCGACGGTGCGGAGAAAGGTCATCAACGCCGAAGCGTTCGTCTTTTTGACCAAATTTTGAAAGCGCTACGCTGGGTGCAACGGCTAATACCTTGCAACTGTCATTCTTGGGAATGGAGCACATTATTTGACCTTTTTCGTTTTTTGTAGCGGTCATTGTGCTTTACTTTGACCGCTTATTTTGTTTAAATTTTTCTTTATAAGGAGATACGAATATGAAATACAATGTTGCCGTTGTTGGCGCTACCGGTATGGTAGGCAGAAAAATGCTTGAAGTTCTTTCCGAACGCAAATTGCCCGTTGAAAACTATTACCTTTTCGCGAGCGCGCGCTCTGCTGGTAAGCAAATCGAGTTTATGGGAAAAACCTATACCGTTATTGAACTTAACGAGGAAAACGTACGCGCTACCAAAGTAGACATCGCGCTTTTCTCTGCCGGCGCGTCCACTTCTAAGGCTTTCGCGCCCCTCTTCGCTGAGTGTGGCGCTACCGTCATCGACAACTCTTCTCAATGGCGTACCGACCCTGAAATTCCCCTCGTCGTTCCCGAAGTTAACGCTCACGACATAGAATGGAATAAGGGTATTATCGCTAACCCCAACTGCTCAACCATTCAAGCAGTCGTTGCTCTTGCTCCTCTTCATCGCAAGTACGGTATTAAGCGTATCGTTTACTCTACCTATCAAGCGGTAAGTGGCGCGGGCGTTGCAGGTTACACTGACCTTGAGGAAGGAATTAAGGGCGTTGCTCCTAAAAAGTTCCCCAAGCCCATCTTTGGCAACTGTATTCCTCACATCGACGTGTTCCTTCCAAGCGGCTACACTAAAGAAGAGCAGAAGATGATTTTCGAAACCAAGAAAATTCTTGGTGACGAGAGTCTTAAGATTACCGCAACCACCGTTCGCGTTCCCGTTTTCCACGGTCATAGCGAAAGCATTAACGTTGAGTTCGTTAAACCCGTAACTCTTGGAGGCGTTATGGAAACGCTTCGCGAGGCTGAGGGTGTCGTTCTCGTTGACGACGTTACGAACGCAGTTTACCCCACTCCCCTTGAGGCTCAAGATCACGACGAAGTTTTCGTTGGTAGAGTGCGTATCGACGACACCGTTGATAGCGGTATCAATATGTGGGTAGTTGCGGACAACATTAGAAAGGGCGCTGCAACCAACGCAGTTCAAATTGCTGAAAGAATTATAGCAAAAAGAGGTTAATCTTTTGCGTGCAATCAGTTAAAGGTTTGTGAATAAATTTACTTTGAGAGGTTATTATGGCTGTTTTTAAAGGCGTTTGCGTGGCTATGACTACTCCGTTCACTGAAACGGGTGTAGATTTCGAGGCTTTTGGTCGCGCAATTGAATACTATCTTGACGGTGGCGTTAACGCGCTTTGCGTTTGCGGTACTACTGGCGAGCCGTCCACTATGAGCGCAGACGAGCGCAATAGCGTTATCAAGTTTGCTATTGATAAAATAGGTGGCAGAGTTCCCGTAATCGTAGGTTGCGGTTGTAACTCTACTTCTTCTACCGTTGCTAACGCCGTTGATGCGGAAAAAATGGGCGCGGACGCTTTGCTCGTCGTTACTCCGTATTACAATAAATGCACTCAGCGTGGCTTGATTGAGCATTACACCGCCGTTGCAAACGCTACTACTCTTCCCGTAATTATGTATAACGTTCCCGGAAGAACGGGTGTTAATATTTTGCCTGAAACGGCAGTTAAACTTTCTAAAGTTGATAATATCGTTGCTATCAAAGAGGCTTGCGGTAATATGACGCAAATTCAAAAACTTGCTCGTTTGGTAGGCGACGGTCTAGATATTTATCTTGGCGACGACGGTCTTACTTTCCTTGGGCTTACGCTTGGCGCAAAAGGCGTTATTTCCGTAGTAGCGAATATTGCGCCTAAACAAACTAGCGATATTACTACCGCTTTCTTTAACGGCAACGTTTCCGCATCGCGCGAGGCTCAATTCAAACTTAATCCGCTCATCGACGAACTCTTCTGCGAGGTTAATCCTATCCCCGTAAAGAAAGGTATGTCCTTACTTGGCTTTGGTTCGGCTAAACCTCGTCTTCCCCTTACCGAAATGGAAGAGGATAATGCAACGCGTCTTGAAGCGGAAATGAGTAAATTAGGTCTTTTATAAGGAGTTATTATGGTTAAGATTTTTCTTTTTGGAATATCTGGAAAAATGGGAAGACGCATCGTTGAGTGCGCCAACGAGCGTGGCGTAGAAGTCGTTGGTGGTTTTGATATTACTGCTCATCCTACCGTTCCCACTTATACCGATATTAACGCTATTCCCCTTAACTTCGACGTAATCGTTGATTTTTCGAGGGCGGAAGTTTTACCGAGCGTTATTGCGCTTATGAAAAGGTCCGGCAAAGGCGCAGTTTTGGCGTCTACCGGATATAGCGACAGTCAAGAAAAGGAAATTAGAGAAACTTCCTCTACTTGCGCCGTTCTTCGCTCGGGTAATATGAGTGTGGGTGTCAATCTTTTGCTTAAACTCGTTAGCGAGGTTACCGCTAAAATCGGCGATGCTTTTGATATTGAGATTATCGAAAAACATCATAATCAAAAAGCGGACGCTCCAAGCGGTACTGCTTTAATGCTTGCAAACGCGGTTAAGGAAGTTAAGACGGATGCAAAATTCTTATACGGTCGCGAGGGCGCAAGCAAGAGAAATGCTGATGAAGTTACTATTCACGCAGTTCGTGGCGGTACTATCGTAGGCGAACACGAAGTTATCTTTGCTGGCGCTGACGAAATTATTACGCTTTCCCACACTGCTCTTTCCCGTGGAATTTTTGCTGAAGGCGCAATCAAGGCTGCAAAATTCTTAGCGGATAAGACAAGCGGATATTACACGATGAAAAACGCTCTCGAGTAAAATATTTAAAGTAGTTGCGGGTTAACGAGAAAACCGCGACAGAATATAAAATAAAAACGACGAAGTTTTGTGGCCTCGCCGTTTTTTATTTTAGGAAGGTTATGAGTGAGGGAGGAAAACCTTCCATTTTTATCTTATTAGAGTAACGCTTTACCTCGTAGCGCCCGCTAACCAAGGCAAAATGTTACTCACATAGAGAGAAGACTTTATTAGATACGCTCACCTACTGCGAGTGGGGGCGACTTCTCGCTCCGCTCGCCCGTTGCAAACGGGAGTGAAGGTCGCGCTTTGGCGAAAGTCGGTTTATAAGTTATACTTCCGCGTATTAGTCGCTCGATTTGGTCAAGGGTTAAACGAGGAAGAAACGAGCAAGACGAGGAAAGGGATTGAGCACGGACAGGAGTGTACAAAGAGGTACTCGACTGTTCGGGCGAAATCCACTGACAAAGTATTGCGAAGTTTATCGCTCGTTTAACGGGCAATAAGCATACCGTATCCTTCCACTACCACCCTACTATATGCTGGGATTGCGTTTTTAAGAAGAGCGCTTTCAGTTTGCAAAATGGCGGTGTTACCCGTTTTGATTGCTACTTTACAAAGGACGCGATTAGCGAAGATATTGCCTGCAACCGTCCAGTAATTTACACATCCTTCGGGTTGAGTGGACGCAAGTTTTCCTACCTTTTCTCCCGACACTAAAAACGCTCCGATACCGCCGTTATTGTCAGACTTGATTACGATTACTTCACCTAAATTTACCTGATTATTAAGATCAATGGTTAAATACATTTTTTTGTCCTCCGTTCATTTTTTCTAAATTATAGCATAGAATTACTGACAACGGGGTGTCAGTAATTAAAGAATTTTCAAGTTTTTTAAAGTTTTTTTCAAAATTTTTTTCTTTTTTGTTTTTACGCTTGACAATACGCTTTTCTTATAGTATAGTTAAAGCATAAGGAGTGATTATGAACTCAGGTCTTATTTTTGCAATTCTACTTACTTTACTTTCGCACAAGAAGGTTACGGCAAAATACTTGGCGGAAAAGTACGAAATGAGTGAACGGACGGTTGCCCGTTACGTTGACGCGCTTGGCATTGCAGGCGTGCCTATTTTCGCTACGCCTGGGCGTGGTGGTGGCTACGAACTTGCAAGCGAGTATCAATTCGATAAGACTTTCTTTACCGAAGGCGAACTATCAAGAATTATAGGGCTACTAAAAAAAGAAAAGGGAAAAGAGAAGGACGAGGACAAACTTAACGCTATTATTATTGATAAACTTGAGTATCTTGAAAAGCGTAAAGAGGGTGAGCGTTATCTTATCGGAAACGATTCGCTTATTATTGACGGAGGTTCTTGGAACAATCCTGCCTCTTACCGAGCGAAAATGGAGGCTCTTCAAAAGGCTATTGATAAAAAAACCAGCGTTAAACTCGTGTACGTGGACCGCTACGAAACGCGTACTCACAGGCGGTTCGACCCTTATTATAGAGTACTTAAGGATGGAGTTTGGTACACTTTCGGCTGGTGTCATACTCGTCAAGATTTTAGATTATTTAAACTCGCGCGCATAACCTCTATTATGGAGACGGATTTGCCCTTTGAAAGGCGCGAACACAACGTTTACGAACATCTTGACGCAGGCTTTGAAAACGCCGACTGGGTAGATATTGAATTCGAATTCTCCTCTACTATTTTAGCGGACATTGAAGAGTGGCTTGGACACGACGCTATCTTTGAGCGTGGATATAAGTATATTGCTCACGCCACCGTTCCGGGCGGAAAAGCGTTGCTTGCTAAACTGCTTGGGTTCGGTTCAAGCATAACTCTACTCTCTCCTCAATCACTTTGCGAAGAAATCAAAAAAGAGTGTGAGCGAGTTTTGAAAAAGTTCTAACGATAATAAACGCGTTTATAAATCTTATAGGCGCGTTTTACTTTTTTAATATAATTGATAGTTTCGGGAAAAGGTATGCTCTTCCCCTCCTTTTTCCATTTTAACACATTACCTTCGCCTGCGTTATACGAGGCTAAAATATCGTCGATATTATCAAATTTTTTTGATAGATAACTTAAATAATAACTTCCTAAAACTATGTTCGTTTCGCCGTCGTAAAGCATTTCTTCGGAGTAATTTAGCCCTACCTTTTCAGCACAAAAACGCGCGGTTGACGGCATAAGTTGCATAAGACCCATTGCACCTCTATTTGATTTTACCCTTTCTCTATAACCGCTCTCTACCGCTATAACGGAGGCTACGAGCGCGCTATCAACCTCGTACTTTTGGGCAGTTTTGTCAATAAAATCGTGATACGTATTAGGAAATTTAATACGAAATGATATTATAATTCCCAAGAAAAGTATAAGCGCCGTTACGGAAAAAATCCATATACGGCGCGATGTTTTATTATTATTTTCCATACCGTCTACGATTATTATATAACCGTAGATTAGTTTTTATTCTCAGTAAATCTTTTATATAAGGCGATTGCTTTACTTTCAAGGTCTTCGAGCGTGCCGTCGTTATAAATTACTTCGTCCGCTCTTTTTTCTCTCTCTTCGTCGCTCATTTGGGCGCTTATCATTTTTTCCGCGAGGTCCTTTGTAATTTCGCTATTACGCTTAGTAATCCACTCTACTCTTTTTTCTTTTGGCGCGCAAACGGAAACGACGAGAGAACAGAACTTATCTGAGTTACTCTCAAACATAAGAGGAACGACCAAGAAAACTACTTCTTGATTTGCATTTTTTATAAGCGCTTTTGTTCGCTCTTCTATTAACGGATGCGTTATGCTATTGAGTTTTACTCGGGCTTGCTCGTCGTTAAATACGAGTTCGCGAAGGGCTTTTCGATTTAATTCGTCCCCGTCAAACGCAATGGGGAACGCCTCTTTTAATAGTCTATGCCCCTTCGTGCCTTTCTCAATAACTTCGCGAGAGAGGATATCAGCGTCAATTACCGTTCCGCCAAGCGCTTGGATTTTTGCGCTAACGACGCTTTTACCCGACGCTATACCGCCCGTTATTCCTACTACTAATGGTTTCATTTTTTCTCCTTTAGCACTCAAGCCAACTTTTGCCGTTGGATATATCAACGGTTAAGGGAACGGCAAGGTTTACCGCGTTTTCCATACAGTTTTTAAGGATTTCTTTCACTCTTTCAAGTTCGTCATCCGACGCCTCTATTATAAGTTCGTCGTGGATTTGGAGAATAAGTTTGGACTTCATCCCCTCAAGTTCTTTGGCCACCTTTACCATTGCTATTTTGATTATATCCGCAGCAGAGCCTTGAAGGGGCATATTCATTGCCGCGCGCTCACCGAACTGACGCGTTTGGAAGTTGGGGGAGGCAAGTTCCGGGATATAACGAAGTCGTCCCATAAGCGTAGTGGTATATCCCGTCTTTTTAGCGTTCTCCACGATACCGTCAAAATAGGGTTTAATAGAGGGAAAACGCTCAAAATAGATATTCATATACTCTCTTGCCTTTGCAACCGAGCAATGAAGGTTTTGGGAAAGCCCGTAGTCACTTATGCCGTAGATGATGCCAAAGTTGACCGTTTTTGCCGTTCTACGCATTTGGTCGGTTACCTTGGAGATATCGACACCAAAGATTTCCGCAGCCGTTCTTGAGTGGATATCTGCGCCCGTTCTGTACTGTTCGAGCATAATTTTATCGCCCGAAAAGTGCGCAAGCAATCGGAGTTCAATTTGCGAATAGTCGGCTGACACGAGCGTATAGCCTTTACGAGCAACGAAAAGTCCGCGCAAAAGTCTGCCTTCTTCTTCTCTAACGGGAATATTTTGAAGGTTTGGCTCACTACTTGAAAGTCTACCCGTCGTAGTAAGCATTTGGTTATATTCAGTATGGATTGCTCCGTCGCTTGCAACGAGTTTGCGCATTCCTTCAATATAAGTGCTATTAAGTTTACTTGCAAAACGATACTTGGTTATGAGTGGAATAATTTCGTGCTTATTCATAAGCATATCTAAAATTTCCGCGTTCGTTGAGTGCTTGTTGCTCTTCTTTGGATAGGGTATCATAAGTTTATTAAAAAGCACTTCGGCAAGTTGTTTTGGAGAATTTATATTGAATTTTTCTCCGGCAAGCGCGTGTATTTCTTGCTCAAGTTTGGATATTTGCGAATTAAACTGCACGCTAAGGGCATCGAAAACGCTTTGGTCTACTTCCACTCCGCGCTTTTCCATATTGTAAAGCACGCGTTCAAGCGGAAGTTCCACTTCTTTATAGAACGAGTAAATGCTCATACTCTCGATTTGCGAGAGTAAGTCGCCGTAGAGCGCGTAAATCTTAGACGCAGGATAATTAGCGTCGCCGTATTCACTTTGTAAAAGTTCGGATACGGTATTATTGTCTACTCTCATATCCACGAGGTGTTGCATAAGACGAACGTCGTCGTAAGACTTTAGAGTTACACCTTGCTCGTTCAACTGACGCATTACTTTTTTACCGTCGAAAACGATTAAGTGGCTATTTTCCACGATAGGCTTAATTGCCGACATCAATACTCCGTAGAACATACCGTCGTCAATAAGTGAACGGGATACACACAAAACATATTCTTTTAGCCCATCGAAAGATATATGAATATCGTCCGCCATAACGAGCGAAAACTGTTTTTTATCTTGGAAAATCTTAATAAGATCGTCGGTAGTTTTAATTTTGATTTCTTCGATTTCCACCGCTTTTTTCTCACTATGCTCGTCCACAACGAATAATTCGTCGCGCTTAACTAACGACTTAAACGCGTTATCCGCAAAGAAAGTTCTTACTTGCGCAGAGAAAGGAAAATCGTACTTAAAGTCGTCGAGAGTAACTTCAAGAGGCACTTCACAATTTATCGTTGCAAGTTCTTTTGAAAGGAAAGCGTTGTCTTTTGAAACTAATAATTTTTCAGCAAGTTTTCCCTTGATTTCGTCTAAATGGGCGTATACGTCCCCCACCGTTTTGTATTTTTCAATAAGGGAAATAGCGGTCTTTTCGCCTACGCCACTAACCCCGGGGATATTATCTGAGGTATCGCCCGCGAGCGCTTTGAACTCAATTACGCCAGAAGGCGTGAGTGAGTATTCCTTCATAAGAACCTCTTCGTCGAGAACGAGCGTTTCGGTTATTCCGCGTTTGGTGAGTACTACTTTAGTGGTGTCGGATATAAGTTGAAAACTGTCTCGGTCGCCCGTTACGATATAGGTTTCTACGCCGGGAGTTTTCGAGAGCGTGCCGATAATATCGTCCGCCTCGTAGCCTTCCTTTTCCACTATTGCTATGTTCATAAGCCTTAACTGTTCTTTTAATATGGGCAGTTGAACGGCAAGTTCCTCGGGCATTTTCTTACGCGTTGCTTTATAGCCGTCGTACATCTTATGGCGGAAGGTGGGCGCAGGAAGGTCAAAGGCTACTGCAATATACTCGGGCGAATAGGTTTCAAGCATTTTTATGAGCATAGTCGTAAAGCCGTACACCGCTTGCGTAGGCTCGCCTTTCTTGTTGTTTAGAGGCGGTAAGGCGTAAAACGCTCTGTTTATTAAACTGTTTCCGTCAATTAATAATAATTTCTCCATTGGTAGCCCCTTCTTTGCTATTTTCTTCTTTTATTATACAACCTTTTAAAAAAATTATCAATCATTTGCTTGTCAAATCTTTAATAATGTGTTACAATATATAAGGTTAATCGCTAACTTTTTGCCGCCATGGTGAAATTGGCAGACGCACGGGACTCAAAATCCCGCGGTAGTGATACCGTGTCGGTTCGACCCCGACTGGCGGCACCAAAAATACCTACCCATTTTTATGGGTAGGTATTTTTCGTTGCCCAAAGTTTAGGGGTACGATAGTTTCCCCGCTTAGCCGAGCAATCGTAGATTGCGAACGCCACGAGCCAAAGGCGAGTACTGGCGGCACCGCGGTTGAGCAAATGCGAAAACGCCGTTGCCCAAAGTTTAGGGGTACGATAGTTTCCCCGCTTAGCCGAGCAATCGTAGATTGCGAACGCCACGAGCCAAAGGCGAGTACGGGCGACACCGCGGTTGAGCAAATGCGAAAACACCGTTGCCCAAAGTTTAGGGGTACGATAGTTTCCCCGCTTAGCCGAGCAATCATAGATTGCGAACGCCACGAGCCAAAGGCGAGTACGGGCGACACCGCGGTTGAGCAAATGCGAAAACGCCGTTGCCCAAAGTTTAGGGGTACGATAGTTTCCCCGCTTAGCCGAGCAATCACAGATTGCGAACGCCACGAGCCAAAGGCGAGTACTGGCGACACCGCGGTTGAGCAAATGCGAAAACGCCGTTGCCCAAAGTTTAGGGGTACGATAGTTTCCCCGCTTAGCCGAGCAATCATAGATTGCGAACGCCACGAGCCAAAGGCGAGTAATTTACAACTCAATCTTTTCTTTATAATTGCAAGGAATTCCGCAAGATGCGAGAACGAGACGGTGGACTATTGCCTCGCGAATAAATTCTTCGTCCGCCATAGGCTTATTTGCAAGGACTTTTTGAGCAAAGGTTGCGGTCATAGCGTCGTAACGATTTACGGGCTCAGAGCAAGACTTTGCGCCTTCGTCGTCCCATTGTAGTAGCGTATTGTCGTTTGGACGGTAGCACTCGCGACTTCTCGTTACGAGCAATCCCGGAGCATAGAATTCTTCGATCGGTTTAAGTTCGACGGTTCCCAAAGAACCACACACGACGAGTTGACGACGGTTAAACCCGCCCGGCTCGGTTGCGGTAGTTTTTATAAACGATACGCCGTTTTTATACTTGAACACCGCCATACCGAAGTCTTTTGCGTTCACTCCAAAAATTCCCGTAGAACAGTTATAGGGGATAATTTCTTCGGGCATACCCATTATAGAGTACACTAAATCTATAAGATGACAACCAAGGAAGAAAGTCATTCCACCCTTAAAACCACCAAGCCAGTTTCGTTTTGCGGTAGCGTGGTCACAATTCATTTGAGCCTCAACAGAGTAAATTTCGCCCAACTTTCCCTCTTTGATTTTATTTATAAGGTCCACAACGAAGGGATTGTAACGGTACATATAGCCTATGGCGAAAACTTTGCCGTTATTCTTCACGGTAGAGAGCATTTTTTCAAAGTCTTCCGCGCTCTCACTACCCGGCTTATCCATAAAGACATTAAGACCTCGCGACGCTGACATTTGCGCGTACTTAACGAGGTTGAGGTCGTAAGTTTCCACCGCTACGGCGTCGAGCCCTTCGATTGCAAAAGCCTCGTCGAGCGTATATCGTTTATAGCCCTCGTACGACGCTTTAGCGCAATTAAACATTTCCTCGTCGCCCTCGCAAACTACGTAACCCATTACTTCAAAAATATCACTTTGGTCGCAAAGGCTTTTAAATATTACGTTCGCGTGGTCGTGACCTGCGCCTATTTGAACTATTCTAATTCTTTTCATAACCTCACCTCAATCAAGTTTTGTCCAGTCAAACTGAACGGACACGGGGAATTTTTTATCAAATACAAGTCTATTATAAACCTCTTCACACTCTTGTGGAGAATAAGTTTCCGCCA
This sequence comes from Pumilibacteraceae bacterium, assembly GCA_045532295.1. Taxonomy (GTDB): domain Bacteria; phylum Bacillota; class Clostridia; order Christensenellales; family Pumilibacteraceae; genus UBA10677. Next base: position 36,209 of record JAZSFP010000007.1, on the reverse strand, counting down.
CTATATCGTCAAGAGAAATTCTACCACCGGCGACGAGTTTAAGCGCGGTTTTAATATCGTCGATATGCGTAAAGTGTCCCGGGTACGATTCGTTATCGGGACGGGCAATGGTATGCGCGCCGAATAGTTGGATACCGGGGCCGTGTACTTTGCGGTAATAATCAACCGTAAAGTTACTATCACGAGTACAGCCAAGCAATGCCACTCTACCCATTTTTGCCATACAGTCGAGCGCTTGATTAAGTCCTACGCCTAATCCCGTAACCTCGATTGCAGTATTAACACCGCCACCACTTACCGCCCGCACTTTTTGTACGAAATCGGGTTCAGTCGGGTCAAACGCGTAGTCCGCTCCGCTCTTTAACGCAAGGTCACGACGCTCTTTCACGGGGTCTACGGCAATAACGGGCACTGCGCCTGCAGTTTTTGCGTACTTTACCGCGAAAATTCCCAGTATTCCAAGCCCCATAATAAGCGCGCTTTCGCCAAGTTCAACTCGCGTTTTTCTTACGGCAGCAAGCGGAAAAGTGGAAATAAACGCGTTTGCAGACGCTGACCACGAAACGCTATCGTCTTCGATTTTAACGATATTCTTTTCGGGGACGATATTGTAGTTTTTATGGTGTCCCCAGTAAACTACCGCTCTATCGCCTATCTTTACTTTCGTTACGCCCTTACCCACGCCTACTACTACGCCTGCGCTACTGTATCCAGTAAAACGCGGAAAAACGACTTTAGGCTCTTCGCTGCAACTTACGTTTGAGTTCCCTGTAATGTTTGCTTTTTCCGTTCCGTTACTTATTGCGCTTATCACCGTCTTAACCGCTACGAAACCGTCGGGAATATTTTGTAAATCCACTTCACCCACCGTTAGTAGTTCCGCCTTGTTAACGGCAGTAAAAACTATTTGCTTGATTTTCTCCATTTTAAACGCTCCCTTGTCTTAATTTCGTTAGGTATATTATATTTTATTGACAAGAAAATAGCAAGATGTTATACTATTATAAAAAGGGCACTATTCTACTTTAGAGGTATTTTGTATGAATAACGAACACTCTTGCAATCTTTACTCTTTTCATTGTTTTCCCGAAGATAAATCGACAGCGGGTTCAAAAACAGGCTTTAACGAAATGCGACTTGCTTATATTAAAAAGGGCGAGTGCTTTGTGGAAACGGCGGACGGTTTTTCTCTTACTATAAAAGAAGGCGATATATGGTTTTTGCCTGCAAAAAAGCCATACGTATCGCATTGGAGCGGACAAAACAATGAGTTTTACGCTATCGAATTTGACTGTGATAATATGTCTTTATTTTATGATCAATTCCAAACTTTTCATCTTGAAAACGCCGAAGAACTGTTTAAGTCCCTTAATTATCATTATGAAAATAATTGTCAGTTTTCTTGTCTTTCGTATTTTTTTAAACTACTTTCTCTCGTCGTTCCACGCATTAAAAAAGCGGACACTAATTTCGACACGATCCTACCGGCAATAAATTTTATTAAGGATAATTGTGAAAAAACTATTCGCGTGGATTACCTTGCGTCGCTTTGCTATTTATCGACTTCACGCTTTTACTCTCTCTTTAAGTCCGCTACCTCCACTTCCCCTATCGAATACAAAAACGCTATAAAATTATCTAAAGCCATTGCTCTAATAAAGTCAGGAGAAACGCTTGAAAAAATTTGTGAAAAACTCAATTTTTCATCTCCGTCGTTTTTACGAAGGCTACTGAAAAAGCATTACTCTTTATCTCCAAAACAAATTCGTTATATTGATAATACGCTATAATAAAAAAGCGGAGAATTTAATCTCCGCTTTTCGTTTAGTTAAGTTTTAACGACCAGCAACGGCGACGCTTATGCTGTTCTTTTTCAAAGTGTTTCCACATTGATTGAATTTGTATATTCGTTTCAAGTTCAGGACCGGTTTCTATATACTTAACCTTACGCTTAATAAGGCGTTTAATACCTTCAACCAAGATTAACACGTTTACTCCCGTATTGCGATAGTCGTCCTTTACTCCGATATTGTAAAGGTCAACTACTTCGGGGTTTTTAAGGTCGCGTATCATAGCGAAAATTCCCGAAAGATTTATCTTACCGTTAAATTTACGCATTGCGTTTGACACCGAGCCTGCCATAAAACCGTAGCCTACGTAGTCGCCTTCTTTGTTTTCCACCAAGAATACGAAGTCGTCGTCCCAAACCTGCTCGAGCATTTTCGCCTCGCGCTCGATTTGTTTACGGTTTACTTTTACTACGCCGTAAAGACGGGCAAACGCCTCGTTAAAAATATTCTCTAAAACTTCGTGGATAATAGGCTGAGCGTTCTTAAAGCCTTTAAGTTCGACAAGGTTAAAACCGTAGCGTTCCTTAATTCTATTAGCAAGTCTATCAAGCCTTTCGTCCACTTTTTCGGGAACTTTGATAAGATACTCTACCCAATCAACTTCCTTTTCCATACCGAGTTTTTTCATATGCTCAGCGTAATAAGGATAGTTATAGATCGTTACGAACATTCCTAACTTATCGTAACCTTCAATGAGCATTCCCTGTTTATCAAAGTCGGAAAAGCCGATAGGTCCGATAATCTCGTTCATTTCGAGTTCTTTTGCCCACTCCTTGAGTTTATTAAAAAGCGCCTCGGTTACGGCAAAATCGTCGATTACGTCGTATCGAGTAAATCGCAACTGGCGGACGGACGCTTTTTCGTTGTACGCTTTAGAAAGTATTCCGGCTATTCTACCAACTACTTTGCCTTTCTCGTTATAAGCGAGGAACATTTTGCATTGACAATACTCAAACGCTCCGTTCTTTTCGGGGTTAAACTCGTCCTCTTCGTCAGAAATAAGAGGTGGAACGACGTACTCGTTGCCCTTGTAAAGTTCAATAGGAAAACGGAAAAACTGTTTGCGTTCTTTTTTTGTTTCTACTTCTTTTACTGTTATCATATAATTCCCTTTGCGTATCTTATTTAGTCAAACGACATCTTTCGACATTATTATACAATATTTTTATACGCTCTGTCAAGAATTGTGAGCGTTCTGTGAAATTTGTTAAGATTTTCCCAAAATTATTTAGGGCAGTTTTGTTTTGCTTGACTGTTTTTACTTCTTATAATATAATTAAAGTGTGAGAATTATATTCCATTTTAGGTAATTGATATGATACAAAACGAGCGAGCGTCTTTAACTTTTTTCCAAAAAATTTTGCTTTACTTGTTTTCGCTGATTACTACGGCGATACAACTTTTCTTATGGTTTACGCTGTTCGGTTTCTTGTTCGATTTACAATGGAAGTACTCCCCTCTCATCTTCCTGGTCGTAGAAATTATCGGTATCGACTTCGTTATATTTATTCTATCGCGCTCAAAACCGCCCGAATACAAACTTACTTGGTGCGTATTAATCCTTCTTCTTCCCCTGCCCTTTTGTCTTCTTTATACGATTAACGCTATATCGAAATACAGGGCTCAAAAAAAACACGATAAGGTTTCAGAAGTTTTAAAAACTATTAGAGGAATTGACGAGAGTGATAAACTTCAAGAAGTTGATCCCATTGCGTATTCCTTAGTCCGCGCAGTTCAATCTTCCGTTTACGCGCCGGTAAGCGCAAATACCGAATTTATCTTTTTTGACGATCCGACGAAAAAATTAGAGGATTTACTTGAAGAAATTAAAAAAGCAAAGAAGTTTATTTTTATCGAGTGCTTTATTATCGCTGACGGTAAACTACTCAATTATCTCGTGCCTTCTTTAGAAGATGCGGGACGACGCGGTGTTAAGGTTAGAATTTTGTACGACGATTTAGGTTGTCAAGGACGAATTAGCGGAAAAGTTTTAAAGCGGATGATTGCGATTGAAAACTGCGAAATAAACAACTACTCGCCTATAACCTTAAGTCCTATCGTAAATAACCGCGATCACAGAAAAATTATTGCGATTGACGGCGAAGTCGCTTACTGCGGTGGGGATAATCTTGCCGACGAGTATATACACGCCGTGGAAAAGTACGGATTCTGGCGTGATAACTGCGCAAAATATCGCGGTCACGGAGCAATGACTTTTGCCATTGCTTTTGCAGAAAACTGGTTTCACTCTTCTGGCAAACGCTTAGACTTTGATAAATCTACCACTCAAAATATTTTGGGTAACGGTTTCGTAATGCCTTTTACCGACGGACCTTTCCTTCGCGGTAATCCCACATACGATTTATTTTTATCAATGATAGGCTCGGCGCAAAAGGAAGTTTTGATTTCAAGTCCTTACTTTATAATCGACGAAACGCTTAAGCGCGCGCTCGTTACCAAGGCTAAGAGCGGAATAAAAATCAAACTGCTTATGCCCGGCATTCCTGACAAAAAAAGCGTTTACTACGTTAGTCGAGAAAATTATCGCGACCTTTTACGAGCAGGAGCGGAAATTTACGAGTTTACGCCTGGGTTTAACCACGCTAAGAACCTAATCGTGGACGGAAAGTACGCTTATATCGGTACTTCAAATTTCGATTACCGCTCGCTCTATTTGCACTTTGAGTGCGGGGCTTTGATTGCTCTCGACCCCGAAATACAAAAAATGGTCGTCTCTTTTGACGAGGCGGTTGCGCTTTCTCATAAGGTTGAATACGAGACTTGGAAAAAACGACCGTTTTATCAAAGACTGATAGCGCACTCACTCAATCTTTTTTCTCCATTATTTTGATATTACGCCGTAAAAGGCAAAGGAACTAATACAATGAGGCTTGATAAATTTTTGAAGGTTTCCCGAATTCTTAAACGAAGAACCGTTGCTGCTGACGCTTGCGATAGCGGTAAGGTTACCGTTAACGGTCGGGAAGGCAAACCAGGAACTAAACTTAAGACGGGCGACGAAATTACTATCGAATTCGGCTCGTCCACTCTTAAACTTCGCGTTCTTGAATTAAATGAAAAGGCAGGTAAAGCAGATGCTGGACTTATGTATGAAATCATCGCCTGAAATTACGGCGGTCGTGCTTTGCGCAGGCAAGGGGCAACGCGCCGGGCTTGGTTATAACAAAATTCTACACAACGTTGGCGGTACGACCGTTGCCGTTCGCTCTATAAGAAAATTTTTGCGCTTTGATAGGGTAATAGTCGTTTGTTCCCGCGACGACGAAATGAATATTTCTGCGCAAATGGAACTTGAACACGCAAATAACGTTACTTTCGTACGCGGAGGCGAGACGAGAACGGAAAGCGTTCGCTCCGCTCTTAAGAGCATCGGCAAGACGGATATCGTTATTATTCACGACGGCGCGCGCCCGTTCGTAAGCGATAAGACTATTGACGATAGCATTGAAAGCGCGATTGAGTTCGGTAGCGGTGTTGCGGTGGTCAAATCGGTAAACGCTATTAAAATTAAGGAAAACGGGTTTGTTCACTCCACTAATCGCGATAACGTCTTCGTCGTTCAAACGCCTCAGACTTTTCGTTTTGAAGAAATTATGCACGCTTACGAGGTAATGGAGGGATCATTTGCCGACGATAGCGAAGTGTACGAACGCGCTGGACATAGAGTACATCTCGTGGACGGCACGAGCGATAATATTAAACTCACTACTCCTTCGGACTTTATGGGACTTAACTCGTTATACCGTCTTGGATATGGTTTTGACGTTCACGCCTTTAAAGAAGGTAGACGGCTCGTTTTGTGCGGTGTGGAAATAGATCATCCGTTAGGACTCGACGGACACAGCGACGCAGATGCGCCCGTTCACGCCATTATGGACGCTCTACTTTCCGCTACTTCTCTTCCCGATATCGGCGTTCTTTTCCCCGATACTGACCCAGAGTTTGAGGGAGCGGACAGTATTGAACTTCTTCGAAAAGTTCTTAAACTTACTTCTAATTTTGAAATAATCAATCTTTCTGTTTGCATCATTACTCAAAAACCCAAGATTGCTCCGCACGTTGAAAAGATGCGCAACCGCCTTGCTGAAGTACTAAACATCTCGTCAGAGTGCGTAAATATTTCGGCTACGACGAGCGAGTTTTTGGGAATAACGGGTGAGGGTAAAGGTCTTGCGTCAAGCGCGGACATTTTAATAAGAAAACGCTAAAATAATAAAAACGGCGAGGCACGTACCCCGTCGTTTTTATTTTATTAGATAAACTCTACCTCTACCATAACTTTAATTTCACAGTTTTTAAAGAAGTTTCCTTTATCTTTTAATTTTGAGTATTCGCTATTGTGAAAACGATATGCGTTATCCTCAATGCCTATTGCGTCGCAGTTAATTTCTTTCATAACGGCTATTGCAGTCTCAACTTCTTCCTTTATTTGTTCACTATAACCCTTCTCCACTGCTTTAGCAATAGTTTCTCCCTTTAAATTGAATTTGCGGTATTTTTTGTTGAGTTTACTTGCGTCCTCGTGCGAAAGGGTAACTTTAATTTTGACCTCCGCGCTATCGTCGTTTGGGCTTGTCTCAAGAGAATAATCCTTTCTCGTCATTTGACAGTGTATTTTCCCCACTTCCTCGCCGTTTAGTTTTAGGTTATGGAGAGTAACGAGTCCATACGACGAGCGTTTATCCATCCAAGTAAAGCCGAGAGTTTCTCTTTTATTCATTACTTTCTTTTTTACTCCACCGCAAAACAACGCAACCTCTGATATAGAGGTTATTTCACTCTCCTCTTTCTGTTCGCTTTGCGTTTGCTTGCTCCCTTCGCTCACTTTTTCTTCAATTTTCTTTTTCTCAATGCTTATGCAGGGCATATATGCGCCTCGACTTTTATTAGCAGTCAGTGATAAAAATTCAAGCACGGTCAGTGTGGGAACGTTGTTACTTTTGCTATTATATTCAATAAGTTCGCTTAAATTGTTTGAAGTTGCGTCGCTTAAAGAATTAGAAAGTTCAAGCGTTTCTTTTGCGCTCTTTTGTGGAGAAAACAGTAGGTGCGCGCCGGGGATAACTTTACCAGATGCGAGCATATAGTTAAAATGCTCTTCAACACTTTCTTCGCCAAAATTATCCCCTACGATTACCAGACCGCAAAGTCCAAGTTCAAGAGGCTTACCCATTTTTATCATAATTTCTTCTAACGCATTCGATACCGAATCTCCGTCTGCGCCTATCGTTAGTGTTTTAGTAGTACCGTTCTGTCCCTCTTCAGGCATAACGGCAGTGGCGGAAAGATGGTAGCCTTCTTCGGTTTTATCAAGTCCGAGAACGGTTATTAATAATTTTGCCTCTATTTCGGGATGTCCCACTCCGCCCTTTGGCATAAAAACGAGCACGATTGCAAATATTGCGACGGCTACGGCGTAAATAGTTAAGCGTTTTGCTCTATTCATTTTTCTTCACCTCAATTTTATGATAATTAGGTTTATATTTAATCAACGATAGCACGAGTGATATGATAGGCAAAAGGAACGCAGGCGGGAATAAGAGGTATTTTATCCAACTCGTTGCAAACAGGTACGCGCTCTCCTCGTTGGCAAAAACGAACACCGATACCGCATATATAAAAAGGGCGAGAATTATCGAATAAAGTTCGTTATTGCCCTTGCCTACGATAAAACGGAGGTTTCGTACCGCAAAGGTAAAAAGCATTCCTATCTTTATAAACACGCTAAAAAGCCAAACGCAATAGAACAATAAGTCAAACCGTCCGTAGTCTTGCGCGCCGAGGGTTAATTGCGTCATATTTGACACGTTATTACCGTAGTCAATCAGTGTACTCACGTTGCCGTATGCGGAAAAAAGAACTATGGTAAAGAGCATAACGAGAGCAGTTGCTATGAGTTTTGATATAAAACTACCCAAAATAAAACCTTTATTTATTTTGATTTTTCCAAGGAATAACATTAGCACCGTCACGTCCCCAAACCACATCGGAAAATACTCAAGTCCTTTAAGAACGGGGCTTACTCCCTCACTTAAAAACGGCAAGAGGGGTGTAATTTCTATACCGCCAAAAAGCAATACGGATAAAACTACGGTAGATATCAATACTATTGGAGTTAAAATTTCGGCTACTCTACCCATTGAACGAAGAGGACGAGTTGCAAAGGCAATGGTAACTGCTATGAGTGGAATAAGCATAATCGCCCAGTTCACGTCGCGGTACATTATCGTATTGAAAAAAATCTTGACTTCGCTTATAACGAGCAAAGTTTTCAAGACAAAAAACCCCGTTACGAGAGCAAGGACTATTCTTGATACGACTCTGCCCAGCCCCTCTTCTAATATTTCGTATAGCGTTTTATCGGGATTACGCCGAGCAAGTATCAATAATAGGGTTAGGTCGAAAAACTCGAGCGCTATATATACGAGCAAAACGAGGTAACCTTCTTTACCCACGGTACGCAATATTAAGGCGGGGAGCATAAACATTTTTACTGCCATTGCCACTAAAAATTGTATACAAACAAACTGTTTAGTTGATATTTGTTTATTCTTCATCGTTGTCTCCTTGTCGTGTTGGATTAATATTTGGAATTGAAAGGGGGCGTTTTTTATTACGAAGCATTGACACTCGATATACGGCGTCTGACATATCGTTTTTTATAAGCGGAGCAAACGGAGCAGTATACGGAACGCCAAAACCGTTGAGTGAACTTAGATACAACACGAGGTACAACACTCCCAAGATAAGTAGGTACATTCCTCCAAAACCGCCCAAGAAAGTAAAGACTACTCGAAGGAGGGTTAGCGTTCCTTCTTGGTTAGGAGCAGTATAAAGCGCAATAGAACTTAGCGCGGTTATCATAACGGTAGGCGAGGAAATTATGCCTGCTTTAACTGCAGTGTCACCTAAAACCAACGCTCCCACTATACTCATAGCCATACCGACTGCTCGTGGCATTCGCACGCTTGCCTCTCGAATAAGTTCAAAAAGTAGTATGACGAATAGAATTTCCGCTATGGGCGAGAGCGGTATACCGTTCACGGCGGTCATTACCGTTAAGAGAAAGCGCATAGGGATTACGTTATAGTGGTACTGTTCAAGCGCAACGTAAAGCCCAGGTAAAATTATTGAGAAAAATAGCGAAAGCACTCTTATTATTCGCAAAAAAGTGGATAGCGAGGCTCTTTCGTAGTAATCTTCGCCCGATTGAAAGTCTTCTATTAGCATAAACGGAACGGTTATTACCATAGGTGAACCGTCCACTAAGAGCGCAACTCGTCCCTCGAGTATTTTTCCAACTATTACGTCGGGCTTTTCGCTTACCCCAGTTTGATGAAAGAGAGAATACGGTCTATCCTCAAGATACGGCTGAAGATAATGGCTATCAATAAGCGCGTCTACGTCTATTTTCTTAAGGCGTTTTTTAACCTCTTTAATTAGTTCAGGCGTTGCTATATTATTTAAGTAAACTAAGGCTACCGAAGTATTGCTTATGCGCCCTATCGTCATTTTTTCAATAGTGAGCGCGGGGGATTTTAGACGGCGTTCAATAAGGGAAAGGTTCGTTTTTAAATCCTCGATAAAACCCTCTCTTGGTCCGCGCATTACGTTTGCGGTAGGCGGTTCAGCCACCGCTCTTTTGTCCCACTTCCTAAGATTGATAATTACGGTTTGTTCAATTCCCTCAACAAGTAACAGCGCATCACCCGACAAAAGCGCTTGACGCATTTCTTCAATATTCATAGAAAGCGAATTTTCAGCAACGCTAACTACTTCGTCCGCTAAAATTTCACCGCTTAACTCCTTCCGATTACAATTTTTTAGCGTTACGATTAGTCTTGACAGAAGTAACGCGTCCGTTAAATCGGGATGATAAATTATTACGCTTTTCCTCGTCGATATCGTGATTTTGCGCTTTATTACGCAGTCCTCACTACTAAAAACGCTTAAAATTTCTTCCTGTCTTTTCATATCGTTTATAGTGTGCAAATTAACTAATTTTTATTTAATTGCTTACCTTATCTTAATTAAATATTAGCACATAACGCAAAACGGAAGGGTACGTACCCTTCCGTTTTGCAAATTCCCTATTTTTCCTTATAATATTTTCTTTAAAAATTTACCCGTATGAGAGAGTTCTATCTTTGCTACTTCTTCGGGCGTTCCACTTGCGATTACCTCGCCTCCTGCCTCTCCTCCCTCATAACCCATATCAATAATATAGTCAGCGCATTTTATCACGTCAAGGTTATGCTCAATGACTATAACCGTATTACCGCCCGAGGAAAGACGCTGTAAAATTTCGAGAAGTTTGGCTACGTCCGCCATATGAAGTCCCGTCGTAGGCTCGTCGAGGATATACAAAGTTTTGCCCGTTGAGTGCTTGCTAAGTTCCGTTGCAAGTTTAACTCTTTGCGCCTCTCCGCCCGAAAGCGTCGTTGCGGGCTGACCAAGTTTAATATATCCAAGCCCCACTTCTTTGAGTGTTTTTATCTTATTATATATAGCGGGGATATTTTCAAAGAATTCGCACGCCTCTTCCACCGTCATTTCCAGTACTTCGTAGATGTTTTTACCTTTATACTTGACTTGGAGCGTTTCTCTATTGTATCTCTTTCCGCCACACACCTCACAAGGAACGTAGACGTCGGGGAGGAAGTTCATTTCCACTTTCAGTATGCCGTCGCCTTGACAGTTTTCACAGCGACCGCCCTTAACGTTAAAGGAAAATCTGCCTGCGTCGTATCCGCGTTCTTGCGCATCGGAAGTTTTAGCGAACAAATCTCGAATTGCGGTAAACACGCCAGTATAGGTTGCAGGGTTTGAACGCGGAGTTCTGCCGATAGGCGTTTGGTCGATACAAATTACTTTGTCTATATACTCTACGCCTTCTACTCCGTCCGCCTCTCCTACGACTTGGCGCGTACGCATAATCTCGTTCGATAGCGAAGGATAGAGAATTTGGTTTACGAGCGAAGATTTTCCACTGCCCGATACGCCCGTAACGCAAGTAAATACGCCAACGGGAAAAGATACGGTTATATTTTTAAGGTTGTTTTGGCGCGCGCCTTTAACCGTTATAAATTTATCAGAAAGTGGACGGCGATTTTGCGGAATTGCTATAATTTTTCTGCCCGAAAGATATTCGCCGGTAACTGAGCGAGGATTTCTTGCTATTTCCTCCGCCGTTCCCACCGCTACGATTTCGCCACCGTGCACGCCTGCACCCGGGCCCACGTCGACGATTAGGTCTGCTCTTCGCATAGTTTCCTCGTCGTGTTCAACTACGATAAGCGTATTTCCAAGGTCGCGGAGGTTTTCAAGCGTAGATATTAGTTTTTCGTTGTCGCGCTGATGAAGACCGATAGAGGGCTCGTCCAAGATATAGAGAACGCCCGTAAGTCCCGAACCTATTTGGGTTGCAAGGCGAATACGCTGAGCCTCACCACCTGAAAGCGTTGCTGCGCCACGAGAAAGCGTTAGATATCCAAGACCGACGTTTATGAGGAAGTTAAGTCTTGCTTTGATTTCGCGCATTATAGGGCGAGCAATAATCTCGTTACTAACGGAAAGTTTAAGTCCGTCGATAAACTCTTTGATTTTTACGATAGGTAAATCGGAAAGTTGGGCTATATTAAGTCCGCCTACGGTAACGGCAAGCGCCTCTTTCTTTAGCCTTTTTCCGCCACACGCCTCGCAGGGCGTTTCACGCATATATCGAGCGATGCAAGACTTTACGTAGTCGCTACTCGTCTCTCTGAAACGGCGTTCAAGGTTGTTTACTATTCCCTCGAAGTTCTTTTGATAACTGCCCGTAAAGTTTGCCGTTATATAGGTAAGGTCAAGTTTTTCGTCGTTTCCATACAAAAGAATATTCTTAACCTCGTCGGATAGGTCGCGGAAAGGGGTATCAAGCGAGAAATTATAGCGTTTTGAAAGCGCCTTGAAGTACATTTGACCGATTTGGCTCGTATCAAAATTCCACGCTGAAACGTTGAGCGCGCCTTCGTTGAGGCTTTTACTTCCGTCGCCGTAAATTAAAACTGGGTCGAGTTTTTGTGTAAACCCAAGACCACTACACTCAGGACAAGCGCCAAAGGGCGAGTTGAACGAGAAAAGACGAGGCTCGACTTCGGATATTGATATATCGCAGTCAGGACAAGCGTATTTGGTAGAAAAAAGTTGTTCTTCGCCCTCTTTATCCACGATTACGATGCCATCGGCAAGTTTAAGAGCGGTTTCAAGGCTGTCGTTAAGGCGTTTTTCTATACCCTCTTTTACGACGAGACGATCTACTACAACGCTTATATTATGCTTGATTTGTTTATCAAGCACGATTTCTTCGTCCAAAGAGCGCACCTCACCGTCAATTTTTACTCTTGGATAGCCTGCTTTTCTAAAACCGTCAAGTTCCTTCTTGAACTCGCCTTTTTTTCCACGAGCAAATGGAGCAGTTATTAGAATTTTACTGCCCGTTGGATACGCCATAACCTTATCCACTATGGTGTCAATTGACTGTTGCGCTATTTCTTTACCGCATTTAGGACAATGCACTACGCCCGTTCTTGCATACAAAAGACGAAGATAATCGTGAATTTCCGTTACCGTTCCTACCGTTGAGCGAGGGTTTCTTGCCGTCGTTTTTTGGTCGATTGAAATTGCCGGACTTAATCCTTCGATGCTCTCTACGTCGGGTTTTTGCATTTGCCCAAGGAAAAGTCGAGCGTACGAGGATAAACTCTCTACGTAGCGTCTTTGTCCTTCAGCAAAGAGCGTGTCGAAAGCAAGCGAAGTTTTTCCACTACCGCTAAGCCCCGTAAATACTATTAATTTGTCGCGAGGAATAGTTAAGTTGACGTTTTTAAGGTTGTTTTCCTTCGCGCCTTTTATTACTATTTGTTCCATTTTTTCTCCGTTAATTTAGTCCACCGCGCTTTCCCGAATACTTGGCTTGAATTTTTTTAAGTTCCGCTATTTTATCGCGCATTTTGATTGCCGTTTCAAAATCAAGCGACTTTGCTGCAACGCTCATAAGTCCTTTCAGTTTTTCTATCTCGTCGGGAATATCTTTAAGGTCTACCTTTTCCGTTGCGGACTTAGTTATTTCAATACTATTCTTGATTTTCTTAATAATCGTTTTAGGCGTAATACCGTGCTTTTCGTTGTATTCGCTCTGTTTTTTGCGTCGGCGATTAGTCTCGTCTATCGCTCTTCTCATCGAGCCCGTTACGGTGTCCGCGTACATAATAACCTCGCTTTCACTATTACGAGCCGCTCTACCGATAGTCTGAATAAGTGAAGTTTCACTGCGCAGAAAACCTTCTTTGTCTGCGTCGAGAATTGCAACCAGTTTAACCTCGGGAATATCCAAACCTTCGCGAAGAAGGTTAATTCCGACTATAACGTCGTACTCGCCACTGCGGAGTTCATTGATGATCGTAATGCGTTCCATAGTGTCGATATCCGAGTGAAGATAACGGACTTTGATACCGTTTTCAGCAAGATAATTAGTCAAACTTTCACTCATTTTTTTAGTAAGCGTCGTAACCAAAATGCGCCCGTTTTTTGATACCGTATGCTTAATTTTGGAAATTAAGTCGTCAATTTGCCCCTCCGTTGGGAGAACGGTAACGGGTGGGTCAAGTAGCCCTGTAGGACGAATTATTTGCTCGGCTACAGCAGGGCCTGCGAGGGATAATTCGTAAGGGGCTGGGGTTGCCGAAACGTAGATAACTTGACCTATTCTATTATTAAATTCCTCAAAGTTTAACGGACGGTTATCGTACGCTGCAGGCAATCTAAAACCGTAGTCAACGAGCGATTTTTTCCTTGACACGTCGCCGTGGTACATTGCTCTAAGTTGAGGTATGGTCATATGGCTTTCGTCAATGAACATTATAAAATCGCTTGGGAAGTAGTCGAGCAAGGTAAAAGGTGGCTCGCCGGGGTTTCTTCCGTCAAAATATCTTGAATAGTTTTCGATACCGCTACAATAACCTATTTCGCGCATCATTTCAACGTCGTAATTTACTCGTTGTCCGATACGCTGAGCCTCTATCAGTTTACCGTTGTCGTCAAAGTACTTGATTTGCTCGTGCATATCCTTAATAATAGCGCCGATAGCCCCTTCCATTTTCTCGTTACCTACCGCGTAGTGCGATGCAGGGAAGATTGCCACGTGATTAAGAGTGGCGGTTATTCTACCCGTTACGATATCGAACTCGGAAAGAGCGTCAATCTCGTCGCCAAAGAACTCCACTCTTATACCTTTTTCGCTTGACGAGGCGATAAAAACGTCGATGGTGTCGCCCTTAACTCTAAAGTTGGTACGCTCAACCTCGGTGTCGTTTCGCTTATAGTTGATTTCTACGAGACGGCGAATAAATTCTTCTCGGCTAAGTTCTTGACCGGGACGAAGGGATATAGATAGTCTATAATATTCTTCGGGCGCGCCAAGTCCGTATATACAAGAAACGGACGCTACCACTATCGTGTCTCGACGTTCTTGGAGCGAACAAGTTGCAGAGTGGCGAAGTTTATCTATTTCGTCGTTTACTTGAAGGTCTTTTTCAATATAGGTATCGGTGCTTACTACATACGCCTCTGGTTGATAGTAATCGTAGTAAGACACGAAAAATTCCACTCTGTTATGCGGAAAAAACTCGCGCATTTCGTTACAAAGTTGGGCTGCGAGCGTGTTGTTATGAGCAAGAACAAGCGCAGGACGGTTCACTTTTGCAATAACGTTTGCCATAGTAAAGGTTTTACCACTTCCCGTAACGCCCAAAAGGACTTGCGAGCGCAAGCCGTTCTCGATACCTTCAACGAGGGCGTTTATTGCCTCGGGCTGGTCACCCGTGGGAGCGTATTGTGATACTAATTCAAACTTATCCATAGCATAATAATTATAACACGATATACCCCTTTTATGCAAGCGACTTTACGATAATATTCTTAAGAATATTTTTTTAATACTGACAACCCGTTGTCATGAATTCTATGGTATAATAAACGCGTATGGAAAAAATTATTCTTCATAGTGATTTGAATAACTTTTACGCCTCCGTTGAGTGTCTACTTAACCCGTCTTACCGTGAAGTGCCCCTTGCCGTTGCTGGCAATCCCGAGGCGCGCCACGGCGTAGTTTTAGCGAAGAACGCTATTGCTAAAGCGTCGGGCGTTAAGACGGGGGACGTTATTTGGGAGGCGGAACAAAAATGCCCTGGTCTTATAATCGTACCGCCTCACTTTTCTCTATACGAAAAATATTCGAGAATGGTTTTTGAAATCTATACGCGCTTTACTCCTCAAGTCGAGCCCTTTGGTCCTGACGAGTGTTGGCTTGATATGACGGGGTGCAGTCGGCTTTTTGGTTCGCCTACTGAAATGGCGCAAAAAATTCTCGAAACGGTAAAAAAAGAAACTGGCTTAACCGTTTCAGTGGGAATTAGTTTTTCCAAGTACTTAGCCAAACTTTGCTCAGACCTTGCCTCGCCCGACGGTTTTTTTGAAGCGAACGCACACGATTATCGGCAAAAATTATGGCAATTACCTGCAAAAGATATTATGATGGTTGGGCGAAAAACTGCAGAAAAACTTAAAAAAGTTAATATTTTAACGATAGGCGATTTGGCTAACGCGGACGACGGAGTTCTAAAACGGCTTTTAGGAATAAACGGGCTTAAGATTAAGCAAGCGGCGAACGGAACTGACGGAGAGGGCGTTCGCGAGGCTGTTAAGTCGCGCGCGGTGTTGAGCGTTGGACACGGCACTACCACTATTCGTGACGTAACGAACTACGACGACCTTTACTCGCTTATTTGTTTTCTATCCGATAAAATTTCTGCGCGTCTCGTTAAGTACGGCGTGCGAGGGGCTGGCGTTTCTATTGATTTACGGACAAACGAACTTCGGCATACGAGCAAACAAGTTAAACTTTCGAGACCTATTTATTCAGGTACGGATATTGCGGAAAACTCTTTTGCTCTTGCGAAGGATATCTTAAAGTGGGAATTTACTCCTCTTCGGAGCGTTTCGATAGCGATTTTCGACCTTTCCGCTATGGACGGAGCAATTCAGACTTCGTTCTTTGAGCAAAAACAAGACAAACGCGAAAAACTGGAACTTGCGCTTGACAAAATTAGGCATAAGTACGGAAGGGAAACAATCGTTCGGGCAAACATTATTGAAAAAGACTTTATTTGCGACAAAAACGACAGCGAAGATTTTTTACCTTTTAAGAGATAAACGCTTGCTTTTAATTTTCCTATATGCTATACTAAACTTATGAAAAATCTTAAGATTATTATTGTTTCTCTCGTAGTGGCAATTTTCTCTTTCACTGCCTTTACTGGAGAGGTTGAAACGAGGTGGAATATGAAAATTATGACTTACAACGTTCAACATTGCCGTAATTTTATGTCGGGCATTATCAACTACAACGAAGTTGCGCGCGTTATTAAGGAGAGTGGCGCAGACGTAGTTGGTCTTAATGAAATTCGTGGCGAAGGCGTTTGGGACGGCTACGAGGCGCAAACGGAAAAGTTAGCGGAACTTACGGGCTTTCCCTACTATTACTTTGCTAAGGCAATAGACGTAGGGGGCGAAGTAAACCCTTACGGCAACGCTATTTTAAGTAAATTCCCTATCAATAGCGTGGAAAAAATTATGATTCCCGACCCACTTCCTGGGGAAACGGATATTTTTGAAACGCGTTGTTTTATTCGCGCGGACATTAAAGGATTAACCGTTCTTATTTCTCACTTCGGTCTTTCTCTTCCTGAGCAACGCAATGCAGTTAACACGGCGCTTTCTCTCATTAATGACAATTGCGTTCTTATGGGCGACTTCAACGTTAAACCTGACGACGAACTTCTTACGCCCATACGCGAACGACTTAAAGATAGTGAAACGCTTATGGAGGGCAACACGCTCACTTACCCGTCAATTAAACCTCTTGATAAAATTGACTATATTTTCCACTCTTCGTCAGTTAAACTTAAGAGCGCAAAGGTTATTGATACTTGGGTATCCGACCATCGTCCTATTATCGTAGAAGTTAGCAATTATTAATAAATAACACAAAACGGAAGGGTACGTACCCCTCCGTTTTTATTTTACAAAGCCTAACGAGACTAATATCGCTTTATCAACGCATCGCATAATTGCGAGCGGAAGTTCGCCTATTTTCTCTTTTAATCTCCGCTTATCAATCGTTCTAAGTTGTTCTAAAAGAGCAACTGACGCTTTTGTTAGACCATATCCCATATTAATTTCTACGTGCGTTGGGAGTTTTGCTTTACTCAATTTACTCGTTACGGCGCATACTATTACCGTTGGAGAATACTTATTTCCGACGTCGTTTTGCACGACAAGAACGGGGCGCACTCCGCCCTGTTCACTACCCACTACGGGACTTAAATCGGCATAATAAATTTCTCCACGCTTTACTTCCATTTCGCTCCTAATCGGCAAGAAGAAGGTTTAGTTCTCCCATTTCCTCATATCCTTCACACACTTCCTTCTTTTCCATTGTATGCGAAAAATCAAGGTGTAGGTGCAATATTTCAGAGGCAAGTTGCTCAGGATAAATTCCACGCTCGCTTGCCAGTCTTTCAAGGTTTTTACTTGCCGTTTCGTTAAGTACTATTTGATAATTACTCATAAAATCTTCTCCTCTTTTGTCGTAGTTTATACCATTTATTTGGAAATTATTTATAGAAGGCAAAATAAAAAAGCCACCTTAATTAAAGTGGCTTTTATTTCACCATTAAACTCTATAAGGAACGAGCGACCATTGATATACGATATCGTCAAGAATCGTGTCTCTCGCGATTTCAAACGCGCCTCTCTCGATATCCTCTTCTTTTTCGTCCGTGCAGATCAGTTTTACGTGTTTGTAAATCGAACCATTATATCTTAGTTCGTTATCAATCGGGCTACCGTTATAGAAGGAATCAACGAGAATTTTTCGGTACTCGTCTCCAAATAGTAGCATTTGTCCCTGAACTATAATTTTATCAAAGTCGAGGAACTGAACAATGTTTCTTATAAGTCTTGCGGCTATGTACGCTCGCTCGTTAACCATTTTAACGATTTTTTCTTCTCCGGCTTGATATCTTTGAATAAGTTCAGTAAGATTAATTGTCTTGATGTCTTTTCCCTCCTCCTCAGCAATTTGCCAGCGTATCCCTATGGCGTCCATTAAGGTTTCCTCCAACACACCGGGAGTACCTAAAACAACGTTATTTCCCACTTCGCCAGCAAGCCCCGTCGCGCCAGTATACAGTTTTCCGTTGATAAACATACTGCACGCTACACCACGGCCTATGTTTAATAGACAAGCCGCCTTATCAGTATCTGCTACAAGCCCCTTCTTTTTCTTTGCGACAAGCGACAAATTAAGGTCGTTGTGCATTATTACTTTTACTCCAAAACGCTCTGTAAAGTATTCGTAAAGGTTTGTCGTCGCGCGCATAAACATACCCGAATAATAATGGTCGTGTACCTCGTTGAACTTTCCTACGTACGCAATAGATATCGCTCCAAGTTTACAATTTTTATGGCGATCAAGCATATACTCGATTTCGTCGGCAGTCTCCACGATACCCTCGTCAGTGGCGTTTTCTTCAGCCATAGCAAACTGGTCAATCTTGTTTCCACAAAAATCGTTAAGACTTACTACTTTGGTAGCGTAGTTAATGATTACTATACACTGATAGTCCTTATTAATCGTATAGCAAATAGGGGTTCTTCCTTGGTGATATTCGCGAATAGGTTTTACTTTAGTAATTACACCCGTACTTACGATTTCGTCAACGAGTTTCTTCGCTCCACCCGTTGAAAAACCCAGCATTTTTCCTAAAGTATAGGTCGAATAAGTTCCTTTGCAAAAATGTTCTACGATAAGTCGAAGATTCTTTTCGCGCATTTGTCCGTGCTTACTTGCTTTTTTAATTAATTCCATCGTTTTGTACCTCTATAATTATGTCACTTGCCATAACACTTACTTCCGTATTAAGTCTATTTGCCACACGCTCTGCAACTTTACCAAAGTGATAGCACGCGTAAGCCGTTGCCGTAAAATTATCTAAAACGCAAGAAAAACTTGCTATAATTCCGCATAGAACGTCGCCACTACCACCTTTCGCTTGTGCGGGCGTTCCCGTTATATTAAATATCGTTTCCCTGCCGTCAGTTATAATCGTCGTTGCAGACTTTAGACACAACACGCAATCGTATTTTTCAGCAAAAGCCTTTGCTTTCTCTACCGATAAATCTTCACCGTTAAGCCGTTTATATTCACCTATATGCGGTGTAAGAATTAGTTTACATTTGTGTCCTAATATTACTTTGAGATTTTGGCTTAATGCGTTAAGCCCATCCGCATCGATTATTAAATTTCCTTCAAAGTTGTGAGCAATATATTCTATAATTTTTATAATTTCAGGGGATTTACCCAAGCCTGGCCCAACCACTAAAGCATCAGTTGAGTTGATGATTTCGTCGAGGTGAGTTTTTGAAAAGAGTATTTTCCCCTCATTATCGGGTAAAAAATACAGCATTATTTCCTTAACTCGTGATTGATAAACAGACGCTAAACTTTTTGGAACGCACAGGGTCGTAAGTCCTGCGCCACTTCTTGAAGAGGCCACTGCTGACTCAAAACTCATAAGGGGCGCGCCTATCATAGTTTCGCTACCACCTATCACTTTTACCCTACCGTAGTTACCCTTATGTGAACTAATCTTGCGCTTAGGGAGTGACGCGTTTTCAAGAACTTTGCCTATCGTTTCGCTCTCTATTCCTATGTCGCAAGTAATGATTTCCCCTGCATAATTTCGTCCGTTGTCAAGTAATAGTCCTACTTTAATATAGGAAAAAGTGAGCGTTCTATCGGCAATTACAGCATTACCCATAACTTCGCCGGTGTCCGCGTTAAGCCCGGAGGGAATATCCGCAGAAATTATATACGCTCCGCTTTCGTTGATTTTCTCAATCGTTTGAGCGTACTCGCCCTCTACTTTTCGGGTTAAGCCTATTCCAAAAAGTCCGTCAATAATAACTTTTGCGCTCGTTAGGTCAGTGGTTTTAGGTATTGCTTTCGCTCGTTCTCTACGAGAGGCGTTATAGGGGTTTTGGCTATTTCCCACCGCAAGAATTCTAACATTATAGCCGTTAGCGTAGAGCGTCATTGCGCACTCAAGCGCGTCAGAACCATTGTTGCCCGTTCCTGCAATTGCTACGATTATATCGTCTTTGTTAGCGTGCTTTATAACTTCGTTAAACAGAAAAGTTGACGCTCTAAAAATAAGTTCGTCTTCACTCACACCACTTTCTATAACGAGTTTTTCCGCCTCTTTTAATTTATTAGCAGTAACTACGCCTATCATTGATTTTCCTCCAAAATGCAGAACGCAACGGCATACTCGCCATCGTGGGAAATGGATAGACTTGCTTTTTCGTTATATTTTTGCATTGCTCCGTTAAAACTGTATACGGGCGCGCCACTTTCGCTATAAGCAACTTGCACTTCGTGAAAAGCGAGCGTTACACCGCGTCCGGTCGCCTTAAAAAAAGCCTCTTTGGCTGCGTAAATTCCCGCAAAAGAATTGAACGGATTGTTCTTGTTTTCGCAATACGTTATCTCTTTTTCGGTATAAATACGCTTTATAAAAGTGGGGTTTTCCAACGCTTTTTTTATGCGCGGAATATGTACTATATCTACGCCGACTTTATTCTTCATCATCAACACTCTCAAGTTGCGATTTAAATTTTTCCTGAACGTACTCTACTGCTTGAGCAATAGCGTCGTAGTCGTATCCGCGTTGGTAAAGAGCGGCGCGAAGTTTTAAAAAAAGTTTGGCTTTCGTTCCTCTATTACGAGTTAGGTATTTACACGCGCACCTGCAAGCAGATTCCACTTCCATCTCGTCTGTAATGCTTTCGCAAGCAGTGTCAATTATCATATTATTTGAACAGTAACGCATAAGGTTTTGTCTTATTGCGTATCGGCTATTCGTTTTATAATGGGTAACGGCGTAGTCGTTGCAAAACTGTTGGTCATTTACATAGTTATAATACTCAAGTTTGTTTATTACCGTTTGAATTACTTCCTCGGGATAGCCGTCGGCAAGATATCGCCTTATTTCGTCCGTGGTGCGATTGCGATAAGAAGTATAGTGTAACGCCTTGTCGAACGCTGAACTTACTTCGCTATCAAAAACCATTTCCTTAAGTTCTACGGGGTTAATTTCGTCGCCTATATTTAATCTAAACTTGGCAACGGTAATTGCCTCAAGTCCACAGAAAAATTCGTTGTCGATATATAAATTTACCCTATTCTTATTCTTGGTTTGTTTTTTTATATCAGTTATCCTTGCCATATTTACATTATAACACGAAGTTCATTATTTTTCAACTTTTTTTAAGCATTTGTGAAAAAATAATAAAAATCCGTCAATGTTTTTTGACGAATTTTTATTTTTGTCATAATTTTTCAGGTACGAATACGCCGTTCTTAAAGACGAAATGTTCAGTAAAGCCGTGAGTACGCAAAATCTTTTCAGACTCGTTGAATGCGCAGTCGATATGGTTTTTATCGTGACAATCAGAGGTGATTACTACACCTATACCAAGCGTTTTCATCTCGTCTAAAATAAAGCCGGCAGGATACGGCGAAGTGCGGTATCCTCTTGATATTGCGCCTGAGTTGATTTCAAATAGTTTAAATTCTTTAGAAAGAGTTCGTAGCGTATCAATGGTTATATCGCGATATCGTTTGTCTTTTTCATCAAAAAGCGTTTCTTTTTCTTGGAATTTAGTTACGAGGTCAAAGTGCGCTACAAAATTTGGTTTATTAGGGCAAGGAATTTTAAGTAATTCCTTATAATAAGCCTCGACATACGCATAAGGCGAGTTGAATTTTTCAATCGCTCTCTTGGTTTCTTCAATGCAAAGGTCAACCATAAAGCGTTCGCCGTCGGGAGCAAACACATAGTGCGAAGAGGCTATTACATATTCAAACGGCGTAATATCCATTTTGCTTTCTTTATCAAGTTCGATGCCAAGATAAACGGCTATTCTATCCTTATACTCATCCTTAAGCGCGTTAACTTCATTGATATAGTTTTGGACGCGTTCAATTCGCATAGGATAGTTTTCGGAAAACCTCGTGGGCGAGTGCGAAGAAAAACCCACGGAGTCAAAGCCACGCTCGATTGCCATTTCCACTACTTCGCGAGGAGTATCCTTTCCGTCACAATAGACGCTATGTTGATGTAAATTTTGTAAGTATTTCATAATTAACCTTTTAATGAGAAGTTGATTTCAGTAAGTTTTTTGCAGTTATATTCTACCGTTTTTAAAATATGATTGAATATTTCCCTTGCCTCAGCGCGTGAAGACACTACTCGACTACCGCTTACTGATGGATTTTCGGAGTGCGTGTAGTAATTGCGCGTTGCAAAATATTCGCGATAAAGCGAAGCAAGGACTTCAGCGTACACGATGCTGTTGATTTTACGGCGATAGGAGGCTTTTAGAACGTAGTTGCCCTCCTCTTTTTCGTACGCTTGACCTATCATTTTTACTTCTATTCCTTGCGCTTGTTGTATATTAAAGATTAGTCCTTCAAGACCTCTAAACGCAGGCAAGAAAAGCATTGAATAATCAAGATGCTCTACTTCGGAATTGAGAATTTCCACTACTGCAATAGAAAAATTTAATTTCGGCGTATCCGTTAGATACGGGAGCGCGCTTGGAATAAGTTTCTTTAGTTGGCGTTCTACTTCCGTTGCTTTTTTGTCGGGTTTGCTTTGCTCGATATGAGCGGATAGAGCGCTCTTAAAATCTGTTTCTGCGCTTAAAAGTAGGCTTAATTCGGCAAATAGAGTACCTTGTTTACCTTGCAGTTGCAGTACCTGTTTCTTAGGCATAAAGCGAATTTTCGCTTTTTGTGAGCCATTAGACGCAATATAAGTTATAAGTTCGGTTGCCTTGTCTTTATCAAGATGACTTTCCTTTTTGAGTTTATACTTGTTCTTGTCTTTTTTAAGTTTGTTTATAACTTCATCAAAGCGTTTTTTATTGAACTTCTTTAAGGATATGTTACCACCCGTAGTTTCCTCTTCCTCTTTTTTCTTTTCAGTTTTAGGAGGTTCAGGTTTCTTCTCTGCTTTTTTCGTGGTTTTTTTCGTTTGTTCTTTCTTTGGTTCTTGTTTCTTTATCTCTTGTTTTTTGGTTAAAAGCGAACCGTAGAGTTTATCAAGCGAAACGAAAGTTTCTCCAAAGGCGGTAATCGTTAGCATTTGCGCTTTAGTATCAAATACTATCGTTGCTTTTTTATCCTTTGCCTTGAAACCGTGGACTTCTTGATGCGAGCGTTCATTTGCCGAAGAAAAGGCTACCTTATTTGCAATTTTGCGCGCGGAAATAGCGTCGACAAATCTATCGACGATTTCACGAGTGCAGTTTTTGTATTCTTTTTTGTCGGGAATTATGCTCATAATTTTTATATAGAAAGAGCGGTTCAGTATATCCGAACCGCTCTTTTGTGATAGTTAGTGATTAGTTTTTCTTGCTCTTATCAACTTTGCGGAATCTGAAAAGGTATACGATTACGCCTGCGATAAGAAGTACGCCTACTACGATAAGGATGGTGGAAAGCGCTGCAAGGGAAATACCGCTATTACCAGTGGTAGAAGTTACGGTGATTTCAAATTCCTTGGTTGCTACGTTGCCAGCAGCATCGGTTACCGTGTATTTTACGGTGTACTTACCGCTCTCGTCAAGAGTGAACGCGGTAGAAGGAGCGGTCTTGTTAGCGTAGGTCTCACCCTTTCCGCTAATCTGAGTACCAACTACGCTTCCGTCAGGACCGTATACGGTCTTGGTGAAGGTAAGGTCTTTAAGTTCAGTACCGTTCGTGCCGTCGGTTGCGGTTACCTTGAGGTAAGCGAACTCGCTCTCGCCTGCTTTCATCGTGGTTGCGTGAGAACCGGTTACGGTGATTACGGGAGCAATGAGGTCACCAGCCTTGAGGTTATAAGTGAAGGTT
Organism: Pumilibacteraceae bacterium; assembly: GCA_045532295.1. Taxonomy (GTDB): domain Bacteria; phylum Bacillota; class Clostridia; order Christensenellales; family Pumilibacteraceae; genus UBA10677. The sequence goes on along the minus strand of JAZSFP010000007.1, from coordinate 12,278 downwards.
GCGTCTTCCTTATTACCAACCTTTGCGGTAAAGGTCATAGTGTAGGTACCGTTTTGAGCGGTTACGAAGTTCCAAGCGGTGTCTTTGCCGTCGCCAAGAACCTTAACGTCCGTTCCATCGGGAGCAGTTACTTTGAACTCGATTTCCTTTGCGTTTGCAGAGGTGGTGTACGCTGCAACGGTGGGTACGGTTACGGTTGCGTTAAGAGCGCTATAAGAAGGCATTGCCTCGCCCTGAACTTCAAGTTTAACTGCATCGTTGTCACTTACTACTACGGTCGAAGAAGTCTTCTTGCTATCAAGGAGAGCCTTCATATCGTCGCCAACTACTACGTCAGCGCCGTCGTTATTAAGGTCAAGAACAACGAGTTTCTCGGTTACGGAGTATGCGCCTTCGTTCATAGCGGTCATAGTGTCGCCGATAATTGCGAACTTACCGCCCTTGATAACGCGCGCTACTGCTAATGCGTGAGCGCTTGCATCGTAGGTAAAGCCTGCTGCAGTCATTTCGCTCTTGCTAATCTTAATTTCATTGTTAGCGAAGTTGATTGCTGCGTTTGCGTTTGCGCTATCTACGTTGAGCGCTGCGGTGGGAACTACGATTACGTCGTCGGAAGAGGTTGCATCGCCTACTACGATTTCAGTGATGGAGGTCTTTCTGCCACCTGCGATATCGTAAGCGCTTACTACGAGGTAGTACTTACCAGCGCCACCAGCGAACGAAATGTTGCGGATTGCGTATCCGTAAGTACCGGATTGATTAAGGGAAACAACTTCTGCCTCGAAGGAGGTGAGGTATTCGCCCTCTTCGTTCATAATACCAAGTTCTACGCCAACTGCGTGCTTAACTACGTTGGGAACTACGATTACGCCTTGAACGGAGTGCTTATCAGCGTCAGCGGTAAGGCCAGTAGCGTCTACGACACCGTTTAAGGAGTAGGTGTAGGTGTCGGGAGTTACGATGGTTACGGTAGCAGTTGCGGTTGCGCTGTTACCAGCATCGGAAGTTGCGGTTACTACGAAGTCAAGGGTGTTAGCAGTTATATCTTCAGAACCATTTTCAGTTACGAGCGCGTAACCAGTGTTGGTCTTTTCGATAGTAACGATTTCGCCTGCTTTAACTTCTAAGCCGTTTGCAGTATAAGCAACGGTAAGGTTAGAGTCAACTGCGCTGGTGCATACTGCGGTGGGCACGGTGTACTCTACTTTGTTGCCCTTTACTACTATATTCTTTTCATAGGATTTGAAGGTTGCGGATACTTCTGCCTCATCAACGAATTCTGCGGAAAGGTTGATGGTGTAGGACTTGGTGCTCTTGTTTCCACGAGCATCCTTAGCCGAATAGGTGATGGTGTAGTCGCCTTCTGCTTGATAGTCAGCGCTCTTTACTGCATCAACATATTCTTTATAGTTAAGTCCGTCTACGGTAAAGGTTTTGCCGTCTTTCTTGTAGGTAAGTTCCTTGTTGAGTTGAGCGTTGGTGTACTTGGGAGCCTCAGCCTTGTTGATGTTGTCAAACTTAACGACCGTCTTAGCCTCGGGATCTTTAATAGTAACTTCAATTACTACGTCCTCTGCTTTATCCTTATTATCATAGAACTCGGGAACGGGGAACTTGAGGGTTGCGTCAGCATCGTCTGCGATGTTGGTTACGGTTTCGTAGCCCCACTTTGCAGGGATGATGGTGTTGTCAATCGTCATAACGGGCGCTTTCTTGTCGCTTACGGTAATGGTGTAAGTCCACTCTGCGCTCTTGTTGTTAGAATCGTCGATTGCTTGATAAGTTACCTTGTAGTCGCCGTCTTCAGCGGGATAGAAGGTCATATTGTTAGCGTTATCGAAGATTGCGTCTTGCGCGCCGTCTGCGATAGAACCGATGCCGTTATCGTCAACGGTAGCAGTCTTTACGTTTACGCCGTTCTTCTTTACGGTTACTGCAACTTGAACGTTATCGTCGTAAGTATCGGTTGCGGTTGCCTTAGGAAGAGTTACAGCCATATTAGTGTTACCCGAAGAAGGAACGTTGCTTACCGAAAGGGTGGGCGCTTTCTTGTCTTCGAATTCTTCTTGAACCTTTACTTCGTAGGTCTTGGTAAGAACCTTAGTTCCGTTCATAACCTTTGCTACGTAAGTAAGGAACGCGCTACCTGCGTCGGCGAAGGTTGCTACACCCTCAGCAACGGTTGCGGTTACGGGCTCTACTTCGTAAGTAGCGCTCTCGTCCTTAACCCAGTTGCCGTCTTCGTCGTAGTAGCCAACTTCTGCCACGGGAAGAGTTAAAGTTGCGCCCTTCTTAACGATGGTAGGAATAGAGTAATCATTCTTTACAACGAGTTCGAAATCTTCTTCGATAGAACTGTAAATTCTGAACGAATAAGAAAGACCAGCGTCGTTCTTGTAGGTTACCACATAGTTACCGATTTGGTCAGCCGTGAACTTTCCGCCGTCAAGCGTTACAGTCTTGCCGTTGGGAGCGGTTACCGATAAGGTGGTAAATACGGAGTCTGCAGGAACGGTTACTTCGCTCATATACTCTACTTCGGAAGGAAGGGAGATTGAGAGGTTTGCCTGCACGGTTGCTGCGTAAGCAGTTTGGGTGGGAAGATACGCAATTGCGCCTAAACCGAAGGTGAAGGCAAGTACAAGCGCGCATAATCCAGCGAGTAGTTTTTTCTTCATAAATCTGTTTCTCCTATGAATTTTTGCATAATTTGCATTATAACATATCAATTATACAATATTTCTATTTTCTTTGTCAAACACTTTTGCGCCAAAAATAAAGAATATTATTAATAAGTTTTTACTAAAGCGGTATTTTTCTTGCCGTTTAATCAATAACGCGGATTACCGAACGAATTTCGCGAACGCAATCGAGACTCTCTAAAATTCCAAGCGCTTTGCGTACCGCCTCTTCGTGCGTTTCGTGAGTCATAATAACGATAGGAACTGCTCCGTCGTTGGCGCTCGCGGACTGGTTGATAAGTTGAATACTTACTCCACAGTCGCCCCAAACGTTCGCTACTTTTGCAAGCACGCCCGCCTTGTCGTCCACCATAAGCGACGCGTAATATTTACTCTTGAAGTTGCCCTCGATAGAGATATTATCCGCTACCTTGCCGTTGTTAACGAAGTCGGTATAGAGGTTTTCTTCTCTCTTTGCGCAATAAACGATATCACTCACGATTGCGCTACCCGTAGGATGAGCGCCCGCGCCTCTACCGTAGAGCATTACGTCGTCAACGAAGTCTCCGCTAATAAATACCGCGTTAAACGAGCCTGAAACGGATGCGAGGGGGTGCTTTTCGGGAACGAGGGTAGGATGAACGCGAACCTCAACCTCGTCGCCTCTTCTCTTTCCGATTGCGAGAAGTTTAATCTTGTAGCCCATTTGCTTACCGAACGCTATGTCTTCCTTGGTTATTTTGGTAATACCTTCGCGATAAATCGAGGTATAAGGAATACAGGTATGGAAAGCGAGCGAAGACAAGATGGAGAGTTTGTACATTGCGTCAAAGCCGTCTACATCTGCGGTAGGATTAAATTCAGCAAAGCCAAGTTCCTGCGCTTGACGGAGAGCGTCTTCGTAACTCATACCCTCTTCGGTCATTTTCGTTAAGATATAGTTGGTAGTACCGTTGATGATACCCATAATCGAGCAAATCTTGTCGCCCTGAAGACTTTCGTTGAGCGTGCGAATAACGGGGACACCGCCTACGCAAGACGCCTCGAAGTAAAGACCTACGTTATTCTTTTTGGCCACTTCTTCGATTTCGCTCCAGTGCTTAGAGATGAGTTCCTTATTAGCGGTAACTACGCTCTTTCCTGCGTTGAGCGCTTTCGTAATGAAAGTTTTTGCAGGTTCTACGCCGCCCATAACCTCTACTACGATAGAGATTTCGGGGTCAGAGAGGATATCGTTAAGGTCGGTAGTGATTTGATCAGGCTGAACCTTGGCTTTAAGGCGAGCCTCGTCTTTATCAAGTACTTTCTTTACCGTTATATCAACGCCGTAGGACGCTAAAATTTTGTCGTGGTTTTGCGTTAAGATATCGTAAGTTCCGCCACCAACCGTTCCTATGCCCATAATTGCTACTTGTACTTTTTTCATTATTCTTTACTCCTTCTCTTCCGAATTGAGTTTATATAAAACGTATAGTCCTCGCAAGGTAAGCGTTCTATCAACTACGTCTATAATATCGCTTTCGCCCGCTACGATTTCACTAAGTCCGCCCGTCGCGATTACTTTTACCTTGTCGGATTTTATTTCTGCTTTTAGTTTCTTTACCACGTACTCGACCATACCTACGTAGCCGAAGATTATTCCCGACTGCATATTCGATATCGTGGATTTGCCGATTGCCTTTTCAGGCTTTACGAGTTCGACTTTGGGAAGTTTAGCCGCTTTTTGACCAAGCGCGTCTGCGCTCGCTTTAAGTCCAAAACTGATTGCGCCTCCCACGAACTCGTTCTTTTCGTTGATTACGTTGAAGGTCGTTGCCGTTCCGCAGTCAATTACTACGCAAGGTCCGCCGTAAGTATTTATTGCCGCTACCGAATTAACTATTCTGTCCGCGCCCACTTCCTTGGGATTATCGTAACGGATATTAAGACCCGTTTTTATTCCGCTACCCACCATCATAGGTTTAAGGTGGAAGTAATAACTTATAAGGTGCTCGAAGGTATAGTTAATGTTGGGGTTTACCGAACTTATAATCGCGCCCTCGATATCGCCAACCTTAATCCCCTTTTGCGCAAAAAGGTCGCGGATTGAGAGGAAGTACTCGTCCGAGGTTTTGTGAGTAGACGAGGAAAGGCGCATTGAGTGGACTATTTCGCCGTCGCTATTGAAAACGCCTAACTTGACGTTAGTGTTGCCGATGTCGATTACTAAAATCATTGCTTGTCCTCCTCTTTCGCTTTCTCGGGGGTTTCTATTTTAAGCCCGCGTCTTACTCCAAGCACGAGGAAAGGCGTTACGAGCGCGGTTGCGACGATTTCAATGGGGAAGTTAATGCTAATGAGCGTTGCGAAAACCGCCTCGAGCGTGGTGTAACTCGTTAAGAACATCATTGAAAGCACGGTTACGGTATTCGTGATTACGCCTATTATCGACGCAAGAGAAATAGAAAGCCCCTCGCTCTTTTTTGATTTAGCGAATATCTTTCTTCCCAAAAGATATACCGCGTACGCCACTATTCCCACTATGATTCTCGGGACTATGGATACGAGGGGATTTTGGAAAGGCACTGAACCCGTTATAAAAGCGCGGGCAAAGGACAGTACTCCAAACGCCGCGCCTCCTAAGAGCGCATACTGCCACGAACCGAAAATCAAGGTAAACGTGAACACTGCAGGGAGCGAGAATATTGCCGGCTTTACGGGCATAAAGTTGCCCACTACCGTATCGAGCAGTAACGCTACGAATATTATCGCTATAAAGGTTGCGACATATACGATTTGCTTTGTATTTTTCATTTTTTCTTTTCTCCTCTGGCTCGACTTAATTATAGCCTGCCACTACGCCGTTTGATACTTCCGTTCGCCCCGATTTTCGGTGGCGACTACTCACTCAATAATTTTACCATAACGCCTCTTAAAATGCAAGCAATTTACGGGGTATTTTAGTAAAATATTGCTCTTTCGTCTTTCTTTATTATATAACAACGACACGAATAACGACACGACCAGCGAGTAAATTTTACGAATAAAATGCAATAAAGTAAAAACCGCCGTAGCCTCGCCACAGCGGTTTTCCGTTTTATCCCAAAAACTCCGAATAGGTCTGTATAAGCCTTGCTATATCTTCCTCGGTCAATAAGCCTTTTCCTATCGCCACTTTTAGATATCGTCCGTTAAAAGCCTCGAACGCCTCTTCGCTTATGGGGAAAGTCTCGTAAAACTCTTCATAAGTATATAAACCGTACTGCGCTATATCGCTTGCCATTAGTTCGCTATCGTACGCCATAGTCTCCGCGTCTACTTCAAAGATATTAAACAAACCCTCTATTCCGCCCGGCATTGACAACATTCCGTTTACGTAATAACACAAATGCCCTGCCGTTACCGGACTCCACGCACTCGTTACCTCGTCGCGCACCTCTACGCTTGTTAGTTGCACGCTACCGTTCGTCTTTCTAAAATAATGCCCTACGTACTGCTCGGCGTCACAGCGCAAATACACGTACTTATTGAGCGTTATATCCCAAAATCCGTGCTCGCCTATTACTTTTACCGTCGTACCGTCAGAGAAAGTAAGGTTTATTACTTTGTAAGTCGCCGTCGGGTCGCTGTCTACGAATAACACGGGCGCAGTATCAAAACTACCCGTCTGCAAGTTCCATACGAGCAATAACTCGTTACCGGTAAGTTCCTCTACCGCCTTTTGCGTTCCGTCTGCAAGCGTTATCATCGTTCCTTCCGCTACGCACTCGTTTTTAGCGTATTCCATAAACAGCAACATTTCAAGCCAACTACCGCCCGATTTATATACCATAATAGCCTTGCCGTTTAGACCTGTTGAAAGGTCTCGCATAAGTTGAACGGCAGTAATTTTATTACTAGTTGCGGTACTGTACGCGCTGTTTATCCACATTCTCTTATACGTATATCCGTCTACGGTGGGAGCCGTTACCATTACGTCGTTTCCGTGAGTCATTGATACCGTTCTCGTTGTAATTCGTGAACCGTCATTAAAATTACGTATTTCATAAGCATACGAGTAAGTAATCGGCGTCCAATACGCGTGCAAAGTTTGGTCTGTTCCGCCAACCTTCCAACCTATATCAATTAACTTATATAAATAATCACCCATTACTTGCTCTACCGTCCAATCGAAAACTAACGTTCCTTGTCCGTCGGGTTCAGTATAAAAGCCCTTAAAATCGTGTCCTACGTGATTCGCCACATATTGCGCACCGTAATTTACTTCAAAGTCAATACCTTCATTATACAACACACGAATATTCTCGGTAGTACCATCCTTGTAATCTAATATTACGTTAAACTCTTCTTTTTCCCAACTCGCTTGCAAAGTACTGTCTCTTGGTATATTCCATACCTCTCCTATTCCATTTTTATCATAATAATAAACTTTTTCATAGTCTATTATTAGATAATAACCTTGGAAGATATATCCGTACCTTGTTGGAATAGTTATACTGGGTAGATCTTCATTATATATTGCCGTTACTCTAGTCGTTCCGCCCGCTCCCGCCTCTGCGTTAAATTCCAAAGTAATATTATACGTTTCCGCTACCCAGTACGCGTATAACGTTGCGTTGCCCGTTATGTTCCAAGCAATAACGCCGTTCATCTCGCTATCGTAATATTTAGTTCCATAGCCGTCTTCCTGCGTGTAATACCCCTCGAAGTTATATCCCTCTCTCGACGGAGCCGTTGCCTCTGGCATTTCATCATTTAAACAAACCCTTACCAAATCGCTTCCGCCACTACCATTTTGTTTGTCTAGCGTTACGGCGTATTCTATCGGAACTATTATTTCTTCGTCCCATTGTGCTATAAGCACTTTGTTGTTTGGCTCTTGCCAAACCGTTTCAGCCGTATAAGTATTACCTAATTCATCCTTCCAACCGTTAAAAATATATCCTTCTCTATCTGGTTGTGGAAGTTCTCCAATAGGACTATTATAAGTTACCGTTTTATCCGCAATGCTTTCTACACCGTCACAGATAAACGATATCGTATATTCATTTGCTTCCCATTTTGCATACAGTACGATATTTACCGTGCTGTCTAAAATTATCCCTGCAACGTAAGGTTCGCCATAATATTCTTCGTTATCATACCATCCAACAAAAGAATATCCTGTCTTGCCAACATTCATAGGCTCATTCATCACCGCTCCATAATAATATCCGTCTTGTCCTACTACGACGCCGTCGCTATTGTAAATAATAGTTATTGGTATAAACGATATCGTAGTCGTTACCTCGGAGAAAATAGCAGCGTACGTACCCTGCTTACTGTGTGGAACGTATATATTAAGAGTTACACCGTCAAATATACAATTTCCAACTATGGGCGTATCGTACGTATAAAAATATACGGACGTTAAATTAGTGCAACCACTAAATGCGTAATTATCAATCGTTACTCTTTGATTTATGTTTAATTTAGTTATATTCGTATTGTTTCCAAAGGCATAGGGGCGTATGTATGTTACCGTTGACGGCAAAGTAACCGTTGATGGCACCGCTCCGCTCGTACTTATCTTTGTCATACCTATATCGTAAACTATGTTATCTTGCGCAGTGATAGCAGTGTTTTCAGGCGATACGGTTATATCAAGATTGTTGCAACCAGAAAATACGCCGTCTCCTATGTAATGTAAACTTGTAGGTAAATAAATAGAAGTAAGCGATGAACACCCCTTAAATGCAAAATTCTTTAACTGATACAAATTGTCTAATCCCTCAACGCTAACGAGACTGCTACACCCCTCAAACGCATTTTCTTTTATTTGATATACGTTGGATAATCCAGATACGCTCGTCAAACTAGTGCAATTCTTAAATGCAAAACACTCTATCGTCGTTAATTTTTTCATACTATCAACGGCAACAAGGTTTACACACCCTTCAAAAGCGTTGCTACCTAAATATTGCACATTTCCCGTTCCTGATATTGACGTTAGATTTAAGCAATTTTTAAATGCCCCTGAATTGATTTTTGTTACCGTGCTTGGTAATATGATTTGTGTGATACTTGTTTGGTCAGCAAAAACATTTTCACCTATTTCAGTAATAATTTCCCCATTTATCATATATGGTATTGAGACTGTGCTATCGTTTGAAAAAACATTTACGCTATCCAACCTTGATTCAGTATCACTAATTTTTGTGGTAGAATACATGGTTCCATTTGTTATAGGAGTTACGTCAAAAGTATCCATTACATCAAAGATACTGCAGCCGATTGCATATTTTTCATTTATATAATCAGTGGGTCCAGCAAAATCCATTCCAATAAGCCACAATTTACCTTTATCATTATAATATATTGGTCCGCCACTATCGCCAGGTTCACTTTTTGCGCTACAACGAAAGGCTTTTTCTATTGTTACAAAATTGGATTCTTCCGTTGTGCCGTAATTTACAACCGCACTATAGTTTGTGTGAGTAATCACCCCATCCGTAATGCCTGTTGTTTGTCCAAATTTTATAATTGGTGCATTAACAATAATATCTTCTTTTTTTCCTAGATAAATATTTGAGTATATACTTGTTCCACTTATAGCGTTTTTTGTAATTTCCCAATTGTTCTGATTTTCAAACGGAATAAATGCGGCATCCAAAGTTCCACCTAAATGTACCTTTGTTGCTGTTCCAATTTTTGCGCCAAAAGAACCCCCTAAAAACATCTCATCGCTTTTTGCAACATGATAATTTGTCAATACTCCATACTTCCCAGTGCTATTATCATAAGCATTTGCGCAAATTGTTCCAAACCTCCCCTCTATTCCTAAAGTTTGTGTATTGATTCTATCTCCACCATACGCCGTTGAGTTAGAGGTTGTTCTAATTCCTTCCTTAACTATATAATTAATGGCTTTATTGTCAAGTAAATCCTCCTTCTTTAATAATCTTTCTATTTCTTCTGTTTGTTGGCTTCTTTCAACAAAAACATCTAATCTATTGTAATCATCTTTTATGCCAACCCCAACAAAATTAGGAAAGTCCTTCATAATATTTACTATTCTTTTCTTCAATGATAACAAATAATTATATGAAAATTCTTGTTCTACATATAATACTTCTCCCCCAAAAGTATTATAATCGCCAAGTTCTAGTACACCTACAATCAACTCATCTTCTTGATTTTTATATATACCGGCAAAATTATTTGAATATCTTTCATCATCAATAACAAATTGACTCATTATTTTTTCATACAAAGTTTCTTCTTGTCTTTCCGTTCTACTATCTTGTGTTATTTGTTTCTCATGTTTTTCATCAAAATTTATATTGCTAATGGGTAATAGTAGAATACAAACTAAAACAAAAACTATAATGCCACTTACAAACAACTTCCTTTTCATAAGTTTTAATCCTCCAAAACCGTGATAAAAAAATCTTCACTTTGAATATAAAAATTAGCGTTGCTACCATCGACAAACGAACAAAACGCAAAACACCTAAACGGCTCTTGCGGTACTTCAATTACGATTTCCTTTATTCGCACGACTTCCTCGCCACTTTTAATAATAACTTTCTTTTCCTCTGCGCGAGAGGTTTGACTACTGCCGTGAGGCATACTCACTATCGGCTCTTTGGTCTTGGCGTCAGCAAAAATACCTACCCAAACCTCTTTGCCGTGACGAATTTTAACTTCTATATCTTTTTCACTGATATTAGTGAGAACCACACATAAAACTACTTTTTCGCCTACTCTCACCTTTTTTTTGTTCGCAAAAATTATTAGTTCAAAATCTCCTTCACTATAACATTCTCCGTTGCCACACCCAAAAGAACATAGCATACAACAAACAACCAAAACTAAAGCGATAAACTTTTTCATTTTTTCACCTCCTCCGTTTATTTATAAGACGCAATACGAAGATAGTTTTGTTGGTAAAAAAGAAAAAGTCCTCAATGGACTTTCCTTTTCGCTACGGATATTTTATCTGAATTTGTATAAATAATCAACTGAACGACAGCAAACAAAACGGTTACTATGGTTAAAACCACTAATGGTAATAGGAATGGATTTTCACTACTCGAAGGCAAAACGCCAAGCGAGGGGTTTTGCGTGGGATGATACGTTAGAGTTCCCCACAGGGTCCATATCGTTGCAACGAAAACCGATACAAAACCCACGAACATTACCGCTAGACTTACTTTAAGTTTTTTTATAGAAGTATTAAACAGCCATTGAATTGTTCCTATAGGTTTTGATAGCATTTGCGCAATTTCTCTGTGAGTATATCCACCGAGAATTTTTAACGTAACTACTTCTCGTCTTTCTTCGTCAAGCGTTTTTATAATAGCGTAAAAACTCTCCATATCGACAAAATCTTCAATATTTTTGTCTTTACCATCGAGAATAACCGTATCAATATCTCTTTCAATCTTTTCTTTTCGTCTATACGACAACGCCGTATTCTTTACGGAAATATATAACCACTTTAATTCGCCCTTAACAGGTAATAAATCTTCTTTCATAGAAAGTATTTTTAACACGAAATTATGCACGATATCTTCGCTTTTTTGCTCGTTTTGAACAATAGAAAAGGCTATTCCGTACATTTTATGATAATAAACGGAATATAAATATTCAACGCCTCGTTTTCTATCTTTTCTCAATATTTGAAAAATTTCGCTAATCTTTTGCATAAACCGAGTCTCCTTTTCTACTTATATTATACAGTGGGAAATTGCCATTGTCAATGCGATAGTTGTATATTTAATAAAAACGCTTTAATCTTTTTCATACTTTTCCCTCTTTATAATAAAGACCGAAATCCCGCCTCAAGAAATTTTTCTTCGTGAGAGTCTCGCTCTATCATATTGATTTCTTGATTCGAAATTAAATTAATAAATTTATTATCCTTTTTTACCGCTGGCGACAACCTCAAAAGATACAATTTTTCATTAAGAACCCCTGCTAATTTATATGGGCTACAATTGTATTCCACCATTTCACCGTTCTCATCAAGTTCAAAATTGTAGATAACCTCTTCTTTCCCCTTTTCATTTATTTCTCGAACAACCGTGTACGGCGTCCACGATGTTTCTTCATAATGATGTCTAAGATAAAGCCCGTGTCCTTTCTCTCTTATTTGTACTATATAAAAGCCCTGCGGTTCGAATTCTACTAACACGTAATTGACTTTTTCATTTTCATCATACAATGGATAAACGCTAAAACTCGTATAATCATAGTTTTGGCTGTTTATATATTTTTCTCTAACTATTTCAGTTATTCTTTCTAAGTGTTCTTCCGTAGTGTAATCACTCGCTTTTTCCATCGTTAAATTATATATCAAACTACCTACGCCTAATATTATAGGCAAAATGATTATCGTAAAAAGAAAGAGCGCAATCAAAACTATAAAAAGCCCGACTATAATTTTCATTATTATTTGCACTATTTTCGTTGCCATAATAAGCCTCCTTTCTACCTAATATTTATAAAATGCTATCAATGTTAACCGTTCTGGTATGAACACTATATAAAAAACATAACCTTCTCCGAAAACAGTACAATAGTAATAATCTTTTTCAAAATCTACACAATATTTTTCCGGGGGAACGCTATCTT